>NZ_JBWKPF010000004.1:0-682297 GCF_059418105.1 Pseudomonas sp. GW821-FHT09C09
TCGTTAGCGGGAGGCGAATTCTACAGCGTTACACGCTGCTGTCAACACCTCTTTTTCTCCGCTTTCGATCGAGAAGATCGAACCGTTGAAAGCGCCAGACAAACCGGCATTTTCAACTCCTCCCAGGCTTCGATGATCTGAAGCAATCCACCATCGAAACCTACATAACTCATTGAATATCAAGGAGTTTTCCGTTTCGACTGCGCCGGAAGTGGGGCGAATTATAGAGACTCAGAATCTGCCGTCAACCCCTATTTTCATAAATCTGTCACATCGGTCAAAAAAGCCCGAAAACAAGAAGGCCGACCTTAAAAGGTCGGCCTTCTTTGCAATGCCCTTCTACTTACAAGCTAGGGAATGCGAATTGCGAGGCTTCATGGCTCGCACGTTGCGGCCAGCGCTGGGTGATCGCCTTGCGACGGGTGTAGAAGCGCACGCCATCCGGACCATAGGCATGCAGGTCACCGAACAGCGAACGCTTCCAGCCGCCAAAGCTGTGGTAAGCCACCGGCACCGGCAGCGGCACGTTGACACCGACCATGCCGACTTCGATCTCGTCGCAGAACAGACGCGCCGCTTCACCGTCACGAGTGAAGATGCAGGTGCCGTTGCCGTATTCGTGATCGTTGATCAGTTGCATCGCCTCTTCCAGGCTGTTCACCCGAACGATGCACAGTACCGGTCCGAAGATCTCTTCTTTATAGATGCGCATCTCGGGGGTGACGTTGTCGAACAGGCAGCCGCCGAGGAAGAAGCCTTCTTCATGACCCGCAACGCTCAGACCACGACCATCAACCACCAGAGTTGCGCCCGCCGCTACGCCGTCTTCGACATAGCCGCTGACCTTGTCGCGGGCCTGACCGGTGACCAGCGGCCCCATGTCCAGACCGCAAGAAGTGCCGGCACCGATTTTCAGCGCCTTGATCTGAGGAACCAGTTTGGCCACCAGTGCGTCCGCTACCTGGTCGCCCACACACACGGCCACCGAAATCGCCATGCAACGCTCGCCGCAGGAACCGTAAGCCGCGCCCATCAGTGCGCTGACCGCATTGTCCAGATCCGCATCCGGCATCAGCACTGCGTGGTTCTTCGCGCCGCCCAGTGCCTGCACGCGTTTGCCGCGCTTGGTGCCTTCGGCATAGATATATTCGGCAATCGGCGTCGAGCCCACGAAGCTCAGCGCTTTGACTTCCGGTGCTTCGATCAGCGCGTCCACCGCAGTCTTGTCGCCGTGCACCACGCTCAGCACGCCTTTCGGCAGGCCGGCTTCCAGCAGCAGTTGAGCGATCAGCAGGGTCGAGCTCGGATCACGCTCGGACGGCTTGAGAATGAAGCAGTTGCCGCAGACGATCGCCAGCGGATACATCCACAGCGGCACCATGGCCGGGAAGTTGAACGGCGTGATGCCGGCCACCACGCCCAGCGGCTGGAAGTCCGACCAGGCATCGATGTTCGGGCCGACGTTGCGGCTGTATTCACCCTTGAGGATTTCCGGAGCGGCACAGGCGAACTCGACGTTCTCGATACCGCGCTTCAGTTCACCGGCAGCATCTTCCAGGGTCTTGCCGTGTTCTTCACTGATCAATTGCGAGATGCGTGCTTCGTTCTGCTCCAGCAGTTGCTTGAAGCGGAACATCACCTGGGCACGTTTGGCCGGTGGTGTGTTGCGCCAGGCCGGGAATGCAGCCTTGGCGGCATCGATGGCTTTCTGAATGGTTTCCTGGCTGGCCAGCGGCAGCTTGTGGATAGCCTGACCGGTGGACGGGTTGAACACATCAACCGCGCGACCGTTCTCGGTCACCAGTTCGCCATTGATCAAATGCGGGATAACGCTCATCGAAAACTCCTGAATTCTTGTGCGCAGACGCCCGCAAGGAGCGCCTGCTATTTGCGTAGCTATATAGAAGGAAAAATCAGTCGAGCTTGTTCAGCACTTCGCCGACCGCGTCGAACAGACGATCGAGGTCTTGCGGCTTGCTGTTGAAGGTTGGGCCGAACTGCAGGGTGTCGCCGCCGAAGCGCACGTAGAACCCGGCTTTCCACAACGCCATGCCGGCTTCGAATGGACGCACGATGGCGTCGCCGTCACGGCCCGCGATCTGGATCGCACCGGCCAGGCCGTAGTTACGAATGTCGATGACGTTCTTCGCACCTTTCAGGCCGTGCAGGGCGTTTTCGAAATGCGGTGCGACTTCGGCCACGCTCTGTACCAGGTTTTCCTTTTGCAGCAGGTCGAGTGCCGCCAGGCCTGCGGCGCAAGCCACCGGGTGCGCGGAATAGGTGTAACCGTGCGGGAATTCCACGGCGTATTCCGGGGTCGGTTGGTTCATGAAGGTCTGGTAGATCTCGGAGCTGGCAATCACCGCGCCCATCGGAATCGCGCCGTTGGTGACTTGCTTGGCGATGCACATCAGGTCCGGAGTCACGCCGAAGGTGGTGGCGCCGAACATGGTGCCGGTACGGCCGAAACCGGTGATCACTTCGTCGAACACCAGCAGGATGTTGTGCTGATCGCAGATCTCGCGCAGACGCTTCAGATAACCCTGTGGTGGAACCAGTACGCCAGCCGAACCGGCCAGAGGCTCAACGAACACCGCAGCGATGTTCGAAGCATCGTGCAGTTCGATCAGTTTGAGCAGCTCATCAGCCAGCGCGATACCGCCCTGCTCCGGCATGCCACGGGAGAAGGCATTGCTCGCCAGCAGAGTGTGCGGCAGGTGGTCGACATCCATCATCGCCTGACCGAACAGCTTGCGGTTGCCGTTGACGCCTCCGAGGCTGGTGCCGGCGATGTTCACGCCGTGGTAGCCACGGGCACGACCGATCATTTTGGTCTTGGTCGACTGACCTTTCAGGCGCCAGTAGGCACGGACCATTTTCACCGCAGTATCGGCGCACTCGGAGCCGGAGTCAGTGAAGAACACGTGGTTCAGGTTGCCCGGGGTCAGCTCGGTGATTTTCTCGGCCAGCTGGAACGACAGCGGGTGGCCGTACTGGAAGCCCGGCGAGTAATCGAGGGTGCCCAACTGCTTGGCCACCGCTTCCTGGATTTCCTTGCGGGTATGCCCGGCGCCGCAGGTCCACAGACCGGACAGCGAGTCGTACACCTTGCGGCCCTTGTCGTCGATCAGCCAGCTGCCTTCGGCACCAACGATCAGACGCGGGTCGCGCTGGAAATTGCGGTTGGCGGTGTACGGCATCCAGTGCGCGTCCAGCTTCAGTTGGCTGGCCAGTGGCGACGACGCGTTTTCAGGCATGTTCATCGGGCAAAACCTCGCAGGGCAATAAGCTTCAGGGAGATAAAAGTCGTTGTTGCAGCTAAGTTGCCACGCCGATAAAGTCGGTGAAATCCAACTTTTCTAACCTTCAGTTAGAACCTTGCTAAACAATGAGAACAACAAGATGAGCAGCCGCCGCCCCGATCCGCTGGCCCAGGTCAGCGACTTTGATATTCGCTTGCTGCGGATTTTTCGCAGCGTCGTGGAGTGCGGTGGCTTCTCGGCGGCGGAAACCGTGCTCGGCATCGGGCGCTCGGCAATCAGCCAGCAGATGAGCGATCTGGAACAACGCCTCGGCCTGCGTCTTTGCCAACGCGGGCGCGCCGGGTTCTCCCTGACCGAAGAAGGCCGCGAGGTCTATCAATCGGCGCTGCAGCTTTTAAGTGCACTGGAAAGTTTCCGTACCGAAGTCAACGGCCTGCACCAGCACTTGCGTGGCGAGCTGATCATCGGCCTGACCGACAACCTCGTCACCCTGCCCCACATGCGTATCACCCACGCGCTCGCGCAGTTGAAAGAGCGCGGGCCGGACGTGCAGATCCAGATCCGCATGATCGCCCCCAACGAAGTCGAACAAGGCGTGCTCGACGGACGCCTGCACGTCGGTGTGGTGCCGCAGGCCAGTGCGCTGTCGGGACTGGAATATCAGCCGCTGTACAGCGAACGCTCGCTGCTCTATTGCGCGGTCGGCCATCCACTGTTTTACGTCGATGACAAGCAACTGGACGACGAACGCCTGAACAGTCAGGACGCCATCGCGCCGACCTTCCGTCTGCCGGCGGAAATTCAGGCCCACTATCAGGCGCTCAATTGCACCGCCAGCGCCTCCGACCGCGAGGGTATGGCATTCCTGATTCTGACCGGTCGCTACATCGGTTATCTGCCGGATCACTACGCCAGTCTCTGGGTGCAACAGGGACGGCTGCGTGCGCTCAAGGCCAGTACCCGCTTCTATGATTTGAGCCTGGCCTCGGTCACCCGCAAGGGCCGGCGTCCGCATCTGGTGCTGGAAAGCTTTCTCGAAAGCCTCGCCGCCACCCGCTGATGACCGGCGTTTTGTTGCCCGGGGCTTGTCCCAGGCCGATGGTTGCGCTATCAACGCAACTGGTTGCACCCCACAGACAAACCCGGAAGTGCCTATGACCTTTGAAGTCCCCGCTCACGGCGGCAAACCTGCCAGCCGCATTCGTCAGAAGAACGAAGAGACCATCATCAAAGCCGCCGAAGACGAGTTCGCCCGTCACGGGTTCAAAGGCACCAGCATGAACACCATCGCCACCAAGGCCGGGTTGCCCAAGGCGAATCTGCATTACTACTTCACCAACAAGCTCGGGTTGTACGTGGCGGTGCTGAGCAACATCCTCGAGCTGTGGGACAGCACCTTCAACACCCTCACGGCCGAGGACGATCCGGCCGAAGCGCTGACCCGCTACATCCGCGCCAAAATGGAATTTTCCCGCCGCCAGCCGCAAGCTTCGCGAATCTTTGCGATGGAAGTGATCAGCGGCGGCGAATGCCTCACCGAATATTTCAACCAGGACTACCGCGCCTGGTTTCAGGGCCGGGCCGCCGTATTCCAGGCGTGGATCGACGCCGGCAAGATGGACCCGGTGGATCCGGTGCACCTGATCTTCCTGTTGTGGGGCAGCACCCAGCATTACGCCGACTTCGCCACGCAGATCTGCCGCGTCAGCGGTCGCAGCAAGTTGACCAAACAGGACATGGAAGACGCCGGCAACAACCTGATCCGCATCATTCTCAAGGGCTGCGGCCTCACTCCTTCTCTATAAGACGTTTATGCCATTTACCCTCAGCGACTTTTGCGAGTTCCGCGAAGAGATTCGCAAAAGCCGTTTCATCACCTTCGCCGCGCCGATCGGCAGCCCAGCAGAGGCGCAAGCCTTCATCGAGCAGCACAGCGACTTGAACGCGTCGCACAACTGCTGGGCGTGGAAACTCGGCGATCAATACCGCAGCAACGACGACGGTGAACCGGGCGGCACCGCCGGACGGCCGATTCTCGCGGCCATCGAGGCGCAGGATTGTGATCAGGTCGCGGTGCTGGTGATCCGTTGGTACGGCGGCATTCAACTGGGCACCGGCGGACTGGCCCGGGCCTATGGCGGCGGCGCCAACAAATGCCTGCAAGCCGCGCCGAAAATCGAATTGATCAGCCGTGTGCCCCTGCGCTGTGCCTGCGCATTTGCCGAACTGGCACTGGTGAAGTTGCGAGTGGCGGATCTCGGCGGTCTGGTGGTGGAAGAAAACTTCACCGCCAATGGCGTCGAATTACAGCTGGCGGTGGGTGAGGCGCAGATTCCATTGCTGCAAAACCAGCTGGCCGATCTCAGCCGTGGACGCATCCTGCTTCAGCGCTGAACACCTGCAATATTTCGGGGCATGAGCAAATTCCCATATTCCAGAGAGTTGCCCACATCACCTGTGCACCCGACTGTGGATAACCTGAGCACACACCGCTGTAACCCTTCTGTCACGTGGCTTTGCGCGATTTGTACACTTTTCGCCCAAAGCACATGAAAAAAGTTTAATTCCAAGCAAAAACAATCAGTTAGATCTGTTTATCGCCATTGGGAGATAGCACCGCTGCGCTTATGCCAAGGTTGTCCGATTGCGCACAAATACTGTGGAGCAACCTGTGGATAACCCGTTCATGACTCCCGTAGCCGCAGGTGCAGCTTGGCTCCGGCGGGATTGCTCGTTTTTTAACCAGAATTTCACGAGCAAAACTGGAGCCTGATCAAAGGCTTTGCGCTGTATTGGTGCCGCGAATCGGAGCAATTTTGCCTTCGTGGCTCTACGTGAAGGGGCGCCGGGCAAACGCTTGAAGGGTTCCTGACTCAATGGCCAGGAAATTGCTTTATCCACAGGCACAACTCCAAGCAAGCCGAGCCTGTCATGCCCAACCCCACGCCCACCCCACGCCTGCAACTGCGCCGCATCAGCAAACGTTATCCCGGTTGTCTGGCCAACGATGCCATCGATCTGAGCATCGCCTCCGGTGAAATCCACGCGCTGCTTGGTGAAAACGGCGCGGGCAAAAGCACGCTGATGAAGATCATCTACGGCGCCACCCAGGCCGACTCGGGCGAAATGCTCTGGCAAGGGCAACCGGTGAACATGCGCAACCCGGCGCAGGCCCGGCAGTTGGGAATCGGCATGGTGTTTCAGCATTTCTCGCTGTTCGAAACCCTGACCGTGGCGCAGAACATTGCGCTGGCGATGGGCCCCGCCGCCGGGACGCCGAAACAGCTTGAACCGAAAATCCGCGAAGTGTCCCGCCGTTATGGCATGGCGCTGGAACCGGAACGACTTGTCCACAGCCTGTCGATCGGCGAGCGCCAGCGGGTGGAGATCGTGCGTTGCCTGATGCAGGACATTCGCCTGCTGATTCTCGACGAACCGACCTCGGTGCTCACACCGCAGGAAGCCGAGGAACTGTTCATCACACTGCGCCGGCTGGCGGCCGAGGGCTGCAGCATCCTGTTCATCAGCCACAAACTTGGCGAGGTTCGCGCCTTGTGCCACAGCGCCACGGTTCTGCGCGGTGGCCGGGTGGCGGGGCATTGCGTACCCGCCGAATGTTCTGACCGAGAGTTGGCGCAACTGATGGTCGGCGAGTCGGCAGCATTGATCAGCGAGTATCCGAAAGCCAATGGCGGCGCGACATTCCTGCAGGTCAGCGGATTGAACTGGCACAACCCCGACCCGTTCGGCTGTTCGTTGATCGACATCGACTTGCAGGTGCGCAGTGGCGAAATCGTCGGCATCGCCGGGGTGGCGGGAAACGGTCAGGATGAATTGCTGGCACTGCTGAGCGGCGAACAGACGCTGGCCCGCGACGCAGCGCCAACTATCTGTTTCCGAGAACACGCCGTCGCTGACCTGCGCCCGGATGCACGCCGAAAACTCGGCCTGGCTTTCGTCCCCGCCGAGCGTCTCGGTCACGGCGCGGTGCCGGAGCTGAGCCTGGCGGACAACGCCCTGCTCACAGCCTTTCAGCAAGGGCTGGTCAGCCACGGCTTGATCGAGCGCAACAAAGTCGAATCCCTCGCCCTGGCAATCATCCAACGCTTCGGGGTGAAAACTCCGGACACACAAACCAGCGCCCGCAGCCTGTCCGGCGGCAACCTGCAGAAATTCATCCTCGGCCGGGAAATCCTCCAGCAGCCGAAACTGCTGATCGCCGCGCACCCGACCTGGGGCGTGGACGTCGGCGCGGCGGCGGTGATCCATCGCGCCCTGATCGCCCTGCGCGATGCCGGTGCGGCGATTCTGGTGATTTCCGAAGACCTCGACGAACTGTTCCAGATCAGCGACCGCCTCGGCGCGCTCTGCGGCGGGCGGATGTCGGCGCTGCAAGACACGGCGCAAACCCGAATCAGCGATGTCGGTGGCTGGATGGCCGGCCAGTTCCACAGCCCTCAACCTCAACCCGCTGCGGTTTAACGGAGTTTTTCATGCTGCTTTCCCTCGAACCCCGTGGCCGCCAATCGCGCCTGATGTTGTGGTGCTCGCCGCTATTGGCGGCGGTGCTGACTCTCGGCTGTGGCTCGCTGCTGTTCATCGCCCTCGGTCATGACCCGCTGCAAACCTTGCACACCTTGTTGATCGCGCCGGTCAGTGATCTGTATGGCGTCTCGGAATTATTGGTCAAGGCTTTGCCGATCCTGCTCTGCGCCCTGGGCCTGGCGGTGGCCTATCAGGCGCGGATCTGGAACATCGGTGCCGAAGGCCAGTTGCTGCTCGGTGCATTGGCCGGCAGTGCGCTGGCGGTGAACATCATCGACATGCAAAGCCGCTGGGCACTGGTGCTGATCCTGCTCACCGGCACCCTCGCCGGCGCCGCGTGGGCCGGGCTCACGGCCTGGCTGCGCACGCGCTTCAACGCCAATGAAATCCTCACCAGCATCATGCTCAATTACATCGCACTGAACCTGCTGCTGTTCTGCGTCCACGGGCCGTTGAAGGACCCGGCCGGGTACAACTTTCCCGAGTCGGCGATGTTCGGCGACGCCAGCCGTTTACCGCTGTTGATGGAGGATGGCCGGGTTCACGCCGGGGTGTATTTCGCCCTGCTCGCGCTGGTGGCGGTGTGGGTGTTGTTGCAGAAAAGCTTTGTCGGCTTCCAGATCAAAGTGCTCGGGCTGGATAAACGCGCGGCAGGATTTGCCGGGTTTCGCGAGAAACGCCTGATCTGGCTCGCGCTATTGATCAGCGGTGGATTGGCGGGACTTGCCGGTGTTTGCGAAGTCACCGGGCCGATCGGGCAACTGGTGCCGCAAGTCTCGCCCGGTTATGGCTATGCAGCGATCACCGTGGCGTTTCTCGGCAGGCTCAATCCCATCGGTATTCTGTTTTCCAGCCTGTTGATGGCGTTGCTCTACATCGGCGGCGAGAGCGCGCAGATGACGCTGAACCTGCCGCAGGCGATCACCCAGTTGTTTCAGGGAATGATGCTGTTTTTCCTGCTGGCCTGTGACGTGCTGATCCTCTACCGGCCACGCCTGAACCTGCGCTGGGTGCGGCGCACTTCTACCACCGCCGTAACCGCCGGAGCGCTGTGATGGACATCGATCTGCTGAGCAATGTTTTCTACGCCATGGTGCGTTGCGGCACTCCGCTGTTGCTGGTGGCGCTGGGTGAACTGATCTGCGAGAAGAGCGGCGTGCTCAACCTCGGGCAGGAAGGGATGATGCTGTTTGGCGCGGTGATCGGTTTCATCGTCGCGTTCAACAGCGGCAACCTGTGGCTCGGCGTTTTACTGGCGATGCTCGCGGGGATGCTGTTGTCATCGCTGTTTGCGCTGGTGGCACTGGTGTTCAACGCCAATCAGGTGGCGACCGGGCTGGCACTGACAATTTTTGGCGTGGGTCTGTCGACCTTTGTCGGCGCAGCGTGGGTCGGCAAACCGCTGGCGGGGTTCGAGCCGCTGGCGATTCCTCACCTGAGTGACATCCCGCTGATCGGCCGCATGCTGTTTGCCCAGGATCTGCTGGTGTACCTGTCGTTCGCGCTGTTTGCACTGGTGGCGTGGGTGATCGTGAAAAGCCGTGTCGGGCTGATCATTCAAGCGGTCGGCGAAAATCCCGATGCAGCCAGTGCCATGGGCCTGCCCGTGCTGACCGTGCGTATGCTGGCCGTATTGTTCGGCGGCGCGATGGCCGGACTGGCCGGGGCTTATCTTTCGTTGGCGTACACGCCGATGTGGGCCGAGAACATGACCGCCGGGCGCGGCTGGATCGCCTTGGCGCTGGTGGTGTTCGCCAGTTGGCGGGTGTGGCGTCTGTTGCTCGGCGCGTATCTGTTCGGACTCGCCAGCATCCTGCACCTGGTGGCGCAGGGGTTGGGGCTGGCGATTCCATCGAGTCTGCTGGCGATGTTGCCGTACGTCGCGACCATCCTGGTGCTGGTGTTGTTGTCGCGGGATGCAGTGCGTACGCGGTTGTATGCGCCGGTGTCACTGGGTCAGCCGTGGCAGGCCGGACACTGAGGGGCTTTTAACAGGCAACACTTGTGCAATACCCCACGCCAGTTCGAAGACCAGGAAACCCACCAGCAACGAACTGGCGCCGTGGGCCAGGGCATACGCCTGCCACGCGGCGAACAGAAACCGCGCCACCGCGTCATAGCGTCCATAAACCTGCTGCGGATCACGAATCCGCAGCACCGCCCACACGCAAACCACCGAGCCCAGCAGGTTCGCCATCAACAGATGCACTGGCTCGAACGGCGGCAATTCGCCGGGCAGGTTCAGCGCCTGACTCAGCGCCGTCAAAACCCCGTGCAGCGCGGCAAAACTCCACGGCGTGGCAAACGCCGCCGTCACGATCAAGTCATACCAGGCACTGCCACGCACCAGGTTGCGATACTGCGTTGAAGTCCACATCGTCCTTGCTCCGAAAATTCAGGGAGCAACCACGGTAAAGCCTGGAGTATGCTCCAGGGTCAAACACTTTCGAGATGTCCTTGATGCGCATCGGTGAATTGGCCCAGAGCTGCGATGTCAGCCGTGACACGCTGCGTTTCTACGAGGAACGCGGGCTGATCGCGGCGCAACGCAGCGCCAACGGCTATCGCGACTATCCGCCGGAGATGGTGCAACTGGTGCTGTACATCAAGACGGCGCAGCGTCTGGGTTTTACTCTCGGCGAGATTGGCAGCAGCGTTGGCGCGCTGTGGCAATCGCCGGATCCGGACACCGCCGTCACGCAACTGCTGCAAGACAAGCTCAAGCTGATCGAAACCCGCATGGCCGAACTGGGCGAGCTGCGCCACGAGTTGCAGCAACGGCTCGGTCAACGCTGTCCATTGAACCCGTGATCTTTCAACTTTCAAGGAAAGCCAATCATGTCCGCACTTAATCCTGCCAAGCACGCACTGATCATCGGCGCCTCCCGAGGCCTGGGCCTGGGACTGGTGAAAACCCTGCTGGCCGACGGCTGGCAAGTCACCGCCACGGTTCGCAACCCTGCGAACGCCGAGGCGCTGAAAGCACTGGGCAACGTGCAGATCGAAAAACTCGACATGGACGACCAGCAAGCGGTGATTGCCCTGAGCCAGCAGCTCAAGGGCGAGACCTTCGACCTGCTGTTCGTCAACGCCGGAGTCAAAGGTCCTGACGTGCAGACCCCGGGCGGCGCGACGCTGGCCGAAGTCGGCCAGCTGTTCTTCACCAACGCCGTGGCACCGATCAACCTGGCCCAGCGCTTCGTCGGGCAGATCCGCGACGGCAGCGGCGTGCTGGCGTTCATGAGTTCGGTACTCGGCAGCGTGACCATGCCCGACGCGCCGGAACTGGCGCTGTACAAGGCCAGCAAAGCGGCGCTGAACTCGATGACCAACAGCTTCGTCACCCAGTTGGGCGAGCAGAAACTCACCGTGCTGTCGCTGCATCCGGGCTGGGTGAAAACCGACATGGGCGGCGAAGGCGCCGACATCGACGTGGAAACCAGCACCCGTGGCCTGGTGGATCAAGTGGACGCATTTGCCGGCAAGGGCGGCCATCACTTCGTGAACTACAAGGGTGAAACCATTCCCTGGTAAGCACTGGACCCTGTGGGGGCTCGCTTCCACAGGGTTATCCCGGTGTCTGGTCGGGTTGGGCTTGCCCGTCGCAACATTTTGTTCGAAACTCCGCACCTCGTCCTTCGCGGCGACCCTGGATCAGCAGACAGGGCAACACTGAGCTGGCAACCCTGAACCCAACTTTCAGAGGAGCCGGCCACAATGCCTGCGACCCGTATCTGGTTAAAAAATCCCCTCGCCATTTTCACGGCCAACGGTCTCGATGCCCGTGGCGGTCTGGTGCTGCAAGACGGTGTGATCATTGAAGTGCTCGGCGCCGGCCAGCAACCTTCCGCCCCGTGCAATGAAGTGTTCGACGCCCGTGAACACGTGATCCTGCCGGGCCTGATCAACACCCATCACCACTTCTATCAGACCCTGACCCGCGCCTGGGCGCCGGTGGTCAACCAGCCGTTGTTCCCGTGGCTGAAAACCCTGTACCCGGTGTGGGCACGCCTGACGCCTGAAAAACTCGCCCTCGCCACCAAAGTCGCGCTGGCCGAGTTGCTGCTGTCGGGCTGCACCACCGCCGCCGACCACCATTACCTGTTCCCGGATGGCCTGGAAAACGCCATCGACGTGCAAGTCGAAACCGTGCGCGAACTGGGCATGCGCGCCATGCTCACCCGCGGTTCGATGAGCCTCGGCGAGAAGGACGGCGGCCTGCCTCCGCAACAGACGGTGCAGGAAGGTCAGGTGATTCTCGACGACAGCCAGCGGCTGATTCACGAGTACCACGAACGTGGCGACGGCGCGCAAATCCAGATCGCCCTGGCGCCGTGCTCGCCGTTCTCGGTGACCCCGGAAATCATGTCCGCCAGCGCCGATCTGGCGAACAAGCTCGATGTGCGCCTGCACACTCACCTTGCCGAAACCCTCGACGAAGAAGACTTCTGCCTGCAACGTTTCGGTCTGCGCACCGTGGATTATCTGGACAGCGTCGGCTGGCTCGGCCCGCGCACCTGGCTGGCCCACGGTATCCACTTCAACTCCGACGAAATCGCCCGCCTCGGCGCGGCCGGCACCGGCATCTGCCATTGCCCTAGCTCGAACATGCGCCTGGCCTCCGGCATCTGCCCGAGTATCGATCTGACCGATGCTGGCGCATTGTTCGGTATCGGCGTGGATGGTTCGGCGTCCAACGATGCGTCGAACATGATCCTCGAAGCGCGTCAGGCGCTGTACATCCAACGCCTGCGTTATGGTGCCGAGAAGATCACCCCGGAACGTGTGCTGGGCTGGGCGACCAAGGGTTCGGCGAGCTTGTTGGGCCGCACCGATATCGGCGAACTGGCGGTAGGCAAACAGGCGGATCTGGCGTTGTTCAAACTCGATGAACTGCGCTTCTCCGGCAGCCATGACCCGATCTCGGCATTGCTGTTGTGCGGTGCGGACCGGGCGGACCGGGTGATGGTCGGCGGTAAATGGCGTGTGGTTGACGGGCAGGTTGAAGGGCTGGATCTCAAAGGGCTGATTGCCGATCACAGCCAGGCGGCCCGGCAGTTGATCGCAGGCACCTGATCCAAGCGGAAGTCTGAATGTGGGAGCGGGCTTGCTCCCACATTTGGTTTTGTGATCGGCTCAGAGGCCCAGCAGCGACAACATGATGAACGTCGCAAACAGCACAAAGTGCGTCATGCCCTCAATGGCATTGGTCTCGCCGTCATTGAGGTTGATCGCGCTGACGATCAGCGTGATGAAGATCATCACCGTCTGCACCGGCGTCATCGCCATCTGAAACGGCTGCCCGGTATAGAGCGCCATCGCCTCCATCACCGGCACGGTCAGGATCACCGTCGACAACGATGCGCCCATCGCAATGTTGACCACCGACTGCATGCGATTGGCCAACGCTGCTCGTAACGCGGTCAGAATCTCCGGCGCCGCCGAGATCGCCGCCACCAGAATCGCCGTGATCACCGGCGGAGCCCCAGTCCCTTCCAGCCCCAGATCGAGAGTCTTGGACATCACCTCGGCCAGTGCACCGATCACCACCACACCGAACACCAGAATGCCGATCGACAGCGCCAGGCTGACCGGTTTCGGTTCCTGCTCCACGGGCTCTTTCTTGCGGCGTTTGTCCGGGTAGCTGTAGCTGAAAAAATAACTGTGCGGCCCGACCTGCATCCGCAGGAACAACGCGTAAAGCACCACCATCGCGCCGATGGTGAACGCCGAATAGATTTTCCAGTTGGCCTCGGGAATGAACTCCGGCACCACCATCGACACGCCCATCGCGGTAAGAATCATCACGCTGTAACTGCGGGCAGAATCGTCGTTGTAGGACTGCTCGCCATGCTTGATCCCGCCCATCAGCGCGGCGAGGCCGAGGATGCCGTTGATGTCGAGCATCACTGCCGAATAGATTGTGTCGCGCACCAGGGTTGGCGATGCTTCGTTGCTCATCATGATCGCCAGGATCACCACTTCCACCAGCACGGCGGCGAGGGTCAGGATCATCGTGCCGTAAGGGTCGCCGACTTTTTCCGCGAGCAGTTCGGCCTGATGGGCGACACGCATCGAGGCGGCAACGATGAAGGCGATCAACACCAACCCGGCTGTCAGGGCGACGACCTGGCCGCTGTGCAGCAACCAGTGCTCCAGCGGATACGCAACGACGGCCGCGATCAGGGCCAGCAGCAGAAAGCTTTCTTGCTTGAGGATCGTGAACATGGCGGGCCTTCGGGTGCCGGGGGCGAATGAGTTACTGACTGCGAAGCGGCGCTGATGGTTCGTTACACCTTAGCGCACCAGTGGATAGCGTCCCTTTACGGACATGCACTTTTTCGGCCCGGCCGGCCTCATCGCGAGCAGGCTCGCTCCCACAGGGATCGCGGCGTTTTTGTGGGAGCGGACTTGCCCGCGATGGGCGCGCCTCGGTTTCGAGCCAGATTGTTGTCCGCTTGGTCAGTCTTTTGCATTGCCCTCCCCACACACAACAAAAGGGAGTTCGCCTTCATGCAAAAACGTCCATTGCAGAAACTGCTGTGCATCGCCATGGGCCTCGGCCTCAGCCTGGGCGCCAGTGCCGCCGATCCACTGAAGGTCGGCTTCGTCTACATCGGCCCCATCGGCGACCACGGCTGGACGTATCAGCATGAACAGGGGCGCAAGGTGCTGGCGGAAAAACTCGGCACGCAGATCACCACCAACTACGTGGAAAACGTCGCCGAGGGCGCCGACGCCGAGCGGGTGATCCGCAACATGGCCAAGGACAATTACGACCTGATCTTCACCACGTCTTTCGGCTACATGAACCCGACGGTGAAAGTCGCCAAACAGTTTCCCAAGGTGACCTTCGAACACGCCACCGGCTACAAGCAAGACAAGAACCTCGGCACCTATCTGGCGCGCACCTACGAGGGCCGTTACGTCGGTGGTTTCCTCGCGGCGAAGATGACCAAGACCAAGAAGATTGGCTATGTCGCCTCGTTCCCGATCCCGGAAGTGATCCGCGACATCAACGCCATCCAGCTGGCCCTGAACAAGTACAACCCCGGCACCGAGATCAAGGTTGTGTGGGTCAACTCGTGGTTTGACCCGGGCAAGGAAGCCGACGCCGCCAACGCGCTGATCGACCAGGGCGTGGACGTGGTGTTCCAGCACACCGACAGCCCGGCACCGATCCAGGCTGCTGAACGACGTGGTGTTTATGCCGTGGGCTACGCTTCGGACATGGCGCACTTCGGCCCGAAAGCGGTGCTGACATCGATCGTCAACGACTGGGCACCGCACTATATTCAGGCGACCCAGAGCGTGATCGACCACAACTGGAAATCCCAGGATTACTGGGGCGGGTTGAAGGAAGGCACGGTCGAATTGCCGATCAGCGATCTGGTGCCGGCACCGGTGAAGGCCGAAGCCGAGCAGATCATTGCCGACATCAAGAGCGGCGCCCTGCAGCCGTTCACCGGGCCGATCAAGGATCAGGCCGGGGTCGAGAAAATCCCGGCGGGCAAGAGCGCGACCAACGTGGAACTGGCGTCGATGAACTATTACGTCGAAGGCATGAAGGCCGAGATGCCGAAGTAATCCACCTGATCCTGATCGTTCCCACGTCGAGGCGTCGAACTGTCCGCGTGGGAACGATCATTAGAGAGCATTCGAAATGAACCAACTCCCGATCATCGACATCTCGCCGCTCTACTCCGACGACCAGAACGCCTGGCCCGCCGTCGCCGAACAGATCGATCACGCCTGCCGCGAATGGGGCTTCTTCTACATCAAGGGCCACCCGATTCCTGCGCAGCGCATCGAATCCCTGCTCGATCACGCCCGGCACTTCTTCGCATTGCCGACAGCAGAAAAACTCAAGATCGACATCACCCGGACCGTCCATCACCGCGGCTACGGCGCCATCGCCACCGAACAACTGGACCCGGACAAACCCAGCGATCTCAAGGAAACCTTCGACATGGGCCTGCACCTGCCGGCCGATCATCCCGACGTGCTGGCGGCAAAACCCTTGCGTGGTCCCAATCGTCACCCGGCCATTCCCGGCTGGGAGACGCTGATGGAACAGCACTACCTCGACATGCAGGCCCTGGCGCAAACCCTGCTGCGGGCCATGACATTGGCACTCGGCATCGAACGTGATTTCTTCGATACACGCTTCAACGAACCGGTCAGCGTCCTGCGGATGATTCACTACCCGCCGCGCCACACTGCCAGCTCCACCGAACAGCAAGGTGCCGGGGCGCACACCGATTACGGCTGCATCACGCTGTTGTATCAGGACACGGCCGGCGGCTTGCAGGTGAAAAACGTCAAAGGCCAATGGATCGACGCGCCACCGATTGAGGGCACCTTCGTGGTCAACCTCGGCGACATGATGGCGCGCTGGAGCAACGACCGTTATCGCTCGACCCCGCACCGAGTCATCAGCCCGCTCGGCGTGGATCGCTATTCGATGCCGTTCTTCGCCGAACCGCACCCGGACACTCGCATCGAATGCCTTCCCGGTTGCCAGGACGACCGACATCCGGCGAAATATCCGACCACCACCTGCGCCGAATTCCTGCTGTCGCGCTTCGCCGATACCTACGCCTACCGACGGGAGCAGGAAGCGGTGTGATGGATCGGTTGGTCAGGTTTTGCCAATTGTTTCGGCGCGCATCTGTAGAATGCCGTCATTGCACCTGATGAGAAAAGAATATGTACGACTGGCTCAACGCCCTGCCCAAGGCCGAACTGCACCTGCACCTCGAAGGCTCGCTGGAGCCCGAGCTGCTGTTCGCCCTGGCCGAACGCAACAAGATCGCCCTGCCGTGGAGCGACGTCGAAACCCTGCGCAAGGCTTACGCCTTCAACAATCTGCAGGAATTTCTCGACCTGTATTACCAGGGCGCCGACGTGCTGCGCACTTCCCAGGATTTCTATGACCTGACCTGGGCCTACCTGCTGCGCTGCAAAGAACAGAACGTGATCCACACCGAACCGTTCTTCGATCCGCAGACCCACACCGACCGTGGCATCCCGTTCGAAGTGGTGCTCAACGGCATCGCCGCCGCGCTGAAGGATGGCGAGCAGCAACTGGGCATCACCAGCGGTTTGATCCTGAGTTTCCTGCGCCACCTGAGCGAAGACGAAGCGCAGAAAACCCTCGACCAAGCGCTGCCGTTCCGTGATGCGTTTGTCGCCGTGGGTCTGGACAGCTCCGAGATGGGTCACCCGCCGAGCAAGTTCCAGCGTGTGTTCGACCGTGCCCGTCACGAAGGCTTCCTGACCGTCGCCCACGCCGGCGAGGAAGGCCCGCCGGAGTACATCTGGGAAGCCATCGACCTGCTGAAAATCCAGCGCATCGACCATGGCGTGCGCGCCATCGAAGACGAGCGTCTGATGCAGCGGATCATCGACGAGCAGATCCCGCTGACCGTTTGCCCGCTGTCGAACACCAAGCTCTGCGTGTTCGATCACATGTCGCAGCACAACATCCTCGACATGCTCGAGCGCGGCGTGAAGGTCACGGTGAACTCCGATGACCCGGCGTACTTCGGCGGTTATGTCACCGAGAACTTCCATGCGTTGCACGAACATCTGGGCATGACCCAGGATCAGGCCAAGCGCCTGGCGCAGAACAGCCTGGATGCGCGGTTGGTAAAACCGTAATAGCGCTGAAGATCCAATGTGGGAGCCAGCCTGCTGGCGATGAGGCCTTTACATTCAACATCTTCGTTGATTGACAGTCCGCAATCGCCAGCAGGCTGGCTCCCACAACAGGATCTTTGTTCAGCCAGCGACCTGAGCTTCCGTCAACTCTTCCAGCGTCTTGCCCCGGGTCTCCATCCCGAACAGCCACACCACTCCCGCCGCCACCGCAAAGCACAACGCCCCCAACGCAAATACCCCGCCCTGCCCGGTGATCGGAAATACCAGCCCGGTGATCAGCGGCCCAAGCAGCGAACCCACGCGGCCGATGGCCGAGGCGAAACCCGAGCCCGTCGCACGTGCCGATGTCGGGTACAACTCAGGCGTGTAGGTGTAGAGCACCGCCCACATGCCGAACAGGAAAAACTGCATCAACAGACCCGTGCCGATCAGCAGCCCGACATTGCCGCCGAACACCGCACTCTGGCCGTACAGAAACGCCATCACCCCGCCGCCAAGCAACGTGACGATGCACACCGGTTTACGCCCCCAACGCTCCACCAGCCACGCCGCCATCAGAAACCCGGGAATCCCGCCCAGTGAAATCAACACCGTGTAATACACCGACTGAGTGACCGCGAACCCCGACTGTTGCAGCAACGCGCTGAGCCAGGACGTCAGTCCATAGAACCCGAGCAACGCAAAGAACCACAGGCTCCAGATCATCATCGTGCGCTGTCGGTACAGCGGCGACCAGATCTGCCCGAGGGCCGACAGGAAATTGCCCGGTGGCGTGATCACCCGAGGCAGGCGAACCGGCTCCGGCAACGCAGCCCCGCCCAGCGACTTCCGTACCCGATCCTCAATCGCGCACAACACTTTGTCCGCCGCGTCATGCTTGCCCGCCTGTTCCAGCCAGCGTGGCGACTCGGGAATGAAAAAGCGGATCGCCAAGACAAATACCGCCGGCACCGCCAACACCAGAAAGATGTCGCGCCAGCCAATCAGCGGCAGCAGGAAATACGACAGCACGCCAGCAGCGACAAACCCCAACGGCCAGAAGCCATCCATCAAGGCAATGTATCGCCCGCGACGCTTGGCCGGTATCAGCTCCGACAGCATCGACTGGGCAATCGGAAATTCCATGCCCATGCCGATTCCCAGCAAGATGCGGAACAGCGTCAGACTCTCGACCGTTTGCGCCGTGGAGCACAGGTAACTGGCCAGCCCCCACAACACGATGCTCCACTGAAACACCGGTTTGCGACCGAAACGATCAGCCAGCAGTCCAGACAGCGACGCCCCCAGCACCATGCCGAAAAAGCTCGAGCTGGCCAGCAGCCCGGCTTCGGCGCTGCTCAGGCCGAATTCGGTTTTGATCGAGCCGAGCAGGAAGGTCATCATCGCCAGATCCATGGAATCGAAGAAAAACGCCAGGGCGATGATGATAAAAATGATCCGGTGATAACCGCTGACCGGCAGGCGTTCCAGTCGATCCGCCGCGCTGAAGCTTCCCGTGTCCATGCCACCTCCTCCATCCGAAATGTCTGCGGATCGAGTGTGCGCGATAGCCGTTCAGCCTTTGTGCCAGATGCGACCTGTTCGCAGCCGTAGACGACGCCAGTCATCCGGCCAATGGAGCAAAGCGCTCTACAGCGCCATTTCCAGCTCGGTTTCCCGGGCGAATCGATGAATTTCCCGCTGTCCCGCCGCCGTCAGCTGCAGGGCGCGGGAGTCGTTGGGCAGCGTCAACCAGCCGGACTGCATGAACAGCTGCAACAACGCCGCACCTAGCGAGCCGCCCATGTGCGGGCGACGCTCGCTCCAGTCCGGGCACGCACAGGCGACCTGTGCGTTACGGTGGGCCAGCGCCTGGATGAAGACCCCGCGACTGGCCAATTGTGTCGCCCCCTTGTGGGTGACCACCACCCGATGTTCGAGCTGTTCGATCCAGCCGGCATCCAGCAGGCGCTGGTACAGGTCTGCAGCCAGCGTACCGCCCAGATGGTCGTCGCAAAAACGCGCACGCAGCAGGGAAGATGGCGCGGACTGGGGTTTGGCGATAGGTGTAGCGCGTTTGAAGACATCGGGAATTTCCCGCGGGGCACTGGCGAGCGTGGCGCTGGCCAAAGCCTCGATGGCCGCACCGATTTCCGGAGCCGCCAGGCGAAAGAAGCGCTTGCGCCCGCGAGCCTCGACCTTCAACAGACCGCCAGCGGACAAGCGCCCCAGATGCGCACTGGCCGATGAGGGCGACAGCCCCGCCAGCAGCGCCAGTTCCTCGGTCTGCCGGGCCGAGCCATCCATCAGCGCCCACATCATCGCGCTGCGTTTGGGATCGGCCAGCAACGTGGCGATCTGGCTGATGCAAGGTGCATGTTCCATGTATTCACTCCCTGTTGAATCGTATCGTCTACTGCTCAGAGACATCTTGACCAGTAATCAGTCGTCGGCCAAGCCGCGCAAAAACGCCTTGATCCGAGGCAAGGCAACACACTGCCACCCGCTATTCGCAGTACTCGACACGACTGTCACCGCTACCCGGCCGGTGTCAGTCCGATCATGCCTGTGCCTGCGTGCGGGTGCAGGCTTCAGGCGGACGCTAGTATAAGCGGGTTGCCCGCAGCGTCCTGCGCCGGAGCCGGTCCATCTGGTGATTGTTCCTGACAGAAATTTCGCTTTTTGCCTGCGACTAATGATCAACCTGCGGAAAAGCGGGAAATCGGCTACTCAATTCCGCGCAACGGCTGGCGAGCATCTCCCTCAACAGGTTCACCGGCTTACTCAATTGTGCGCGATGGGCGCACAGCAGATTCAGCGGAGCCCGCTCGCAGAGCAGCCCCGGCAGCAACACTTTCAATCGCCCCGCAAGAACATCACCGGCCACATCCAGCCAGGATTTGTAAGCGATACCCGCCCCCGCGACGGCCCATAAACGCACCACATCGGCATCGTCGCTGAAACGGTCGCCACTGACGGTCAGGCCGACTTCGCGTTTGCCGTCATGAAAACTCCAGTGGTCGTGCACCCGACTGCCCAGCATGTACAACAGACAATTGTGCTGGGCGAGCTGCTCCAGTTGCGTCGGTTCGCCATGTTTCGCCAGATAGCCGGGAGAGGCACACAGTACCCGCCGGTTTTGCGCGGCGATGGGCAACGCCACCAGACTGGAGTCTTCCGGTTCGCCGTAGCGCAAGGCGATGTCCACCGGTTGGCGAAACAGGTCGGCAATGCGGTCGCCCAGCAGCAGACGCACGGTCAGTTTCGGGTGTTCACGCTGAAACTCGTCGAGCCACGGCAGCAGCAGGTTGCGGCCAAAATCCGAGGGCGCCGACAACTGCAGGATTCCGCTGACCTGATCCTGACCGCTGGCCAGCAGACGACGACCTTCATCCAGATTGCTGAGTGCCGCCCGGGCGTATTCGAGGAAGCCTTCGCCCTCGGACGTCAGCCGCAGACTGCGAGTGGAACGCGCCAGAAGGCGTGCGCCGAGCTGTTGCTCGATACGTTTGAGCGCCGCGCTGGCCACGGCGGCGGACATGTCCATCACCCGGGCCGCCGCCGACAGGCTGCCCAGATCCGCCGCCCGGACAAACAACTGCAAGTCATCGAACCGCAACATCATCAGCCTCGATTATCAAAAAAATATTGAAAGAGACTGCTCTTTTAGCCGGTTTTATCTCGCGTAGAAATAGCCAATCATGCCTTCCATCGAATTCATCCCGCTCCGGAGTCGACCATGTCCCAGCCCTTCACCGCCATCGCCACCCTGATCGCCAAGTCCGGCCAGCAGGACACACTCGAAAACGCGCTGCGCGCACTGGTTGAGCCGAGCCGCGCAGAAGACGGCTGCAGCCAGTACGACCTGCATCGCGACCTGGCCGATCCGCTGACCTTTTATGTGATCGAGCACTGGGCCAGCGAGGAAGTCCTTCAGGCACACAATGCCAGCGCGCATTTTCAGAACTTCCAGACCACCGCCGGCCACTGCATCGAACACTTCCAGTTAAAACGCCTGGGCGCCATCGCCTGAGTCTTTCTTCTATTCATTTGTGGAGCCAAACATGAAAGCCATCGCCTATTACGCGTCCCTGCCGATCAGCGACGAAAAATCCCTGCAGGACATCGAACTCCCGGAGCCGGTAGCCGGCCCGCGCGACCTGCTGGTGGAAGTCAAAGCGATTTCGGTCAACCCGGTCGACACCAAGGTTCGGCAGAACGTCGCGCCAGAAGAAGGCGCAGCCAAGGTGCTGGGCTGGGATGTGGCCGGAGTGGTCAAGTCGGTCGGCAGTGAAGTGACACTGTTCAAGGCCGGCGACAAGGTGTTCTACGCCGGTTCCATCGCCCGGGCCGGCGGCAACAGCGAACTGCACGTGGTGGATGAGCGGATCGTCGGCCATATGCCGAAAACCCTCGGTTTTGCCGAAGCCGCCGCCCTGCCGCTGACCGCCATCACCGCGTGGGAGCTGTTGTTCGAACGTCTGCAAATCCGCGAAGGCAACACTGACGAAGGTCAGAGCCTGTTGATCGTCGGCGCGGCCGGTGGCGTGGGTTCGATCCTGACCCAACTGGCCAGCCAACTGACCGGGCTCAAAGTGATCGGCACCGCTTCTCGTCCGCAAACCCGCGACTGGGTAAGCGAGCTGGGCGCTGACCTGGTGATCGATCACAGCCAGCCGTTGAGCGAAGAACTGAAGCGCGCCGGCCTGGGTCACGTGACCCACGTCGCCAGCCTGACCCAGACCGACCAGCACCTGGACCAACTGGTCGAGGCCCTGGCGCCGCAGGGCAAACTGGCGCTGATCGACGATCCGAAGTCGCTGGACGTGACCAAGCTCAAGCGCAAGAGCCTGTCGCTGCATTGGGAGTTCATGTACACCCGCTCGCTGTTCGAAACGCCGGACATGATCGAACAGCACAAACTGCTCAACCGCGTGGCCGGCCTGATCGATGCCGGTACGTTGAAGACCACGGTGGGTGAACACTTCGGCAAGATCAACGCGAGCAACCTGCGCCGTGCCCATGAATTGCTGGAAAGCGGCAAGGCCAAGGGGAAAATTGTTTTAGAAAGTTTCTAAAACTCCGGAGGCCGCAGTCTTCGTCAGCGCCAGAAGTGGCTGACTCGGGGGCTGCGGTCGTTTTTTGCCGTCAGTCAGATGCTTGACCCTTGTCACAATTGCGATCGTATTCGGGTCTACAATCGAAACCTCTGCGATGCAATCTTTTACGTACGGGAGGTCAGCAATGAAGATCCTGATAAAAGAAGTGGCAAAGTCCCAATGGCAAGTTCGCCTTGACCAGCACGCCGTGACATTCCGCAGTGAAGCCGAAGCCCTGGCCTTCACCCGCACCCTCGAAGCGCGTCTGCACGCGCCCCATCAGATTCCCGAGATTACCCAGCAACGCGCTGTCGGCTGAGTTTCTTCCGTTCAGACTTCGGCCTGCGCCTTTGCCAGCGCCCGGGCATTCTGCATGCGCCGGGTGAGCATCGCCGCGCTGACCACCAACAGACCGCACAGGCTGATGACCATGGCCATCGGCACGGCGGTGCCGTCGTGCAAGACCCCCACCAGCGCCGAAGCCCCGGCGGCGACGCTGAATTGCATGCACCCGAGCAATGCCGAAGCACTGCCGGCGCGAGCGCCCTGGCCGTTCATCGCACTCGCCGCCGCATTGGGGCTGATGCAACCAAGACTGGCCACGCAGATGAACAATGGAATCAGCAGCGGCCACAGGGCCTCGGTGTGCAGGGTGCTGACCGCGAGCAATGTCAGCCCGGCACCGAAGTAGACCCAGACCGCCCGCGACAACAGAAACGCCGGGCCGCGCTTGGCCAACAGTCGCGCATTGATCTGCGCCACCAGAATGAAGCCCGCCGCGTTGGTGCCGAACAGCCAGCCGAAATGCTCGGCCGGAACGCCGTACAGCTTGATGAAAATGAAGGGCGAGCCGGCAATGTAGGCAAACATCCCGGCGATGGCGATGCCACCGGTCAGGGCATGGCCCATGTAGATCGGGTCGGTCAGCAGGCGACCGTACTGCCGCAATGCACCGGACAGTGGCTGGCGCGGAACATGGGCCGGCAGACTTTCCGGCAGGCCGAGGGCAACCGCCAGACCGGCCATGGCACTGAAGCCGGTCAGCACCAGGAAGATCGACTGCCAACCCGTGGTGTTGACCAGCAGACCGCCGAGCATCGGCGCCAGGATCGGTGCCAGCCCCATCACCAGCATCAGTTGCGAAAAGACCTTCGCCGATCCCACGGCATCGCATTTGTCGGCGACCACCGCCCGGCCGATCACCATCCCCGCACAACCGCCCAGTGCCTGAACGAATCGCGCACCGATCAGCCATTCCAGATTCGGCGCATAAGCGCAGGCCAATGACGCCAGGGTGAACAGCACAAGGCCGGTGAGCAATGGAATCCGCCGTCCGAAACGATCCGCCACCGGACCGTAAGCCAGTTGACCGATGGACAAACCAAAAAAGTAAGCCGACAGCGTCAGCTGGACGTGTTTCTCATCGGTGCCGAACGCCAGCGCCATGGAGGGAAATGCGGGGAGATAGAAGTCGATCGCCAGCGGACCGAAAGCGGTCAAGGCACCGAGAATCAGAATGGTACGGAAGTTCATCAGGCGTCCAGGTTTGGCAGGCAGTTGGGCGGGCACTTTGGTAAAGAGTGCAGCCCGACAGTCTAGCCGCGCGAGGACGCCTTGAACAATCCGGTAGCTCGCTAACTATTAAAAAGTTCAGGCGAGTTTGATGGCGTAGCCTTCTTCGCTGATCGCCTCGATCACTTGCTCGGCGCTCAACGCACTTTCGACACCGACTTCCTTCGCCGCCAGATCGACCCGCACGCTGGCCGCCGGATCCTTGCTCTGCACCGCCTGGGTGACGGCCTTGACGCAGTGGCCGCAGGACATGCCTTCAACACTGAACACTTGCATGGAATGACTCCTTTGAGTGAGGTTGCCCGCAGTGTCGAGCTTGCCACGATGGCAAGGTCAAGTTCTGTAAATAACTGCCGGGCTGGCAATCGGCGCCGCGCTCGGCCAAGCTGCGTGCATCCATGACATCAATTCAGGAGATTCAGCCATGCGCTGGTCAGCTTTCAGCCTGTTTGGCCTACTCAGCTTCTTTGCCTGCCTGCCCCAGGCCAACGCGACCGGCGAGGATTACGCCGTTCTGATCATCTCCCGCGAGCGTCTGGAAGTGCCGACTTCCTGCGAGATCGGCGTGTATATCCAGGACCAATTGGCCGGGCGGCTGCTGCAGGAACAGACCACATCGTTCAATCTGCCCTACGGCAAAGTTTCCATTCGTCTGAAACTGGAGCCAAGCCAGATGCCGGGCTGCAAGCCGGGGATGCTGGCACCGCCGGCGCAGGAAATCACGCTCAAGGCCGGCAGTGTGGTGAAGTACCGGATCGCGTCCAACGATCAAAGGGGACTGTACCTGCGGCCAGCCGCGCTCGAATACTGAGCCAGGGCCCGAAAAGGGGGAGCCGGCAGGCTCCCCCTTTTTTTGGCCTTGACCTTGCCCGCATGGCAAGGTTGATCCTGTAGGCATCCACTACAGGGAGTACGACCGATGTCCGATTCCATCACGTTCGATCTGCCCATCAGCGGCATGACCTGCGCCAGTTGCGCCGGCCGCGTCGAGCGCGCCTTGAGCAAAGTCAGCGGCGCCAGTGCCGTCAGCGTCAACCTCGCCACCGAACAGGCCCGGGTGCAGGCCCCCGGCGACAGCCTGCCGGCGCTGATGGAAGCGGTAGAGCGCGCCGGTTACAGCGTGCCGCAGCAAACCGTGGAATTGAACATCGACGGCATGACCTGCGCCTCCTGCGTCGGCCGCGTCGAACGCGCCCTGAACAAAGTCCCGGGAGTGAAAAGCGTCAGCGTCAACCTCGCCAACGAACGCGCCCACCTCGAGCTGCTCGGCGCAGTCGACCCGCAAACCCTGATCGCTGCCATGGGCAAGGCCGGTTATTCGGCCAGCCTGTTCGAGCCTGAACACCAGACCGACAATCATCAGCAATACCTTAGCCACGAGCGCTGGGCGCTGATCTGCGCCATCGCCCTTGCCTTGCCGCTGGTGCTGCCGATGCTGCTGCAACCGTTCGGCATTCACTGGATGCTGCCGGCCTGGGCGCAATTTGCCCTCGCCACTCCGGTGCAATTCATCTTCGGTGCACGTTTTTATGTGGCCGCATGGAAAGCCGTACGCGCCGGGGCCGGCAACATGGACTTGCTGGTGGCCCTGGGCACCAGCGCCGGTTACGGCTTGAGTCTCTATGAATGGGCCACTACCACCGAGGGCATGCCGCACCTGTATTTCGAAGCCTCGGCAGTGGTCATCGCGCTGGTGCTGCTCGGCAAATACCTGGAAAGCCGCGCCAAACGCCAGACCGCCAGCGCCATCCGCGCTCTGGAGGCGTTGCGGCCGGAGCGGGCGATTCAAGTCATCGATGGCCGCGAACAGGACGTTGCCATCAGCGCCCTGCGCCTCGGCGATCTCGTAATGGTCAAACCCGGTGAACGTTTCCCGGTGGACGGCGAGGTGCTGGAAGGCCAGAGCCACGCCGACGAAGCGCTGATCAGCGGCGAAAGCCTGCCGGTGCCCAAGCAACCGGGGGACAAGGTCACCGGCGGCGCGATCAACGGCGAAGGCCGCCTGTTGGTGCGAACCACGGCGCTCGGTGCGGAAAGCGTACTGGCGCGGATCATCCGACTGGTGGAAGACGCTCAGGCCGCGAAGGCGCCGATCCAGAAACTGGTGGATAAAGTCAGTCAGGTGTTCGTGCCGACTGTTCTGCTGCTGGCCCTGGCCACGCTGATTGGCTGGTGGTTGTATGGCGCGCCGCTGGAAACCGCGCTGATCAACGCCGTCGCGGTGCTGGTGATCGCCTGCCCCTGCGCCCTCGGTCTGGCGACACCGACCGCGATCATGGCCGGCACCGGCGTCGCCGCTCGCCACGGGATTTTGATCAAGGACGCCGAAGCGCTGGAGCGTGCCCATGAAGTCAACAGCGTGGTGTTCGACAAGACCGGCACCCTGACCTCCGGCACCCCGCGCATCGCGCATTTCAGTGCGATCGACGGTGATGAGAACGCCCTGCTGACAGCGGCTGGCGCACTGCAACGCGGCAGTGAACACCCGCTGGCCAAAGCGGTGCTGGATGCCTGCGCCGAGCGCAATCTGGCGGTGCCGGATGTCAGCGACAGCCAGTCCCTGACCGGTCGCGGCATCGCCGGCCATCTCGACGGTCGGCGCCTCGCTCTGGGCAATCGTCGGCTGCTGGAAGAAACCGGTCTGGACGCCGGCACGCTGGCGGAGTCCGCCAAGGCCTGGGAAACAGAAGGTCGCACACTGTCCTGGCTGATCGAACAAAGCCCCGCTACCCGTGTCCTCGGCCTGTTCGCCTTCGGCGACACCCTCAAGCCCGGCGCGCTGCATGCGGTGCAACAACTGGCTGCGCGACATATCCACAGCCACCTGCTGACCGGCGACAACCGCGGCAGCGCCCGCGTCGTCGCCGAAACGCTGGGCATCGAGAACGTCCACGCCGAAGTGCTGCCGGCGGACAAGGCCGCCACCGTCGCCGAACTGAAAAAAACCGGCGTCGTGGCCATGGTCGGCGACGGCATCAACGATGCCCCCGCGCTGGCCGCAGCGGACATCGGCATCGCCATGGGCGGCGGCACCGATGTGGCGATGCACGCCGCCGGCATCACCCTGATGCGCGGCGACCCGCGACTGGTGCCGGCAGCGCTGGAAATCAGCCGCAAGACTTACGCGAAGATCCGCCAGAACCTGTTCTGGGCCTTCGTCTACAACCTGATCGGCATTCCGCTGGCGGCGTTCGGCTTGCTCAATCCGGTGCTGGCTGGCGCGGCGATGGCGCTGTCGAGCGTCAGTGTGGTGAGCAATGCGCTACTGTTGAAAACCTGGAAACCCGAGGATCTGGAGGACAACCGATGAACATCGGCCAAGCGGCCCGCCACAGTGGCCTGAGCGCGAAGATGATCCGTTATTACGAGTCGATCGGCCTGCTCAAGGCCGCCCATCGCACCGACAGCGGCTATCGCGTCTACAGCGACGATGACCTGCATACCCTGGCGTTCATCAAGCGCTCGCGGGACCTGGGTTTTTCCCTTGAGGAAGTCGGCAAGCTGCTGACCCTCTGGCAGGATCGCCAGCGCGCCAGCGCCGATGTGAAGGCCCTGGCCCGCCAGCACATCGACGAGCTGAATCAGAAGATCCGCGAACTCGGCGAGCTGCGCGACACCCTGCAGGACCTGGTGGAACACTGCAACGGCGACCACCGCCCGGACTGCCCGATCCTCAAGGAGCTGGCGTCTGGCTGCTGCGCGCAACCTGCTCGCGTCTGAGCAACAGGATCTTCATCGACAGCACCGTGACGAGGGGAATGCCGTGGAACAGCAACACCACGGCACCCGGTGCCCACCCGTTGTAGAACGGTGCGGCGATCAGCATGCCGACGCCGAACCCGGTCATCTGCAACAGCGTCAGGAAGCTGAAGATCGGCAGGCGAAGGGGCTCAGGCTCCCGTTGCAACCGTGACATCAGCCCCACTTCCGAGAACCCGTCGCCCAGCCCGGCCGGCAACGAAAACAGCAAAAGACCGACGACGCTGTGCTGCTGAAACATCAGGATGAAACCGCAGGACATCAGCAGCACGCCACCGAAATAGCGGCGCTCCAGATGAATGTTTTCCGAGCCGTTCAAGCGACTGGCAATCCGCGCGCCCAGCAATTTGCCGCAGGCCCACACCGCGAGCATCAGGCCCAGCGTGGTGCTCGCCGAGTCCGGCGTGAGCAGTCTGGAAATGATCGGAAATCCGACGTTGTGTGCAGCGCTGCCCAAAGTGTCGGCCATCGTCACTGCCAGCATCGCCGCAACCACCGGAGCGCTGCGCAATCCCTGCAACAGCGCCGACCACTCACCCTGTCTAGCGCTTGATTCGGCCACCGGCTCAGGTGCGCTGAACCGCAGCGGCGCAATCAACGCTGCAGCCAGCAGATAGGTCAGCGCGTTCAGAGCGAACACCGTTTCAAAACCAAACCCCGCGACCAGCAGCCCGGACACCAGACTGCCGCCGACCATCGCCATGGAAGAGGCGGACGTGATCCAGGCATTGGTCTTGAGTAACTGCGCCGGCTCGATCAATCGCGGTAACTGACTGTTGAGGCCGATGGCGAACATCGAATTGCCAAAGCCCAGGCCGAACGCAATCAGCGGCAGCAACAGCGGCTGCTGGCTGACCGGAACGATCAGCAACAACCCGAGCACGGCGGCGCGCAGCAGATCGAAGGCAATCAACGGCAAGCGACCGCTGCATCGGCGATAGAACGCGGTGCCGATCAGGCTGGCGAAAATCCCGCCGCCCACCCGACTGGCGAGGAAGATCCCGACGCTCATGGCGCTGTTGCTCAGCAGGTAGACATAAGTGGCCAGCGCCACCATGTTGAGGAAGGCGCCGAAATCGGAAATCAGCCGGGCCGTGATGATCAGCCGGGCATTGCGGGAGGTGGTGGTCACAATCAATCCTTGAATGTGTAAAACCCGGCCGAAGCCGGGTTTTCTTTTTCAGATGCTCACTGCATCCACGGTGGCGGAGGCGGTTCGTCGGACTTGCCCTTGGGCTCGTCGTCCGCCGCGCGGATGGCTTGCTTGCGCTCCTCGTCCAGACGCGCCGCTTCGATCTCGCGCAGCACCCCGCCGACATCGGCCAGGTCCTCGGGATCGTCGAACTCGCCGGTCAGCACGCTGGCCGGGTGCAACGTACCCGCTTCGTACAACGCCCACATTTCCTTGGCGTATCGGGTCTTCTTCAACTCCGGGGCGAACCGGCCGAAGTACGACGCCATGTTGCCGACGTCACGTTCGAGCATGCTGAACGCGTGGTTGTTGCCGGCGGCATCCACCGCTTGCGGCAGGTCGATGATGACCGGGCCGGTCGGTGTCAGCAGCACGTTGAACTCCGAGAGGTCACCGTGCACCAGACCGGTACACAACATCAGCACGATCTGCGAAATCAGGAACGCGTGGTATTCGCGGGCCTGATCCGGCTCCAGCACCACGTCGTTCAGACGCGGCGCGGCATCGCCGTATTCATCGGCCACCAGCTCCATCAGCAGCACGCCTTCGAGGAAGTCGTACGGCTTGGGTACCCGCACCCCGGCATTGGCCAGGCGGAACAGCGCCGCGACTTCGGCGTTCTGCCAGGCGTCTTCGGCTTCCTTGCGCCCGAACTTGGAGCCCTTGGCCATCGCCCGGGCCTGTCGGCTGTTGCGAACCTTGCGGCCTTCCTGATACTCGGCCGCCTGGCGGAAACTGCGTTTGTTCGCCTCCTTGTAGACCTTTGCGCAACGTAACTGATTGCCGCAGCGCACCACATAAACAGCTGCTTCTTTGCCACTCATCAGTGGACGCAGCACTTCGTCGACCAGACCGTCCTCGATCAGGGGTTCAATGCGTTTTGGAGTCTTCATCAGCTTTTATTGTGGGTCCTTTATTGCCAAACACGCGAATGTCACTCGTTATACGGCAATCCCCGCATCACGGGGAAGGGTTGCCGACCTGTGAACCTGTGGATGCACACACTGTGCCGGATCAAATACGTCAATCCACCGCTCTTGTATCGACCGCTGCGAATCATAGCCGAGCCTATCGAACTTGTTGGCGCAAGGACTTGAGGGCATTTGCGACAGAATCTGACATCCAGCTTCGTTCCTTTCGTAAGAATTTTCTCTTACAGCCTCAATTTCCCTCTTCGGCAGCCGAAGTCCTCAGAGACAGAGGAATTTGTCCGACAATCGTTCCAAAAAAACTTCGATGTCGCACTCAAGGAGTGGAGTGGAAAACAACGTTTTTCGGCTGCCAATAAACCGCGAGTCATCTGCACTGCGTGGGCCTACAAGAAAATCTGGAGCGCGGATGAACATCAAACAGAAGTTGACCTGGGCGTTTGCAATCATCGCCTGCTTGCCCGTGGTGCTGGTCGCCACGCTGGTGGTACTGAACCTGCGCAGCGATGCCCGGGAAGGCTTTGTCGACAGCAGCGGACGCGAGATCCGACAGGTCAGCAACGCCATGCAGCTGTTTTTTGACGGTATCAGCCAGAACGTTGATTACCTGGCGACCCAACCGCTGATCAAGAACACCGACGACAGCCTCAAGACCTACATGAGCGCCAACGCCGAAAGCGTCCCGCAGGGCGAGATGGACAAAAAGGTCTTCTCCTTCCTGCAGGATCTGGGCAACAGCCACCCGGCCTACGCCTACGCGATTGTCGGCACGGCTGCCGGCGGTTACGTCTCCTGGCCCGATGATCCCAAACTGAGCAACTACGATCCGCGCCAGCGCCCCTGGTACAAGGCCGCGCAGGCCAAACCCGGCAAACCGTTCCGCACCGCCGCCTATTACTGGGCGCAGGACGATGCGACCTACGTCAGCACCGTGCGCACCATCGACAACAAACTCGGCAGCAACGGTGGCGTGGTCAGTATCGACGTCACGCTCAAGCAGCTCACCGAGATCGTCAAACAGATCAAACTCGGCGAAACCGGTTACCTGATGCTGCTGGAAAACAGCGGCACCGTATTGGTCGATCCGAAGCAGCCCGAACACAACTTCAAACCCCTCGACAGTCTCGGCGAGGGCTACGCGCAACTGGCCAAGGCCGGCAAGGGCCTGGTGGAAGTCGAGCTCAACGGCGAGCGCTACATGGCCAACGTCTGGCCGTCGGAACAACTGGGCTGGACCTTCATCGGCCTGATCAAACAGAACGACGTGATGAGCTCGGCCACCAGACTCACCTGGCTGATCGCAATCATCGCCGCCGTGCTGGCGGTGATCTTCGCCGTGGTCGGCGCCAGTTTCGCCAGCCTGATCGTGCGGCCGATCCGCAGCGTGGCCAACGGTCTGGAAGGCATCGCCCAGGGCGAAGGCGACCTGACCAAAAATCTCGACATCCGTGGCAGCGACGAAACCGCGCAATTGGCCAACTGGTTCAACCAGTTCCTGACTGCGATCCGCAGCCTGATCCAGCACATCGGCGGCGCCGCCGGGAAAATCCTCGCCACTTCGCAGAGTTCGACCCGGGTCTCCGGCGACATGGCCGAAGCCGCCGGACGCCAGCGCGAAGCCGTGGACATGGTCTCGACCGCATTCCACGAAATGGTCGCCACCGCCAACGAAGTCGCCCGTTCGTGCAGCCAGGCCGCGGAGTCGGCCGACAGCGGCCAGCGCCAGGCCCGCGAAGGTCAGCAGCAGATCGATGCGGCGGTGCACAGCGTCGATCAACTGAGCCAGGAACTGGAGCAGTCCGCGCAATCGATGCAGCAACTGGAACGCGACAGCAACGATATCCAGTCGATCCTCGGCACCATCCGCTCCATCGCCGAACAGACCAACCTGCTGGCGCTCAACGCGGCCATCGAAGCGGCGCGGGCCGGTGAGCAAGGGCGTGGTTTTGCGGTGGTGGCCGACGAGGTTCGTGCTCTGGCCAAACGCACGGCTGACTCGACGGCGGAAATCGACGGGCTGCTGGGTAATCTCGCCAAGCGCACCAGCGCCGTGACCCAGCAGATGCGCGCCAGCCTCGATGTGTCGCAGCAGTCGGTGGCACGGATCGGTGAGGCGCGGGAAAGCTTTGGTCAGATCCGCGAATCGGTGGATGTGATTCGTGACATGAACACTCAGATCGCGACGGCGGCGGAAGAGCAGCATCAGGTGGCCGAGGACATCAATCGGCATATCAGCCAGATTCATGGTGATGCGCAGCTGGTGGCCGAACTGGCCAATTCGGCGCGGCTGGATTCGCAAAGTCTGGCCGGGTTGTCGAATGAGCTGGATGGGTTGGTGCGCAGGTTCCGTACCTGAGTAACCTTTGGAATTCCCTCTCCCTTTGGGAGAGGGAATTCCTGTTCTTTCAGCGCTCGATGATGGCCGTCACACCTTGTCCGCCAGCCGCACAAATCGAAATCAACCCACGCCCCCGCCCCGCCGCATCCAGCAACTTCGCCATGTTGGCCACGATTCGCCCGCCCGTCGCGGCAAACGGATGCCCTGCCGCCAGCGAGCTGCCCTTGACGTTCAAACGACTGCGATCAATCGAGCCCAACGGCGCATCCAGCCCGAGCCGGGTCTTGCAGTACTCCGGATCTTCCCAGGCCTTCAACGTGCACAACACTTGCGCGGCAAATGCCTCGTGGATTTCGTAGTAGTCGAAATCCTGCAAGGTCAGACCATTGCGCGCCAGCAAGCGCGGCACCGCATACACCGGGGCCATCAACAGCCCTTCGGCGCCGTTGACGAAATCCACCGCCGCCGCTTCGCCGTCGCGCAGATACGCGAGGATCGGCAGTCCACGTTCCTTCGCCCATTCTTCGCTGCCCAGCAGCACCACCGACGCGCCATCGGTCAGTGGTGTGGAGTTACCGGCGGTCAGGGTGCCCTTGGCGCTTTTCTCGAAGGCCGGTTTCAGGGTCGCGAGTTTTTCCAGGGTCAGGTCCGGGCGCAGGTTGTTGTCGCGGGTCAGGCCGAGGAACGGCGTCATCAGGTCGTTGTGCCAGCCTTCGCTGTAGGACGCCGCCAGTTTGTGGTGACTTTCGAGGGCCAGTTGGTCCTGCTCTTCACGAGGAATGTTCCAGGTCTGCGCCATCAATTCGCAGTGCTGGCCCATCGACAGGCCGGTGCGCGGTTCGCCGTTGCGCGGGAATTCGGGGATCAGGTGTTTCGGGCGCAATTGCAGGAAGGTCTTGAGCTTGTCGCCGGTGGTCTTGGCGCGGTTGGCTTGCAGGAGGATCTTGCGCAGGCCTTCGCTGACGCTGATCGGCGCGTCCGACGTGGTGTCGACACCGCCGGCAATGCCGCAATCGATCTGCCCGAGCGCGATCTTGTTCGCCACCAGCAGCGCCGCTTCCAGACCAGTGCCGCAGGCCTGCTGGATGTCATACGCCGGAGTGGCCGGCGACAGGCGCGAGCCGAGCACGCATTCGCGGGTCAGGTTCATATCCCGTGACAATTTCAGCACCGCTCCCGCAACCACTTCTCCGATGCGCTGGCCGTGCAGGTTGTAGCGTTCGATCAGGCCTTCGAGGGCGGCGGTGAGCATCACCTGATTGCTCGCGGTGGCGTATGGGCCGTTGGAACGGGCGAACGGAATGCGGTTGCCACCAATGATCGCGACGCGGCGCAGCTGACTCATGAAAAACTCCTTGTGAAATATCCAGTCTGAAAATCGGGCACTGAAAATCCCGCCGGGCCCCAAAAACACCGGGGGCAAACTACTCTGCTGTTCTAGCGTAGGCCTAAATGTGTGGATCGAACGATTGATTGCCCTTCGCAGTCCACACTTTGAACCCCATCTTCTGGAGAGCGTTCCATGTCTGACCGCTATATCGACTTCGCCAACTCGTCCATCGGCCATCGACTGGTCGGGGCCCTGGGCCTGCCGTCGCCGGTGCGGCTGGAACGCTGGCAGGCGGGGCGCCTGCGGCCGGTGGAGGGCGCGCTGCTGATCGGCGGCGGGCCGCTGGCCGAACGGGTCAGCGCCTTCGCCAATCGGCTGACCGACGCCATTTACCGCTACGGCGACCAGCCGGCTACCGCCACACAGTGGATTCCCGGCCATGGCCCGAAGCTCAAGGCTGTGGTGTTCGACGCCAGCGATTTGCAACACACCGACCAGCTCAAGCAACTGCGCGAATTCTTCCAGCCATTGATGAAGAATCTCGACAGCAGCGCGCATCTGGTGATCCTCGGCCGCGCCCCGGAAACCCTGCCCGAACCGTTTGCCGCCAGTGCACAGCGGGCACTTGAAGGTTTTTCCCGTTCGCTGGCCAAGGAACTGCGCAGCGGCGGTACGCTGCAATTGATCTACGTGGGCGAAGGCGCCGAGGATCAGCTTGAAGGGCCGCTGCGGTTTTTCCTCTCGCCGAAAAGCGCGTTCGTGTCCGGGCAAGTGATTCGTCTGAATCCTTGTGCCACGCCGGTGACCGACTGGACGCGCCCGCTGGCTGGGCGCAAGGCGCTGATCACCGGCGCGGCGCGCGGCATCGGTGCCTCCATCGCCGAAACCCTGGCCCGTGACGGCGCCGAAGTGATCCTGCTTGACGTACCGCCAGCGAAAACCGATCTGGAAGCCCTGGCCGCGCGCCTCGGTGGGCGCGCCATCACCCTCGACATCTGCGCCGAAGATGCCGCCGCGCAACTGATCGAACAGTTGCCGGACGGCCTCGACATTCTGGTGCACAACGCCGGCATCACCCGCGACAAGACCCTGGCCAACATGACGCCCGAGTTCTGGGACGCGGTGCTGGCGGTCAACCTCAACGCGCCGCAGGTACTGACCAAGGCCCTGCTCGACAGCGGCACCCTGCACGATAACGCGCGGGTGATTCTGCTCGCCTCGATCAGCGGCATCGCCGGCAATCGCGGGCAGACCAATTACGCCACAAGCAAGGCCGGGCTGATCGGCCTGGCCCAGGCCTGGGCACCGACGCTGCTGGAACGCGGCATCAGCATCAACGCCGTGGCGCCGGGCTTCATCGAAACCCAGATGACCGCGCACATTCCGTTCGGCCTGCGTGAGGCCGGGCGCCGCATGAGTTCGCTGGGCCAGGGCGGCCTGCCGCAAGACGTCGCCGAAGCGGTAGCGTGGCTGGCACAACCGGGCACCGGCGCGTTCACCGGGCAGGCGCTGCGGGTCTGTGGACAAAGTGTTCTGGGGGCTTAGGCATGAGCATCGAATGGCACACGTTGCACCGCGAGCCGAGTCTGCCGGGGCTGTATGTCCGGGCAGCGACCCGGCGCAAAATCACCGGCACCACGTTGCCCGATAGCGGTTTGCGCTGCTGGGTCGACGTCGACGGCAGACGACTCGCAGCCTATCGCAAGGTCTGCGGGTTTGCCGATGACGGTCTGCTGCCGCCGACGTATCCACACGTCCTGGCGTTTGCGTTGCAGATGCAATTGCTCACGGACAAGGACTTTCCCTTCCCCCTGCTGGGGCTGATTCACCTGAGCAACCGCATTCGCGTGCTGCGGCCGATGGGCGGGATCAGCCGTGCACAGGTCAGCGTTCGGGTGCACAACCTGCAACCCCATCCGAAAGGCGCGACGTTCGACCTGCTGACCACCCTCGACGATCAGCTCGGCCCGCTGTGGGAGGCCGAAAGCCGGATGCTCTGTCGCGGCGTGAAACTAGAGGGCGAGGCGCTCGAACAGGCGTGGGAGCCGACACTGCCATTGATGCAGGTGGCGCAGTGGAAAGCCCCGGCAGACATCGGCCGGCAGTACGCCAAAGTCTCGGGCGACTACAACCCGATCCACCTGAGCGCGGCCAGTGCAAAGCTGTTCGGTTTCCCCACTGCCATTGCCCACGGCCTGTGGAACAAGGCACGTACGCTGGCAGCCCTGGCGGATCATCTGCCCCGGGCCAATCTGGAAGTCACCGTGCATTTTCGCAAGCCTGTGCGCCTGCCGAGCGAAGTATCGCTGTTCGCCAGTGCGGCGGGCTCCAGCGGTGAGTTGCGCCTGATCGGTGCCGGAGAACTCGAGCACATGGTCGGCAACTGGCAACCGATTGCCTGAATCGATACGCCGCTTCAGCCGCTCTCCCGTCGCTGAGGGGGGCGGATCACAGCGGCGGAACATGATTAATTGTGTGTATATAACTTAAGTTTTTACGCCCGCCACCCGCCCGCAAGTCAAATATCAAGCCTTGATTCTCAAGGCTTTTTTTTGCGCGTTTATATCCTCGGCATTAGTCGTTAAGCAGCAGGTTCACCGATCTATATAAAGGCGTTAATACCAACTCGAGAATGGTGTGGATCCAGCCTTGCGATTGATATGGGCACAACGGGCGAAGGCATTGCCGACAACAGAATCGGCAGGCCATCGAAGACAACGAACGTTGTGACAGGTGCAAGGAATTACCATCATGAAAACTCAAGTGTGGTGCAAATCGGCAACAGCGCTGGCATTGATCCTCTCCCTCGGACTGGCCGGTTGCAGCAGCGGCGGTGGCGGTCATCACAGCAGCTCCAGCAGCTCGACTCCGGACAGCTCCACCGCCGGCACTGGCGGAACAAGCGGCAGCGGCGGTACGACGGGGACCGGCGGCACTGCCGGAACGGGCGGAACAGGTGGCACCGGCACCACGGACCCGACCACTCCGACTAACCCGACCAACCCGACGGATCCGACCAACCCAACCAACCCGAACACACCGCAGGCACTGGTCACCTCGACGCTGGTGCAGGATGTCGGCAGCACCGTCGCCGGTGTCGGCAGTGGTGTCGGTCAGGTCGGTGACTCCCTCAGTGGTGTGCCCGTGGTCGGTGGTGTCGTGCAAAGCGCCGCCAAAACCGCCGGCAACGTGGTCACAACATTGGGCGACGGCGTAGCCAACGGCCTCGGTAAACTCGGCACCACCGACAACGGCCTGGGCGTCACCGCCTCGGCGGTCGGTGGCGTGGTGCAGGATGTCGGCAACGGCGTATCGGACCTGAGCAGCAAACTGACCACCGCCACCGGCAGCGTTCCCGTGGTCGGCGGTGTGGTGACCAAAGTTGCGCCATTGCTCAACGGGGTGGGTGAAAAAGTCACCATGCTCGGCGATACCCTGAGCACGGCCACCACCACCGGCCCACTCGGTTCGGTGACCAAAGACGTCGGCAACGGTCTCGTACCGGTGATCGCCATGGTCGAAAGCACCACCGACAAACTGGGCAGTACCACTGGCCTGGGTGCGCCATTGAACGGCGTGTTGCAAAAAGTCGGCAGCACCGTCGACGGCGTGGGCGACAACGTCACCGCAGCCGGTAACGGCAACGCCCTGACCAACACCGTCGGCGGCGCCCTGAGCAACGTCGGCACTGCCGTCGGCAAGGCCGGCGGGCTGGTGGACAACGGCACCGGATCGGGCACCGGCGTGGGTGGCGGGCTCGGTGGCGGACTCGGCAACAATGGCCTGCTGCAAACCGTCGGCGGCGCAGTGGTCAACGTCGGCGCCGGGCTGGGTGCAGGCAACGGCACACTCGGCGCACCGGGCAACGTGCTGGTCTCGGCCGGCAATACCGTGGCTTCGCTCAACACTGTCCTCGGCGGCTCGGGCTCGCCGATCACCAGCCCTACTACGCCTCTGGCCAGTCTGGGCAGCGGCGTCGGTGGCGGGCTCGCACCTGTCACCAACGCCGTCACCAACCTGACCCAGAACGTCGGCAGCGCCACCGGGCTCGGTGCTCCGGTGGCCGGCATCACCAGCCAGGTGGGCGGTGCGGTGGGTAATCTCGGTGGCGCCATCGCCGCCACCAACAACCCGGTCACCACCGCCGTCGGTGGCCTGGTCAGCAACGTGGGCGGTACCGTGGCGGCGGTCGGCGGGCTGGTCAACGGTGGCGCATCCACCGGGGGTACCGGCACTGGCGTCGGTGGCGGTCTGGGCGGTGTGCTCGGTGGCCTGAGCGGCGCGCTGGGCGGCAACAAACGCTGAATTGCACCTGGCCGATTCGACGGCCGAACCTACAGCGCCTACGCTTGGTTGAGGGCGGAAGATTCCCGTGAGTCTTCCGCTTTTTTTCTTAGGAAAACCCTGCCCGGTGCTGCGGTTTGAACATGGAGTGTCCTATGCGCGTTATGGCATCCCTGCTGTTGCTCAGTCTCAGTTCCACCGCCCTCGCCGACACCCTGCCCAGCTTTCTCAACAGTAACGAAACCATCCGCAACCTGCCGGTGCCGAACCTGCCTGCCGACGCCTACCGTCCGAGCGCAGCTCCGCTGCAAGTCCCGGAGCCCGGTGCCGCAGCGGCCGAGCCGTTGATGATGGGCACGAAGATCAACCTGAAAACCGTGCAGATCGAAGGCGGCACGATCTACCCGCTGAACGAGCTGGCAGAGATCTACAAACCGCTGATCGGCCATGAGTCCAGCCTCGCCGACCTGATCGAAGCCACCCGCAATATCACCCGACGCTACCAGAACGACGGTTATCTGCTGTCCTACGCCTTCCTGCCGAAACAGAATTTCGATAACGGTGTGGCGCGCGTGGTGCTGGTGGAAGGCTATGTGCGGGATGTGCAGGTGCAGGGCGACGTGGGCCGGGTCAAGGGACTGCTCGACAGACTGGCGGCGAAAATCCAGGCTGAACGTCCTCTGACCCGCAAGACCTTCGAACGCTACACCACACTGATGACCCGCATTCCCGGCGTCACGATCCAGGCCCAGGTGCCACCGCCGGGGACCACCGACGGTGCGACCACGCTGGTCGCCCAGGCCAGCCGCAAACCTTTCACCAGTTCCCTGAGCACCACCGAAGACAACCGCAAGGGCACCCAGGCCCTGCTCGGTGTGAGCAGCAACTCACAGACGTCGATGGGCGAACAGCTGACGCTCAGCGGGCTGTTTCCACCGGGAAAGGATCACGAGCATTACTACCGTCTGGACTACAGCCAGTTTCTCGACGCCGAAGGCACGCAACTGAACCTGTCCGCCTCGCGCTACCGTGCCGACCCCGGCACCAACGTCGCGCTGGACAATGGCCTGGAACTCAAGCCCCACCGCGAGAACGACCGCTACTCGGTCGGCTTCAGCCTGCCGCTGATTGCCGCCTCGAACGAACTGCTGACCGCCGGAGCGCGCCTGTACGCGGTCAACGACAAGACCCGCTATAACGTGATCGGCTACCCCTTGAGTGTCGAAGAACGCACCGACATCCGCGCCCTCGCCTTCGAAAGTGACTGGCGCAAGGCCGACGCCCGTCAGTTGCGGATTCTCAGCGGCGGCGCCTATCAAGGGCTGGACAGCATGGGGGCGCACACCAACAACAGCGCCATCGATCTCAACTTCCTGCGCCTGCGCCTTTCCGGGGTGCAGAGCGACAAGTTCTTCGATAACTGGCAAGGCGTGCTGTCCGGTGCGCTGTACTGGACCGACGACACCCTGCCCGACAGCGAACGCGCGGTGTTCGGCGGGCAGAATTTCGGCCGTGGCTACCCGGACGATCAGGCGTCCGGTGACAAGGGCTGGGGCGTGGCTTACGAGGTCAACTACAGCTTCAACCGCGACGGCAACTGGGTGCGCATCCTGCAACCCTACGTTGTGCTCGACCGCTCCCGCAGCTGGTTCAACCGGTTGCCGGTGCAGGCCAACAGCCTGTCATCGGCAGCCGTGGGCCTCAGATTTGGTGATGCCAAGTACTACAACATCGCCCTGGAAGCGGCCAAACCCATGTCGGATGAGGCGCTGGATACCTACAACCGCCGGCCGCGCTACAGCATCAGTTTCAGCTATCAGCTGTAGCCCGGCCGGCTGTGCGGTCAGAAGGCGTAACGCACTTTTGCCGTGAAACCGTCAGCGTTGAACCCGCTGGCGGTCACGTAGTTGTAAGACCCGCCGACACTCCAAGGGCCCATGCGATAGTTGGCCCCCAGACCCAGTTCATAGCTGTCGCGAACCGGTGTCGTGCCCCGGCTGGTGAAGGAATCACCACCCAGCACGAACGAGGAAGTGGTCGCGGTCTTGTCGCCAATGACGTCATGCCAGGCCATCAGTTTCGCTTCCGGTTCGAGGCTGCCCGAGCCCATGGCAAACGCTGCGGCCAATCGCGCGCCGGCGCCGACTTCACCCACTTCGTAGCGCTGGCTGCCGACATTCAGCGAGGCCGAACTGCCCTTCTCGCGATAGCTGCTCATGCTCACGTTGGCGTAACGCGCGCCGACCTGCGGTTCGAGCACCACGTCCGGCATCAGGCGCACGGTGTAACCGGCCAGCGCACTGACACCAAACACATTGCTGTCGTAATCACCCTTGGCCCGCGTTCCGGCGATGTAGCGCTTTGATTCGTTGTCGCTCCAGCCGTACATCAGCGACGTATCGGCGAACCAGTTGTCGTGGGTCCAGTTGCCGTACAGGGTCAGGGCATGCCCGGTGACCTTGGTCTTGTTGCCGCGATCGGACTTCACGTCGGTGTCGAGGTAGCTGTACGCCAGACCGACCGCCATGTCGGCATTCAGCTGACCATCGGCGCCAACGGCGATACCGTGGCTGTCGGCGTCATAACCGCTGACACCGCGACGCTGATCCTGGCTGGCGTCGCTGTTCAACGCTTGCAGCCAGACGCCTTTTTCCATCGAAGCTGCCGTATCGCGGGCGCGACTGGAGCGCTCGTTGATCACCCCGGAAACCAGCGTCTGGCTGTTGGTGGCGGCATGAATCACCCCACGGCTGACATCGGGACTGAGGGTTTCGGACAGCCGCGCCAGTTGCGCGTCGGTACTGGCGTTGGCGAATGCCTGGAACACCGGATCCTGCTCGTCGAGCCGGGACAGCAGACCCGACACCCGGCCCACCGCCGTTGCCGCGTTGCGACTGCCGCCTGCCACGAGGGTGTTTTGCGCCAGAACCTCTTCGGACTTGTTCGTCACCACCGACGTGATGTCGTTGCCCACGACGCCGAAACTTTTCACGTCCAGCAACGCGGAGGTGGAGGTCACAGTCAGGTTGTTGCCGCCGATCAGATTGCCCGAGCTGATCAGGGTGTATTTCGTACCGCCCGGGGTCACGCGGAAATCACTGGAGCGCGCCAGCAGACGCAATGTCGCGCCCGGTGCGATATCGGTGGTGCCGGTGACTTTCAGCACCGGCAACGCCGGATTGGTGTCGTTGCCCAGGTACATCTCCAGCACCGAGTTGGGTTCTTCCATGTCGAAGTCGCCGATGATCGTGGTGTGCGGCTTCATCAGGGTCAGCGTGCCTTCCTCGATGGTGACGTAGCCGGACTTGATGGTCGAGCCGTCGAAGGTTGCATCACCGTCGATGCTGACACCCGCCAGTCCCAGCAAGTCACCTTTGACTGCACCGCCATAGAACTTGAAGTACGTGACTCCGTCGTCGACCTGAATCGCCGCGCGGCCCCCTTCAATCAACCCGTTCCCCTGATAGATCGTGAATGGAACGCCGACAGCCTGACCGCTGATGTGAACACCCGTGGACTCACCGACGATCGTGCCGTAGTTCACCAGATTGAAGCTGCCGGCAGGACCGCTGGAGATCGCCCCTTCGAACACCAGTGCTTCGGCATCGGAACCACTGGCGCGAATGGTGCCGGTGTTGCTGACGGAGCCACTCAGACTCACCCCGTCCAGCAGAATCCCCAAGGCATCAGTGCCACTGGCACTGATTGTGCCGCTGTTGCTCAGTCCGCCCATGGCGGTGTGCACCATCATCACGCCACTGGCACTCGCGCCGGAAACGTCGATACTGCCGGAGTTGACCAGGCTTTCACCCAGCGTACTGCCAATATCGGAAATACCGACGGAGCTCCCTGACCCCGGTAGCCCGTTGACGATGATCGAACCCTGGTTGATCAAGCTGTACTTGATTTTGCTCGGCACTGCCCCGGCAGTGGACAGCGAGATGCCCATGCCATGATTGGCCCCGTCTATGCGGATAGTGCCGTTATTGCGCAACTGGTCGGCTGCCAGTCCCGTGAACTGTGCACCATAGGTCAAGGTCGACGGCGAACCGGGGGCGATGGTCCCGTTGCCGTTCAAATCGACCAGCCCGTAGTTCTGCAGGTTGCTGTTCAACGGCCCGCCACTCAGGTCGTAGTTCAGACTGGCGCCGGCGGCGGTAACAACGGAGGTGTGCAGCGTGGCTGCAGCGATAGACAGCGCCAGGAGCGAGTGGCGCAAGCGAACGATGTTCAAACGGGATTCCCTTCCAAAACATGAAAAACAGTTTCAGCAGGGTTCAAACATTCATTCAGGCATCCCTACCGAACCCACCAGGTAGTCTGGACTGGGCGCGGCGAATGTACACGAGCCATCATTTCGACACCATCAAAATGTCAAATGAACGGCGTCACAAGTCTGGCACCGGAACGAACAAGGCCAGTGTTCAGGAAACGTTGGCCTTGGGCTTGGGGAAAAGATTGTCCAGGGTTTCCAGCAGCCGCACGTGATAGATCGGCTTGCGGAACAGGTCAAGCACCTGCAGGCGCAGCATGTCACTGACGTCCTCCATGTCCGCATGCCCCGAGGTCACGATCACCGGCAGGTGCTGGCGCGAGGTGTGTTCGCGCAATCGCTTGATCAGCGACATGCCGCTTTCCTCCGGCATGCGCAGATCGGTGATCACCAGGGCGATGTCGGGATGGCGGGTCAGATGGTGCAGGGCGAGCTTCACCGAGGTCGCGGTATGACAGACGAAGCCCTCGCCCTCCAGCAACTCCGCCAACTCCAGCAATGCGTCCTCTTCATCGTCAACCAGAAGCAACTGTTGGCGGGGCAGTGAAGAAGCAGTCATTGGTCAATCCCTGAGAAACTGAAGGTGGAACCGAGTGTAGTGCGAGATTTGCCACCCATCGAGTCAGGGTAACTGCGTCGGCGCAGTCTGTGCCGTACCGCCCAGCGCCACGAGGATGTTGTTGAAGATCGCCAGCACCTTGGCGCCTACCGGCGTCACAAACACCACAACCACAATGGCGACCATCGCCACCACAATTGCGTACTCGATGGCCGACGCGGCTTCGGTGCTTGCCAGGAACGACCGGGCACGCATCATCAGGTATTCGAAGAGCATGGACATTCTCCTTCATGCCCGGGATTTTCCGGGCACCGGAAAGCCAATGATCGGGGCAATGCCTGAACGCTCCTGTTCAGCAGCAGACAGGCATCGACAGAGGGAGAGAGCGTTCGCTCAAGGAATGCCGGGCTTGGTCGGGGCAGTGCCACCGAGCGAGGTCAGGATCGCGCTGAAAATATTGAAGACCTTGGTGCCCATCGGTGTCACGAACACCACGACCACCACCGCCACCATCGCTACCACGATCGCGTACTCGATAGCCGAAGCCCCTTCCTCACTCTTGAAAAACAAACGGGCTCTGGCCAGCAGATAATCGAGAATCATACGTCCACTCCTTTGCGCCCATGGCGCCGATGTCGCGACAGCGGCAAAGCTTCCACCGTGCTATCTGAGCATTGTCAACAAAGGCCCCGTCAACAACTGTAAGAACGGATTAATCACAAAGGATTAACCGCTTCGTCGATCCCCGGATTTCGACTGCTAATTGGCCAACACCCATACTTTCGTAGGTTATTTGCCGGCCAGTAATGGCGTTTTGGCTTGTTTCAGCTAGCGTGGAAATAGCGAAATAGTTGGATGTTCATAGCTGCCTGATTGCGATGTTCCCTTGGTTGGAAGTGCGGGCTGGTAGTGCAGCAGGAAAGGGAGAGCCGTCATGAACAGTCGTGTCACCATGGGTCTTGCCGCCGTGCTTCTGCTGGGGGCCATCGTCGTCGGCTACTGGGGCCTGGTGCTCAGCCGGCAACCGGCGCCGGTTGCCGAGGCACCCGCGCCGGCAGTGGTCACCGTGGAAAAGACCGTCGCCGCCGCCGAAGACCAGACCCGCCAGCCTGTGGTGGTGCTGGTGCATGACGTCCCGCCGTTCACCCCCCTCACCGCCGCCGACCTGGCCATCGAAAAACTACGCAGCGCCCCCGCCGGAAGCCTGAGTGCCATCGACCAGGCCGTGGGCCGCACGCCGTGGCGCCACCTGAGTGCCGGCACCTGGCTCAACGCTGAAAGCTTCGAGGCCGGCGGTGCACTGGCGCGCATGATCCACAGCGACGAGCGCGCACTGGCGGTGTCGGTCGATGAAGTCATCGGTGCCGCCGGGCAACTGATTCCCGGCGATTACGTCGATGTGTTGCTGTACCTGCGCCAGGACGCCAGCAATCCGCAACAGTCAGCGCAGATTGTGGTGCCGGCGATGCGCGTACTCGGCGTCGGCGAACAGTACGGCCTGACCAACGACGGTCAGCCGGCCACACCTGCACTGAGCGCCGACGACAAGCTCAAACAGGATCAGCGCCGGCTCACCGCGCGCACCGTGGTGCTGGCGGTGCCGGAACAACTGCTGAGCCGGATGATGCTCGCCACCCAGGTCGGAACCTTGCGCCTGGCCGTGCGCAGCAGTGAGGAACAGCGTCTGGCCAAATACTGGGCCGGCGAAAACCAGGCACCGGACAAACTGGTGGCCGCCAACAGCCAACTCTTCCAGTTCACCCAGCTTGCGCTGGGCGCTGCGCCGAAAGTCCCGTCCAGCGGCGAGCATAGCGGTGCAGCGCGGCCGGCGGTGGAAGTGATTCGCGGCAATCAGATCACCCAACAGAACCCATGACAGAGCAAGGATCCAAGTGCATGCAGAGTCGTTTCTGGCCGACCTTCAATCCCCTGCTCCGGGCCTTGCTGTTGACGGGACTGTCGATCAATGCCGCCCAGGCGGCCACCGGCAACTGCTCGGCCCTGAGCCGTTTGCCGCCGGTAATCGAAGTCAATGAAGGCTGGCAAAAGGATCTGCAATCGCCGGTGGCAATCACCCGCCTGGCCATCGGCGATCCGAAAATCGCCGACGTGCACGCCACCGGCAACTCGTCGTTCCTGCTCACGGGCGTAGCCCCCGGGGCCACCAGTCTGATGGTCTGGACCGGCTGCTCCAGCGAGCCGCGCCAGAGCATGGTGTTTGTCCAGGGCGCAGCCACGAACGCCCTCACCGGCGCCGGCCCGTTGCCTTCAGATGACGCGCAGCTGCCTTCGCAGGTACAGACCGACATTCGTTTCGTTGAAGTCAGCCGCACCAAACTCAAGCAGGCCTCGGCCAAGCTGATCGGCACCCGCGGCAACTTCCTGTTCGGTTCCCCCGGGACACTGCCGCCCATCGATGGCGTGCCGCAGCCGCGACTGCCGGTGGACAACTCGCTGTTCAACTTCTCGTGGATCGGCGGCAATACCATGGCGATCATCAACGCCCTGGAGGGCAGCGGCTTCGCCTACACCCTGGCGCGGCCAAGCCTGGTGGCGCTGAACGGGCAGAGCGCGAGCTTCCTCGCGGGCGGGCAGATCCCGATTCCGGTCCCCAGTTCCGGCAGCGACAGCGTGTCCATCGAATACAAGGAGTTCGGCATCCGCCTGACCCTGACGCCCACGATCATCAGCCACGACCGCATCGCCCTGAAAGTCGCACCGGAAGTCAGCGAACTGGACTTCAGCAATGCGGTGCAGATCGCCGGCACCACGGTGCCGGCCCTGACCATCCGCCGCACCGACACCAGCATTTCCCTGGCCGATGGCGAGAGTTTTGTCATCAGCGGCTTGATCAGCACCACCAACAGTTCCCAGGTCGACAAGTTTCCGGGGCTGGGCGATATCCCGGTGCTCGGGGCGTTTTTCAAAAGCTCGCAGATCAAACGCGAAGAGCGCGAACTGCTGATGATCGTCACCCCGCATCTGGTGCGTCCACTGTCGGCGGAAGCGCAACTGCCGTCGCTGCCGGGAGAAAAACTGCGCAACTACGACCCGAACTTCTATCGCATGTTCTTCATGGAGAACGGCAACTTCGACAAGCGCAGCGGGTTGTCCCAATGAGCCAGAGCCTGAGCCAGACCTTTCTCGCCATCACCCGCAACAGCACCGATCTGGAATGGCTGCAAAGCGCGCTCGCGCCGCTGGGGCAAGTGGTCAGCGCCGGTACGGGCAGCCTCGATGAATTGCTCGCACTGGTAGATGTCACCTTCGCCAGCCTGGTGTTCGTCGGCCTCGACCGTGAACACGTGGTGGCCCAGAGCGCGCTGATCGAAGGCGCGCTGGAAGCCAAGCCGATGCTGGCAATCGTCGCCCTCGGCGACGGCATGGACAATCAGTTGGTACTCAACGCCATGCGCGCCGGGGCACGGGATTTTGTCGCCTACGGCTCGCGCTCCAGCGAAGTCGCGGGGCTGGTACGCCGCTTGAGCAAACGCATGCCGCCGGTGACTCACAACACGCAACTGGGTGGTCTGACGGTTCTGTACGGTGTGCAGAGCAGTTCCGACGGCGCGCTGTTGTCCAACCATATGGCGCTGGTGGTGCAAAAGAGCGGACAACAGACGCTGCTGCTGGACCTCGGCCTGCCCCGTGGCGACAGTCTGGCGCTGCTGGGGCTGGAGAGCTCGTTCCACTTCGGCGATGCCTTGCGCCATTTGCGCAGGCTCGATGCCACGCTGATCGACAGCGCCTTCACCAGCGCCGAATCCGGGCTGCGGATTCTCGCGTACGCCGACAATGACGAACCACTGGAGAGCACCAGCGCCGCCGAGCTGTACATGTTGCTCAGCGCCTTGCGCCAGCACTTCCAGCACATTGTCGTGAACCTCACCGGTCAGCCCGACAGCGAAGCCTTGCGCACCTTTGTCAGCCATTGCGACAAGCTGATCTGGTACACCGACCAGAACGTGCTCAATTGCCGGCGCAACCTGGCAATGTTCAACCTGTGGCGGGAAAAAGGCATGAAGCTCGATCACGGACGGCTGTTGGTCGACCGCTATCTGAGCAACGTCGCGCCGGATGCGGACACCCTCGGCAAGACCTTCAATCTGGAAGTGATCGCCGTGCTGGCGTTGAGCCCGGAGCTGCGCCTGAACGCCAAAAACCAGGGCGTGAGCCTGTTCGAACTGGCCCCCCGGGAAAAACTCACCCAGAGCCTGCGCGCACTTGGCGAGCGTCTGGCCAAACGCTCCGAAGGCCTGGTCAAACCCAAAGTTACCTGGTTCGACCGGTTGCGAGGCAGCTCATGAGTCCGGAAAAACTCTTCGGTGCCCCGGCTCGCGGTCAGTCGGGCAACACCGACCACGAAGGCCTGAAACTGGTCCTGCATCGCTACATCATTGATGCCATTGAAGAGTCCGGAAAAAACCTGCTGGAAGGTTCGCGGCAACTGCTGGCGCAGTTCGTCACCGACAAGGTCGCCGAATACATCGCCCGTCTGCACCTGGCGATTTCCCGTTACGAGATGGAGCGGCTGGCGGAAGAAATCGTCGATGAACTGACCGGTTTCGGCCCGCTGGAAGTGTTGCTGCGCGACAGTGCCGTGACCGAAATTCTGGTCAACGGCCCGCACCGGGTATTCATCGAGCGCGATGGCGTGCTGCACCAGAGCGATTTGCGATTCATCGATGCGCACCACGTCGAACGGGTCATGCAGCGCATTCTCGCGCCGCTCGGGCGACGGCTCGACGAGTCGTCGCCGATGGTCGATGCGCGCCTGCCCGACGGCAGCCGGGTCAACGCGATCATTCCGCCGATCGCCCTCGACGGGCCGTGTCTGTCGATCCGGAAATTCCGCAAGGACATGCTCAAGAGCAGCGACCTGATCGCCATGCAGACCATCGACCTGGCGATCTTCGATTGCTTTCAGGAGGCCGTGGGCAAACGCTGCAACATCCTGATCAGCGGCGGCACCGGCACCGGCAAGACCACGCTGCTGAACATTCTCAGTCAGTTGATCAACCCCCACGAACGGCTGGTGACCATCGAGGACGTCGCCGAACTGCAGCTCGGCCACCCGCACGTGGTGCGCCTGGAAACCCGGCCGCCGAATGCCGAGGGCCATGGCGAGGTCAAGGCCAGCGATCTGATCCGCAACGCCCTGCGGATGCGCCCGGACCGGATCATCCTCGGCGAGATCCGTGGCGTTGAAGTGCTCGACGTGCTCACGGCGATGAACACCGGCCACGACGGTTCGATGAGCACGGTCCACGCCAACAATGCCCAGGATGCGTTGCTGCGTCTGGAAACCCTGGTCGGCCTGACTGGTCGCACAGTGGCCGAGCGCACGTTGCGGCAAATGATCTGTGCCGCGCTCGACATGATCATCCAGCTGACCCGCATGCCGGACGGCCGCCGCTGCGTGAGCGAGGTGGTGGAAGTGGTCGGTGTGCGCGAAGACATCTACGTCACCAACACCTTGTTCCGCCTCGATCGACGCACCGGGTTCGGCTTCCTGCGCGAAGCGGTCAATCCGGCCGGCGACAAGTTGCGGCACGAGTCGAGCCTGGGCTGAGCGCATGGAGCTTTCGTCATGATGGGGCCGGTGATTCTCATCGTCATTTGCCTGATGCTGCTGGGGCTGTCGATTCGCCTGTTCCTGCATGGCGTGCGCAAGACCGCCAACGAACGGGTGCTCACGCGACTGGCTGCCGGGCAACCGCAGACAGCGCCCGGCAAAACTACTTGGACGGGACTCGAACGCATGTTCCTGCGGGCCGGCCTGGGCCGCCCCGGCGAGCGTCTGGGGTTGTGGCTGGCGTTATGGGCCATCGCGATGATGCTGGGTTACCTGACCGCCGAGTGGATCGGCCTGTTGATCATGATGCTGGCGCCGCCCCTGGTGTTGCGCCTGTACATCGCCTGGCGGTATCGCCGCCGGCTCAACCGCATGATCGAGCAACTGCCGCAGTTGCTGGACCACACGGTGCGCAGCCTCAAATCCGGGCGCACCCTGAACGATGCCGTGCTCGGTGGCATCGACTCCAGCGAGGATCCGCTGAAGACCGCAATGGGCCGGGTCCAGCGCAACGTGCAGTTGGGCGTGAACCTGCCAGATGCGGTGAGCGACTTCGCCGAGCTCTACGAACAGGACGAACTGCGCATGTTTGCCCTGGGGCTGAAGGTCAATCACCGCTACGGCGGCAATGCCAGCGAGCTGCTGGAAAACCTGATCAAGCTGATCCGCGAACGCGATCAGGGCGCCCGCCAGCTGCGCGCCCTCACCGGCGAAACCCGCCTGACCGCGTGGGTGCTGGGATCGCTTCCGGTGATCATCGTCAGCTACTTCATGCTGACCAATCCCGGGTACATGCTCGGCATGTGGAAAGACCCCGGTGGCCAGACCATGCTGATCATCGCGGTGGTATTGCAGGTCATCGGCAGCCTGGCGCTGTGGCGCATGTTGAGGAGTGTCTGAGATGGTGATCCTGGCCAGTCTCATGCTACTGCTCGGGGCGTTCTTGCTGGTCGGCAACCACTTGCTGACCGAACGTCGCCGGGTGCGTCAGGTCAACCAGCGCCTGCAGGGCCATCTGGTGCGCGAGAGCCGTTTGCGCAGCTTGTTGCGAGCGCTGGGCAACAGCCGGTTCGGCCAGCGTTCGGTGAGCATGGACAGCGAAACCCAGACCCTGCTCAACCGTCTCGGCTGGCGCCGGGCCAGTGAACGCTCGCTGTTTGCCGCGTGCCAGATCGGCACGCCGTTACTGGCACTGGGCATCGGTCTGTTTCTGCAGGAAGTGTTCTTTCCCCAGGCGCCCAAGGGCTGGCTGGTGCCGATGTTCGCCACCGGTCTGGGCTACCTGCTGCCCAAGCGCCTGCTGGCGTATGCCGCCGCCCGCCGGCAGAAAATCATTTCGGTGGAGGTTTCGACGTTCATTCCTCTGCTGCGCATCCTGTTCGAGTCCGGCATGGCGGTCGAACAGGCATTGCGCGTGTTGAGCATCGAGGGCAAGAAACTGCTGCCGGAACTGACCAGCGAATTGCGCCTGATCCTCGCTCGTGTCGACTCGGGGCTGGAGCTGGGCCAGGAGCTGAACAAGGCGGCGGTGATGCTGGCGGTGGATGAATTCACCGACACCTGCGTGATCCTGCAACAACTGATTCAACAGGGCGGCGGCGCGATGAAATCGCTGCTGGCGCTCAAGCAACTGCTGGATGACCGACGCCTGACGCGCTTGCAGGAATACATCTCGAAGATGTCGGCGAAGATGTCGGTGGTCATGATGCTGTTCCTGTTTCCGGCCTTGCTGATCGTACTGGCGGGCCCCGGATTTACCGCAATCACCCGGGCGTTTGCGTCCTGACATGGAGAGGGTTTGATGAAAGCACTGATGGTGGTGGCAAGCCTGTTGCTGCTGGGCGGTTGCGCAACCGATGGTCAGGCGCCATGGACCGCCATGCTGGCGCCCACCAGTTGCAGCAAGCTGAGCGCCGAGCAGGAGCTGTCGCTGAATCTGGTGGACGACCTGGCCAATGACGGCAAGCTGCACGCCAGCCTGGCCAACCTGCAGGGCCTGCCCGATAACCTCGTGGAGGTGCGTCTGCGCAAGGCCAAGGTCTATCGTCTGCTGGGGCGCAGCGAAGCCGAACCGCTGTATCGCGGCCTGCTCGGCACCTGCCTGAGCGCCGACGCCGAACACGGTCTGGGTCAGCTGTATGCCGCACGCGGCGATAACGGTCAGGCCCAGGCTCACCTGCAACGGGCCGTTCGACTGGCGCCGACCAATGAAAACATCCACAACGATCTGGGCGTGGTGTACCTCAATCAGTTGCGGCTCGAAGACGCGCGCTTCGAGTTCCTCACGGCCATCGAACTCAAGCAGAACAATCAATTGGCGACGCTGAACCTGATCACCCTGCTGATCTACCAGAACAACTGGCAGCAGTCCGCCGAAATCGTCAGTCGCGCCCACCTGACGCCGGAACAGTTCACCGACGCTCAGGAGCGGGCGGAAAAACTCAAGTCCCCGATCAAGGCAAAACCTGCCACCGGCAATCAGGTTGCGGTGGCGACTGACCCGCAACCGGCGACGATCAAGTGAACCTCAGGGAGGCCACATGAACATCTGCAAAACACTGTGCTGCATGAGTCTGTTGAGCCTGCCGCTCGGCGCACTGGCCATCGACGCCGGCCCCGCCTCGGCCCAACAGCAGGAAACCGAAGGCTGGCTGTTGCTGCAAAGCCGCAACAAGGCCGCCTCCCCCGATCCGCAGGCGGCGACGGCGACCGAACGTGAACTGGCCATGCAGCGCTGGCTGAAGAAATACAAATATGACATCCCCGATTTCTATGACCCCGACGCCGGGGGCAAGATCGAGAGGAAGAACTGACGTCCCTGGCCGCACGATGGCGGCCAGGCACAACGGACTAGTGTGCAGTCACCCGCTGCCGCAACGCCGCCGCACTTGGCGACAAGGCCAGTGCCAGTTGGGTGCGGTTGTGCATGTGGGTCAGGCGCAGCACCTGCGAGACGTAAAGCTTGACGGTGTTTTCGGTGATGCCCAGCTCGCAGGCGATCTGGTAATTGGTCTGCCCCTTGCCCACCAGGCGCGCCACGTCCAGTTGCCGCGGCGACAGCTGATTGAAGATGGCCGGGATCTCCAGCGCGTCGGTGTCACCCGATGCCTGCTCACTGACGGGAGCAGGCCCGCGGCGCACCTTGTCCAGATCCTGATACAGATCATCGATGGACGACGAAAGGTCCTGCAGCTTCTGATTCAAGTGCCCCAGTTGCAGGGTTTTCTGCCGCTCCTGCAGCACCGCCTCCTGCCGCTGCAGGCCTTCGAGCAGTTCGTCGAGGTTGACCGGTTTCTGGTAGTAGTCGGCAATCCCGGCGCGCAGTGCCTTGATCACGTCCTGCTTGTCGGCGCGGCCGGTGAGCATGATGGCTTCGAACACCCGCGCCTTGCCGGCCTGTCGCTGCAGTTCCTGCACCAGCTGGATGCCGTCGAGGTCCGGCATGTGCAGATCGCACAACACCAGACCGATCGCCGGGTCCTCGGCAAAACGCTCGACGGCCTCTTTGCCGGACCCGCAGGGGACACAGCGATAGCCGCTGCTCTCGAGGAACTCACAGAGTTCCTCGACGATCAGCGCCTGATCATCGACAACGAGGACTTTTACCGCAGATGTAAGCTTGTTCACGTGCCACTCCATGCCCGGGCCAAAACTGACCATTCCTGTACTGTCAGCCGTTGGCCGTATAACCAGTACCTTTGAAAGTAGACGCACTTTCCGACTATGTACATAAGACTAGTGGCGTTTGGCGACTAATGGATCCAAGGTAGTACAAGCAGGAAACCGATCAGCACGAACGGCGCAAATGGCAGCTTTTTTGACATGGATGGCGCCATATATCGAAGACGATGCCTAAGCCCTTGACTCATATGCAGCCAGACTCTTGGCGCCAGCAGGATCCAGACGACGCTAGCGACGCCGGCGCCGATAAAAACCCCGAGCAATGACAGACCGTCCGTCGCAAGGCCGAGGGCTGTCATTAATTTCACATCGCCGGCCCCCATGCGCCCCATGAAATATCCCGGCAGGGTGAACGCCAGCGCCACGAGACAGGCCCAGCCGCCCTGCTCTGCTGCGGCCCCCGTCCAGGTCGTTCCGAAATACAGCAGATAAACCAGTGCCAGGGCGCCAACGCCCAATGTCATGGCGTTGGTGATCCTTCGCTGCCCGGCATCCTGGGCCGCACACAAGGTCAACCAGATCAGAAGAACAAGGCTTTGCATCCGGTAAAAACCGTCCGTTTTGGCTGAATGATTCTATGCTGATACTACGCAGTGACTGTCAGGGTAGACGCACGGATGAAAACCGGCTCTCGGAAGGCGCAAAAAGGCGCGGTGGCGATCGAATTCGCCCTGGTGTTCGTGATCTTTTTCGCGGTGTTTTACGGCCTGGTCAGCTATGCCCTGCCGTTCGTACTGATGCAGACGTTCAATCAGGCCACCGCTGAAGCGGTCCGTCGCAGCGTGGCGGTCGATCCCACGACGCCCAACTACTCGACAGTTGTCGTCAACACCGCCAATGCCGCCCTGACCCAGCAGTTTTCAGGCCTGCCCAGCGCCCTGAACGTGGTGGTCGGCGTGGACACTTCAGCGATCTATGACACGACGCAGGGTACGCTCACCGTCAGCGTCAATTACCCCGTCAGCAAACTCAATCAGGTCATTCCGTTTCTGGTGTTGCCGGGCGTCGGCGCCGTCCCCAGCCTGCCCACCAACCTGACCGCCAGCTCGAGCCTGAAATTTTGACGTCCGGGGACAATCTCTTCGGCCGCCTGCTCAAGCGCGCGCCGCTGGCCGGCGACCTGCCGGACGTGCTCGGTTCCCCCGCGACAGGCCTGCACCTGTACCTTGATGGAGAAGGCGCCGTATTGCAGATGGCCGGCCCCTTGCGCCTGTTGCTGGCACAGCAGATGCCCCATGACAAACCGTTGCCGCTGCACGATTTACTGCTGCCCCACAGCACCCTGGCGATCGAAGGCCGGCCACAGGAATGGCAAGGGCTGCTGCTGGACCTGGATTTCCCCGGACTGGGCGAACAGACCCTGCACCTGCGCGGCTGGGCCCAGCCTCTGGGCAACGGTTGGCTGCTGCAACTGATCGACATTGCCGACCTTTTGTCCGAACGCCAGCAAGCCCATCAACGCGAGGCGTGCCAAGGGATTGCCGGGCAGATCAGCAAGCAGTTACGCAGTTGCAGCCTGGGACGACTGCCGATGGTCGTCAGCGATCAACTGCAGATCATCGCTCAGCGCTGGCAGATCCCCTGTGTGGCGCTCGCCTTGCTCAATGAGCAGGAACAGGTGTGGCAGGTTCACTGCCAGTTCCACGCCCACGACGCTCCCGCGCTGTGGCACGACGGCCAGCGCCTCGGCACGCCGCTGGACAGCCTCAATGGCACCGGCCCGCAACGCCTCGGCGCGCATTACGGCCAGTATGAACACACACGGGTGCAAGGGCTGTTCGGCAATGCCGAGGGTTTCGCCGTGCCTTACAGCGATGATCGAGGCGTCATGGCGTGGTTGCTCTGCGGCTTTTACGCAGTCGACAAGACCGCGCCGTATCTGACCGACCGTGACTGGCTGATGCTGGCCGGCGCATTGGCGGGGCCGTTGCTCGGGCGCTTGCGTGAGCAGCAGCATCAACTGCAACTGGAACGCCTCGAGTCGTTGCAGACATTGCTGGGCACCGGCTGGTGGGAAATCGGCAGCAGTGGCGAACAGATTCAGCTGGCCCCGACGCTGGCCGTCACCCTGCAACAGGACAGCTCGACGCTGACCCTGGAACACTGGCTGAACCTGATCCACCCCGCTGACCGCGAAGAAGTGCGCAGCCGCCTGCAGGCCCTGCAGATGCATGGCGAAATCCTCGATCTATGCGTGCGTCTGCATCCTCGCGATGCCAGTCAGACGCCCGCGTGGTATCGCCTTCAGGGGCAGGTCAGCGGCACCGGCGATCACCGTCGGCTGGCGGGCTTCATGCTGGACATCAGCGACATCAAGAACCAGCAGCAACTGGCCGCTGCGGCCCATGCGCGACTGGACAACCTGATCGCCAGTTCACCGGCGGTCATCTACGTCCAGCACTACGTCGAAGGGGCCTTGCTGCCAGCGTTTTTCAGCGCCAGTCTGCAACCGCTGCTGGGCTGGAGTCTGGAAGACTTCGATGCCGGTGCGCTGGTGGAGCGGATCCACCCGGATGACCGGAATCTGTATTTCGAACGCACCCGCCAGCTGTTGCGCGAGGGCTCGGTACGCGCCCGCTATCGCTTGCGCGACAGTCGCGGTGATTATCACTGGCTGCTCGACGAGGCCCGGCTGCTGCGCAATGACCTCGGCCTGCCGGTGGAAGCCGTCGGTTTGTGGCTGGACGTCACCGAAGCCACGCTGGCCGCCGAACAGGTCAGGCAGAGTGAAGAGCGTTACCGGATTCTCGTGGAGGACTCGCCGGCGATGATCTGCCGTTATCGCCCGGACCTGATCCTGACGTTCGGCAACCAGCCGCTGGCGAAGTATCTGGAATGCACGCCCGAAGAATTACCCGGGGTCGATCTGGGCAGCTGGATGTCGGACGTACAACGCGCAGACTTCGTCGAGCGTCTGGCGCTATTGACCCCGGAGTCCCCCGTCAGCACCGCCGAAATCAATCTGCAATTGCCGGGGCGCGAGCATGCGTGGTGGGTGTGGTCGGATCGCGGCGTGTTCGATGAGCACGGGACACTGATCGAAGTACAAGCCGTTGGCCGCGACAACACCGAAGTGCGCCGCTCCCAGCAGCAACTCACCCAGAGCGCGAAAATGGCCACCCTCGGCGAAATGGCCACAGGTCTCGCCCATGAAATCAACCAGCCGCTGAACGTCATGCGCATGGCCATCGTCAACGTGCAAAAGCGCCTGAGCAACGGCGATGTGCAGATCGATTATCTGACCGACAAACTCAACCGCATCGACGCCCAGGTCCAGCGTGCCGCGAAAGTGGTGGATCACATGCGGGTGTTCGGCCGTCGCTCGGAGATCGAACAACAGCTGTTCAACCCGGCCAGCGCCATCGAAGGCACGCTGTCGCTGCTGGCCGAAGGCATGCGCGGCAAAGGCGTCGACTTGCGCATCAGCGAGACGGCTTTTGTCGTCCAGGTGCGCGGTTACGTCGATCAGCTGGAGCAGGTATTGATCAACCTGATGGTCAATGCCCGGGATGCGTTGCTGGGCAAGCGCGAGTCCGAGTCAGGGTTCAAACCGTGGATTTCGATCTACGCCGAACGGGATGAAGAAAAGGTGCGGCTGTGGGTCGAGGACAACGGCGGCGGCATCGATCCGCGTCTGCTGGAGCGGATTTTCGAACCGTTCTTCACCACCAAACCGGTGGGCGTCGGTACCGGTCTGGGGTTGTCGGTGAGTTACGGAATCATCGAAAACATGGGCGGCCATCTCAGCGTGCGCAACTCGGCGGACGGTGCACGGTTCTGCATCGAACTGCCGATCGCCCCCGATGACTAGATGACGAGATACGCCTTGCCGGTCTGGCCGCAAGTCATGTTGGCGCCGACGTCCACGTCCATCAGATTGATGCCCAACCCGTTGAGCAAGTTGTTCAGCAGCGGGTCGAGCAATGGGCTGACCAGATTGGTGATCAGCGGTTGCAGGATTGTCGTCACACCGCTGATCAGGCTGGCAACGCCGGTGATGATCGCCCCCAGCGGGTTGCTGCCCTGGGGTTTGTAGACGATCAGGTTGATCCCCGCCAGCGTGCTCGCCAGGCTGTTGACGATATTGCTGGTGGGCGCAGCGGAAATCACGCTCGGCGGCAGTTTCAGGTTGGGTGGCGTGGGGAACGGCGTGCCGCTGGAAAACACCAGATCCTGAGTGTTCTGCGCCACGCTGGTGTTGACCATGATCGCGATGCCACCGGCGCCGTATTGCACGTGGGTGCTTTCGTCACAACTGCCGATCCCCAGAATCTTGTGACAGGTCACGGTGCCCAGATCCACCAGCGGCAACGGCGTGACCGTGGGTTCGGCGGAGGAAGAAAAGGCATTGGTCGGGTCGATTTTGCCCACCTTGAGATCGGCAACAGAGGTGATGGTGTGGGCCGTCAGGCTCTTGGTCCCGGTGTTGCCGGTGGGGCAGCTGTAGTCGGTGACATAACTGATGGCGCCGCCGGCATCGAGGCTGATGTCGATTTCCGGCGAAGGCAGCAGCAACGGGTCCAGTTGCTCGCAACCGGCGCCGAGCAGGCAACCCACCGAATTCAGGGTGGCGACCAGGTTCAGACTGAGCAGCGCATTGAGCGTCGGGGTCAGGGTTCCGACCAGTCCCAGCACGGCGTTGGTCAACCCGGCCACCCCGGTCAACACCGGCAGATTCACCGAGAGCATCGTGCGAATCTGCGCAGTGCGCACATAAATCCGGTTCGGCCCGGTGGGGTTGGCCTTGGCCAGTGCCGGATCGCCAATGGCGGAAAACTGCGGCGGTTCGACGACCTTGACCCGCACCGTGACATTCGCCAGCCCCAGCACGCTGATCGGCAGGGTGGCGGCCACCGCGCTGTTGCTGTTGGCCAGCTGGATCACGCCCTGGATCAGTTGCAGCAATTGCAGATTGGCGTCGAGCCCGGCCGCCGTGGTGCCGGTCTGCAACTGCAGGATATCGCCCAGCTTGAGCGGCGCGGCATTGATCGCCGCCACTTGCAGTTGCCCCAGCGCGGTAATCACGTCGGCGGTTGCGCCATTGAGCTGGACCACCGTAATCGCGGCCTGGATCAATTGCGTCACGGTGGTCTGAGTATTGAGCAACTGGGTGTAATTGCCGGCGGCGACGTTGAGGTTGATCGCCAGTTGATTCAGGTAGCTGAGCAGGTTGATGTCGGTGTTGAGCAGGCCGTTCCAGCCCACCGCCGTCAGATTCACACTGCCGCCCAGCAGGCCGGAGACCAGTGGATTGAGGATGCTCGACTGGGCGGTGCTGATGTTGGCCAGGTTGCTGCGGATGTTCAGTTGGGCCACGGTCGGCTGGGGTTGCGCGGCCACGGCCGAGGCATAGAGCACGGTGTTCAGGCTCAACGGCGTGCCGCTGAAGAGTGACTGCACGCCGCCGGCGAAACTGGTGGTCACGGTGTGGTTGGCCGCGACCTTGACCGCCACCGCCTGGGTGGCGTCCACGCTGAACGTGCGCAAACCGCTGGAGGCCGTTACCAGCTTGCCGCAGTCGACCACCAGCACGTTATTCGCGTCCGTTACAAAACCGTTGCGTGTCGCACTTTGCCCCGCATAACTGGCCGCTGTAAGGCCCGGCAGACAATTGCCGCCACGGCTGACCGCTTCCAGTGCCGCGTTATCCACCAGTCGCTGCAACTTGCGTTGTTCCATGTACAGACGGCCGGTGTCCACCACCAGCAACATCAGGATCAGCGCGAGGCTGAGGGTCGCGGCCGCCATCAAGCCGATGGCCCCGCGCTGTCGGGCGGGGCCGCGACACTGCGAAAGACGCGACATGGCGCACTCCTTTGCCGGCGCACGGCCGGGCGCAAGCTCCATTGGTGGATGTCAGTGTAGACCCGGCGCAACGACACTGCTGGCAACGCGCCAGCCGCTTCTCCATAAAAAACGGGAGCCATTGGCTCCCGTTTTTGTGCGCAGGCTCAGCGCGGAGGGTAGTTCGACAGTATCCGCGTCACCGTTTCATGGATGGCGCTGCTGCGATCCGCCGGGTTCGGCGTGCGGCTGAGCATCTGTTCATCGCTGCCGCGCCATACCAGTTTGCCGTCCTTGCCGTCGAGCAAGTCGATCTGGATCGTCGCGACCTTGTAGGTGATGTTGCGGGTTTCGTTGTACATCGGTGCGCCCCAGTAACCGTTCCATGGGCCACCCCAACCACCGCCATAGTTGGTGGTGACCTGCTGCTGGCGATCCTCGACGATCAGGTAGGTTTGCACATTCAAGTCACCCTTGGTGCCCGCAGCGGCAGGACGCAGGCCGCGCTGGTCCAGTTGATCGGCGACGGACTGGCGAATCCGTTGTTCGGTCAGGTCGCTCTTGATCCGTGGATCGTCGGGGCGGTATTGCAGGGCGGGTTCTTTCCAGCTCCAGCTGCGGTAGGCGGCAAAGTCGCGGCTGGCGTCGAAGTCATGATTGACCTGGTTGGCGGCGCAGGCACTGAGCAGCGCGGCCATGGCCAGTAAAGCAAAACGGCGGAACATGGTTTTTCTCCGGTGGAAAACATGAACCTGAGGGAGCTTCCGGTTCACGGGAAGCTAACTGGGAGGATACGCCGACATGGCCTTTTCGACAGCCTCGCGGATCGCATCGGCCCGGTCACTCTGATTGCCCTGGGTGCCGGTTTCGGCGCTGGCACTCCAGACCGGCTGACCGGTGCCGGCGTCGAACAGATCGACCCGTACCACCACGACCTGCTCCTGATAAGTACGGACAATCGGCACGGTGTTGTACATGCCGTAACCGCGGCCGTAACGGTCATAGCCGCCGTATCCGCCGTAGTAACCGTAATCGTCCTGGACCTGACGCAAGCGGGTTTCCAGGCTCAGGTTGGCGCTGACAAAAAGGTCGGCCGGGCGATTGTCGTGCAACGGGCGCAAGCCCCGTTGATCCAGCGCACTGCTGACCGCCTCGGCCACTTGCGCCGAATCCGCCCAGGCACTGCCGGGTGGCAGGCGCCCGTTGAGCCACGCCCAACTGCGGTAGCGCCCGTAATCCCGTGGTGGCGCGGGGTAGGCGCTGCGGTCGAAGGTGGTCGCGGCTTGCGGTGGCGCCGGCGGCAACGGCCGCGACTGCGCCACATAAGGGTTGCTGCCCTGGCACGCGGCCAACCCCAGACAGATCAGCAATAACCCTGAATGACCTTTCATTTCACGCTCCGATCAGATCGGCCGGCAGATCCAGTGCAAGTAGCGCCCAAGCCCGGCGAAGCTTGGGTGACGACGGTGAGCGAGCTCCATCTCGAGCAAATCAATCAACTCGGCACGGGCCTGGAACTCCACCGGCATGTAATCGTGGAAAACCCGGATCCCGCTCTGGGTTTCGACCTGCCACAACCCGTCGAGTTGCGTGGCCAGTTCCCGAGGATCGAGCGGCTGCTGCGGGGTCAGGCTCTGCTTTTCGCCGGCCATGTCGTTCCTGCGCATTTTCTTGAAATGGCCTTTGAGCAGGTTGCGATAGACCAGCGCATCCCGGTTGTAGAACGCCAGCGACAGCCAGCCGCCGGGTTTGGTCAATTGATGCAGCACCGGCAGGATCGCGTGGGGTTCGGCGAGCCACTCAAGCACCGCATGGCAGATCACCACGTCATAGGGTTCGGTGAGTTGACCTAGCAGTTCCTGCCACGGCGCCTGAATGAACGTTGCGGTCTGCCCGGCCTCGGCGAAACGCTGGCGCGCGCCTTCGAGCATCGGCTCGGCCGGCTCGGTAAAGGTCACGTCGTGCCCGCGCTCCGCCAGCCACAGCGACATGTGGCCCAGGCCGCCACCGATGTCCAGCACCCGCAACGGACGATCCGGCAAGGCTTCGGCAAGATCGGCCTGCAACACCGCGAGGCGGATCGCGCCTTTGGCACCACCATAGATTTTTTCGGCGAAGCGGGTCGCCAACTGATCGAAATGACGGTCGCTCATCAGCTGAACCGCCGTTCGCTGTCGGCGAGCTTGCTGCGCACCACTTCATTCATGTCCAGCCCCAGCTCGCTGCACAGCAGCAACAGATAGAGGACGATGTCACCGACTTCCTGGCCGGCGTGGGCCAGTTTGTCCGCCGGCAGTTCGCGGGACTGGTCCTCGGTCAGCCACTGGAAGATTTCCACCAGCTCGGACATTTCCACGCTGGCGGCCATGGCCAGGTTTTTCGGGCTGTGAAATTGCCGCCAGTCATTGCGGTCGCGAATGGCGTGCAGGCGTTCGGTCAGTTCAACAAGGTTCATCGGGTTCTCCTGAAGGCGTATAGCTTCGGGGGGAAGCTGCGCGAAGGCAAGGGGCAGCCACCACCCGGCAAACCCTCTATGCTTGCAGGGAACTCGGCCGCCCCCGGCGCGGCCCAAGGCTCAGCTCTTTCATCAGGATGCAAACATGCAGGTAGAAAGCTTTTTCGAATGGCTGGGCCAGGCGCTCGGCTCGATCATCCGCTTCATCGTCGACGGCCTGAGCGGCCTGTTCAACGTGTTGAGCCATGCCGGCGGCAACTTCGTCGACGGGCTGGCGAAGGCCCTGGGCATGGACACCTCGATCATCAGCATCATTGCGTTGATCGTCGGCCTGATGCTGCTGTGGTCGGCAATCCGCGCGTTCATGAATGCGTCGATCATTGCCGGGATCATCTGGCTGCTGCTGGGCCTGTGGCTGCTGAGCTGGATCATTCACTGACGCCTCCCGCTACAATGCCGCTCCCCAAGGAGCCCGCATGTCCAACCTGATCGCCGACTGGCGCGACCGCCCGACCCATCGCCGGGTCTGGGCCCTCGCCGCCCCCATGATCCTTTCCAACATTTCCGTGCCGCTGGTGGCGCTGGTCGACAGCACCGTCATCGGTCATCTGCCCCACGCCCATCAGTTGGGCGCGGTGGCGGTCGGGGCCAGCCTTTACACCGTTCTGGCCTGGGCCATGGGTTTTCTGCGCATGGGCACCACCGGGTTCGCCGCGCAGGCCGCCGGACGCAGCGATGGTGCGGCGCTGCGGCAAATCCTGCTGCAAGGTTTGTTGCTGGCGATGGGGCTGGCGTTGCTGCTGGGAGCTGTGGGCGTGCCGCTGAGCGGGGTCGCCCTGCACTTCATGCAGCCGTCGCCAGAGCTCAATCAGTTGACCCGCGATTTCTTCCACACCCGCCTGTTCGGGCTGCCGGCGGCGCTTGCCAGTTATGCACTGGTCGGCTGGTTCCTCGGCACCCAGAACGCCCGGGCACCGCTGGCGATTCTGCTGACCACCAACCTGATCAACATCGTGCTGAACCTGTGGTTTGTGATAGGTCTGGACTGGGGCGTGGTCGGCTCGGCCCGGGCCTCGGTGGTCGCCGAATGGTGCGGCGCCCTGCTCGGTCTGGCGCTCACCCGCAAGGCCTTGCGCGCTTACCCCGGGCATATCGTCTGGGCGGCATTGAGGGTTTGGCAGAGCTGGCGGCCGCTATTGGGGGTCAACCGCGACATCTTCATCCGCAGCCTGGCGCTGCAATCGGTGTTTTTCCTGATCACCGTACAAGGCGCACGGCTGGGTGACGCTACGGTCGCGGCCAATGCGCTGCTGCTCAACGGTCTGCTGCTGACCGCCCATGCGCTGGACGGTCTGGCCCACGCGGTCGAGGCCTTGTGCGGGCATGCCATCGGCGCCCGAGACCGCATGGCCCTGCGGCGTTCGCTGGTGGTGGCCGGCGGCTGGTCGTTGCTGGCGAGCCTGGGTTTTGCTGCGTTGTTTCTGTTCGCCGGGCACTTGTTCATCGAAATGCAGACCGACATTCAGAGCGTGCGCGAAACCGCGTTCATCTATCTGCCCTACCTCGCCGTGCTGCCGTTGATTGCGGTGTGGAGCTACTTGCTCGACGGTCTGTTCATCGGCGCCACCCGCGCCCGGGAAATGCGCAATGGCATGCTGCTGACGGTCGCTCTGCTGCTGCCGTTCGCCTGGGCGTTGAGCGGGATGGGCAATCACGGGTTGTGGATATCTTTCCTGCTGTTCATGGTGCTGCGCAGCCTGACCCTCGGCACATTGGCCTGGCGACTGCGGCGCAACGACGGCTGGTTTGCCGGCGCAACTCACTGAGACGGCGTGTGCCGGATAAAACCAACAACCTGATCCAGTACCGGTGCCAGCCAACGTAATGGCCGAGACATTGTGGCCACCAGCGTCGCGTGGTTGGGCCGGGCATAGTACAAATCCTGTGCCGGCACGCCGGCCTCGCGCAGTGTTCGCGCCAGGCCGCCGGTATTGCGGGCCGGATCGACCAGGCTGTCGCGGCTCGCGGCAATCAACAGTGCCGGTGGCGCGCCGTGGCCGACATGCCGGATCGGCTGCGATTGCGGCGGTGAGTCCGGCCAGAAAAACACCGGACGCACCTCGGGATTCTTGATCGGCAGAAAGTCGTAAGGCCCGGCCAGACCGATCCAGCCACTCAGGTCGGCGGGGGACATCCCGACCGAGCCCAGCAGGCGCGAATCCAGCGCCAGCATCGATGCGTTGTAGGCCCCGGAACTATGCCCCATCAGGTACAGCCGCCGGGGATTGCCGGAATATTCATGGATATGGGCCTTGGTCCAAGCGACGGCGCGGGCTCCGTCCTCGAGAAACAATGGGTAACGCACCTGCGGGTACAACCGATAGTCCGCCACCACCGTCACGATGCCCCGGGAGGCCAGCGCCTCGCCGACAAACCGGTAATCGCCACGGTCGCCGCTGTTCCAGCTGCCGCCATAAAAAAACACCACCACCGGGGCGTCTTCGAGCAGATGGCGCGGCACGTAGACATCGAGCTTCTGACGCGGATCGTCTCCATAGGCAATGCTCGCGGTTTTGACGTAGCTACCGTCCGGTGTCAGGCCGTTGAGCATTTTCAGCGGCGAGCAACCACTGAGCAGCAACAGCAGAAAACCAGCGGGGATCGCGCAAAACCAATGCCGTAAAGAGTGGGCCATGCGCGCGAAACCTCGTCTCAGGGTGGGTTGTTCTGCCAGCGGCGACGCAGATGATCGAGCCGCTCTTGCTGGGTCAGCCCTTGTGGCGGTTGCACCAGTTCTGCGCGCGGATGCAGCAAGCGTAGCCACAACCAGTCGTCCAGCACCGTCCGTTCGCTGAAACCCAATGTCAGGCCTTGTTCAACGTGGGAGGACAGCGTGCGGTAAGAGGTTCCCGTCGATTGGCTCCAGCGCCAGATATGCTGTTCCAGCAGGCAGCGATGCAGGCGCTCGCGTTGATGACGGGTCAGCCCCTGTTCAACCTCCAGCGGCTCTACGTCCAGGCCCGGGTTGCGCAGTTGTTGCCAGCCCAGGCTGCCGCTTGCCCGATCGGCCCAGGTACCGCCGAACCAGCGCAGCCAGTTGATCGGCCCGAGCCAGCAGCTCAGTTGACGAGCATCGCAGGCGTCGAAAAAGTAGCTGGCTGTCTGCCGGTCGTAGTAATTGAGCAGCGCACGATGATTCAGGCCCACAGAAACTGTCAGCATCCGCTGTAAATGCGCACGCAGCGATTCGATCGTGGCATCGCTGCCCAGCAACAGCCCGCACCAGGTGTGCGGATCGGTGTGGCACAACGCCGACAGCACCGGGCTATCGCGCAGATCGATCAACAATGGCCCTTGCTCGCACACGGGCTGAAACTCCGTACCGTCAAACAGCCGCGAACTCGGCAAGCCAGCGAATCCCTGACGCAACACGCTCAACGCCTGTGGAGTGTGCACGGCATCCAGCAACAGCCATTGCGCACGCTGCCCCGGTACCTTGCCGCTCATCGTCCATCGCCAGGACTGAGTCCGGCGACCAGCCGGCAGCTGCAGACCGACTCCCGACAGTGCCGGTAGCTGCCGCCCCCTGGCATCAGACATAACAGCAGCAAAGGCTCGCGCGCACTCAGCCATGGCGCCAGGCCTTCAGTTGCCAGGGTGTCGGGCAGCGGCAGCGGCTCCTCATCCCCATGGACCTCGGCGGTTGCCGTCGGCTGCAGAACACCACTGATCACCGGTTGCTCGGGATCACCTTCGATAAAGCTCACGACCACCTCGACGCCTTCATGCAATGACCCCAATGCCGTCTCCGCCAACGCGGGCGCCAAAGGCAGCCAACAGTGGCTGGGCGCCGCGCCTTCGCCCTGATAGAGCCAGTCGAACTGCACCGCGACCGGGCGCGAGCGATCAGGCTGAGGTTCATCGACCGCCACCACCCAGGCCCGCTGCAGACTGCCCATGCTCAACACTGGGCGCTCGACAACCGGCCCGCACGCCTGCAGACCGTCGACCGCACGGAGCCGGTTGCTGTAGGGCGGTTCTAGCATCTGATCGGCCCGGTGCTCGATACGCGTCAGCAACCAGTGCCTGTCGCACTCGGCAAACGGCCGCGGGGACAGATTCAGCCACCGACCGCAACGCAAGGTTGGCATGTCCGAATGCCCCTGAGCCGTTCGGGAACGCATGGCAGCTTCAGAGGCCCCGCTGGCTTGCTCTCGAATCAGCCAGCGGCGTACCGCCGGTGCCGACGCCTGAGCATCGAATGGCACCTCCCCCGCTCGCGGCAACCGCGCCGGGTTGTCTCCAAACACCAGACAATGGCTATCGTGCCCATGCTCGAAGTGATAGTGGATCCGCGACTGCGCACACAGACGCTGCACCAGTTGCAGGTCCGATTCACCGTATTGGGTACAGAATCTGCGGGCCGGATGATCGGCCTGCAATTCGAACCGGCGCTGATGGCCGGTAATGCCGTGCTCCCTGAGCACTTGATCGAGAATCTGCGGCACCGATCGGCCACTGAACATTCGCTGGCTATGGCGCAGTCCCAGACAACCCAGCTTCGGACCCAGCCGCGCCCGGCACAACCGGACTCCGTCGCCATGTTCATGCTGGACGAGACTCTGCAATTGTCCGTGCACCCCATTGCCAGGAGGCCCGAAGCACAGGCGTGCCGAGCGATACAACAGACCGGCAAGGTCGAGATGAGGATCGTCGATCAACAGATCGATTTCGAACACAAAAGGCTCGCTGATCGCCTCGCAACCGGTAAAGGCCAGGACTTCGAGGGGGGCGGACAGACCCGCGACATCGAGACGAAACGACGACTCGTCGACTGGATCGAACATGGGCGATTCTCTACAGGAGGGGCGGCCGGGGATTCTCGCCGAGAGCCATGGCCGAGTAGAGAGCCGAAGTACAAATTAGGAAATGGCCTACGCGAAAAGCAGACGACATCACTTTTCTTGTGAGGATGAAGGTCATTTCGCTAACAGAAAAAGAGAAGTCGCATCAGGTCATCTGAAACTTCCGCTGCGTGCGGAACAATTTCAGACAACCTGATGGATTCGGAACCTGCCGTCAGGAAGACAGGTAGGAGGAACGGGTCAGACCCAGGCGCAATGCATCGAGGAACTGGGTGCGCTCGCTGGCACTGATACGGGCACTGGCGCACTTGTCGCGGTAGTGGGTCATCAGCTCTTCCGGCGACAGGTGCACGTAGCGCAGCATGTCTTCGATGGTGTCGTGGGTCTCGATCCCGGCGTGGTACACGCTGCCGTCGGCGTTCTGGTAGATGTTCACCGAGTCGGTGTCACCGAACAGGTTGTGCATGTCGCCGAGGATTTCCTGATAGGCGCCGACCAGGAACACGCCCAGCAAGTAGTCTTCACCTTCGTTCAGCCCGTGCACCGGCAGGCTGGTCTCGATGCTTTGCTCGTCGACGTACTGGTTGATCTTGCCGTCGGAGTCGCAGGTCAGATCCTGCAGCACCGCGCGACGCAACGGCTCTTCGTCGAGACGGTGCAACGGGATGATCGGGAGCACCTGATCGATCGCCCAGGTGTCCGGCAGGCTCTGGAACACCGAGAAGTTGCAGATGTACTTGTCGGCCAGCTTGTCGTTGAGCTCGTCCAGCACCTGACGGTGAGAACGCTGACGCGCCTTCAGCGAGTTGTGCAGGCGACGGCACACGGCGAAGTAGCACTGTTCGGCCAGGGCTTTCTCGGCCAGAGTCAGCTTGCCGTCGGCGTACTGGGCCGCCACGTCGCTCATGTAGTGGGTGGCGCGCCAGTAGGTTTCGGTGACCATTTCGATGTCGGTCGGGCCGAGCAGGTCGACCAGCCATTGCACGGTTTCCGGCAGCGACTCCTTGTTCTCGATCTGCGGCACGTCGTCGTTGTGCTTCTCGACGTCGGTCACCTGCACCACCAGCATCGCGTGGTGGGCGGTCAGCGAACGGCCGCTCTCGGAGAAAATGTGCGGATGCGGCAGGCTCTGCGCATCGCAGAACTCCTTGAGCATGCCGACCACGACACCGGCGTAGTCATCCATGTCGTAGTTGATCGAACTGGCGTTGCGCGAGTGGGTACCGTCGTAGTCCACACCCAGACCGCCGCCGACGTCGATGTGATCGACCGGCAGACCGAGGTTGCGCAGCTCGCCGTAATAACGGATCGCTTCCTTGAAGCCGTGCTGGTAGTCGGCCAGGTTGGCAATCTGCGAACCCATGTGGAAGTGCAGCAGACGGATGCCCTGATCCAGACCCGCCGCGCGGAAGCGCTCGACCACCGACAGCAGTTGCGCCGCCGACAGACCGAACTTGGATTTCTCGCCACCGGTATCCGCCCACTTCGACGAGGCCAGCGACGACAGGCGCACCCGCAGGCCGACCTGTGGCTTGACCCGCAGCGATGCGGCTTCTTCGATCACCAGACCGACTTCGGATTCTTTCTCGATCACGATGAACACGTTGTGGCCGAGCTTCTGGCCCATCAGCGCCAGACGGATGAACTCGCGGTCCTTGTAACCGTTGCAGACGATGGTGCCGCCCTTCGGCGCCAGCGCCAGCACGGCCAGCAGCTCAGGTTTGGAGCCGGCTTCCAGACCGATGGAGACGTTCTGGGTGGCGATGATGTTTTCGATCACCGCTTCCTGCTGGTTGACCTTGATCGGGTACAGCGCGGTGTATTTGCTCTGGTATTCCAGACGCTCGATGTTCGAGTCGAAAGCACCGGTCAGCTGACGCACGCGGTCTTGCAGGATGTCGGGGAAACGCACCAGCAACGGCAACGACAGGCCGCTCTTGCGCAACTGGTCGACCTGTTCGAACAAGTCGATCGGTGAACTGCTCGGGCCGTTCGGACGAACTTCGACGCGACCGGCGTCATTGATCGCGAAATACCCGGCCCCCCAATGGCGAATCCCGTAAACACTGCGGCTGTCCGCAACTGTCCATTGGCTGCCATCGTCTTTGCGTGTGCGTCGTACGGACATCGAAGTCCCCTATAAAGAAGTCATAGTGCGTCGCCTGATTGCAGGCCGGCGCAGTCTAAAGAATGAAAATGACGGTTCGTCAGCGGGGCGGTAGACCGCGCTGACAGCGTTGAGTTTAGAAACCGGTCATGAACAGGCTCTGTGAAAACCATGGAGACGCTGCCGGGACTGATGACAATCAGAGCCGGATCGAGCCGCTGGTGGTTTTCACAGAGGCTGCTAGCCGCCGGACTTCTTCGCCTTGAAACCGTGCTTGACCAACTCGGCCAAGAGTAGCTCGACATGATCGCCCTGGATCTCGATGACCCCGTCTTTCAACGCACCGCCGGTGCCGCAACGTTTCTTCAACGTTGTCGCCAGCTCTTTGAGTGCGTCTTCGGCCAGCGGCACGCCGGTGATAGTGGTCACCGTCTTGCCGCCACGACCCTTGCTCTCGCGGCGCACGCGGGCAATGCCGTCGCCGGCCGGGATCACGGTTTGTCTGCAGATACAGGCGTCCACCGGTTTACTGCATTCCGGGCAATGACGACCTGCGTCGGTGGAAAATACCAGGCCGCCCAGGGCGGCGAAGGATGCGGCTTTTTTGGCCACCGGCAATCCTCTCGGGAGGACAAAGACTGATCGCAGCCTTGGGCAAGGCTATCGACCGCGAAGCCCCACTCAGGCAGGGGCAGCGCTACTGCACCGGTTGCTCCTGTAAAGCAGGCCGGCACAGCTTGAAAAGGTCGCGCAGTGTAACGGCAAAAACGCCGATTGCTAAGTGCCAATCGGCGCCAATTTATGAGTTCTTTGCGACGTCGCTTCGTTGAGCCTTCAGATAGCGCTTCAAGGCTGCCAGAGAGTCCGGGCAATAAGGCTTTTGCTCGATTTCCAGCATCACCTGATCGACCGGAATGAAGCGTGCTTCGAGCACCTCTTCCGGCTGCAGGATCAGCGGCCCGTCCCACACGGCCGAGAACGCCGAACACCACAGGCGATTGCCGGGGTCCTCGAAGTAAAAATGGTCATGGGCCGTCAGCTCGACGCCGCTCACCCCCAACTCTTCTTCCAGCTCACGGGCCGCCGACTCGGCGTAGGTCTCGTTTGCCTGCACCATGCCGCCGGCCGCCACATCCCAGTAGCCGGGATAAATGGCTTTGCTCAGGGTCCGCCGATGGACACAGAGTTCACCGGCAGAGTTGAACAGCATGATGTAGGTGCCGCGCCCGATCAGCCCGCGCTCGCGCAGATCGGAACGGACAAGGGATCCGAGCAGGTTGTCCTGCTCGTCAACCCAGGCGATCTGTTCGGCATCCGAGGCGGCGCGGTGGGCCGCCTCTCTGGCGTTGTCGCTCATGACTCAGCCTTGATTGAGCAGTTGACGAAGATCGATCACGGCGGCGTTGGCCCGGGAAATATAGTTGGCCATCACCAGCGAGTGGTTGGCCAGAATGCCGAAACCGCTGCCGTTGAGAATCATCGGGCTCCAGACGGTTTCCTGGGAAGCCTCCAGCTCACGGATGATCTGACGCACGCTGACCGTGGCGTTCTTCTTCGCCAGCACGTCGGCGAAATCGACTTCGATGGCCCGCAACAGGTGCGACAACGCCCAGGCCTGGCCACGGGCTTCATAGAACACGTTGTCGATCTGCATCCACGGGGTCTCGACGACTTCCTCGTCGACCTGCGGCACTTCACCCACCGCCGGGACTTCGGTTTTCAGCGCTGTATTCAGTTTGACGCGACCGACACTGGCCGACAATCGTTGCGACAGCGAACCGAGACGCGTACCGACGTCGCCCAGCCAGTTGTTCAGGTTGTCGGCGCGGGCATAGAACAGCGCATTCTTTTGCGTCGGGTCAGACAGGCGTGCCTGATATCGGCTCAGGGAGTTGATGCCTTCCTGGTATTCCGACTCGCTGGACGGCAGGATCCAGCTCTTGTTGTCGAAGTTGAAGCGCGGCTCGGCCTTGGCCAGATCGGCGTCTTCAGCCGATTGCGACTGCGAGCGGGCGAAGTCCTTGCGCAAGGCACGAGTCAGGTCGCGGACCTGGACCAGCACGCCATATTCCCAGCTCGGCATGTTGTCCATCCACAGGCCCGGCGGGAAACGGTCGTTGGAAATGTAGCCGCCCGGCTTGTTCAGCAGGGTGCCGGCGACGGTCTTGAGGGTTTCGACGGTGGTGTAGCCGACCACCATCTGCTTGCCTTCTTTCTCGGCAGCCAGCTGGGCGTTCTGCGCCACGGGGAACAGGGCCGGCTCTTCGCTCCAGTACCAGCCAAGGGCGATGGTCACCAACAGGTAAATACCGACCAGCGTGGCCAGCGCGCGGCTGAACAACAGGCCGCCCACATAGCTGCGGGCGGCGGATTTCGGCTCGGCGGTACGTTCGGGCGCACTGCCCGCGCGATTCTTCCAGTCCAGCATGGCGATATCCTTTCAATCTTGGGTTCAACGGTTCGACAGCAACCATACAACAACGTGCCTCGACCCGGCACCCACGATCGGGCATCGAATTGAAACAACCGGGCACTGCCGGTGAGCGAAAGGATAGACGCACGCTTCAGATGTTGAAGATCCGCATCGAAATCTGCCGGACATCATCCGCCGTGAATAGATGTGCAATGCCCGAGGCGTCAGTGCGGCGCTGGGTGGGAATCCCGTCAACCGTTGCAATGTACGGCTGCTGTGCCAGCGGCTCGCCCGTCATGCTGTCGACCAGGCGAAAGATCCGCGGGGTTCGGGTTGGCTGAGGCGGAGGATTGTTCATCAGATCCAGCACCGCCTGATCGAAGACTGCCGCGGCGACCGGCCAGTCGCCAACCTCTGCGTCGACCATGAGCAACAGCCATTCACCCTGTTCGACCTGCTCCAGCACTTCGCTGTCCAGATCGATCGAAAGGCCGGCCCGCAACTGATCCAGACCTTCGAGCGGTTGCCGGTCAAGCAACACTTTGCATACCCTCTCCAGCGCCTGATCCACCGGATAAACCTGCCGGCGCTCGAGCGGGGTAACCTGCGAGCGATGAACCAGTCTCACGCCTGTCCCTCGCTCTGCCACTCATCGGAGCCCATCGTCCGGCTGATCTCGTGCCGCCAGTAGATGCGTCGATAGCTGAACTGGACCTTTTCCCGTTGCGTCAGGTGGGAAACGCCCGGGTCCTGACAATCCGGCATCAATACTTCGGCACTGACGATCAGCGCGTCCTCCAGCTCTATCGTATAGAAGTGCTCCTGAGTGCCGTGGGCCGATGTGCGATACAACTCCACACGACACTTGCTCAGCAGTTCACCGGAACACATTGCGATCTGGATCAACGGCGATGCCTTGTCGAGGGTTTTGGTGATGACCAGAGGCTTGTGCAGCCGTCGCCCGGCACCGGCGCCTCTGGGCACGACAATGCCATGACTCAGGGACTGAAGATGATCTTGTCCTCGCGCCCGGTCTGATAGCTGTTGCCCACCGATGCTTCGGTAAAGGCGCCGGCGCTGATCAGACCCTGGCGGCTGCCGTGGAGGGTCATGAAGGCAGGGGTTGGCATGGGAGCGCTCCTTTTTGCGGTTGAGGTGGGGGAAAGGGGTGAGGTACTACGTCGACGTGTTCCATTTCCCCGAATCGCCAGGGTTTGCTGAGTTCCAGGGTGATGAGATAGCGCTCCTGGTCGGGGTGTCTGGAATCGGCGAATCGTCCAAGGAACAACATCGCTTCGTACTGGTCGCCGGCCTTCCAGTAAGTGGTTCCAGTCCGTATCCCCGGTCTTAGATAGGCTCGCCACTCCGGGGTGTCCGCGATGGTGGGATGTAACGGGGTCCCCAGCGGCCTCCACCCTTTCGCGCACCATTGGGCTTGCAGATCGAGAACGACCTTCAAGGCATCATCGATCAACAGGGGCTCGACCTGAGGAGACATGCGGATATCACCGACCAGGTTGCCCTCGAACGTGAACGTAAAGAACCGCGCCTTCGGCGTTTCGAACCCGTACTGCGGATCGACAAATCGCAGGCGCGCATCAGCCTTGGAAGCTCCCCCCCAGATGCGCCTGCCAACATGGCCCCATATAACGAGGGGAGCGTTCGAATGGTCACGCATGTATTCATAGGTTCCGCCTATGGACATGGCGATCATGGAGTCGCCCCATAACGGCTGCGTCAACTGGCGTGCGGCTGCCACTGCCAAAACACCACAGAGCAGCAGCCACGCCCAACAACGCCATCTGGACAGACAGGATCGCCAGCGCATCAAGCGTCCTCCATGGCAGCGATCTCACGGATGGATTGCGCCAGTGCGTCTCTGTTGCTGTCATTGAGCATCTGGTGAAAACGGGCGGCAGCCCGCAGGACAAACGCCATTCGCTGATCGAGATCGGACAGGTCCGCCAACGGGTTGCGGCCGAAATCGATGGTGCGACCGTCATCGACTCGCTGACATTGACTGGTGAGCGTCAACTCGATTGCCTGGGCCACACCGGAAGGAAAGCCGGTCACGTAGGAAAAGTGGTTGCCACGCAACAACATCACTAATTGGCGGTTTTCGTAGATGCTCGGCTGGAGAATGTTTCGCTGTTCGTGCCAGGCCAGAGACTGCACGCTTGAGGCAATTTCCCCCGCCTCTATTGCCTTGAAGGCTTTCAGGATTTGTTCAAACGCTTGCCCAAAAGGAAGCGTTTCCTGGCCCACCGGCCAAAGCACTGGAAACTTTGCATGCCCATGAATGCCTACCCGTGTTTCCAAACACTTCTTCAACTCCTCCAACCCACGCACCGCATAAAACCGATGCAGCGGATAGACATCCAGAAACAATGTGGTATTGCCCATCGCCATCATGTCGTACACGTGGCGGTACTGTTGCTGCACCAACGACAGCTCTTCACCCGGTAAGCGCAGATCCAGCGCAGACACGGGATTGCGGCTCCTCGCCTCTTCGTAGTCACTCAAGGCCTCGGCCTGCCCGGGCATTCTCGCGGGGGTCAGCAGTCCGGACTCGCGGCGCCCGTCTCGCACTCGTTGCCGTGCTTCGTGCTCCTGACGAATCAGTTCGATGCTGTCGGCCGCATGCAGCAACCCGCAGCCCACCTGCTTCGAAGCAAACGCTGCAAGACCTGCCCACTGGAATCGCGCGTCATGCAGCCACAGCCGGGCATAGGCGGCGTTGATCGCCCGGTTGCGTTGCACCGGATCGGCAATCAGCACGCCATCGGGGGCGACAACGGCTTCGGCCTCCTGCTGAAAGCGGCGCCAGATGCACTGGCACGTCAGCACGGGTACCTCAGTCACCCGCATCTTCTCGCCATACAACGTTTCTTCGTTGCATTCACAATCTGCAACTGGCCGGGTGCTGTGATTCAGACGTTGGTTATCGCTGGTGTGCTCGTTGAAACACTGGCTCATATTCGGGGAATTTTTTGTAGGGGTTTCCCTGACCCTACCAGTCCGAAACTCTGTCGAAACCGACTTGGAGAAAAATCAGAATGCCCTGACAGACGAAGACCGCCAGGCACAAGGAAGCCTCCTCAAAAGCCTTGGGAAACGTCCTGAAGAACCCCGTTCACGGGTATTTGAGCGACGACAGAGTCCAAAATAAAACCAAACGGTCAGAAACTGAATAGTGACGTACCGCAGATTATTGACGTACGACACTCATGTAAGGGAAAAGAGGTGCTAGCATAGAGCCACCAGTCGATCTCAGCATGCACCCTAACTAGTAGTCAGGATATGACCGAGCCAGAAGACCCCAGCCGTGAGCGCCTCAAGCACCACTTTGCCCAGCGGGTAATTCATCAGGCACGTCAGATTCTTGAGATATGGCAGCGCCTGCAACGCAGTGAGTGGTCCACTGCCGACCTCGCCGAACTGAGCGAGGCCAATCTGCGCCTGCTGCGTTTTGCCGAGCGCTTCGAACAGCCCGAGCATACCCAACTGGCCCACCACATCAGCCAGTCGCTGGAAGCGGTGGATGCCAATCGCGGACGTCTGAGCAGCGGCCTGATCACCGACCTCAACCGTTTGATGCAGCGCTTGTCGCGTACCGGCCTGCGCCATGGCGATCAGCTCGACCAGACCTTTCTGCCGCCCCTGCGCAAACCGATCTACGTGATGCTTCAGGATCACGACCGCGCCGAACGGCTGGCCAAACAACTGGAATTCTTCGGTCTCAGTGCTCAGGCGCTGGACAGCGTGTCGGCGTTCCGCTCGTCGATGGTCGAGCGTCTGCCGGCCGCCATCGTCATGGACGTGGACTTCAGCGGCGCCGGCGTCGGCCTGAAACTCGCGGCCGAGGCCCAGCAAGGTCTGGAAGAACCGTTGCCACTGCTGTTCTTCAGCCTGCACGAAACCGACACTCCGACCCGCCTCGCCGCCGTGCGCGCGGGTGGTCAGGAGTTCCTTACCGGCACCCTCGAAGCCTCGAGCCTGCTGGAGAAAATCGAAGTCCTGACCTGCGTCGCCCAGTACGAGCCTTATAAAGTGCTGATCATCGACGACTCCCGAGCCCAGGCGATGCACACCGAGCGCCTGCTCAACAGCGCAGGGATCGTCACCCGCACGCTGATCGAGCCGATTCAGGCGATGGCCGAGCTGGCGGATTTCCAGCCGGACCTGATCATCCTCGACATGTACATGCCGGCCTGCACCGGCACCGAACTGGCCAAGGTCATCCGTCACAACGACCGTTATGTCAGCGTGCCGATCATTTACCTGTCGGCCGAAGACGACCTGGACAAACAGCTCGACGCCATGAGCGAAGGCGGCGACGACTTCCTGACCAAACCGATCAAACCGCGCCACCTGATCACCACGGTGCGCAACCGCGCCGCCCGCGCGCGCAACCTGAAAGCACGGATGGTCCGCGACAGCCTCACCGGCCTGTACAATCACACGCACATTCTTCAGTTGCTGGAGGACTGCTCGTTCCGCGCCCGCCGCGAAAACAAGCCGCTGAGTTTTGCGATGCTCGACATCGACCACTTCAAACGGGTCAACGACAGCCATGGCCATCCCATGGGCGACCGGGTGATCAAGAGCCTGGCGTTGTTTCTCAAGCAGCGTCTGCGCAAGACCGACTTTATCGGCCGTTATGGCGGCGAAGAATTCGCCATCGTCATGCCCGACACCGATATAGAAGCCGCACACAAAGTGCTCGACGAAATCCGCCAGCGCTTTGCCGAGATTCACTACCCGGCCCAGCCACAGGATCTGTGGTGCACGTTCAGCGCCGGGGTGGTGGAGATGCACGACGACTCCGACAGCCTGATGATGGCCAGCCAGGCCGATGAGGCGCTGTACCGCGCCAAGGGTGAAGGCCGCAATCGGGTGCAAACCGCGCGGGACTCAAAGCAAAGTGCCACTTTTTCACCGGAATCCACCGATTCGGTCATAACCCTGTAACAGAACCGCAATAAATTCAGGCGCTTACCATTTCTGCCGTTGGTAGCCGTCATGCGCCTGAAGTTGCTCACCAATCTCAACACGCTGTTGCTGGTCGCCGTCTGCGTGGCCCTCGGCGCCACGCTGTGGTGGTCGCAAAAAGCCCTCGAACGTCCGTATCTGTTGATGGAGCGCTACCTCGGGCTGTCCCAGCAATTTCAGAATGAAGTCGCGCGCAACGTCGAGGACTACCTCGGCAGCGGCGATGCCCTGCGTCTGAGCAGTGCCAGCCAGGCCATCGACAGCCTGCAGAAAGAACTCGGCGAACTGCCACCGGCGCTGGCCGAGACGCTGCGTCCGAGCCTGTCGGGCCTCGAAGAATTCAGCAAGACCGACCTCCTCGCTGCCGGCAAACTGGCCGGCGATCCGCAAGCCTTGCTGTTGCAGGCCGAACGGGAACTGAGTGCCAGTCTCGATCAGCTCAGCACTTATGCCGGCGGCAACGTGGCGTACCTGACACCGTTGCTCGCCGCCTCTCAGCATTTGGGCAAGCTGTCGCTGGCCAGGGACAAACTGGTCAGCAGCGGGCGCAGCGAGCTGGCCGCCGATGTCGAACGCGAGGTAACCAACATCCGCACCCAGGCTCAGGCAATCGATGCTCTGCCCTTGCTCGGCGTGGTCGCCAGCAGCGAATCCGGCAGCGACGATTTCGCCTCGATGATGGGCATTGAAAGCACTGAAAAGGCAGTCGCCGAAGACGCCGGCGTAGGCCTCAAACGCGACCTCAACAGCTTGCTCAATCGCTACCCGGCAGAACTGGCGCGAACCCGCGACCAGATCCAGAAACGCACCGATCTCAGCACCGCCACTCACCAGAAAATCGCTGCCGTGCAACAAGCCATCGCCGGACTGGAACCGGTGGTACGCGCCCAGCACGGCCAGATCCAGAGCGAAGTGCGTCTGATGCAAGGCGTGATGATCGGCCTGATTCTGTTGATCGCCCTGTTGATCGACACCCTGCAGCGACGCCTGGCCCGCACCTTGACCAACCTCGCCCCAGCCCTTTCGACTTGGGCCGAAGGTGACTTCAGCCGCGATATCCACCTGGGCAAGACCAACCGCGAGCTGCACGACATCGAAGCCTCGCTCAATCGCTTGCGAGCCTATCTGGTGGATCTGGTCGGAACCATTCGCGGCAATGCCGAACAAGTGGCGGGCAGCAGCCGCACCCTGGCGGAACTGAGCAACGACCTGCACAGCGGCGCCGAACATCAGGCTGGGGATACCGCACTGATCCGCGACTCCCTCAGCGAACTGGAAGCGACCATCCAGCAAGTGGCCGGCGATGCGCGTCAGGCTGCGGACGCCAGCCATCACGCGGGACAGGCTGTCGAGCATGGGCAAAAAGTCATCGGCCTGAGCCTCACCGGCCTGCATGCACTGGTAGAAGAAGTGCAAGGCAACGCGCAAATGATCGAGCATCTGGCCGAAGAGTCGGCCACCATCGGCGGCGTACTGACGGTGATCCGCTCGATTGCCGACCAGACCAACCTGCTGGCACTCAACGCGGCGATCGAAGCCGCCCGCGCCGGAGAAATGGGTCGTGGTTTTGCCGTGGTGGCCGAGGAAGTCCGCTCACTGGCGCAACGCACCGCTGGCGCCACCGCAGAAATCCAGACCTTGATCGCCGGCCTGCAAACCGCCGCCCGACAATCGGTCGAAGGCATGCGCGCCCAGGTCGAACACGCCGAAGCCACGGCCAATCAGGCGCAATCGGCGGACGGTGCGCTGGACAAGATCGTCGGCGCGATCCAGACCATTTCCGACACCGCGGTGCGCATTGCCGATGTCACCGCGCAGCAGAGCGGCGCGGTCAGCGAAATCCGCGATCACAGCGAACGGATTCACCAATTGGGTGGGGATAACCTGCTGCGCATCGGTGAAGGACGCGAACAGGGGGAGAATCTGCTGGTATTGGGCGGGCAACTGCATACAGCGGTGCAGGCATTCCGCGTCTGATAGCGATTGTGCCGGGTTTGGCGGTGTGAATGACCGGATCTGATCACTCAGTCACATATTTCGCGCAAACATCGGAGATCGTGCTGGCTATTGCAGAGAACTGGACAGTCACAAAGTCTTTGCGGCATAGTCGCCGGGTTCTGACGAGGCTCACCCATAACAAGGAACACGCAGATGGCAACGCTACTGGTGCTGCATGGCCCCAACCTGAACCTGCTCGGCACCCGGGAACCCGGGACCTACGGGTCGACCACCCTGGCGCAGATCAATCAGGATCTGGAGCGCCGCGCCCGCGAAGCCGGCCATCATCTGCTGCACCTGCAAAGCAATGCCGAGTACGAATTGATCGACCGTATCCATGCCGCGCGCGGCGAAGGCGTGGACTTCATTCTTATCAATCCGGCAGCTTTTACGCACACAAGTGTCGCATTACGTGACGCGCTGCTGGGAGTGAGCATCCCATTCATCGAAGTGCATTTGTCCAACGTGCACAAACGCGAACCTTTCCGCCATCACTCTTACTTCTCCGACGTAGCGGTGGGAGTGATCTGCGGCCTTGGCGCCAGCGGTTACCGACTGGCCCTGGAGGCTGCACTAGAGCAGCTTGAACAACAAGCTATACGCCCCTGACCGACCCTTGGGAGTTGATGATTCATGGATATCCGTAAAGTTAAGAAACTGATCGAATTGCTGGAAGAGTCCGGCATCGACGAGCTCGAGATCAAGGAAGGCGAAGAGTCCGTACGCATCAGCCGTCACAGCAAGACTCCGGCGCAGCAGTACTACGCTCCGGCGCCAATGCAGGCTCCGGCCGCTGCACCTGCCGCCGCTGCCGCTCCGGTTGCTGCTGCCGCCGCTCCAGCTGCCGCTGCTGCTCCAGCGCTGAACGGCACCGTTGCCCGTTCGCCGATGGTCGGCACCTTCTATCGCAAATCTTCGCCAACCTCGCCGTCTTTCGTTGAAGTCGGCCAGACCGTGAAGAAAGGCGACACCCTGTGCATCGTCGAAGCCATGAAGATGATGAACCACATCGAAGCTGAAACCAGCGGTGTGATCGAGTCCATCCTCGTCGAAGACGGCCAGCCGGTTGAGTACGACCAACCGCTGTTCACCATCGTTTGAACTGCGGAGAGCCTTTGATGACTGCGAAGTTGGAAAAAGTTCTGATCGCTAACCGCGGTGAGATCGCCCTGCGGATTCTGCGTGCCTGCAAAGAGATGGGCATCAAGACCGTCGCCGTTTACTCCAAGGCCGACAAAGAGCTGATGCACCTGGGTCTGGCAGACGAATCCGTCTGCATCGGCCCGGCTTCTGCCGCGCACTCCTACCTGCACATCCCGGCAATCATTGCAGCCGCTGAAGTGACTGGCGCTACCGCCATTCACCCAGGCTACGGTTTCCTCGCGGAAAACGCCGACTTTGCCGAGCAGGTCGAGAACTCCGGCTTCGCTTTCATCGGCCCGAAAGCCGAGACCATTCGCCTGATGGGCGACAAGGTATCGGCCAAGCACGCGATGATCGAAGCGGGCGTTCCAACCGTTCCAGGCTCTGACGGTCCACTGCCGGAAGACGAAGAAACGGCGCTGCGCATCGGTCGCGAAGTCGGTTATCCGGTGATCATCAAGGCCGCCGGCGGCGGTGGTGGTCGCGGCATGCGCGTGGTGCACAAGGAAGAAGACCTGATCGCCTCGGCGAAACTGACCCGCTCCGAAGCTGGCGCGGCGTTCGGCAACCCGATGGTCTATCTGGAAAAATTCCTGACCAACCCGCGTCACGTCGAAGTGCAGGTACTGTCCGACGGCCAGGGCAACGCCATCCATCTGGGCGACCGCGACTGCTCGCTGCAGCGCCGTCACCAGAAGGTTCTCGAAGAAGCGCCGGCACCGGGCATCGACGAGAACGCGCGCAAGGAAGTCCTCGCTCGCTGCGTCAAGGCGTGCATCGACATCGGCTACCGTGGCGCCGGCACCTTCGAGTTCCTGTACGAGAACGGTCGTTTCTACTTCATCGAAATGAACACTCGTGTTCAGGTGGAGCACCCGGTTTCGGAAATGGTCACCGGTATCGACATCGTCAAGGAGATGCTCAGCATCGCCGCTGGCAACAAGCTGTCGTTCACTCAGGATGACGTGGTTATCCGCGGTCACTCGCTGGAATGCCGGATCAACGCTGAAGATCCAAAGACCTTCATGCCGAGCCCGGGCACGGTCAAGCATTTCCACGCTCCAGGCGGCAACGGCGTTCGCGTCGATTCGCACCTGTACAGCGGTTATGCGGTTCCGCCGAACTACGACTCGCTGATCGGCAAGCTGATCACTTACGGCGCCACCCGCGACGAAGCCATGGCACGCATGCGCAACGCCCTGGACGAAATCGTGGTTGACGGGATCAAGACCAACATCCCGCTGCACCGTGATCTGACCCGCGACGAAGGCTTCTGCAAAGGGGGCGTGAACATTCACTACCTCGAGCACAAGCTGGCTGGCGACAAGCACTAAGCTCAAGCCCGCACATGACAAGGCCGCCTTCGGGCGGCCTTGTTGTTTCTGCAGGTTTCATCTGCTCACACATTCCCCGCTCCCACAAAACCGTCGCGCTCGCGTAAACTTGCGCGCTTCTCGCAGGCCGCTAGGCTGCAATCAATCTTTTTCACAGGTGCCCGCCATGCCTTGGCTGCAAGTCCGTCTCGCCATCAGCCCAGAACAAGCCGAAACCTACGAAGACGCTTTCCTTGAAGTGGGCGCCGTTTCGGTGACCTTCATGGACGCCGAAGATCAGCCGATCTTCGAACCGGAACTCAACACCACCCCGCTGTGGGCGCACACTCACCTGCTGGCCCTGTTCGAGGGCGGCACCGAAGCCGCTCCGGTACTGGCCCATCTGGAACTGCTGACCGGCAGCCCGCTGCCCGAGCATCACAGCGAAGTGATCGAAGACCAGGACTGGGAACGCAGCTGGATGGACGGTTTCCAGCCGATACAATTCGGCCAGCGCCTGTGGATCGTGCCGAGCTGGCACGCCGCGCCGCAACCTGACGCGGTCAACCTGCTGCTGGATCCGGGTCTGGCCTTCGGCACCGGCACCCACCCGACCACCGCCCTGTGCCTGGAATGGCTGGACGGTCAGGACCTGAAAGATTGCAACGTGCTCGACTTCGGCTGTGGCTCGGGGATTCTGGCCATCGCCGCCCTGCTGCTCGGCGCGAAAGAAGCGGTCGGTACCGACATCGACGTTCAGGCGCTGGAAGCTTCCCGCGACAACGCCGGTCGCAACGGCATTGCCGACGAGCTGTTCCCGCTGTACCTGCCGGAGGATCTGCCGCAGGTCAAAGCCGACGTGCTGGTGGCCAACATCCTGGCCGGCCCGCTGGTTTCCCTGGCACCGCAACTGTCTGGTCTGGTCAAGTCCGGCGGCCGTCTGGCGCTGTCCGGGATCCTCGCCGAACAGGGCGAAGAAGTCGCCGCCGCCTACGCGCAGGACTTCGATCTTGACCCGATCGCCAATCGTGATGGCTGGGTGCGCATCACTGGCCGTCGGCGCTAGAATGACCGCCTGCTCAATCCGGATCGCCGCATGACCGACAGCTTCGTCACCCAGTGCCCGCATTGCCAAACCAGTTTCCGCGTCAGCCACACTCAATTGAGCGTGGCCCGCGGGGTGGTTCGTTGCGGCTCCTGCCTGCAAGTGTTCAACGCCGCCAAACAGCTGCTTGAGCAACGCGCAGGCAAGGAAGCAGTCACGCCGGTAGCGCCAGCCATTGTCGAACCGGCACCGGTTATCGAAGCGCCGGTCGTCGCCAGACAACCGGAGCCAATCGAACCACCCGAACCTCGCGCCATCAGCCAGAAGCAGTGGAGTGCGGCCGAGCTCGATCTCGACAGCCTTGATCTGGACGAAGAACTGGCCCGCCTCGAGCAGCGGGAAATCCAGCCGACCACCGAATTCGGCCGTGCACGCGAGGAATCCCTCAGTGCTCGCCGCGACAGCCATGAACCGGAAGACGAGCCGTGGTCAGGCAGCCTGTTCAGCGAACCGGCGGACGAGCGGACCATCGAGTCTGAACACACAGCCGAAGTCGCCGATTTCGAACCGGTGAAACCGGAACGCACCGAGCCTTCGCTGTCGCTGGAACCGGTAGACCTCGACGACGAGCCTCCCATTCCGCAACTGCGCCTGCACGATCCGATCGACCCTTCCGCCCGCCATGAGCGCCTGTCGGCCAGCGAAGACGTCGACGACGATCTGCCTGCAATCGAACCCCCACGCAAAAAGCGCGAACGTGACGAACCCGGCGTGCGCGCCGAGGTTTTGCAGGACCTGACCGACGATCCGTTGCAACTGGACTGGCAAAAACGCCGCTCGCCCTGGGGCCGACGCCTGCTGTGGCTGTTGCTGGTATTGCTGGCTGCCGCCGGTCTCGCCGGCCAGTACATCGCCTATCACTTCGACGAACTGGCCCGCCAGGACCAGTACCGCCCGTGGTTCCAGCAACTGTGCCCGCAAGTTGGCTGCACGGTGCCGTCCAAGGTCGATATCGCCAAGATCAAGAGCAGCAACCTGGTGGTACGCAGCCACCCGGAATTCAGCGGTGCGCTGGTAGTGGACGCGATCATTTACAACCGCGCCCCGTTCTCGCAACCGTTTCCGCTGCTGGAGTTGCGCTTTGCCGACCTCAACGGCCACCTGATCGCCAGTCGCCGATTCAAACCCGGTGAATACCTCAACGGCGATCTCGAGGGCATGGCGGAAATGCCGCCGCAAACGCCCATCCACATCGCTCTGGACATCCTCGATCCGGGGCCGAAAGCGGTGAACTACAGTCTGAGTTTCCACTCCCCCGAGTGAAACACTTCAGCGCTCCAGGATTGACGGCAGTTTTCTGACTTTGCCCTGCACGACCAAACCGCAGGCAATAACGAAATGACTGTTCAGATTTTGTTCAATTCAGCCTTTATCCAGTCATCGAGAGCGGGTATCATGCCAACCCTTTTTCGAACTCTCATGATCCGGCCCCACTTCAGGGAAGTCCTATGTCGGCGGTACGCATCGGCCCATATACATTGCAGAACGGCTTGATCCTCGCCCCCATGGCGGGTGTCACCGACCAGCCCTTTCGTCAGTTGTGCAAGCGATTGGGCGCAGGGCTTGTAGTCTCGGAAATGGTCACCAGCGACATGAGCCTGTGGAATACCCGCAAGTCGCGCATGCGCATGATCCACGAAGGCGATCCCGAGCCACGCTCGGTACAGATTGCCGGTGGCGACGCGCAGATGCTGGCGGATGCGGCCCGGGCCAACGTCGAGCTGGGCGCACAGATTATTGATATCAACATGGGTTGCCCGGCGAAAAAGGTCTGCAACAAGGCCGCCGGCTCCGCATTATTGAAGGATGAAGCACTGGTTACCGAGATCCTGCACGCCGTGGTGGCTGCGGTTGATGTGCCGGTAACCCTGAAGATCCGCACCGGATGGGATCGCGACAACAAGAACGGCCTGACGGTGGCGAAGATCGCCGAGCAGGCCGGAATCACGGCGCTGGCGGTGCATGGCCGCACCCGCGCCGACCTGTACACCGGCGAGGCCGAGTACGACACCATTGCCGCGATCAAGCAGGCGGTGTCGATTCCGGTCTTTGCCAACGGCGACATCGTATCGCCGGAAAAGGCCCGCTACGTGCTCGACGCGACCGGTGCCGATGGCCTGTTGATCGGCCGGGCTGCCCAGGGGCGGCCGTGGATTTTTCGTGAGATCGAACACTTCCTGCGTACCGGCGAAAAACTGCCGGCGCCGGAGCTGTCCGAGGTGGAACGCATTCTGCTTGAGCATCTGGCTGCCCTCCACGCCTTTTATGGGGACGTGATGGGCGTACGCATTGCCCGAAAGCATGTGGGCTGGTATCTCGCAACCTTGCCGGGCGCCAAGGAGTTTCGCGCCCGTTTCAATCGTTTGGATGGTACGGAAACACAATGCGCCAACGTTCGGGAGTTCTTCGCCGAACGTTACAAGAGCCTGACAGGGGACGGAGAAGGGGTGGCCGCATGACGATGATGACCGAGACTTTAGTGAGTGGAACAACACCCGTGAGCGACAACGTGAATTTGAAACAGCACCTCAATACCCCGAGCGAAGAAGGCCAGACCCTTCGCGGGAGTGTCGAGAAGGCGCTGCACAATTATTTCGCCCACCTTGAGGGCGCAGCCGTCACGGACGTGTACAACCTGGTGCTCTCCGAAGTCGAGGCTCCCCTGCTCGAAAGCGTGATGAACTACGTCAAGGGCAACCAGACCAAGGCCAGCGAGCTGCTCGGACTCAACCGCGGCACGCTGCGCAAGAAACTCAAGCAGTACGATCTGCTGTAAGCATTCAATCCAACCAGAAAGGCGCCCGCGTAAAACCGGTCGCCTTTTTTGCTGACTTCCCTTGCTTTTGATGGAAATTGAGATGACCGACCAGACTACCCGCCTGCCGATCCGCCGCGCCTTGATCAGTGTTTCCGACAAGACCGGGATCCTCGAATTCGCCAGGGAGCTGGAAGCCCTGGGCGTGGAAATCCTTTCCACCGGCGGGACCTTCAAACTGCTGCAGGACAACGGCGTGGCCGCAGTGGAAGTCGCGGATTACACCGGTTTCGCAGAAATGATGGACGGTCGGGTGAAAACCCTGCACCCGAAAATCCACGGCGGGATCCTCGGTCGTCGCGGTATCGATGACGCCATCATGAACGAGCACGGCATCAAGCCGATCGATCTGGTAGCGGTCAACCTGTACCCGTTCGAAGCCACCATCAGCAAGCCAGGCTGCGACCTGCCGACCGCGATCGAGAACATCGACATCGGCGGCCCGACCATGGTCCGTTCCGCTGCCAAGAACCACAAAGACGTGGCCATCGTGGTCAATGCCAGCGACTACGCCAACGTCCTGGAAAACCTCAAGGCCGGCGGCCTGACCTACGCTCAGCGTTTCGACCTGATGCTCAAGGCGTTCGAACACACCGCCGCCTACGACGGCATGATCGCCAACTACATGGGCACCGTGAACCAGGCTGCTGACACCCTCAGCACTGAAGGTCGCAGCGAATTCCCGCGCACCTTCAACAGCCAGTTCATCAAGGCCCAGGAAATGCGTTACGGCGAGAACCCGCACCAGAGCGCGGCGTTCTACGTGGAAGCCAAGCCTGCCGAAGTCGGCATCGCCACCGCCACCCAGCTGCAAGGCAAAGAGCTGTCGTACAACAACGTGGCCGACACCGACGCCGCGCTGGAATGCGTGAAGAGCTTCGTCAAACCGGCCTGCGTGATCGTCAAGCACGCCAACCCGTGCGGCGTGGCCGTAAGCCCGGACGCCGAAGGCGGCATCCGTCAGGCCTACGAACTGGCCTACGCCACCGACACCGAGTCGGCATTCGGCGGCATCATCGCCTTCAACCGTGAACTGGATGCCGAGACCGCCAAGGCCATCGTCGAGCGTCAGTTCGTCGAAGTGATCATTGCTCCAAGCGTCAGCGAAGAAGCCCGCGCCATCGTTGCAGCCAAGGCCAATGTACGCCTGCTGGCCTGCGGCGAGTGGTCGGCTGATCGTGTTCCGGCCTGGGACTACAAGCGCGTCAACGGTGGCCTGCTGGTCCAGAGCCGCGACATCGGCATGATCGGCGCCGACGACCTGAAAGTGGTGACCAAGCGTGCCCCGACCGAACAGGAAGTCCACGACCTGATCTTCGCCTGGAAAGTGGCCAAGTTCGTCAAATCCAACGCCATCGTCTACGCCAAGAACCGTCAGACCATCGGTGTCGGCGCCGGCCAGATGAGCCGCGTGAACTCGGCGCGTATCGCCGCGATCAAGGCTGAGCACGCCGGTCTGCAGGTGGCCGGCTCGGTGATGGCATCGGACGCGTTCTTCCCGTTCCGCGACGGTCTGGACAATGCGGCCAAGGTCGGTATCACGGCGGTGATCCAGCCGGGTGGTTCGATGCGTGATGCTGAGGTGATTGCTGCTGCTGATGAGGCTGGCATCGCGATGGTGTTCACCGGAATGCGCCACTTCCGTCACTAATCAGACAACGGCCGCACTGAAGCCGGCATCTGCTGCGTTGGAGCCGACCTCGATGATGCTCATTGCCAAAAGGCAACTCCGCTCACCGAGGTCGACTCCGCCTTGCATCTACCGACTTCATTGCGACCTCCTGGAGCGTGAAGCGCTTCAGGTTCTAAAACAGAATTAGCGTCATCCGAGGTTTTTGAAATGAATGTTTTGATCATTGGCAGCGGTGGCCGCGAACACGCACTGGCCTGGAAAGTGGCTCAGGATCCGCGTGTGCAGAAGGTTTTCGTGGCTCCAGGCAACGCCGGCACCGCGATTGAAGCCAAGTGCGAGAACGTCGCCATCGACGTGCTGGCCCTTGAGCAGCTCGCTGACTTCGCCGAGAAGAACGTCTCCCTGACCATCGTCGGCCCGGAAGTTCCGCTGGTTGCCGGCGTCGTCGACCTGTTCCGCTCCCGTGGCCTGGACTGCTTCGGTCCGACTGCCGGTGCCGCGCAGCTGGAAGGCTCGAAAGCCTTCACCAAGGACTTCCTGGCTCGCCACAAGATCCCGACCGCCGATTACCAGAACTTCACCGAGATCGAGCCTGCTCTGGCTTATCTGCGTGAAAAAGGCGCGCCGATCGTGATCAAGGCCGACGGCCTCGCCGCCGGCAAAGGCGTGATCGTCGCCATGACCCTGGCCGAAGCCGAAGACGCCGTGCGCGACATGCTCGCCGGCAATGCCTTCGGTGACGCCGGTTCCCGCGTCGTGATCGAAGAATTCCTCGACGGCGAAGAAGCCAGCTTCATCGTCATGGTCGACGGCAAGAACGTTCTGCCGATGGCCACCAGCCAAGACCACAAACGCGTCGGCGACGGCGACAGCGGCCCGAACACCGGCGGCATGGGCGCTTACTCCCCGGCTCCGGTTGTCACCGCCGACGTGCACCAGCGCGTGATGGACCAGGTGATATGGCCGACCGTGCGCGGCATGGCCGAGGAAGGCAACGTCTACACCGGTTTCCTGTACGCCGGTCTGATGATCGACAAGGCCGGCAATCCGAAGGTCATCGAGTTCAACTGCCGCTTCGGCGACCCGGAAACCCAGCCGGTGATGCTGCGCCTGCAGTCGAGCCTGGTGCTGCTGGTCGAAGCGGCACTGGCCCAGGCGCTGGACAAGGTTGAAGCGCAGTGGGATCCACGTCCGAGCGTCGGCATCGTGCTGGCCGCCGGCGGTTACCCGGGCGACTACGCCAAGGGCGCGCCGATCAACGGTCTGGACGCAGCCGCCGCACTGGAAGGCAAGGTCTTCCACGCCGGTACTGCGCTCAAGGACGGCAAGGTCGTGACGGCCGGTGGTCGGGTGCTTTGCGCCACCGCCATGGGTGCCAGCGTTGGCGCTGCCCAGGAGCAGGCCTACAAACTGGCCAAGGCCATCGACTGGGAAGGCTGCTTCTACCGCACCGACATCGGCTACCGTGCCATTGCCCGTGAACGCGGCGAAAACCGGTAATAAGCTACGCTGTGTTTCCGGCAAGGGCCCTTGGTCCTTGCCGGACTGTTCCGACGCTGCGCATCGTTATATTCTGGCATCAACCTACGAAGGGATTTCGCCGTGCGCTGGCTCAGGATTGCCATAGGTTTCACCGTCACACTGTTGACCTTGCTCTGCATGCTCCCGGCCCAGGCCGCGCAAGGCAGTGGCTGGTCGGTATTGCTCGACGATCAGGGCAACCTCCAGCTGAGCGACATTCGCTCCGCCCGCTACACCAATCAATTCAGCCCCATCGAGCTTGACCGCCTCACCGCGGCCGAACCCGACGGCGCATTATGGCTGCGCTTCAGACTGGCGCCCGGCAAGCACGAACAAGTGCTGCGCATCTTCGCCCCCGACCTGTCACACCTCAACCTGTACGTGCTCGACGGCGACCGGCTGATCGAACAGCGGGAAACCGGCACCACCCAGGCTCAGATCGAACGTCCGCTGCCCAGCAGCGACTTCCTGTTGCCGTTGCCGCAAAGTGACAAGTCCCTCGACGTCTATCTGCGACTGGTCTCCGACCACCAGTTGCGTCCGTACATCACCCTGCAATCGGCGGTGATGGGCGCGGCCAACCATAACCAGACGCTGATCTACGGTTTGCTGTTCGGCTGCCTCGCCATGCTGATCCTGCACAACCTGATCCGCTACGCCTACACCCGTTCGCGCAGCAGCCTGTGGCTGGCGGTGTGTGAAGGCCTGCTTAGCCTGAGCCTGCTGCTGTTGCTCAACCTCGCCGGCCCCTGGCTGCCGAACTGGCATGCGATCCAGACCCCTGGCGCCTACCTGGCCCTGCTGTTGACCGCACCGGCCGGCCTGATGTTCGCCTACCGCTTCTTTGCCCCGCTCGGCCCTCATCCGCTGAACAAGCTGCTGCTGGGCGATATCCTGTTCATCGTGATCTGCAGCCTGCTGTTGCTGTTCGTCAACACCCTGCCGCTGAACATCATCACCTACGCGCTGGTGGCTCTGGCCGGGCTGAGCATGTTGCTGGTGGCGTTCTATCACTGGCAGAAAGGCTACCGCCCTGCCCGGCTGTTCGTCGCCGCGATGGTGGTGTTCAACATTGGCACGCTGATCATCCTCCCGGCCTTGCTGGGGCTGACCCTGGTGGCGCCGCAAGGCCTGATCATGACCCTGATGGGATTCATCTGCATCAGTGGCCTGCTGATGAGCATCGCCCTCGGCGAGCGCCAGCGCAGCATCACCGAAAGCCGTTTCAGCATCAGCCGCGACCTCGCCGCGAGCAACGCCGAGATCAATGCCAAGGCCGAATTCCTGGCCAAGATCAGCCACGAGATCCGCACCCCGATGAACGGCGTGCTGGGCATGACCGAACTGCTGCTCGGCACGCCGCTGTCGGTCAAGCAGCGCGACTACGTGCAGACCATTCACAGCGCCGGCAACGAACTGCTGACCCTGATCAACGAGATCCTCGACATCTCTCGCCTCGAGTCCGGGCAGATCGAGCTGGACGACGTGCAGTTCGACCTCAACGCGTTGATCGACGACTGCCTGAGCATCTACCGCGCCAAGGCCGAGCAGCAGAACGTCGAGCTGATCAGCTTCATCCAGCCACAAGTGCCACGGGTCATCAGCGGTGACCCGACGCGTCTGCGCCAGACGCTGCTGAGCCTGCTGGAAAACGCCCTGAAGAAAACCGAAGAAGGCGAAGTGCTGGTGGTGGTCGCCCTCGATGAGCGCAGCACCAAGCCGCGCCTGCGCATTGCCGTGCAGGACAGCGGCCAGCCGATGGACCAGGAAGAGCGCGATGCGCTGATGCACGCCGAGCTGCACAGCAAGCACTTCCTGTCGGCCAACCGGCTGGGCGGCAATCTCGGGCTGGTGATCGCACGGCAACTCATCCGCCTGATGCAGGGCGAGTTCGGCATCAAGAGCGGCGCCACCCAGGGCAGCACGCTGTGGCTGACCCTGCCGCTGGACCCCGATCGCCTGGAGCACCCGACCTCCGATCTCGACAGCCCGCTGCAAGGCGCTCGAGTACTGGTGGTCGATGACAACGACACCTGCCGCAAAGTGCTGGTGCAACAGTGCAGCGCCTGGGGCCTGAACGTCAGTGCGGTGCCGTCGGGCAAGGAAGCGCTGGCCCTGCTGCGCACCAAGGCGCACCTGCGGGATTACTTCGACGTGGTCCTGCTGGACCAGAACATGCCCGGCATGACCGGCATGCAACTGGCGGCCAAGATCAAGGAAGATCCGAGCCTGAACCACGACATCCTGCTGATCATGCTCACCGGCATCAGCAATGCGCCGAGCAAGATCATCGCGCGCAATTCGGGGATCAAACGCATCCTGGCCAAACCGGTGGCCGGCTATACCCTCAAGACCACGCTGGCCGACGAATTGAACCAACGCAATCGCGGCCAGGCGGTATTCCAGCCACAACCGACCGGCCCGGCCACGGCCGTCAAGGTTCCGAGCGATTTCCGCATTCTGGTCGCCGAAGACAACACGATTTCCACCAAAGTGATTCGCGGCATGCTAGGCAAACTCAACCTGCAACCGGACACCGCCAGCAATGGCGAAGAAGCCTTGCAGGCCATGAAGGCCCAGCGCTACGACCTGGTGCTGATGGATTGCGAAATGCCGATCCTCGATGGCTTCTCCGCCACCCAGCAACTGCGGGCCTGGGAAGTCGGCAATCAGCGCATCCGTACGCCGATCGTCGCACTGACCGCGCACATCCTCGCCGAACACAAGGAGCGTGCGCGCCAGGCCGGCATGGACGGGCACATGGCCAAACCGGTGGAACTGTCGCAACTGCGCGAGCTGATCGAGCACTGGGTGGCCCAGCGTGATCAGCAAAATCGCACGACGGCACGAACACCCTGATCTCGGCGAGCGGCCACCTTCCCAACGGATCTTGCCGTGATGACGCCAGATCCGCCTGATAGACTCCGTTCAACTTCCGCCCGCGCGAGTTTTAACCATGCTCCATGTGTTGTTCAGCGTTTACCTGAAGATGCTGGTGCTCTACAGCCCGTTCTTCGTGTTGTCCTGCTTCATCAGCCTGACCCGGGGTTATTCGCGCAAGGAACAACGGCGCCTGGCCTGGAAAGTAGCGATCGCCACCCTGGTATCGAGCGTGTTGCTGTACCTGTTCGGGCGGGTGATCTTCGACGTGTTCGGCATCACCGTGGATGCCTTCCGCATCGGCGCCGGCAGCGTGCTGTTCATCTCGGCGCTGGGCATGGCCCAGGGCAAGTCGGCAGTGCAGGCCGACAATGTGCAGCAGGACGTGACCATCGTCCCGTTGACCATCCCGCTGACCGTCGGCCCCGGCACCATCGGTGCGCTGCTGGTGATGGGCGTCAGCCAGCCGCACTGGGATGACAAGCTGATCGCGATCATGAGCATCGCGCTCGCCAGTTTTACCGTCGGCGTGGTGTTGTATCTGTCGAACCGGATCGAGCGGATTCTTGGCGATCAGGGGTTGCAGATCGTCAGCCGGCTCATGGGATTGTTTGTCTGTGCACTGGCTGCGCAGATCATCTTTACCGGGGTGAAGGGTTATCTTGGCTGACCCGCCACCCATGACATGAAATGAAAAAGCGGCTCCGAAGAGCCGCTTTTTCATGTCTCAGGTATTGGGTTTCTCGCCATACCAACGCGGCGTATATACCCACTCCCCGCCTTCGGCCCGAGGGAACGTGCAGGTGGTTGACGAACCGATCAGCACCATCGTGCGCATGTCCACCTGATCCGGTGTCAGCGCACCCAACGTCGTCACCCGCAGTGTCTGCCCCGGACGACCGATATCACGACCCAGCACCACCGGCGTTTGCGGCGCGCGATGCTGCGCGACGATTTCCAGCGCGCGCCCCAGTTGCCACGGACGGGCGCGGGAGATCGGGTTGTAGAACGCCAATGCCAGATCGGCCTCGGCAGCGAGATCCAGACGCTTTTCGATGATCGACCACGGTTTGAGGTTGTCCGACAGCGACATCACGCAGAAATCGTGCCCCAGCGGTGCACCGGCCTGAGCGGCGGTGGCAAGCGACGCGGAAACACCCGGCAGGATTTCCAGGTCGACGCTGTGCCAGGCCGGATCCGTCGATTCGTGCAACGCTTCGAGCACCGCCGCCGCCATGGCGAACACGCCTGGATCGCCCGACGAAACCACAATCACCGAACGACCCTCGGCGGCCAGCCTGAATGCATGGCGGGCGCGCTGCATTTCTTCGCGGTTGTCGGTGCAATGCTGCACCTGATCGTCGCGGAACGGGCCGGCCATGCGCACATAGGTTTCGTAGCCGAGAACGTCGGTGGCTCGGGCCAGTTCGGCTTTCACCGCCGGCACCATCAGCTCCGCCGCACCAGGGCCAAGGCCGATGACTGCCAGACGTCCGCGCGGACGACCGACCTGTGAAACGTCCAGCGGCTGTTCGGCCACGGCGATGGCAAGGTCTTGGGCCGTCGAAATGATTCGGGCCCCGGGGACGGCATGATGGGCAAGCTCACCGATGTCACTCGCTGGCGCAACAAAGCGTAGAGGCACCGCCAATTCAAGCGCAGCTTCACGCAATGCCGGACTGGCCATCTGAACATCGGCCGCCACCAGACAGGCCAGCGATTGAATCGCCACCCCGGCCTGCTGCAACGCATCGCGAATCGAGCCCGGCAGGTCAGTCACTTCTGAACCGACCGCAACCGCCACGCTGCGCGGATAAATCAGCAACTCACTGGAACTCGCCACGCGAGCATCGCTGCCGACATGAATCGAGCGCTGCGCCTGTGGATCTTCCGGCAACTGCGCCTGAACCAGCCAGGGTGCGGCGCCATCGATGCGCACGCTGTGACCGGCGAGCAGATCGGAGACAAAGCGTTTGCCCTGCTCCAGATCGCCAAGGGCATAACCGCCGGGCGGGTTAAGCAGGCAGGTGCCGAAACGCAGTTCGCCACTGGTGGTGATCGCCGCTGCGACTTCAAGCGCAGACGCAATCTCGCGGGCCATGACATTCACCCCGCCGAGGCCGCCGAGCAACGGCACCACGGCGCTGCCGTCTTCAGCCACGGCGAGCACCGCTGGCTCGACGCCCTTCTCCAGCAACAGCGGCGCCAGGGTACGAATGACAATGCCGGCCGCGCACAGGGCAATGATCGGTGTGTCCTGCTGATACAGCTCGCGCAGGGTCGCGCCGAACTCGCTGTAAGTCAGGTCGGCACCTTCGACGCGCCCGGAGAGGCCATGAATCTGCGCGCCCGGATAGACCTGTTGAAGACGACGGGCCGTGGCCAGCGCGCCCTGGCCGAGAATGACGATGGCCGGTGTGGAGTGAGTCATCAGCCTTGCCACCGTTCGCCGGGAACAATGATCAGCGAGAAGTACGGCGACGACATCGGCTCGACCTCGTCCAGCGGCACGATCTTCTGGTTGGCCATGGTCGCGCGCTCGACGTACAGCGCACGCTCGGCCAGACCCAGTTCTGCCAACACGTCGCGCACTTTCGGGAAATTGCGCCCCAGCTTCATGATCACCGCCGCATCGGCATCCGCCAGGCGGCGCTTGAGCTCGTCATGAGGCAGCACACCGGACAGCACCGACAGGCTCTGATTGCGATACACCAGCGGCGCGCCCAGCACCGAAGCGCCGCCAAGCATCGAGCAGACGCCCGGCACCACTTCGGCTTCGTAACGGCTGGCGAGGCGATCATGCAGGTACATGTAGGAGCCGTAGAAGAACGGATCCCCTTCACAGATCACCGCCACGTCGCGACCGGCATCCAGATGCGCGGCCACTTCCTCTGCCGCGTCATCGTAGAAATCGCTGATCACCTGTTCGTAGGACAGCGGCGCCGGCAGCACTTCGGTGGTCACCGGGTACACCAGCGGCAACAGATTCTGCGCGTCCTGCAGGTGCGCTTCGATGATGCCGAATGCGTTGCCCTTCTTGCCCTTGGCCACGAAATACGCCACCACCGGCGACTCGCGCAGCAGGCGCAGGGCCTTGACGGTAATCAGTTCCGGATCTCCGGGACCGACGCCCAGGCCGATCAAACGTCCCTTGGCCTGCATCATTCGATCTCCGTGGCGAGGGCATTGACCGCAGCGGCGGCCATGGCGCTGCCGCCGAGGCGGCCCTGCATGATCACGAACGGCACGCCACGGCTGTTGGCTGCCAGCTCGGCCTTGGATTCGGCAGCGCCGACAAAGCCCACCGGGAAGCCGAGGATCAGCGCCGGTTTCGGCGCGCCGGCGTCGAGCATTTCCAGCAGATAGAACAGCGCGGTCGGCGCATTGCCGATCACCACCACGCTGCCTTCCAGATGCGGACGCCACAGTTCCAGAGCGGCAGCGGAGCGAGTATTGCCCAGCTCGCGCGCCAGCTCCGGCACGCGGTCGTCGCGCAGGGTGCAGATCACCTCGTTGTTGGCCGGCAGGCGCGCACGGGTCACGCCTTCGGAAACCATCCGCGCATCGCACAGAATCGGCGCACCGGCAGCCAGCGCATCGCGCCCGGCCTTGCCCGCGCCCTCGGAGAATTGCAGCCCGTCGATGGCCTCGACCATGCCGCAGGCGTGGATTACCCGCACCGCGAGTTTTTCCAGGTCGGCCGGGATGCGAGCCAGGTTGGCCTCGCTGCGAATGATCGCGAAGGAGTTGCGATAGATCTCCTGACCGTCGCGGATGTAATCAAGCATCAAGGGGGCTCCGTGAGCGGGCGGCGAGCAAGGTCGCGGCCGCTTCGATAGTAAGGTTGTGAGCGTGCAGCGCGCCGAAACCGGGCGTCGCTGCATCGCGAAAATAGAGATCGTAGTGACCGGGAGCGACCGCCAGCAAAGTCACTGCAGCCCGGTGCGCAGCGGCGCAGGAACGCGGGCAGCCGGACAAGTGCACATCCACGGCGTGTGGCAACAGCGTAGCCAGCAGGCGGGCATCGTGTTTGGTGTCGGCCAGGCCTTTGCCGCAGCCGTTGGAGCCGGTACAGGCGATCAGGTGCGACAGCGGGTCGTCAATCTGGGTCAGCAGGTTCAGCTTGCTCAGTGCATCGAGCACTTGAGCGGCATCCGCCTCACGCACATTGGGCAACAACAGACTCTGCCAAGGGGTGAAACGCAGGCTGCCATCGCCAAAGGTTCTGGCCAGTTGCGCGGCGCCACGCAGCATGGCCGGATCGAGACGACCAAGCACTGGTGCGGCACCGATATACACCTGACCAATCCATTGCTGAGGATGAACGCCGAGTTGCAAGCCTTCCGGCGCGGATTCACGCTGCCACTCGCCGACGCTTTGCAGGCTGATCCGCTGACCGAGTTTTTCGAGGAACACCGGCACCGGGCATTCATCCAGCAGATGACGCATCCGCGTCTGCTCCGGTCGGGCCAGTTCGAGGAACAACTCCAGCACCGCGACCACCAGCGCATGTCCGTCCGCAAGCGCCACAGCAGCCAGCGGTCGATCCGTCGGACAACCCGCCAGACCGAACGCCAACAACGTGTTTTCACCGTTTCTGAATGCCGACAACCACAGATCATGGGGATGTTCGAGCATCGCCAGTGCTTCACCGCCGTCCAGTTGCACGGCGAATTTGGCACTCAGTTCATGGAAACGGGGATGGCTTTGCAGGGTCTCGAGGATCTGCCCGGCCAATGGACGGGTATCGAAGCGCATCTGTCGGTCGATGCCGGCAGCCGGGCTGAGCATCAGGTTGCGCACGTCGTCGCCCGCTGCGGTTCGCGGCCCGAGACCGGCGGCCAACAGGCTGTCGATCAGCGCTGCGGACTGGTCGCCGATGCCGCGGATCTGCAGATTGCCCCGGTTGGTCGCCTCGATCACCCCGCCGGCAAACCGCCCGGCGGCATTGGCCACCGCATCGGCCTGATCGGCCGTGATCGAACCGCCATCGAGCTTGATCCGGCAGATACCGCCATCCAGCGCCTGGACGATACGCAGCAACCCCGGGCAGGCCGAGGGGCGTATGGCATTGGACATCGGGCGTTCGTTCAAGGGCTGGCAGCTCTGTGGGAAAGGCGCTTCGCGGGCGAAGGCGCGGTATTATGCCTGCTTTGTCCGACGGCATGAAAAGTCTGCCCGTCGGAACGGCGCGTTTGCGGACACTTTTTTGAGGGGCTACAGATGTCACCCTGGCTGACAGTAGTAGGAATCGGTGAAGACGGCTTCAAGGGCCTGGGCAAGAATGCCCGGCGCGCCCTGATAGGCGCCTCGCGGATCATCGGCGGTCAGCGTCAGCTGGATCTGTTGCCAGTGTGCATCCGTGGCGAGCGCCTGTTGTGGCCGAGCCCGTTTTCCCTGGCCCCGGTTCTCGAACGGCGTGGCGAAGCGGTGTGTGTGCTGGCCAGTGGTGATCCGATGTTCTACGGCGTCGGCGCGAGCCTCGCGCGGCAGGTTCCAGGCACCGAAATGCTGGTGCTGCCGGCGCCGTCCTCATGTTCTCTGGCGGCGGCCCGACTGGGCTGGCCGTTACAGGAGATCAGCATTCTTTCGCTGGTGGCCCGACCGCTGGTGGCCCTCAATGGTCAGTTGTCCAGCGGCCTGCGCCTGTTGCTGCTGAGCAATGACAGTCAAAGCCCGGCGGCTGTTGCCACGTTACTGCGTGAGCGTGGATTCGGTGCCAGTCGCCTGAGCGTTCTGGAGCATCTGGGCGGCAGCGCCGAACGCCGGATCGACGGCACCGCCAACGACTGGAACGATCCGGTCATTGCCGATCTCAACGTGATCGCCATCGAGTGCCTCGCCGATCCGCAGACACCACGCCTGTCGCGCCTGGCCGGCCTGCCGGACTCGGCCTTCAAACATGACGGGCAATTGACCAAACGCGACGTGCGCGCCATCACCCTTGCCCGCCTCGCGCCGACGCCGGGCGAACTGCTGTGGGACGTCGGCGCCGGCAGCGGTTCGATCGGCATCGAATGGATGCGCGCTCACCCGAGCTGTCGCGCCCTGGCCATCGAGGCTGACGACGGTCGACAACAGTTGATCGAACACAACCGTGACACGCTGGGTGTTCCCGGCCTGCAACTGGTTCGCGGCAGCGCACCCCAGGCCCTCGCCGGGCTGGAACGTCCGGACGCGATTTTCATCGGCGGCGGAGTGACCCGTGAAGGCGTGCTGGAAACCTGCTGGGAACAACTCAAACCCGGCGGCCGACTGGTGGCCAACGCCGTAACCCTGCAAAGCGAAATGACCTTGATGAGCTGGCGCGAACGCCACGGCGGCGAACTGACCCGCATCCACATTGCCCAGGCACAACCACTGGGCGAGTTCGATACCTGGCGCCAGGCCTTGCCGATCACCCTGCTCGATCTGGTCAAACCCCTCGATGCGTGACGAAACCGCCGAACAACCCGCGCCCCTGCGCAGCGGCCTGACCACCGGCAGCTGCGCCACGGCCACCAGCCTCGCCGCTGCCCGCCTGTTGCTCGGCGGAGTGGTGGCTGACGCCGTGCAGATTGTGTTGCCAAAGGGCAAACAGGTGCAGATGCGTCTGGAGTTCTGTCGGCTGACCGATGACGGCGCCGAAGCGGGAACGATAAAAGATGCGGGCGATGACCCGGACGTGACGCACGGCGCCCTGCTCTACTCCCGCGTGCAGCTGATGGCCGAGCTGGGCATCCGCTTCATCGCCGGCAAAGGCGTCGGCACCGTGACCCGACCGGGGCTGGTGCTGGGCGTCGGCGAACCGGCGATCAATCCGGTGCCGCGCAAGATGATCAGCGATCACCTGACATTGCTCGCCGAGGAAACCGGCTATCGCGGCGGCTTCGAGGTGACGGTTAATGTCGAGGGCGGCGAAGCTCTGGCATTGAAAACCATGAACCCGCGCCTGGGGATTCTCGGCGGGCTGTCGATCCTCGGCACCAGCGGCATCGTCCGGCCGTTTTCCTGCGCGGCGTATATCGCCTCGATCCATCAAGGCATCGACGTGGCGAAAACCAACGGCTACCTGCACATCGCCGCCTGCACCGGCAACGCCAGCGAAGACACCATGCGCCGGGTCTACGACCTGCCGGAAATCGCCCTGATCGAAATGGGCGACTTCGTCGGCGCGGTGCTCAAACATCTGCGCAAGGTGCCTGTGGATAAACTCAGCCTGTGCGGCGGCTTCGGCAAGATCAGCAAACTGGCCGCCGGGCACATGGATTTGCACTCGCGCCATTCGAGCATCGACCTGCCGCAACTGGCCGAATGGGCGGCAGCGATTGGTGCCGACGATGCGTTGCAGCAAGCCATTCGCGGGGCGAACACCAGCCAGCAGGCGTTGGCGATGGCCAGTGCGGCGGGTGTTGCGCTGGGTGATGAAGTTTGCCGTCATGCACTGGAATTCGCCCGCAGCGTGGTGCCGGCGCAGGTGCAGGTCGAGGTGTTTGCGATTGATCGTCAGGGCGGCATCGTCGGCCATGCGGGGGCTTTTGCATGAAACGGATTCTGTTGCTGGGTGGCGTGACTGAAGCGTTGGCCATCGCGCGCACTTTGGGGCCGGAACACATTTACAGCCTGGCTGGAGTGGGCCGGGTGCCGACCGATCTTACGTGCCAGGTGCGCGTCGGCGGTTACGGCGGTGCCGAAGGGCTGGCGCAGTTCATTCGCGACGAAGGCATCACACTCCTGCTAGACGCGACCCATCCCTACGCCGCACAAATCAGCCAGAACGCCGCCACCGCTGCACAACTCACCGGCATCCCCTGCTGGGCCCTGCGTCGTCCTGCGTGGCAACCACAACCGGGCGATGACTGGCGCGAAGTTGCCGACTGGGCCGAACTGATCACGGCCCTCGCCCCCTTCCGCCGCCCGCTGTTCACCCTTGGCCGCGAACCGCTGCAACATCTCGACGAAATCCCCGTGCACCAGTTCTGGACCCTGCGCGCCCTCGACGTCTACCCCGGCAACGAACGCTGCGAAGTCATCGGTGCCCGTGGGCCGTTTCTGCTGGAGGATGAACGGATGCTGTTCGAACGCCGGCAGATCGACGTGCTGATCAGCAAGAACAGCGGCAGCACCGCGACCGAGCCGAAACTGGAAGTGGCGCGGGCGCTCGGGGTGCCGGTGATGGTGTTGAAGCGGCCGGTGTTGGCGGAGGTTGATCGGGAGTTTTCGACGATTGATGAAGCCATCGCTGCCCTAACGGCCGAAGTCCGACCGTGAAAAACAAAAAGCTCAAGTCCTACTGAGTGCTAGGACACTGCCCACAAGAATTTAAAGATTCGCTGACTATCTGTGTGAGCTGCCCAGGCTTACGTTTAGCGTTTCATCGGATTTGTGAGCACGTTCCAATGACCGGAAAATTCACCCGCTTCGACATCAAGGACTTTCTCCACACGCCTGCTGAACTGGTGCACTACGTCAAGGCATGTTCGGAACTGGACTCAGGCGATGGGCGATTCAACCGCGTGGCGCTCCGAGACTATAAGCAGACCATCCGATTGAGAATTCAATCCGATCCGGATTTCGCACAGGCATTGCGAATCGAAGCCGCTACACTCTTTCATAACGGCGAGACGCAACTGGCAAGCATGCTACTCGCGCAATTGCATGTAGCGCTGCGACACCAAACCGCACGACGCTTTTTTACTTATCGGCCCTGATCAGGCTAAATAGCCGCGCCTGATCGCCCACCCAACGGACCTGTCCCATGAACCGACACCGGCTTGCATTTGCCTGGATCGCCTGCTTCGCAGTGCTGTTCAACATGCTCGCCATGCCGTTGACGGGAGCGATGGCGCAAGCGGCGCAGACGCCGGCCGAGCAGTTGCTGTGGAGCAGTTTCTGCACCGGCAGCGGCACGAAGATGGTGGCGATCGACATCGGCAGCCTCGATCAGAAAGCGCCGCAAAACGGTGACAATCATTCGACCATGCAGCATTGCTGGTGCTGTTCCGGATCGGCGCCCGTGGTGGCGTTGCCGGGGCATTCACCGCAGCTGTACTTCGCCCGATACGAAAGCAATCGCAGTGTGGCGCCCGCCTTGCTGCAAACCCCGACACCGCGCCAGCAATGGCCGAGCCTCAATCCCCGCGCCTCTCCTCTGGTTTGATTTGTTCCCGCATTTGACCTGCGTTTCAAATCGTTCTGGAGAACTGCCATGTTGAACAAATTCATCGTCATCGCTGCGCTGTTGCTGCCTGCGTGCTTCGCCCATGCCCACGAATACAAGGCCGGCGAGCTGGAAATCGCCCACCCGTGGTCGCAGGAACTGCCGCCGAATGCGCCGACGGTTGCCGCGTATTTCATCATTCACAACGGTGGCAAAACCGCTGACCGCCTGCTCAGCGTCGACTCGCCCATCGCTCCGAAAGCCGAACTGCACGAACACGTGATGCAGGGTGATCTGATGAAGATGCAACAGGTGCCGAACGTGGCGATCCCGGCCGGTGGAAACGTGACTTTCGCGCCGATGGCCTATCACGTGATGTTGATGAATCCGACCGACCGCAGCCTGCTGACCGACGGCAAGCGCTTCCCGCTGACGATGCACTTCGAGAAGGCCGGTGACGTGACCGTCGAAGTCGCCGTGCAGAAGAAACCACCGCAGGACATGCCGGAACACGCGCACGCCCAATAACCGTTCCGGCAGACTCCGCCCGTGCGCCCGCGCAGCGCCAGGGCATCCATGCAACGCCGTCAGACCGAACACCTGACACGCGGCAGCTGGATCGCCCTGTTCGCCATGTTGATGATCTTCATCGGCCCGCTGATTTCTCAGTCGATGCCGATGGATCAGCACGCCTCGCCTTCCATGCCCATGGACATGTCGATGGCCATGGCGGGCATGGATCATTCCGCGCATGAAGCGAAACCCTCGGCCGAACACTGCCCGCCGCAATCCTCGCACCATGTGCTGTGGGAAAAGTGCGGCTATTGCAGCCTGCTGTTCAACTGCCCGGCGCTGACCGGTGGCGGCACTTTTGCCACGTTCAGCATCGCCCACATCAATACCTTCACCCCGCCCTCCCCGCGTCTGGGCCATGCCCGGCAGACCTTCTTCCCCGGCGCCCGCACCCGCGCCCCGCCCGTCGCAGCGTAAACACCCACCTCTGATTGCACACGGTTGAGAAGACAGCTTCAGGCTGCCGGCCGTGTCGTTTACGACTGTTTGATGGAAATTGTCATGTCCAGGTTTTCTGCTGTCCCACGCTCGGGTTCTGCCCCGGCGTCCTTCGCCCTGAACGAATCGCGCATCCGTTTCAGGCACGCTACCGCCGTCCTTTGCGGCGTCCTGCTGTCCCCGCTGGTCCACGCCGATGAACATGCCGGCCACGCTGAAGAACTGAGCCCGACGGTGATCACCGCCATCGCCCCGAGTTCGCCGCTGACCATCGTCACCAACCCGAAAGACCCGCGCCAACCGGTGCCGGCCAGCGATGGCGGCGACTACCTGAAGACCATTCCCGGCTTCGCCCTGGTGCGCAACGGCGGCACCAACGGTGATCCGGTACTGCGCGGCATGTTCGGTTCGCGCCTGAACATCCTCACCAACGGCAGCATGATGCTCGGCGCCTGCCCCGGCCGGATGGACGCGCCGACCTCATACATCTCGCCCGAGACCTACGACAAACTCACCGTGATCAAAGGCCCGCAAACCGTGCTCTACGGACCGGGCGCCTCGGCCGGCACAGTCCTGTTCGACCGCGAACCGGAAAGCTTCGGCGAACTCGGCACCCGCGTGAATGCCAGCGTGCTGGCCGGTTCCAACGGACGCTTCGACAAAGTAGTCGATGCGGCGGCCGGCGGCCCGCTGGGCTACGTGCGGGTGATCGGCAACACCGCACATTCCGACGACTACCGCGACGGCAACAACGACACCGTTGCCTCGCGCTACGACAAGTGGAATGGCGACGTGGCGCTGGGCTGGACCCCGGATGCCGACACCCTGATCGAACTCACCGCCGGCAAGGGTGACGGCGAGGCGCGCTACGCCGGACGCGGCATGGACGGCTCGCAGTTCTTGCGCGAAAGCCTCGGCTTGCGTTTCGAGAAATCCAACATCACCGACGTGCTGGAGAAGCTCGAAGCCCAGGTCTACTACAACTACGCCGACCACGTGATGGACAACTACACCCTGCGCACGCCGTCCGGCACCGGGATGATGGCAGGTCCCATGGCGTCCAACGTCGACCGTCGCACCCTCGGCGCGCGGATCAAGGCTACCTGGCGCTGGGCCGATATCCAGCTGATCACCGGCCTCGATGCGCAGACCAACGAACACCGTCAGCGCAGCGGCATGGGCATCGATACTTACAAGGATCAGCCGTACACCAAGGACGCCGATTTCCATAACTACGGCGTGTTCAGCGAAATGACCTGGTACGCCGCCGACCGCGACCGGCTGATCACTGGTGCCCGGGTCGACCGCGCCTCGGCCAGGGATTTCCGGCAGACCACCGGATCGGGAATGATGTCCCGGCCGAATCCGACCGCCGGCGATACCCGCGCCGACACCCTGCCAAGCGGCTTCGTGCGTTACGAGCATGACCTGGCCGACAGTCCGACCACGCTCTACGCCGGCCTCGGTCACTCACAACGATTCCCGGATTACTGGGAGCTGTTTTCGCCCAAGTCCGGCCCGGCGGGTTCGGTCAATGCGTTCGATTCGATCAAACCGGAAAAGACCACCCAACTCGACTTCGGCGTGAACTACAAGGACGCCGACCTCGAAGCCTGGGCCTCGGGCTACATCGGCGTGGTGCGCGACTACATCCTGTTCGACTACACCCCGACGATGATGGGCATGAGCACCTCTCGCGCCGAGAACATCGACGCGCGGATCATGGGCGGTGAACTTGGTGCCGCCTACAAGCTCACCGACAACTGGAAAGCCGATGCGACCCTGGCCTACGCCTGGGGCAAGAACAGCAGCGACGGCAAGGCCCTGCCGCAGATGCCGCCGCTGGATGCACGTTTCGGCCTGACCTACAGCGAAGACAACTGGAGCGCAGGCGCACTGTGGAGAGTGGTTGCCGCGCAAAACCGGATCGACCAGAACAAGGGCAACGTGGTCGGCAAGGATTACGACAAGAGTTCGGGCTTCGGCGTGTTCTCGCTCAACGGTGCCTACCGGATCAACAAGAACTGGAAGGTCAGTACCGGCGTCGACAACCTGTTCGGCAAGGCTTACGCCGAACACCTCAACCTGGCGGGCAACGCCGGGTTCGGCTACCCGGCCAACGACCCGCAAGCCATCAATGAGCCGGGGCGCACGCTCTGGACCAAGGTGGACATGAGTTTCTAACCCTCAAGGGCACTCGCTCCCCTTGAGGGAGCGAGTGACAACAGACAACTAGAAGATCCAAGCCAAGCGGAGCACTCGTGATGAAACAGCCCAAACCGAATTTCTACAACCTGGCCTGGCGTTGGCATTTCTATGCCGGATTGTTCGTCGCGCCTTTCATGGTGATGCTGGCCCTGACCGGCATCATTTACCTGTTCAAACCGCAGCTCGATTCGCTGATGTACAGCAGCCTGCTGAACGTCCCGGCCGGGCATCACACCGTGCCGGCCGATGACCTGCTGCAAAAGGTCAAAAGCGCTTATCCACAGGGACAGGTCACCCAGTACCTGCCACCCGCGAACGTCGAGCGCAGTGCGCAATTCGTGGTGAAGAATGCCGGCCATGAGCTGAACGTGTTTGTCGATCCGTACCACGGCGACATCCTCGGCGAGCAGGATGCCAAGCAGAACCTGCAAGCACTCGCCCGGGCGATCCACGGCGAATTGATGATCGGCACCGTCGGTGACCGACTGATCGAACTGGCCGCCGGCTGGGGCGTGGTGCTGGTGGTGTCCGGGGTTTTCCTGTGGTGGCCGCGCGGTCAGGCCGCGGGGATTTTGTGGCCGCGGTTGAACAGTCGCGGTCGTGTGCTGTGGCGTGACCTGCACGCGGTCACCGGATTCTGGGGCGCGGCGTTGCTGCTGGTGATGCTGCTCAGTGGCATGACCTGGACCGGATTCTGGGGCAAGCAGTACGCCCAGGTGTGGAACGTGTTCCCGGCGGCGATGTGGAATAACGTGCCGACCTCCGACGTCGAGGCCGGCAGCCTCAACAACGCCGCCCGCCAGACCGTCCCGTGGGCCATGGAAAACACGCCGATGCCGATGTCCGGCGACCACGCCGAACACATGGCCCACGGCGGCATGCAACACGGCCCCGCCGCGCCGATCATCAGCCTGCAGGACGTGCAGAACATCGCCGTCGAGCGCAAGGTCGAGCCGGGCTACAGCATCACCCTTCCGACCACCGCCACCGGCGTGTTCACCATCGCCGTATTCGCCGACGACCCGCGCAACGACGCCACGCTGCATGTCGATCAGTACACCGGCAAAGTGTTGGCCGACGTGCGATTCGAGCACTACGGCGCCGTGGCCCGGGCCACGGAAATCGGCGTGATGCTCCACGAAGGCAAGATGTTCGGCACCTTCAACCAGATCGTCGTGCTGCTGATCTGCCTGATGATCCTGCTCAGCGCCGTCAGCGGCGTGGTGATCTGGTGGAAGCGTCGCCCGCAGGGCAAGTTCGGCGTGCCGCCGCTGCGTCACGATCTGCCGAAGTGGAAAACCGGGGTGGCGATCATGCTGGTGCTGGCGGTGGTGTTTCCGCTGGTGGGGGCTTCACTGGTGGTGGTGTGGTTGCTGGATCGGCTGCTGTTGTCGCGTCTGGGCCGGCAAACTGAATCTGCCTCAACTTCATCATGAAACAGGCGAGATGCGCGACCTAGACAGATCTTTAAACTGCCGGGGCTTAAACTCCGGCAATTTTTAGTGTTACTGTATAACACTAATTGCTGCTCTGCCCGCAGCCATGCATGGTCATGAGCCTGCGGGCTTTTCATTTGAAGAAGTGATCCACCGCCCCGATGAACAAGTACCTCTTGTCCAGCCTCTGTCTGTTCGCCCTGAACAACAGCGCCCATGCCGACAGCGCGCCGCTGACGTTGCCCACCGGCACCATCACCGCCCTGGCCAATGACGACCAGAACGTCAGCCTGACCACGCCGACCAGCGCCGGCTCGCGCCTGAACCTCAGCGCCATGGAAACTCCGGCCAGCGTCGAAAGCCTCAGCGGCGAGCAGGTCCGCGCCCGTGGTGATCGCAGCGTGCAGGACGCGGTGTCGCGCAGCACCGGCATCAGCCGCACCGGCACGCCGGGCGATGGCGGCACTTCGTTGCAGGCCCGGGGATTTACCGGGCAGAGTTCGGTGATGCAGTTGTATGACGGCAACCGCATGTACACCGGCATGGGCACCGTGACGTTCCCGGTCGACACCTGGTCGGTGGAGCGCGTCGACGTGCTGCGCGGTCCGGCCTCGGTGCTGTACGGCGAAGGCGCGACCGGCGCGGTGGTCAACGTGATCCCGAAAAAGCCGTTCGAAGGCGACATCGAAAACCACGTGCGCGTCGGCTACGGCTCGTTCGACCGCCAGCAGCAGGCGTTCGACAGCGGCGGTTCGCTGACCGACACCCTGAGCTACCGCCTCAACCTCAATCGCCTGCGCAGCAACGGCTGGATCGATCGCGGTGATTCGTCCAGCGACTTCATCAGTGCCACCCTGCGCTGGCAGGCCACCGACAATCTGGCCTTCACCCTCGCCCACGATTACGGCGACCAGCGCCCGCAGAACTACTTCGGCACGCCGCTGATCAACGGCCAGTTGAAGGACAGCCTGCGCGACAAGAACTACAACGTGCGCGACGACAAGCAGCACTACAACGATCAATGGACGCGCCTGTCCACGGATTGGCAGCTCAACGATGCGGTCAGCGCCAGCAACGAGCTGTACTACCTCAAGGCCCAGCGCCGCTGGCAGAACGCCGAGAACTACAACTTCGACGCCGACAGCCAACAACTCAGTCGCGGCGGCTACTTCGGCATCGGCCACAAACAGGAACAGGTCGGCGACCGCCAGACCTTCACCTTCAAGCACTCGCTGTTCGGCCTCGACAGCCAGACCGTGACCGGCGTTGATTACAACCGCATCCGCTTCCAGCTCGACAGCAACTCGCCGTTCAATGACGTATTGCCGAGCGGCCAGCCGCTGGACCTGTACCACTCGCAGGCCGGCTATTTCGAGAGCGCCAACCCGTACCGCGACCAGTTCGACAGCACCACCAAGCAGATGTCGGTATTCGCCGAAAACCGCACGCAACTGAGCGAGCGCTGGTCGCTGGTGACCGGTGTGCGACGCGACTACGTGCACGTGGATCGCACCAATCTGGTCGACGACAGCCAGAGCGACAAGACCCTGACCGGCAACAACTGGAAGGCCGGCCTGGTGTTCGCGCTGACCCAGGACACTTCGTTCTACGGCCAGGTCGCTACCAGCACCGATGGCATCGGCGGGCTGATTTCCCTGAGCCCGAGCCAGCAGCAATACGACTTGTCCACCGCCCGGCAAACCGAGATCGGCATGAAGCAGCTGTTCTGGGATCAGCGCGGCGAGTTCACCCTGGCGGCGTATCGCATCGTGAAGAAGAAGCTGCTGACCGACGACCCGGGCAACCCGACGCTCAAGCAGCAGGTCGGCCAGCAATCGTCGAACGGCCTGGAAGCCAGCCTCGATCTGCAACTGCCGAACGCCTGGCAACTGCAAGCCAACGCCGCCATCGTCAAAGCCAAGTACGACGATTTCGAAGAGGTGGTCGGTGGCGTACCGGTGTCGCGCAACGGCAATCGCCCGGTGGACGTGCCACGTCGCACGGCGAACCTGTGGCTGAGCAAGGCGCTGACCGATGACCTGAAGGCCGGTGCCGGCGTGCGTTATGTCGATGCGCGCTACGCCGACATGGCCAACCGTAACGAGCTGCCGAGCTACACCGTGGTCGATGCGACGCTGTCGTGGAAAGCCCTGCGCAACACGACGCTGGGGTTGCAGGTGAACAATCTGTTTGACCGGACGTATGCGCAAAGCCAATACAATGAGGGCCAGCAGTGGATTCTGGGTGAGCCTCGTTCGTTCTTTGTCACGGCTGATTACACCTTCTAGAACAGGAACGAAATGACCTCACTGTCCCTCACCGATCTCGCCTGGACACCCCTAGGCCACGGCCACTGCCATCACCAGTTCCAGCTGCGTGACGCCTCGTTGCACGTGGCCGCCGGTGAGTTCGTCGGGCTGATCGGACCCAATGGCAGCGGCAAGACCAGCCTGTTGCGCTGCGCCTACCGTTTCAGTCAGCCGGAGCACGGTGAGGTCAGACTCGGGCACCACAACGTCTGGAAGCAATCCTCACGCTGGTGCGCGCAACGCATCGCGGTGGTGCTGCAGGAGTTCCCCGACGCCTTCGGCCTGACCGTCGAAGAAGTGGTCGCCATGGGCCGCACACCGCACAAGGGCCTGTTCGACGGCGACACGCTGGAAGACCGCCAGCTCGCCACTCAGGCACTGAAGTCAGTAGGCCTCGACGGCTTCGAAGATCACGCGTTCGCCACACTGTCCGGCGGTGAAAAACAGCGGGTGATCCTGGCCCGCGCCCTGACCCAGCAACCGCAACTGCTGATCCTCGACGAGCCGACCAACCACCTCGACCCGCGTTATCAACTGGAACTGCTGCAACTGGTCAAGCGTTTGCAGATCGGCACGTTGGCGAGCATCCACGACCTGAACCTGGCCGCCGCATTCTGCGATCGCTTGTACGTGATCAATCACGGACAAATCGTCGCCAGCGGCACACCGCAAGAAGTGCTCACTGTTGAATTGCTGCGCGACGTGTTCGGCGTCGAAGCATTGATCGATCCACACCCCCTCCACGGCTACCCGCGAATCACCTGGATTACCCGACCATGACTGTGCGCTCCCTGCTTTGCCTTGCTCTGCTGCTGGGCACCACCCACGCCTTCGCCGAGGCCACGAAGTACCCGCTGACGATCCAGAGCTGCAACCGCGAAGTGACCTTCAATGAAGCACCGAAACACGCGGTCAGCCACGACATCAACATGACCCAGATGATGCTCGCCCTCGGCCTCAAGTCGAAGATGGCCGGCTACAGCGGCGTCAGTGGCTGGAAGTCGGTGACCCCGGAAATGCAGAGTCTGCTCGACGGTTTGCCGGAACTGGCAGCCAAATACCCGTCGGTGGAAACGTTGCTCAACGCCAACGTCGATTTCTTCTTCGCTGGCTGGGATTACGGCATGCGCGTCGGTGGCGACCTTACCCCGCAGACCCTGCAACCGCTGGGCATCAATGTCTATGAACTGACCGAGTCCTGTGCCTTCGTGATGAAGCGCCCGGCCGCCACGCTGGACGACACCTACAACGACCTGCGCAACCTCGGAAAGATCTTCGACGTGCAGGACCGCGCCGACGCGTTGATCGCCGACATGCAAAGCCAGGTCGCGGAAATCCGCAAAGACCTGCCCGCCGAAAAACCGCGAGTGTTCCTGTACGACAGCGGCGAGGACCGCGCCATGACTTCCGGCCGCCTCGGCATGCCGCAAGCGCTGATCGACGCCGCCGGCGGGCGCAATATTCTCGACGACGTCGATGCGAGCTGGACCCGGGTCAACTGGGAAACCGTGGTCGAGCGCAACCCGCAGGTGATCGTCATCGTCGACTACAGCGAAATCACCGCCGAGCAGAAGATCGAATTCCTGTTGAAGAACAAGTCCCTGCAGTCGGTGGACGCGATCAAGAACCAGCGCTTTATTGTCATCCCTTACGTGCAGGCCACGCCGGGGATCGACAACGTGCTGGCGGTTGAAACTCTGGCCAAAGGGTTCCACGGCGAATGATCAATCGTCGTTACGGCTGGCTGCTGATTGCCCTCGGCGCGGTGCTGCTGGTGTCGTGCGTGGTGTCGCTGGGCTTCGGCCCAGCGCGGGTGCCGGTGGACATTGTGTGGCGGATTCTGCTGCACAAGTTGTTCGGCCTCGGCGTGCCGGACTGGAGCGCCGGCCAGGAGCACATCGTCTGGCTGATCCGCGTGCCGCGCATGTTGCTCGGTGCGCTGGTTGGGGCTGGACTGGCGTTGATCGGCGCGGTGCTGCAAGCGGTCACGCGCAATCCGCTGGCCGATCCGCATCTGCTCGGTGTCACTTCCGGTGCGACCCTCGGTGCAGTGATCGTGGTGCTGCACGTCGGTGAAATCGTCGGTCTGCTGACCTTGCCGATTGCCGCGTTCATCGGCGCGTTGTTGAGCATGTTTCTGGTGCTGGGCATCGCCAACCGTCACGGCCGACTGGACAGTGATCGCCTGCTGCTATGTGGCGTGGCGGTGTCGTTCGTGATGATGGCGATCGCCAATCTGCTGCTGTTCATGGGCGATCACCGGGCGAGTTCGGCGGTGATGTTCTGGATGCTCGGCGGCCTCGGTCTGGCGCGCTGGGAGTTGTTGGCGGTGCCGGCGCTCTGCGTGTTGCTCGGGCTGATTCTGCTGCTGGGCATGGCCCGTCCGCTGAACGCCTTGATGGCCGGCGAACAGACTGCGGTCACCCTTGGCCTGAATGCCCGGTCGGTGCGCCTGCGGGTGTTCGTGATCGCCTCGCTGATGACTGGAGTGCTGGTGTCGATCAGCGGCTCCATCGGTTTTGTCGGGTTAATGGTGCCGCACATTGCCCGGCGCCTGATCGGTGCAGAACATCGACGCCTGCTGCCGGTGTGCGTGTTGCTCGGCAGTGTGTTTCTGGTGTGGGTCGATGTCGCCGCCCGCACGCTGATCGCTCCCGAGGACCTGCCCATCGGCGTCGCCACCGCAGCGCTTGGCGGGCTGTTTTTCATCGGCCTGATGCGCCGCCGCTGAACCCACGGGGTCGCGCCCCAATCTGGCGCACCCCGCTGCACCCTTGCCTGCAACACGTCCCTTCATGGTGCGCCGGTTCTGCGCGCAACCGCTCTAAACCGACATTTCCCTGCCCGATCCCGACCGGGCACAGCCCTTGCAAAACACCCTTCAGTCGTTCGCATCTGCCAACCATAAAAAACTTTAACGTTCGTGGAGATCGCACAATGAAGCGTCGCAGTTTGATCAAGGCTTTCACACTCACGGCATCCATTGCCGCGATGGGCATGACCTGGACGGTACAGGCCGCCGAGACCATCAAGGTCGGGATTCTGCATTCGTTGTCCGGCACCATGGCGATCTCCGAAACATCGCTCAAGGACATGGCGTTGATGACCATCGACGAGATCAACGCCAAGGGCGGGGTGAACGGCAAGATGCTCGAACCGGTGGTGGTCGACCCGGCGTCGAACTGGCCGCTGTTCGCGGAGAAGGGCCGGCAACTGCTGACGCAGGACAAGGTCGCGGTGGTGTTCGGCTGCTGGACTTCGGTGTCGCGCAAATCGGTGCTACCGGTGTTTGAAGAACTCAACGGTCTGCTGTTCTACCCGGTGCAATATGAAGGCGAAGAAATGTCGCCGAACGTGTTCTACACCGGCGCCGCGCCGAACCAGCAGGCGATCCCGGCGGTTGAATACCTGATGAGCGAAGAAGGCGGCGGCGCCAAGCGCTACTTCCTGCTCGGCACCGATTACGTCTACCCGCGCACCACCAACAAGATCCTGCGTTCGTTCCTGCATTCCAAAGGCGTCGCGGACAAAGACATCGAAGAGGTCTACACCCCGTTCGGTCACAGCGACTATCAAACCATTGTCGCCAACATCAAAAAATTCTCGGCCGGCGGCAAGACTGCGGTGATCTCCACCGTGAATGGCGACTCCAACGTGCCGTTCTACAAGGAGCTGGCCAACCAGGGCCTGAAGGCAACCGATGTACCGGTGGTGGCGTTCTCGGTGGGCGAAGAAGAACTGCGCGGCATCGACACCAAACCGCTGGTGGGCAACCTCGCGGCATGGAACTACTTCGAGTCGGTGGAGAACCCGGTGAACAAGAAGTTCGTCGATGACTGGAAAGCCTACGCGAAGAAACACAACCTGCCGGGCGCCGACAAAGCCGTGACCAACGACCCGATGGAAGCCACTTACGTCGGCATCCACATGTGGGCGCAGGCGGCGGAGAAAGCCAAATCCACCGACGTCGACAAGGTCCGCGAAGCCCTCGGCGGCCAGACCTTCGCCGCGCCGTCCGGCTACACCCTGACCATGGACAAGACCAATCACCACCTGCACAAACCGGTGATGATCGGCGAGATCCAGGCCGACGGTCAGTTCAACGTGGTGTGGCAGACCGAAGGGCCGATCCGTGCGCAGCCGTGGAGCCCGTTCATCCCGGGTAACGACAAGAAGCCGGAGTATGCGGTCAAGAGCAACTGAGCCATTGGATGCCCGTCTCGATACTTGAGGCGGGTACAAATCCCTGTGGGAGCGAGCGTGCTCGCGATGACGGCAGCACATTCAACATCACTGTGACTGAACCACCGCTATCGCGAGCAGGCTCGCTCCCACAATAGTCCGAGCAAGGCGACTCTCCATGCCCACTGCCCTTTACCGCTTGATCCTGGCCCTCGTATTTTTACTGCCGATGGCCGCCCACGCCAGCGACGCCGAAGACTTCGTCGCCGCCAACCCCGTGCAACAGGCAAAACTGCTGGAAGCCTGGGCCGCGCAGCCCGACCCGGCCCGCATCGAGCTGATCAACGCCCTGCAACAAGGCGAACTGACCATCGACGGCCAACCCAAAACCCTGCGCCTGAACAACCGCCTGCGGGGTCTGATCGACACCGCTCTGGCCAGCCACCAATTGCTCGCCGCCGACGCCAAAACCCGTCTGACCGCCGCGCAGCAATTGCAGAAAAGCGCCAAACCGGCGCAGCTGAAATTCCTCGACCGGCAACTGGCTGGCGAACAAGATGAAAACGTCCATGCCGCCCTGAGCCTGGCGCTGGCCAACCTGCAACTGGTCGACACGGACCCGGCGGTGCGTCTCGCGGCCGTGCGTCTGCTCGGTGAAACCGGCGACCCGCTGGCCCGCACTCGCCTCGAAGGCCTGCTCGAACCCGGCGTCGAAACCGATGCCAATGTGCGCACCGCCGCCGAAACCAGCCTCGCCCAGGTCAAACGCAAACTGCTGATCGGCGAACTGCTCGGCCAGGCCTTCAGCGGCATGTCCCTCGGTTCGATTCTGCTACTCGCGGCACTCGGTCTGGCGATCACCTTCGGCCTGCTGGGTGTGATCAACATGGCCCACGGCGAGATGCTGATGCTCGGCGCCTACTCGACCTACGTCGTGCAGTTGATGTTCCAGCGCTACGCACCGCAGGCCATCGAGTTCTATCCGCTGATCGCGCTGCCGGTGGCGTTCTTCGTCACCGCCGCCATCGGCATGGCCCTGGAGCGCACGGTGATCCGTCACCTCTACGGCCGCCCACTGGAAACCCTGCTCGCGACCTGGGGCATCAGCCTGATGCTGATTCAACTGGTGCGTCTGGTGTTCGGTGCGCAGAACGTTGAAGTGGCGAACCCGGCGTGGCTGTCCGGCGGGATTCAGGTGTTGCCGAATCTGGTGCTGCCGTACAACCGCATCGTGATCATCGCTTTTGCGTTGTTCGTGGTGGTGCTGACCTGGCTGCTGCTGAACAAGACTCGTCTGGGCCTGAACGTGCGCGCCGTCACCCAGAACCGCAACATGGCCGCCTGCTGCGGCGTGCCCACCGGGCGCGTCGACATGCTCGCCTTCGGCCTCGGCTCGGGCATTGCCGGGCTCGGTGGCGTAGCCCTGAGCCAGATCGGCAACGTCGGCCCGGACCTCGGCCAGAGCTACATCATCGACTCGTTCCTGGTGGTGGTGCTCGGCGGCGTCGGGCAACTGGCCGGTAGCGTGTTCGCCGCGTTCGGCCTGGGCATCGCCAACAAGATTCTTGAACCGCAAATCGGTGCGGTGCTCGGCAAGATCCTGATCCTCGCGCTGATCATTCTGTTCATCCAGAAACGTCCGCAAGGCCTCTTCGCACTGAAAGGACGGGTGATCGACTGATGAATCAGCCTCTGCTAGTCACGGCCACACAAAAGGCCGGCCCCAAAGTCACCCTCGTCATCGGCGCGGTGGTCCTAGCGCTACTGATCGCCCTGCCGCTGCTGTCGCTGTTGCCCTCGGACAGTGCGCTGCACGTCTCGGCCTACACCCTGACGCTGGTCGGCAAGATTCTCTGCTACGCCATCGTCGCCCTGGCGCTGGATCTGGTCTGGGGTTACGCAGGTCTGTTGTCGCTGGGCCACGGTCTGTTCTTCGCCCTCGGCGGTTACGCGATGGGCATGTACCTGATGCGTCAGGCCGCCGGTGACGGCTTGCCGGCGTTCATGACCTTCCTGTCGTGGACCGAGTTGCCGTGGTACTGGAGCGGCACCGGCAACTTCCTATGGGCGATGTGCCTTGTGGTGCTGGCGCCCGGATTGCTGGCGCTGGTGTTCGGTTTCTTCGCCTTCCGTTCGCGGATCAAGGGCGTGTATTTCTCGATCATGACCCAGGCCCTGACGTTCGCCGGGATGCTGCTGTTTTTCCGCAACGAGACCGGCTTTGGCGGCAACAACGGCTTCACCAATTTCCGCACGATCCTCGGTTTCGGCATCACCGAACCCGGCACTCGTGCGGTGCTGTTTCTGGCGACGGTGCTGTTGCTGGTGGCGAGCCTGCTCATCGGCTGGCGCCTGGCCCGCAGCAAGTTCGGCCGGGTGCTGACTGCCCTGCGCGATGCGGAGAATCGCCTCATGTTCTGCGGCTACGACCCGCGCGGCTTCAAGCTGTTCGTCTGGGTGTTGAGCGCGGTGTTGTGTGGTCTGGCCGGTGCGCTGTACGTGCCGCAAGTTGGGATCATCAACCCGAGTGAAATGTCGCCGACCAACTCGATCGAAGCCGCCGTGTGGGTGGCCCTTGGCGGACGCGGCACGCTGATCGGCCCGCTGCTCGGCGCCGGCGTGGTCAACGGCATGAAGAGCTGGTTCACCGTGGCGTTCCCCGAGTATTGGCTGTTCTTCCTCGGCGCGCTGTTCATCGTCGTGACGTTGTACCTGCCCAAAGGCGTGATCGGTCTGCTGAAGAAACGAGGTGAATCATGAGAGTCACGGCGAGCGCTGAATTCATGCTGGAACCGGCCTTCTTCCCGCCGCTGGAACCGAACAAGGACGCCGGCACCAGCCGTGATGCCCTCGGTCTCGGCCAGCGTGTGGAGCCTGGGCTGAACACCCGTCACGGCACGATCCTGACCCTGGAAGACATCAGCGTCAGCTTCGACGGCTTCCGGGCGCTGAACGCTCTGAACCTGTACATCGGCGTCGGCGAACTGCGCTGCATCATCGGCCCCAACGGCGCGGGCAAGACCACGCTGATGGACGTGATCACCGGCAAGACCCGGCCGAGCCACGGCAAGGCGTGGTTCGGCGAAACCCTCGACCTGACGCAGATGAGCGAAGTGCAGATCGCCCAGGCCGGCATCGGTCGCAAGTTCCAGAAACCGACGGTGTTCGAAGCGTTGAGCGTGTTCGAGAACCTGGAGCTGGCGCAGAAAACCGACAAGTCGGTGTGGGCCAGTCTGCGGGCGAAGTTGAGCGGCGAGCAGAAAGACCGGATCAGCGAAGTGCTCGACACCATTCGCCTGACCACCTCGGTCAATCGCCCGGCGGGGTTGCTGTCCCACGGGCAGAAACAGTTTCTGGAAATCGGCATGCTGCTGATGCAGGACCCGCAATTGCTGCTGCTCGACGAACCGGTGGCCGGCATGACCGACGCCGAAACCGAGTTCACCGCCGAGCTGTTCAAGTCGCTGGCGGGCAAGCATTCGCTGATGGTGGTGGAACACGACATGGGCTTCGTCGGCTCGATTGCCGACCACGTCACCGTGTTGCATCAGGGCAGCGTGCTGGCCGAAGGATCGCTGGAACAGGTGCAGGACAACGAGCGCGTGATCGAAGTCTATCTCGGGCGCTGAAGAGGAATTCCAACATGCTGCAAGTCGAAAAACTTCATCAGTACTACGGCGGTAGCCACATCCTGCGCGGCCTGAGCTTTGACGTGAAGGTCGGCGAAGTGACCTGCCTGCTCGGCCGCAACGGCGTGGGCAAGACCACGCTGCTCAAATGCCTGATGGGCCTGCTACCGGCCAAGGAAGGCGCGGTGAACTGGGAAGGTAAACCGATCACCACGTACAAGCCGCATCAACGGGTACACGCCGGGATCGCCTACGTGCCGCAGGGCCGGGAAATTTTCGGCCGGCTGACCGTGGAAGAAAACCTGCTGATGGGCCTGTCGCGTTTTCCCGGCAGCGAAGCCAAAGAAGTTCCGGCATTCATCTACGAACTGTTCCCGGTGCTGCTGCAAATGAAACAGCGCCGCGGCGGCGACCTGTCCGGCGGTCAGCAACAACAGCTCGCCATCGGCCGCGCACTGGCCAGCCGCCCGCGCCTGCTGATTCTCGACGAGCCCACCGAGGGCATCCAGCCGTCGGTGATCAAGGAAATCGGCGCAGTGATCAAGAAGCTCGCGGCCCGGGGCGACATGGCGATTCTGCTGGTGGAACAGTTCTACGATTTCGCCGCCGAACTGGCCGATCAGTACCTGGTGATGTCCCGGGGCGAGATCGTGCAGCAGGGCCGTGGAGAAAATATGGAAAGCGAGGGTGTGCGCGGACTGGTTACGATCTAACCTGTAGCGTCCTAACGATAATCAGAAAACATGAACTTACCTTTAGCGACTGCCTTGTTTACCCCGAGCTGGCATGCGGAGCTGGAGCTGGCCTATGCCCGCTTCGGCGATTGCACGCGCCCGACCCGTCGTCGCCACCTCGGCCCGCTGCGGGTGCAAAAGCATCTGTACGCCGAAGGGCCCGAGGTCTGCCAGCACATCATCGTCCACCCGCCGGGCGGCATTGCCGGCGGTGACCGGTTGAACATCAGCGCCCGCGTGGAACCGGGCGCCTGGGCACAGATCACCAGCCCCGGCGCGGCCAAGTGGTATCGCGCGGCGGGCCCCGCTTATCAGTCGCTGGACCTGCGCGTCGCTGACGGCGCGACACTGGAGTGGCTGCCCCAGGAAACCATCGTCTACAGCGCCGCCCAGGCGGAACTCTCGACCTCGATCGAGCTTGAAGGCGATGCGCGGCTGTTCTACTGGGACGTGGTGGCCCTCGGGCGCCCGGCCAGTGGCGAGCGTTTCGACCTCGGGCATTTCCAGGCGCATCTGGATATTCGCCGCGATGGCCGGTTGCTGTGGCATGAACGCCAGCGCATCGTCGGCGCTGACGGCTTGCTTGATTCGCCGATCGGACTGGACGGCCATCCGGTGTTTGCGACGTTGCTGGTCACCGGCGAGATTGATGCTGAATTGCTGGAGCGCTGCCGCTCGCTGGGGCATGAAGTGCGCGGGGATCTGACGCAATTGCCGGGGTTGCTGGTTGCGCGTTGTCTGGCCAGTGAAGCGTTGCTGGCGCGGGCCTGGCTGATCGAACTCTGGCGATTACTCAGGCCTGCGCTGCTTGGCCGCGAAACCCTGCCTCCCCGAATCTGGAACACCTGATTTTCTTCAACTGCCGACAATGGATTTCAAACGATGGACCTGACCCCACGCGAAAAAGACAAGCTGCTGATCTTCACCGCCGGCCTCGTGGCCGAGCGGCGACTGGCCCGCGGCGTGAAGCTCAACTACCCGGAAGCGATGGCCTACATCTCCGCGGCGCTGCTCGAAGGCGCCCGCGACGGCCAGACCGTGGCCGAGCTGATGCACTACGGCACCACCCTGCTGGCCCGCGAGCAGGTAATGGAAGGCATCCCGGAAATGATCCCGGAGATCCAGGTCGAAGCGACGTTTCCCGACGGCACCAAACTGGTCACCGTCCACCAACCGATCGTCTGAGGCCGCGCCATGACTTACACCATCCGCGATGCCCTGCACGCCGACCTGCCGGCGATCCGCGACATCTACAACGACGCCGTGCTCAACACCACGGCGATCTGGAATGAATCCGCCGTCGATCTCGGCAATCGTCAGGCGTGGTTCAGCGCCCGCCTGGCTCAGGCTTATCCGATCCTGGTGATCGTCGACGCCGACAACACCACCCTCGGCTACGCTTCGTTCGGTGACTGGCGGCCGTTCGACGGTTTCCGTCACACCGTCGAGCATTCGGTCTACGTGCGCAGCGACCAGCGCGGTAACGGCCTCGGCCCGCAATTGATGACCGCGTTGATCGAACGCGCAAAAACCTGTGGCAAGCACGTCATGGTCGCCGCCATCGAAAGCGGCAACGCGGCGTCGATCCGCCTGCACGAGCGCGCCGGTTTCATCACCACCGGGCAGATGCCGCAGGTCGGCACCAAGTTCGGCCGCTGGCTCGACCTGACCTTCATGCAACTGACCCTCAATCCTGGCGCGGAGCCGCCGCCCGCCAACAAGGAGTGACACCGATGAACCCCGCCCAACTGCGACGCGTCAATGCTGAAAGTTTTGCGCACTATCGTCAGGGCCTGATCGAGCTGCTGCTGGACGCTGTGGGTTATGGCGCCAGCGTCGGCTTCATGGCCGATCTCGATGCCGCGCAGGCCCGCGCCTATTTCGATGAAGTGCAGGACAACCTGAACAAGGGCAACGTCTTGCTGTGGGTGGTGGTCAAGGACGAACAGGTGCAGGCCAGCGTACAACTGGGTCTGTGCCAGAAGGCCAACGGCCTGAACCGCGCCGAAGTGCAGAAACTGCTGGTGCGCGAACAGGCCCGCCGGCGCGGCCTCGGCCAGCAGTTGATGGAAGCGCTGGAACTGACGGCCCGCCAGTACAAGCGCGGCATGCTCTACCTCGACACCGAGGCCGGCTCCCCCGCCGAAGATTTCTACAAGGCCCTGGGTTACACCCGCGCCGGGGAAATCCCCGATTACGCCTGCGACCCGAACGGTACCTATCGCCCGACGGCCCTCTATTACAAAGTCCTGCAAGGAGCGAACTGATGATTCCCGGCGAATACCGGATCCAGCCCGGCGACATCGAACTCAACGTCGGTCGCCGCACGATCAGCCTGAAAGTGGCGAACAGCGGCGACCGACCGATCCAGGTCGGCTCGCACTACCACTTTTTCGAAACCAACGACGCCCTGACCTTCGACCGCGACGCCAGCCGCGGCATGCGCCTGAACATCCCGGCGGGCACCGCCGTGCGCTTCGAGCCGGGCCAGAGTCGCGAGGTGGAACTGGTTGATTACGCCGGGCATCGCCGGGTGTTCGGGTTTGCCGGGCGGGTCATGGGTGACCTCTGAATTTTGCAGTGCCCCCATCGCGAGCAGGCTCGCTCCCACATTAAACCGAGTTCCTCCAGCTGGAATCCGATCCCCTGTGGGAGCGAGCCTGCTCGCGAAAGTGAGCGCAGCGAACGATCTCAAAACCAATTGAATTCCAAGGCGAACACATGAAGATCTCGCGTCAAGCCTACGCCGACATGTTCGGCCCCACCGTCGGCGACAAGGTGCGCCTGGCCGACACCGAGCTGTGGATCGAGGTCGAACAGGACTTCACCACCTACGGCGAAGAAGTGAAATTCGGCGGCGGCAAAGTGATCCGCGACGGCCAGGGCCAGAGCCAGTTGCTGGCCGCCGAAGTGGTCGACACGCTGATCACCAACGCGCTGATCATCGACCACTGGGGTATCGTCAAGGCCGACGTCGGCCTCAAGGACGGGCGCATCGCCGCCATCGGCAAGGCCGGCAACCCGGACGTGCAGCCCGGCGTGACCATCGCCATTGGCGCCAGCACCGAAGTGATTGCCGGCGAAGGCATGATCCTCACCGCCGGCGGCATCGACACCCACATCCACTTCATCTGCCCGCAGCAGATCGAAGAAGCGCTGATGAGCGGTGTCACCACCATGATCGGCGGCGGCACCGGGCCGGCCACCGGCACCAATGCAACGACCTGCACTTCCGGGCCGTGGCATCTGGCACGGATGCTTCAGGCGGCGGATGCGTTCCCGATGAACATCGGCCTCACCGGCAAGGGCAACGCCAGCCTGCCGGAGCCGCTGATCGAACAGGTCAAGGCCGGCGCCATCGGCCTCAAGCTGCACGAAGACTGGGGCACCACCCCGGCGAGTATCGACAATTGCCTGAGCGTCGCCGACCAGTACGACGTGCAGGTAGCGATCCACACCGACACCCTCAACGAATCCGGTTTCGTCGAAACCACCCTCGGCGCGTTCAAGGGCCGCACCATCCACACCTATCACACCGAAGGTGCCGGTGGCGGCCATGCGCCGGACATCATCAAGGCCTGCGGTTTCGCCAACGTGCTGCCGAGTTCGACCAACCCGACCCGGCCGTTCACCCGCAACACTATCGACGAACACCTCGACATGCTGATGGTCTGCCACCACCTCGACCCGAGCATCGCCGAAGACGTGGCGTTCGCCGAAAGCCGCATCCGCCGTGAAACCATTGCCGCCGAAGACATCCTCCACGACCTCGGCGCGTTCTCGATGATCAGCTCCGACAGCCAGGCCATGGGCCGCGTCGGCGAAGTCATCACGCGCACCTGGCAGACCGCCGACAAGATGAAAAAACAGCGCGGCCCTCTGCCTCAGGACGGAGAAGACAACGACAACTTCCGCGCCAAACGCTACATCGCCAAGTACACGATCAACCCGGCGATCACCCATGGCATCAGCCATGAAGTGGGTTCGGTGGAAGTCGGCAAATGGGCGGATCTGGTGCTGTGGCGCCCGGCGTTCTTCGGCGTGAAACCGACGCTGATCCTCAAGGGCGGCGCCATTGCCGCGAGCCTGATGGGCGACGCCAACGCCTCGATCCCGACCCCGCAACCGGTGCACTACCGTCCGATGTTCGCCAGTTACGGCGGCTCGCTGCACGCCACCAGCCTGACCTTCATCAGCCAGGCGGCTCAGGAATCCGGGCTGCCCGAAGCACTGGGCCTGAAGAAGAAAATCGCCGTGGTCAAAGGTTGCCGCGACGTGCAGAAAACCGACTTGATCCACAACGATTACCTGCCGAACATCGATGTCGACCCGCAGACCTACCAGGTCAAGGCCGACGGCGTATTGCTCTGGTGTGAACCGGCCGAAACCCTGCCGATGGCCCAGCGTTACTTTCTGTTCTGATGTCTGGCCCCGGTCTTCGAGCCTTTCGACGACCGGGGCTGCCAACGCCTCAGCGGGTTGAAGTGTCCATCGAGTACCGCGAAGTTCCGGGCCGCTCATCGTCGAGCCCGACCATCACCGGCTCGCCTGTTTCCAGGCGCGACAGGGCAATCAGTTGCTGGTTGCGCTCAATACTGCGCTCAACCTCAAGTATCTGTACCGCCTCCTGGTACGCCATGCTGGTCACGTCTTCGTATTCATCCTCGAGTCGTTGCAGCTTTTCATCCGCGTTGCGCTTGAGCGCGTCAAGTTCAGCCGGGTATTTCTCGGTCAGGTACTGAACCCAGTAATCACGGCTGATCAGTTCTTCATAAAACTGCTCACTCGTTTCGGCTCGCATGACCGCCGCGCGGGCCGCTACCAGATCATCGCCCCTGAGCGGCCGGGCAAACCGCATGTGACTGGGTTGCCCCGGCAGTTGCAGACCGTCCTCCCAGCCTGACGTCAGACCGATTCGATACTGCAGACGCACTTCCGCCGGATCGGCGTGACGGCCCATGCGGCGGGCCGCGAGTTTTTCCACCTGCCCCAGGCGAAACAGTTGACGCGACAAATCGAGCAACGCCCGACCTTTCGCTGCAAGACCTGGCTGCAGGTGCCGCAAGGCGTTGTACTCATACACCTTGACCTCGATCTCGCTGAGCGCCAGGGTTCGCCCGTCGACACAGGTCGTGTGCGTGGTCGCCATGGAAAACAGCGTGTCACGCAGCTCCTGACTGTCAGCGGCCGCCTCGACGATTCCCCAGACCCGTCGGGTCAGATCGGCGCGAAAAACCCGGAACTCTTCGGTGTCCGGCATCCGGGAAAGCAGATGGAAGAAGGCTTCGTTGTCGGGTTCGGCAGCCAACCGCTGCCACATCGCCCGATAACGCCCGGCGTCCTCCTCGGGGAGGTTTTCAATCCACGGAGTCACTTGCTGCTCAAGGACCGTTTCGGCCAGTGCCGGAAGGACCTCATCAGGTTCGCTTTCGACCTCCAGCTCTTCGGCATCGCTTTCGGTGGTGCTGTCCATGTCATCGATCATCCGGTCGATGTCGGCATACGTCAGGCCCAGCACGTCACGCCGTCCATGGGCATCGGCGTATTCACGCAGCCTGAGCAGACTTTGTTGCGATATCTCGTAGTTTTCCGCCAGGTTGCTTCCGGCCAATAAAGCCGCATGGCTGCCGTCATACAACGCTGTGGGGATCGATGCGATTTCATTGTTGCTCAAGTCGAGCATTTGCAAGCGTGGGGCTTGCAATAAGCCCTCCGGCCAGGCGGTAAGCAGGTTATCGCTCAGATCCAGCCGCTCCAGCTGCCCGAACCCCGTGACACTGAAGGAACGCAGGCTGTTGTGGCTCAGGTCCAGCCACTGCAACTGTGTAAGCGTCTCCAGCGCCAGCCCCGCAGCAGCGGAGTCCGCAAGGCCGGTGAGCGACAGTTCCAGCTGCTCCAGCTGAAGCATTTGTGTCACCGGCTCGGGCACCGCCGGCAGGTGATTGCCGCTGAGGCTGAGGCGGCGCAGGTGAGTGAATGCCCTGAGAAAACCGCTGGAGCCTTGCGAAGTAAGTTTGACACCCCCGAGATTCAGGCTATTCACCGCCGCGAACGTTGCGCCCGGCTCGGGCAGGTTGCCCACCTGCAGACCGTTGAGGTCCAGCTCGCGATCCGCAACACCATTCCAGTCGACCGTGCCTTCGCGCCAGCATTCCATGATGCGCTGTGCGGCAAGTTGGCGGGTGCGCGATGACACGACCCAATCCATGCCCCGGGTTTCATGGGTGAACAGCCAATCGTTCAGACGCCGCGTCAGGGACTCGAAGTCGCGGTCCCATGCGTCGATTTGCTCACCAATCTGCACCTCGGTCAGTCCCGCGACCTGCATCCGCTCGATGGCCTGTTGCGCCCGGGCGCTGTCGTACTGCGGGCGCAGGCGCTGGACGCGTGCGACCCAGCCCGCCGGGCCTTCGACTCCCAGCGACGGCGGTAACGGCAGCAATCGTCGGGCAATGACCGAGCCACTTTCGGTGGGCGGTGTACGGTGACGCGTCTCTTCCAGCGCAAAACGCTGCAATGAACCGGGAACCAGGCCTCGATTCTCTTCAATCCTCTGCCGCGCAGTGGCAAGAGCTGCTTTGGCTTGCGGATTCAACGGAGTGCCGGTCAGGCTGGTATCGAGCAGTAATGCATCACGCGCCAGCAGCGCATCCGGCAGCGAGGTCAACCGGCTGTCACTGAGGTCCAGCCAGGTCAGTTCCGGCAGCTCCTCGATACCGCTCGGCCATTCGCGCAGGGCCGTGGCACTCAAGTCCAGCGCCATCAGGCGATTCATCCCGCGTACGTCGATCCTGCTCAACGGGTTGTCATGCAGATTCAACGTTTCAAGCGCCGGCAGATCACCAGGCTCCAGTGGCAGCGCCGACAAATCGCAATGGCTCAGGTCCAGGGTATCGACATTGCGAAACGTACGGATGAACCCGCGCAGTTGATCAACCGGAGCCTGCAATCCTGCCAGGTGCAAGCTTCTGACGTGGGTGAAACCTTCAGCGGACAAGGTCGGCAGGCTCTCCACCGGCGAGCCGAGAATATCCAGCACCGAGGCATCATTGGGCAGGCTCACATACAAGTTGTAGAACAGGCTTTCGGTGCGCGCGCCATAGCGCTGGAACAACCCGCTGCGCCAACTGCTTCTCAACGCCTCGGCCACCGCCGAGCGTGCTGCACCGCCATTTGACACTGTCGGCTCGGAGCCGACCCATTCCTGAAGCCGGTTCAGCTCACTGAATTGCTCACTCAAGGTTTCGATCGCGGCGAAACGACTGCCGACGTCCGTCCACTGCGCCTTGAACCCGGTACTCAAGACATCGAACAGGCTCGGTTCCATGCCGACAAAACGCTTGAGTTCGCCGCGACAGTAGTCGGCGACCATTTCATCCAGGTCGAGCAGATGCCGAGGCTGATTCCGGACAAACTCATAGATCGGCTTGAACACCCGACGCGGAAATTTCGACCAGTCCAGTGACAGACCGGACAACAGTCGTTGATGGCCTTCATAGATTTCCATCGGCAGGGTATTGATCGCGGTCGATCGCAGATTCAGGCGCTCCAGTCGCGGCAGATCGAGAACCCCCTGCGGCCATTGGTGCATCTGCGGACTGCCGACTACGAGCCGGCGCAACTGCCGCATGCCGCCGACATCGAGTGTCATCGGCACCACCGGATTCACTCCGCTGGCGGTACAGCGCAGTTCCAGTTCTTCCAGCCGGGTCAGCTCCCGCACACGCGACGCCACCTGGCCGGTAATCGGCGTGGAGAGTTTCAGGCGGGTCATGTGTCGCAGTGTTTTCAATGTCGCGAGCACTTTGTCGAACTCCGCCACACTCGCGCTCAGGGCGAGTTTCTCGACATTGGGAAACGCTGCAAGCGTATCGCCGACCAGCGGGGTATGCAGTGTCAGTTCACGAACGTGGGTAAAGTCCGCCGTCAATGACGGCAGAGGTGCGTCACTGACCAGCGTCAGGCGGGCCGCGTGCGGACTGTGTTCGGCCAGCGGTGCATTGCGCCAGCAGTCCTTGATGCTTTGCACCACGTTGACGAACTCGTCACGGGTAGTGCGCAAACGCAGGTTCTGCGCCATCAACCATTGATCGAGTGTTGTCTCCAGCTCCCGCCACTCGCTCAACCGGTTGTTGAGCAGATGAAAAATCTGTTGATCACTCCTGCCCGCCCGCCATTGTTCAAGAATGAAACCTCGGGCCTGGGCGTCATTCAAGCCCGGATAAACGTTCTGCACGTGAACGGTCAACGCCTGACTCGGCCCCGGGCCGTCGCCACTGGCGGGATAACCGAGCACGCCGGGTGCGATGCGTCGCGGTGGTTTGAACCATGGTTTGTCGACGCTGCCCACCCGTAGAGTCCGGGCCGACTGGCTGCGTTCGGCGAGCGCCCGTTCGATGATCGTGCGTTGCAGATCGTTGCCCTGCCAGGCATTCGGCAGGCCCAGCCCATGACGTGCCTCATCGGGCAAGGCATGCATCAACGAAGCGTAAAAATTGTCGCCTTTGTGCGGGATGCTGTTGAGCGGCTCGTCACGTTCATTGACAGCCTGATAGGCATCTCCGTACTTGACCAGGTACTTGCGAGTCGAGGCGGTTTCGCTGCCGATGGCGTCCAGCATCGGGCCGTTGATGCTGCCCTCACGGATTTCCAGACGCACATCATTGGACCAGCCTGGCAGTCGTCCCAACGTCTGCAACGCGAGATGGCGGCTGTCGGCAGAAGCCATGGTTTCACTGCGCAACCCGGCCAGAGCCCGGGTCAGGCGACCTGTCTGGCCATACCAGCGACCGAGCTCCTGCAAATGCAACGGAATCTTCGCGGTGCTGTCCAGCCTCGCCAGCTCTCCTGCGCTCGCCTGACGCAGGACAGCGGATGCCCCTTGCTCGGTCAGGGCGGGGAAAATCCGTTGCAGCTTTGCCGTCCGGGCTGACACCGGAGCAGCACCTTTGAGCAGGCTGTCGAACAACGCAGGCTGACGGGCGCTGGCAAAGTCGGCAATTTGTCCGGCGAGTTCCTGCGTCCGAGCCGCCCGAACGCGTGCAGGCTCGCCACCCAACAGACGAACCGTCTCGGCTTCATCCAGCGCCGCGAGAATTCGCGCCGGCAACGCACCGCTCAGCACCTCGGCCCGGCTGATCCGGATCGGTGCCTTGCCCCCGCGCTTCACCCCGTAGCCGTGCGCAGTGCCCGACAGATCGGCAGCATCGTAGACCTTCAACTGCCGCCCCCACGGCCAGCGTGGCATGTCGGGCAGCAGCGGCAGCACCTGCAGATAGCGATCATCAATGGGTTGTCGTCCTGAAATCTGCTCGACGATCAGTCCGGCATCCCGCTCGGTGTTGAACAGGCGCATGGCCTCCACCAGCTCCGGGGGTGGCAAGGCATTGTCCAGGTGCATCTTGCGCAGGGCGCCATCGCTGACACCGGCCATATCGGCAAGGGTCAGCAACTGCTCGTCAGCGAAAACATCAGTGCTGTGGCCGATGCGCCGCAGGAGTGTCAGCCGGTCCCACTCCTGCGGACGCTCGAGCGTATGTCGCCAGGCGCCGGCGCCGTTGTGGGCCAGCGGCGGTTGATAAGCCTGCGGATCGTCCGGGTGATTGATTCGCCATGCCTTGAGCGACTCGTCGTAAGTCTGCCGGTACGTCTTGCCTTCAAGCCGAATGTAGTGGTTTTGCCCGACCCGGTACTGCCCCAGTGCGTTTGGTGCCGCACGCGAGTCCAGAGTGACCGGACTGTCGTAGCCGTGCAGGTCAGGCTTCCACAATCGGGTCGTGCCGTCTGGCATCTGTACCTGATGCAGGTTCTCGATGACCGGTGTCGATCTGGCAGCAGTCAGCCGGGCAAGCCCCTTGCCGGCCCCCGCCATCAAGGCAATCAACGCGAGGTTTTGCGCGACATCGATCAGGTGTCCCTTTGCAGCCTTGCGATCCCCCTCACTCCACTCGATGGCGCCTTCAAAGGTTTCTTCGAGCAGTTGCCCGGTCATCACCACCATCATCACTTCGCCCAATACCGGCACGAACATCGAAATGCCGGTCAGCACCAGCATGCCGATGTTCAGCAGCGCGGCGAGCTTTTCCGAGCGCACTCTGGCATCGACATCCGCCGTGGGTACCGCATGGCTGCGAGCATCGGCAATCAGGCGCTCACGATGCTGGTCGAACAGGTAATTCCACAGATCGACATTATCCGCCCAGATCCCGTGGCCCTTGCGGGACAGGTCCACCGGATTCAGATATGGATCCACATTCGGCACCTGCGCGACCGGTGACGCCGGCGGCAACTCACGAATCCCGGTAAGCGCCGCGTTGATCGGGTTGAGGGCCTTGAAAATCTCATTGAACAGCGGAGCGTGGGGCTCCAGTCTCTGTGCGAATGTCCGGTCGGGCGTGTCGTCGGTGAACTGACTGAAAAAGCGTGGCCGGTCAGCATAGGCGACGAACTGGCTGAAAAAGCGCTGGTAGGCATTCGGCTCTGCGGGATGTGCCTGACTGGCGTCTTGCGCGGTGAAGCGCTGCTTGAACATCGCCTCCATCTCCCGGCCCTTGTAGCGTTTGAGCGGGTGGAAAGGATCGCTCGGGACATAGAGGATCGAGTCGTCGCTGTAGCGGTACTTTTCGCAGATCGTGAACAGTACGCAGCCGGTCATGCGCCGGCCCATCAGTCCCAGATCACGAAACCAGATCTGCCGATGACCCTGACGGGGCGACAGCTCGCCATTGAGGACCGAGCGAATCGAAGCGTAGTCTTCGCGCCCGATGTCGCCCTTGACCAGGGCCAGTTCGGAAGCCGCACGCAGGGCGGTCTTGTGCGCGTCGATGAATTTGTCGCGCAGCACATGTTCGGCCACCGCATCCCTGGGGTGCAGGAAGTCCTTGAGATACGCCTGATACTTCGCCCCGATGTCCAGTGAACGGCACAAGCCGGTGAACTGTTCGACCGTGAGACGGGTACTCAACGGTTCCAGGGTTCCTGGTGTCGAGGTTTCGAGGCGAAATCCCGATGTGCGATGAAAGGCCCCGTTTTTACATTCACGGGCTTCGAAGTTATGCAGGGCTGCCTGTAGCAAGGGCAGCTTCAAGACTTCGAAAAAATCGATTTCAATGGCGAAAATGCCCATCTCCACCGGTTTGTTCAGGACCAGCCAGGTCTTGTTGACATCCAGCGTCACGTTGAAACGGTCCTTGAGCGCCTGGGTCAGCAATGGCGCGGCGAAGCTGTCGATGTCCTGAAAGGTCGACATGGCCTTGTCCAGGCGCGACCGGGCGGCGAGGCTGGCGGCCGCAGCATCACCCACGGCCTTGCGTTGCTCGCGGGAGGCGCGCCTGGACCATTCCGGCGGGACGGCGTCGGCATTCTTCAATGCCTCGCGCTGACGCATAGGTGCATTGATCAGCCACTCGGGGCTGGACTGCTGAAGCCAGCCGGCGTGCAGGCTTTGCGTCACGAACGGACCCGGCGGTGCAAGATTGTCCGGAGAAGGTGAAGCGGCGGGGATTTCGGACATGGTTTCGCTCCTTGAAATGGAGCGAAAGCAGACCATGGAGAACCGCCGGGGCTGAGGTACATATGTCTTGTCGCAAGACGTCTTGTCAGCGGAAATTTCAGACCCGAGCGGCGCTTTCATTCCCGCGCAAAGGGGCTAATATTCGAACGCCCCGCCTTGAATTTCCAGGAACCCGGACATGCGTTTATCCGAATTCATCCGGCAACACGCGGATCACATCGTCGAGGAATGGGAACAGTTCGCCAGGACCATCACTCCGGCGGCCGACACTCTGGACCAGGCGGCGCTGCGCGACCATGCCCGGGCGATTCTGCTGGCCGCCGCACGCGACATGGAAACCGCACAGACCGCCAGCGAGCAGCTCGCCAAGGCCAAGGGCGAAGGGCCGGAGAAAACCCCGAGCCTCGACGAGGCCGGCGCCAGCCACGGTGAGCTGCGCCATACCGTGGGCTTCGACCTGGTGCAGATGACTTCGGAATTCCGCCACCTGCGCGCCTGCGTGATCCGCTTGTGGGTCGGCACGTTGCAGTCGCCGGACATGGCGTACTTCCAGGACATGATCCGCTTCAACGAAGCCATCGACGAAGCCCTCGCCGAATCGACCGCCGCCTACGCCGAGCAGGTCAACCGCTCGCGCGACATTTTTCTCGCGATCCTCGGCCACGACCTGCGCGCACCGCTGCAAGCGGTCAGCATGTCGACCGAGCTGCTGATGCGCAAAACCACTCTGGAAGGCGATGCGCTGACCTGCGCATTGAATATCAAACACGGCGCGCGGCACATGGCGGCGATGGTCAGCGATCTGCTGGAACTGGTGCGCAGCCGCCTCGGCAAGAGCCTGCCCATCGAACCGGCGCCGATGGATCTGGCCGACACGGTGCGAGCGGCCATCGCCGAAGCCTGCGCCGGTAATCCCGAATGCGATCCGACCCTGAAGATCGACGGCGATACCCGAGGTGTCTGGGATGCCGGGCGGCTGGATCAGTTGCTGCAGAATCTGATCGGCAACGCCCTGCAGCATGGTTCGAATCCGCGAGAAGTGATCGTGACCCTGCGCGGCGAGAACGACGCGGTGCATCTGTCGGTGCACAACTATGGCGAGCCGATCCCGGATGAAGCCATCGGCACGATTTTCGATCCGCTGGTACGCAGCGCCGACGAAGAACTTGGCCAGCCATCGACCAGCCTCGGTCTGGGGCTGTTCATCGTCAAGGAAGTGGTGACCGCCCACGGCGGGACGATCGAAGTCAGCTCAAGCGAAACCGAAGGGACGCTGTTCAGCGTAATGCTGCCAAGGAAGACCTGAAGCGGTCACTCGACCACCAGCCGCCCCAACCGCTGACGGAGCATGCGGTTCTCGGCCCGCAGTTCCTGCACTTCTTCCAGCAGGTCCAGCGCCAGGGCGACGCCTTCCCATTCCAGCTCCAGGTCGCGCCGCAGCTTGGCGGCGCGTTTGGCCAGGGCCAGTTCGTAATCGGTGAAGCGCCATTCCCGGGGCTGTGCGCCCTGAGGTTCGAGGATGCCGTGTTCGACGATTTCGATCACGTAGACGTCCGACAGATCGGCCGCCTCACAGAATTCTGCCATGTCCAGTTGAACGATCAGGGGGCTGCTCATGATGGGCTACTCCGTCGTCAGTATCAGAAGTTCTCTCGCGGATTGAAGGCGGCCTTCTTCGCCAGTTCCTGCCACAGCGCCTTGACGTCATCGCCGGCGGCCTTCGGCATCACGGCCTTGAGCTGGACGAACAAGTAACCGCGTTCGCCGGCCTTGTTCTGCAGACCGTGGCCCTTGGCGCGCATGCGCTGACCGTTCTGGCTGCCGGCCGGCACCTTGAGGTTGATCTTGCCGGTCAGGGTCGGCACGGCCACTTCGGTGCCCAGCGCCAGTTCCCACGGAGCCAGCGGCAAGGTGATGATCAGGTTTTCGCCTTCGACATCGAATTTCGGGTGCGGCGCAAAACGGATGGTCAGGTACAGATCGCCATTGGCGCCGCCACCGATGCCCGGTGCGCCCTGGCCCTTGAGGCGGATGCGCTCGCCGTCGGTCACGCCCGCCGGGATCTTCACGTTCAGGCTCTTGCTGGTGTTGCTGACGTGCTGGCCGCTGGCGTTGTATTGCGGCACCTGGAAGCTGATCTTTTTCGATTCGTTCGACAGGGTTTCTTCCAGGAAAATCGGCAGTTCCAGTTCCACGTCTTGCCCTCGGCGCCCGGCGCTGCGGGATTGCCGGCCAGCGCCGCCACCGAAACCGGGGCCGCGATTGCCAAAGATCGAACTGAAGAAGTCCGAGAAATCACCCGTTTCGCCACCACCGCCACCGAAGCCGCCACGGCTCTGCCAGCCCGGCGGGCCCTGGAACGGCTGACCGTGCTGGCCGTAGCGACGCAGGTCGTCGTATTCGGCGCGCTTGTCGGCACTTTTCAGCGCTTCATAGGCTTCCGAGGCGTCCTTGAACTTGGCCTCGGCGTCTTTTTCCTTGCTGACATCGGGGTGGTATTTGCGCGCGAGCTTGCGATAGGCAGCCTTGATTGCCTTGTCGTCAGCCGTCGGCTCCACGCCGAGTATCTTGTAATAGTCTTTGAAGTCCATCGAAGGAATCACCATCCGTTATCGATTTCGCGCCGTTGCCAGCATGCGCCGATTCGCGCAAGGCTGGTTGACCGATCTCAAGGTTGTGACCGGGTGGCGCAGCAGAAGTTTATCGGCAGTGGACGGCGGTTCTTGCGACCGCCGGTGTGTCTGCCGGCCCATGCCAGCAAGTTTGGGGCAAAGCGCCGACTTTCAAGCAAGCTTAGACGCGAAATAGCGGATGACCGGCCTTCGAATCTGTCGCGCACTGACATACACTGCGCGGCCGTTTTTTTGACCGGAACCGAAAGACATGAAAGACGCCTCTCCAGCCCGTGCCTGCGGCATCGACTTTGGCACGTCCAACTCCACCGTCGGCTGGCTGCGCCCCGGCATGGAAACGATGATCGCGCTGGAAGACGACAAGATCACCCTGCCGTCGGTGGTCTTCTTCAACATCGAGGAACGCCGCCCGGTCTACGGTCGCCTGGCGCTGCACGAATACCTGGAAGGCTACGAAGGCCGGCTGATGCGCTCGCTCAAGAGCCTGCTCGGTTCCAAGCTGATCAAGCACGACACCAGCGTCCTCGGCACCGCGATGCCGTTCAAGGACCTGCTCGGGCTGTTCATCGGCCAGCTCAAGAGCCGTGCCGAAGCCGCCGCCGGTCGTGAGTTCGAGCAGGTGGTGCTGGGCCGCCCGGTGTTCTTCGTCGACGACGATCCGCTGGCCGACCAGGAAGCCGAAGACACCCTGGTGGAAGTGGCGCGCAAGCTCGGTTTCAAGGACGTGTCCTTCCAGTACGAGCCGATTGCCGCGGCCTTCGACTACGAGTCGACCATCGAAAAGGAAGAACTGGTACTGATCGTCGACATCGGCGGTGGTACGTCGGACTTCTCGCTGGTGCGCCTGTCACCCGAGCGTCGGGGCATGGATAACCGTCACGACGACATTCTCGCCACCGGCGGCGTGCACATCGGCGGGACCGACTTCGACAAGCAACTGAGCCTGCAGGGCCTGATGCCGCTGTTCGGCTACGGCAGCCGCATGAAGAGCGGCGCATTCATGCCGACCAGCCACCACATGAACCTGGCGACCTGGCACACCATCAACTCGGTGTATTCGCAGAAATCGACCCTGGCCCTGGGCAGCATGCGCTACGACATCGAGGACACCGGCGGCATCGACCGTCTGTTCAAGCTGATCGAACAGCGCGCCGGGCACTGGCTGGCGATGGAAGTGGAAGAAACCAAGATTCATCTGACCCACAACGACAGCCGCCACGTGCCGCTGGACCGGATCGAGTCCGGGCTGAACGTAGAGTTGACCCGCGCCCTGTTCGAGTCGGCCATCGAGGCGCAGCTTGAGCGGGTGCGCGGCAGCGTCACGCAATTGCTGGCGGACGCCGATGTGGCGGTGGGTCAGGTCGATACGGTGTTCTTCACCGGCGGTTCCAGCGGTATCCCGGCGCTGCGCAACAGCGTTTCGGCGATGTTGCCGAACGCGCGGCATGTGGAAGGGAACATATTCGGCAGCATCGGCAGCGGTCTGGCAATTGAAGCCATGAAGCGTTATGGCTCGATGAACTGACACCACGCTGAGGGTTCCCACGCTCTGCGTGGGAACCATCTGACAAGGATCTTCGCTGTCCTTAAACCATCCCGCCCAGCTTCAACTCACTCTTCAGATACGCGTAATAGATCGGCCCCGCCACCACCCCCGGCAGGCCGAACGCGGCCTCGAACACCAGCATCGCCAGCAGCAACTCCCAGGACTTGGCACTGATCTGCCCGCCGACGATGCGCGCGTTGAGGAAGTATTCGAGCTTGTGGATAAAGATCAGATAACCCAGCGCGGCAACCGCCACCCAGATCGACAGCGACAGGCCGACGATGGTGATCAGCGTGTTCGACATCAGATTGCCGATCACCGGCAGCAGACCGAGCAGGAACGTCAGCACGATCAGGGTCTTGGTCAGCGGCAGCTTGATCCCGAACAGCGGCAGGATCACCGCCAGGAAGATCCCGGTGAAGAAGGTGTTGAGCAGGGAAATCTTGATCTGTGCGAAGACGATGTTGCGAAACGCCTGAACCAGCAGGTGCAGACGGTCGAACAGTGCGGCCGCCAGCGGCTTGCGCTTGGTGACGTCCGGCACACGCTGCAAGGCAATGATTGCGCCGAGCACCATGCCGATCAGCAGGGTCACGAACATATGCGCCGCGTCCTTGCCCACCAGTTGCAGCTCGGACAGATGCTTGCTCGCCCATTCACCGATGGCCACGCGGAACTCGGCGGCGCTGGCGGGCAGGTAGCTGTCAAGGAACGGCGGTAGTTGCCCGCGCGCACGGTCAACCACACCCATGAATTTGTCGAGGGAAGCCCCGGGATTTTCCGCCTCGTGCAGCAGGAAACTGATGGCCCCGGCAAAGATCAGCGCCAGCACACTCACCACCAGCGTGCCCAGCAATGCCACTGCCAGCCAGCGCGCACGGCGGCCTTCGATCAGCCGTTGCAGTTGCGGAGTGAGCATGTTGACCAGCTCGAACACCAACAACCCGGCCAACAGACTGGGCAACAAGCGCAGCGGCAATACCAGCAGCAAACCGCCGAAAATGATGATGCAACTGACCCAGAACACAACATGACGCTCAGAAAACGTTGGCATACAGCCTCAAAACGAACGGCGTAAAAGGATTGGCAGTCTGCCAGCGATCCGGCGCCGAAGCGAGCGGATGCCCTGCCGCTCGCTGCGATCTGTCGATCTTATTTTTTCTTCAGGCAATCACTCATGAATGCCTTGCGCGCGTCGCCGGTCAGCGCCTTGGTCTTGGCGTCGGCATTACAGGTCTTCATCTTTTCCTGCTGCGGGGTCAGGGTCTTGGCGTCATTGGCCGCCGGCGCTGCCTTCAGGCAAGTGCTCATGAAGGCTTTGCGCTCGTCGCCCTTGAGGCTCTTGGCCGTGGCGTCGGCGTTGCAGGTGGTCATCTTGTTCTGTTGCGCCGTGGCGGCGAAACCCTGGGAGCACAGCAGCAGACCGATCATCAACAAAGGGACACGCAGCATCTTCATGGAGTTTTCTCCTTGTCGCCGCATCGATGGATACGGCCTCCGGCTGAGTGTAGTCAAAGCTTGTTACACCTTCCTGCTCTCCAGGTGACTGCGCCGGTATTGCTCCGGCGTGCACCCGGCCTGACGGGCGAACATGGCGATGAACGCCGAGCCGCTGCTGTAACCGAGATCGAAGGCGATTTCCTGCACGCTGCGCGAACTCTCCAGTGCCTCGATGGCGGCGAGATAGCGCAAGCGCTGGCGCCATTCGCCGAAACTCATCCCCAGCTCCCGCACGAATTGCCGGGCCAGGGTGCGCTCGCTGACATGCACCTGCGCCGCCCAGTGCGCCAGCGGCTCGTTGTTGCCGGGCTCGGCCTGCAGGGTTTCGAGGATGGTCAGCAGCCCGGGGCTGCTGGCGTACGGCAGATAACACTGATGAACCGGCGCCTGGCGCAGTTGATCCACCAGCACCTGGGCCAGACGCTGGTCGGCGTCGAACGCGGGGATCTTCACATCCCGGGCGGCGAAGTCCTTGAGGATGGCCTTGAGAATATCGCTGATCGCCAGCGTGCAAGCCTGCGCCGGCAAGTCCGCGCAGACCTCGGGCGCCAGGCACACCGCCCGATAATTCACCGGCTGATGACTGTAGAAACTGTGCTCGACCTGCGGCGGCACCCACACCGCATATTGCGGCGGCGACATGAAGCGGCTGCCGTCGACATCCATGTGCAGCACGCCGTGGGCCGCGTATTCCAGCGTGCCCCACGGGTGGCGGTGCGGCGCGGCGTATTCGTGGGCGTTGAAGTCGGCATAGCGGAAATACACCGCCGACGGCAATTCGCTGAAATCCAGCAGATCGATGTGTTTACTGTTCATGCTGTCCGGAATCAGGGGCGGGTTGTCAGGTTCGCAGTATAGGCCTGCATCCAGACAGGGGATAATCACCGTTCATCAACGTACTGGTTTCTCCTCCCATGCAATACGCGTTTCCCCTGCTGGCGATTTTCATCTGGGCCGGCAACACCGTGATCAACAAGCTGGCCGTCGGTGCGATCTTCCCCGCCGAAATCGGCTTCTACCGCTGGCTGCTCGCCGGGCTGCTGTTCACCCCGTTCATGCTGAAAAAGGTAATTGCACACTGGCCGCAGATCCGCCCGAACCTGGGCAAGATTTTCATCCTCGGCGTGCTGGGCATGGCGGTCTATCAGAGCCTGGCTTACTTCGCGGCGACCATGACCAGCGCCACCAACATGGGCATCATCCTGTCGTTGATGCCGTTGATGTCGCTGGCCATGGCAATCATAAGTCTCGGCCAGCGCCTGACCGCCGGCGCGCTGGTCGGTGCGGTGCTGTCATTTGCCGGTGTGCTGGTGGTGGTGTCGTCCGGCAGCCTCGGCGCATTGCTGCAACACGGGGTGAACCTGGGTGACGCGATGATGCTGATCGCCACCCTCGCCTACGCGATCTACAGCACGCTGCTGAAAAAATGGCAGCTGCGCCTGCCGCCGCTGGTGTTGCTGTACCTTCAGGTGCTGGTGGCGGTGGTGGTGCTGTTTCCGCTGTATGCCGTGTCGCCGAAAACCGGCCTGACCCTGCAGAACATTCCGCTGGTGCTGTACGCGTGCCTGCTGGCCTCGATGCTCGCGCCGCTGGCGTGGATGCAGGCCGTGCAGCGTTTGGGGCCGAGCCGGACCACGCTGTTCTTCAACCTGTTGCCGTTGATCACCGCGCTGATTGCTGCGGTGGTGCTGAAGGAACAACTGGCGATGTATCACCTGGTGGGCGGCTTGCTGACCTTGGGCGGGGTGATTCTTTCCGAGCGCTGGACCACCGTCCTCGGCCGCTCCCGCACTCCAAGCGCCGCCTAGACCCCGGCGGCTTTCAACCGCGCCGCGTGCTCAACGAACAGCCGCACCGGGTCCGCGCCTTTGCCGACCAGTCCCAGTGACTGGTTGACGATGTCGAAGTGATCCATCGGGTAGTCATCACCGATGACCGTACCGAGGTGCGAGCTGAAGCGTCCGACCATGCCGTCGCACTGTCCCGGCTCGCGCACGAAGGTTTTGGCGAACAACCGGCAACTGCGGTTGGTGCCGTCGAACAGGTTGCCGCCACGGTCGGTCTTGCCCGGCTGCAAGGTGCCGGACCACGAGTAATAGCGCACGCCGTTGACCTCTTCCGGCCCGTGCCCGCCCCACGTTTCCGGCAAGCCCTGTGGATAACGCTGGTTGAACAGCGCCACCCCTTCAGTGGTCAGGGAGTTGTGCGAAGCATGGATATCCACCGGCAGTTTCGGTCCGTGGTAACCGGTTTCCATAATCGCCATCAGCCAGCCGACAAAACGCAACAGCGCCTCAAGAATGCGGCCCCGGGCGCTGTCTGCCGGATAGTGTTTCGCCAGATAGTCGGCCAGTTCCGAACCGTGATTGGGCCCCGCCACCGAAGTCACCGATGCCACCAGATCCGGGCGCTTCGCCGCCGCATAACGCGCCGTCAGCGAACCCTGGCTATGGCCGAACAGATTGACCTTCGCTGCACCCGTCTCGCGCAGGATTTCATCGATCCGCGCCAGCAGCTGCTCGCCGCGCACCTCGGTGGAATTGAGCGGCGACACCTGCACCGCAATCACTGTCGCCCCACCCCGGCGCAACGCTTTGATGATCCCGTACCAGTACGGGTACAGCACCAGACGGATGAAACCGAGCATTCCCGGCACCAGCACCAGTGGATAACGTGTGGCCGAATCCTGCGACATGGGCAGACATCCCTGTGGTCGGTGGGTGGATGCATGACTTGCAAAACGCCCGCCAAGCATCCTCCTCGATGATGACAAGTCCACGACCAGCCTACTTCAGCCCCACCACCCCCGCCACAATCAGCCCCACCGACAGCAACTTCACCAGCGTCAGGCTCTCGCCCAACAGCGCGAAACCGAGAAACACCGTGCCGAGCGAGCCGATGGCAGTCCAGATCGGATAGGCGATGCTCACCGGCAGCTCGCGCATGGCCAGGGTCAGGAAATAAACCCCGCCCACCGCCGCGACCACGGTAATCAGCGACGGCCAGAGCCGGGTGAAACCTTCGGCGTATTTCATGCCCATGGCGAAGGTGACTTCGAACCCGGCGGCGATCAGCAGAAACAGCCAGGCCACCTAGAACTCCCGGGCCAGGTCGAGCAAGCGCTGCTCGGCCTCGGCCACCGACACCGCAAAGGTGCGTTCGGCGGATTCTTCGCCCTCGGCCGCGACCACCGTGACGTCGTTGATGCCGATGAATCCCAGCGCCGTGCGCAGCCACGGATCGGCGTGGTTCAACGCTTCCAGCTCGCCACCCGGGCCAAAACCGAAGCCACCGCGACTGGTGACAATCAGCGCTCTCTTGCCCTTCAGCAGCGGCGTGTACTGGGCCACGCCGTTGTCCAGGGTGTGGTCGAACGTCAGACCCAGACGCACGATCTGATCCACCCAGGCCTTGAGGCCGCTGGGCACGTTGAAGTTGTACATCGGCGTGGAAATCAGCAGCAGGTCGTGATCGAACAACTCGCCCACCAGTTGATCGCTGAGGGCCAGGTCGGCCAGCATCGACAGCGGCCGCGCCTCGGGCTCCGGATAAAACGCTGCGGCGACAAACGCCTCGTTGACCGCCGGAATCAGTGCCCTGCCCACTTCACGGCGAGTGACTTGCGCCTGCGGATGACGGACTTGCCAGGCGCTGAGAAAACTTTCCGCCAGGCGCCGCGAATGGGAACGCTCACCGCGTGGGCTGGCATGGATCGCAAGAATCTTGCTCATCTGAAACTCCTTGGGACTAGACTTGAGTGACTGTGTGGCGCCAGATTGCAGGCATCACCCCTTCACTTCAAATGAGCAATAATCAGTCTGGATGAATTGATTTCATCCGTGGAGTTTTCCATGTTCGCCTCACTGCCACTGACTGCCCTGCGCGCCTTCGAATCCGCCTCACGCCTGTTGAGCTTCAAGGCGGCCGCCGAAGAACTGGCGGTGACGCCGACGGCGATTTCCCATCAGATCCGCTCGCTGGAGGACTGGCTCGGCGTGGCGCTGTTCGAACGCCTGCCGCGTCAGGTGCGCCTGACCGAGGGCGGCGAGCGGCTGTTCCGCAGCCTGCACGGCGCGCTATTGGAAGTGGCACAAAGCGTCGACACCCTGCGCCCGCAGCGCAGCGGCAGCAGCCTGACGCTGTCGACCACAGCGGCGTTCGCCGCCCTGTGGCTGGTGCCGCGACTGGGGCGGTTTTACGCGAAACACCCGAACATCAACGTGCGTCTGGACACCCACTGCGAAGTGATCGACCTGCATCAGGACGCCAGTGTCGATCTGGTGTTGCGCTACAGCCTCGACGATTACCCGAACCTCTACGGACTGTGTCTGTTCGATGAATCGTTCGGCGTTTACGGCTCGCCGGAGCAGGTGGCGCTGGCCGCCCGTCGCACGCCATCGCTGATCAGCGTGCACTGGCACAACTCGAAGCTGTACGCCCATGGCTGGGAAGCCTGGTGCGGCAAGTCCGGGGAGAATTGGATGAATCAGCATCCGGTGATCCGTGAATACGACGAAGAGCACTACGCCCTGCAAGCGGCCATCGCTGGGCAAGGGCTGGTGCTGGCGAGCAATATTCTGGTGTCGGAGAGCGTCGCCAGCGGTTTGCTGGTGCCGTACAAGGGCGAGGTGCAGGTCGATGGCGCGGGCTACAGCGCACTGTGCGTGCCGGGGCGCGAGCGGCATCCGCCGGTGCGGGCGTTCTTCGCCTGGCTGCAGGAAGAAGCGCAGTTGTCCGGACTGTCGCCGAGATCGCCGAAAAATACATAAAACTTTTTGCAGCGCGCATCACTCACAACCTGGGTAGCGATCACGTCGGCAGAACGTGGCGCCAAATCGGATTAGCCTCCAGGAGACTGAAATGAGTGACCTGCATTTGTCTGATGTTCAAACCCTGCGCGAGCGCGCACGACAACACGTCGAAAACGGCGCGGTGACCGAAAGCTACAGCGCCAATCGAGAAGAAGTGCTGCGTCTGCTCAATGAATCGCTGGCCACTGAACTGGTCTGCGTCTTGCGCTACAAGCGCCACTACTTCATGGCCAACGGCTTGAAGGCCAACGTCGCCGCCGATGAATTTCTCGAGCACGCCACTCAGGAAGCGGCTCACGCCGACCGCCTTGCCGAGCGCATCGTGCAACTGGGCGGCGAGCCCGAGTTCAATCCGGATCTGCTGTCGAAGATGTCCCACGCGCAATACGTGGCCGGCAAAACCCTGAAGGAAATGGTCTACGAAGACCTGGTGGCCGAGCGGATCGCCATCGACAGCTATCGCGAGATCATCCAGTACATTGGCGAAAAGGATCCGACCACCCGGCGGATCTTCGAAGATATTCTGGCCCAGGAAGAAGAGCATGCCGATGACATGGCGGACATTCTGAAAGACCTCTGATTCTCCAGATCCAATCGCGGGCAAGCCCGCTCCCACAGGGTTTTCACTGAACCTGTGGGAGCAGGCTTGCACGCGATAGCTTTCTGATAAACGCTAAAGAATCATTTGGTTGGTTTGACGGTCACGGGTGCCTTGCCCGCCTTCATCTGCTCCAGCAACGGCGCGCACTGGTTCGGCTCGCCACCGCTCGGCGCCACCAGCGCCAGCAGCCCCGCCGCCGGTGCAGCGATCACACCCAGCGCCACCATCCCGGCCCCTCGCAGCATCAGCGGCACCGCTTTGACCCCGGCATCCGGCTTGATGAACTTGCCGCGTACGTACAGCGGTGAACGCAGGGAAATCAGACGCCAACCCTTGGATTCCGGCGTCACGGTCAGGTCCAGTTGCTCGGTGGCCATGTTCGCCGTGCCGTCGATGTAGATGATCGCGTTCTCGGTATCGAACACGAACAGCCGCGTGGTCGCCAGGCCGGTCTTGATATCAAAATCCGCCGCCGCGCAATTGATCTTCACTTCCTTGTCGCCAAAGACCTTGCCAACCACGTAGTTGCCGACGTTGAGTCCCGCCAGTTCCATCAACTCACGGCTGATTGCGCCGTCGTTGATCAGCATCTTCAGGTTGCCGTTGGCGCCACCCAGCAGCTTGGCCACCGAGTTGCCGCGACCGCTGATGTCGGCATCGCCGTTGAGCTCGCCGAAACTGGTCTTCATCGGCTCGAAGGTCGGGAACAGCTGCTTGAGCTTGAACTTGCGCGCGGTCAATTTCGCCCGGCCTTCCAAAGGTTCGGTGCGGCCGTTGAGGCGGATCTGCGCATCGAGATTGCCGCCGGCCACGCCGAAGCGCAGCGGTTCCAGGCTCAGTTCGCCGTCGTTGAGCTTGAGGTGGGTATAGAGGTCGGTGAACGGCAGCTTCTCACTGTGGACGATGCGTTTGCCGGTAAATTCGACGTCGGCGTCCATCGCCCGCCAACGGTCAGTCTTGAACTCCTCCACCGGCAGAACCTTGTCCGCCGGTTGTTTGCTTTCACCGCCGCGAGCCTTTTGCTTGTCGTTGGAATCCGCGCCAATCAGCGGCGCGAGGTCAGCAAACAGCAGCTGATTGGACAGCAGCGCCCCGCTGAGTTTGGGCCGTGGCTGGCTGGCGACGTAGGCCAGGTCGCCGTGAATGTCGCTGCCGCCGATCTTGCCGTTGAACTGCTCGTAGCGGAACTGCGCGCCGTCCGGCTCATGCAGCTTGGCGATCAGATGACCGTCGGTGGAGTACGGCGGCGTGTCCGGCAGGGTCACGCCGGTCAGCGGATAGAGATTGCCAAGGCTGGCGCCCGCCAGTTTCAGGCGCAGGTCGAGGGCGCCGAGGTTCAGCGGATCGGTCAGTGTGCCGGCGAGCTCGATGCTGGTATCGCCGATCTTCGCCTGAGCCTGCAGCGGGAACGGCTTGGCCGCATCCTGCAGGGCCAGCAGGCCGCCGACCTTGCCTTGTCCGGTGAGTTTCTGACCGTGGTATTGGCCGGTGACTTTCAGTGCAAAAGCGTAATCCTGCGGCGCGCCGCCCTTTTCCAGCGCGGTTTTCGCCGCTTTGTCGCCGACGATTTCGCTGAAGGGAATCGGTTTGCCCAGCGGATCGATCAACAGATCGAGATTGGTCTTGAGGGTCTGGTCGTCCAGGGTGACGTGCCCCTTGTCGAAACCGATGGCGCCGATGTCCACCACCCAGTTCGAGGGTTCGGCATTCGGGTCCTTGGGATCGAATTTGAACGTCCAGTTGGCCCGGCCATCGGCCAGACGCTGCAATTGGGCGTTGGGTTCGGTCAGGTCGATGCGCGGGATCGTCACCCGTTGCGCCAGCAAGGCCAGCGGCGAAATGCGCAACTCGACCTTTTTGAGGGTGACCATCTGCGGCTGTTTGGACCAGTCCGGGTTACCCAGTGTCAGGTCTTCAGCCACCACGTGCGGCCACGGCACCCAGGCACGCCAGCCGCCCTCGTCCGGCTCGCGCTGCCAGACTACGGCGAGGTTGCCATTGATGGCGAACGCTCGGTGCAGTTCTTCCGAAACTTTGGCGTTGAGCGGCGGTTTGATCCGGTTCCAGTCGAAGAACACGATGATCAGGACCAGCACCGCCAGCAACAGCACGAGGGTGGCGAAGGTCCAGGCGAAGATTTTACGGGTGCGCGTCATGCACAAAACTCCTGAAAACGACTGCGGATCGACGCCGCTGATACAACGGGCCTTGCAAGGCCCTCATGAAGTCTACGACTGACAAACCGCCCGCAGGTTTAATCGAAAGCCCCATCGGGGCCAAAAAACGGTGGCCATTCTGACCGATCGGTCGAATCGGCGTTACCGGCCCCGCACTTTTGCGGGGCGCAAGTGGGTGGAAAATACCCACCGCAGTGCAAAACCGCCCGCCTGAAACGCCCGAGCTAGAGCCTCCCAAGCGAACAATCAATTCTGTTGATTATTACCATTGTGTTTATGAACTTTTATATCGACTTATCGAGAGTAGCATTGGCTTCGTACCCACTTTATCGCCCTCCCAAGGAGCAACCCATCATGAAACGCCAACTTCTGTTCAGTCTTACCCTCTCGATGCTGGCCAGCACCGCTTTCGCTCTGCCAGCTGCCGATCAGGCTACCCCGCAAGTGAAATCCAGCCACTCGGTGTTCAGCCAGACTGTCGCGGCTGACGGTTCGGACCGCACTCCACAAGGCCAGACCCTGGCTGAAAACGGTCGTAACCGTCTGGAAGAAAAAGGTCTGGTTCAAGATGGCTACGACAAAACCCCACAAGGTCAAACCTTAGCCGAAGGTGGCCGTGATCGTCTGGAAGAGAAAGGTCTGGTTCAGGACGGTTATGACAAGACTCCACAAGGTCAAACCCTGGCCTCCGATGGTTACGACAAGACCCCACAAGGTCAGACCCTGGCTTCCGACGGCTACGACAAGACCCCACAAGGCCAAACCCTGGCCGAAGGTGGTGGTGACCGCGTGATCGAACGCAACAGCGCTTTGAGCTAAGCCCGTGGCGGCCTGGAAAAAAAGCCCAATCCCCGGATTGGGCTTTTGACTTTTCAGCAGCCTGTATAAAGAAGTCGCGATTTCCCGCTTCCAACTCCCCCGCTGCCGTTCGACGCCGACAAAGCCGATTTGCTAGAGTGCGGCGCTTGTCTTGCCTAAGAACACACCCTTGCGATGCTGCCCCGCGCCGAACAGAAACAACAGACCCGCAATGCCCTGATGGACGCTGCCCGCCATTTGATGGAAAGCGGCCGAGGATTCGGCAGCCTGAGCCTGCGTGAAGTGACGAAAACCGCCGGCATCGTGCCCACCGGTTTCTACCGGCATTTCGCCGACATGGACGAACTCGGTCTGGTACTGGTCAGCGAAGTCGGCCAGACCTTTCGCGAAACCATCCGCCTGGTGCGCCACAACGAATTCGTCATGGGCGGCATCATCGATGCCTCGGTGCGGATCTTCCTCGACGTGGTCAGCGCCAACCGTTCGCAGTTTCTGTTCCTGGCCCGCGAGCAATACGGTGGATCGTTGCCGGTACGTCAGGCGATTGGCCGTTTGCGGGAGGACATCAGTTCCGACCTGGCGGCGGACCTGGCCCTGATGCCCAAGCTCCAGCACCTCAATCGCGAGGGTTTGAGCGTGATGGCCGACCTGATCGTCAAATCGGTGTTCGCCACCCTGCCGGACATCATCGACCCGCCCGCCGAAGCCCTGCCCGAACATCTGACGCCCCAGGCGAAGATCACCCAGCAGTTGCGCTTCATCTTTATCGGGTTGAAGCACTGGCAAGGGCTCGGCAGTACCGAGTGAGTCAGCAAAAAATCGCAGCCAAGGCTGCGATTTTTTTTGCGCCGCAAATTGGTGCATGTAAAAAACTTCATGCACCAAAACACCTCACAATCCTGCAACATCTTGAAACATCCGCTAGTCTCCGACAGGGTTTTCCTACGTCTCGTCCGATTGGCAAGCCCCTTGCTCTAGCCTGAGCATTGTTCTTAGCAGGAAGCTTTCCGATGCTGGTGATTCATCGCAGAATCGATCCCCAACCCGTCTGGGCCGCCGAGTTGCACCTGACCTTCGAGGCCAGGAGCAAAAGCCGTCTGCGCTGTTTCAGTGCCGACGGCGAAGACGTCGGACTGTTTCTGGAGCGCGGCCAGCCGCCGCTACATGACGGCGAATGCCTGCAGGCTGAAGATGGCCGGATCGTCCGGGTCTGCGCCCGCCCCGAACAACTGTTGCACGTCACCTGCGCCAACGCCTTCGAACTGACCCGCGCGGCCTATCACCTGGGCAATCGCCATGTAGCGCTGCAAGTCGGTGACGGCTGGTTGCGCCTGCTCGACGACTACGTGCTCAAGGCCATGCTCGAACAACTGGGTGCGCAGGTCGAATCCATCGAAGCACCGTTCCAGCCGGAACACGGCGCCTACGGTGGCGGCCATCACCATTCGCGGCACGGTGAAGAAGACTTCAACTACGCGCCGAAACTCCACCAGTTCGGCGTCCGTTTGTGAACCCGGCCTGGGCGCTGCTGCGCCTGGCCAGTCCGCAACTGCCGATTGGCGGCTACAGCTATTCCCAGGGTCTGGAGATGGCTGTGGATAACGGCCGAGTGAATAACCCGGACAGCGCCCGGTGCTGGATCAGCGATCAATTGCTGCTCAACCTCGCGCGGTTCGAGGCTCCCCTGCTGCTCGCCCATTGCCAGGCCGCCGCGGACGAACACTGGGGTGAATTGCGCAAGCTCTGCGAGAGCCACCGCGCCAGCCGCGAAACCCGCGAGCTGCATCTGGAGAGCCGGCAGATGGGCTACTCGTTGCAGCAGTTGCTCAACGGCTTGCCCGAACTCGATCAGGCCGCGCGGGACTTTCTCGAACACTGCGCGGAACCGCACCTTGCCCTGTGCTGGGCACTGGCCGCCCGTGCCTGGCAAATCAGCCCACAGGACGCCCTCGCCGCGTGGCTGTGGAGCTGGCTGGAAAACCAGCTCGCGGTCTTGATGAAAACCCTGCCGCTGGGCCAGCAAGCCGCCCAGCGCCTGACCAGCGAACTGCTGCCGCTGTTGCAACAAGCCCAGCAGGACACCACCCGAATCAATCCCGAACACCTCGGCAGCGCCGCGTTCGGTCTGTCCCTGGCGTGCATGGCCCATGAGCGCCAGTACAGCCGCCTGTTCCGTTCCTAGGGCCTTTCAGTCTGGAGAATCACATGAACACACAACCCCTGCGCGTCGGCATCGGCGGCCCGGTCGGTTCCGGCAAAACCGCGTTGACCCTGGCCCTGTGCCTGGCGCTGCGCGAGCGCTACAACCTCGCCGTGGTCACCAACGACATCTACACCCGCGAAGACGCCGACTTTCTGGTGCGCAATGAAGCGCTGGCACCGGAACGCATCATCGGCGTGGAAACCGGCGGCTGCCCGCACACGGCGATTCGCGAAGACGCGTCGATCAACCTCGAAGCGGTGGATCAACTGAACCGGCGTTTTCCGGGGCTGGACCTGATTCTGGTGGAGTCCGGTGGCGACAACCTTTCCGCGACCTTCAGCCCGGAACTGTCCGACCTGACTATCTATGTGATCGACGTTTCGGCCGGCGACAAGCTGCCGCGCAAGGGCGGGCCCGGCATCTGCAAATCCGACCTGCTGGTGATCAACAAGATCGACCTCGCACCGCTGGTCGGCGCCTCGCTGGAGATGATGAACAGCGACACCCAACGCATGCGCAACGGCAAGCCGTTCGTGTTCAGCAACCAGAAAACCGGTCAGGGCCTGGAAGACATCATCGCCTTCATCGAACGCCAGGGCCTGCTGACTGCAGCCTGATTCACAGATCAACAAGGAAGCTTCTCCATGACACTCAAACGTATTCTCGGCGCCATCGCACTCCTGCTGACACCGGCACTGGCCTTCGCTCACCCCGGCCACGGCGACTCTGGCCTCGTCGCAGGTATCAGCCACCCGATCGGCGGCCTCGACCATTTGCTGGCGATGGTGGCCGTCGGCCTGTGGGCGGCGCAGCAGCAAGGCGCGGCGCGCTGGGCGCTGCCGTGCACCTTTGTCGGCACCATGCTGATCGGCGGCCTGCTCGGCTTTGAAGGGCTGGAGTTGCCGGCGCTGGAAAGCGGGATTGCCGCGTCGGTGCTGGCGCTGGGCCTGGCGGTAGCGCTGGCGGTGCGTCCGCCGTTGGTGATGGCAGTGGCGGCGACGGCGTTGTTTGCACTGTTCCATGGCGTGGCCCATGGTCTGGAGTTGCCGGACATGTCGAGCCCGTGGGCGTATGCCGCCGGTTTCGTGGTCGCGACAGCTGCACTGCATGCGGCGGGTTATGCGGTCGTGCGTTTTCTGCCTCAGGCTGCCGCGCCGCTGGTGCGATTGGCCGGAGCCGCTTCGGCGGTGACCGGCGCGTGGTTGCTGGCCGGCTGATTTGTACCTCTGATCGTTCCTGCGCATGGCGCGGGAACGATCGGTCGCCACTCTCTGCTACCATGTCGCGCAATCGCCCCTGCCGTGACGACGTCCGCCCATGCCCCACGCTTCCCGCTCCGCCTCCCTGCCTGAATTGACCACCCTGTTCGGTGAAGTGCAACAGCACTTTCTGGACGTGATCGTGCCCCTCTGGCAAGGACCGGGCTGGAACGCCGACATGGCACTGCCTTACGAGGCGCTGGACGCCGCGCATCAGCCGCTGCCACCGCAGCGCTATCGGGCCATGGCCTGTGCACGGCAGCTGTATCTGTTTTCCAGCCTGATCGGGGTTGTGGATAACGCCGAAACTCGGGCGGCCGCACTGTTCCGTTCCCTGCAACGGCACTTCCACGATGCCGAGTACGGAGGCTGGTTCTACAGCATCGATCCCCAGGGCAAACCGCTGGATCAGCGCAAAGACCTCTACACCCACGCCTTCATCCTGTTCGCTTGCGCGCATTACTGGGAAAAGTCCCGCGAGCCCTTGGTCGAATCGACCCTGAACGCTGCGCTGGAAGTCATCGGCCGGCGTTTCGCCACCGGTGACGGCCTCTATGAAGCCTGCCTCGACCGTGACTGGATTACCCTGGAAACCGGCCCGCTGCAAAACCCATTGATGCACCTGGCCGAAGCCTTCCTAGCCACCCTGGCAGTGCGCGAAGATGCGCAGGTCAAGCAGGCGTTGAGCGAGTTATGCACAGCCATGCACAAGCGTTTCGTCGATCCGCAGGCCGGTGTGCTGATGGAGAAACCACTGGGGGCTGTGGATAACTGGTATGAGCCGGGCCATCAGTTCGAATGGTATTTCCTGCTGGAGTCCTCGCCCCTGCTGCGCGGTTCGAAACTGCATGCCGCGCTGGACCGGGCCTTTGCGTTCACCGAGCAGTACGGCGTGGTGCAATCGTCCGGTGCGGTGCGGGCCATGCTCGATCTGAATATGGACGGACGCCCGAAAGATTCGACCCAGCGCATCTGGGCCCAGGCCGAGTACCTGCGTGCCCTGACCTTGCGCCCGGACAGCGAAGCCGCCGTGTTGCGCCAGTTGCAGGCGTTGCAGCAGCGCTTCCTGCATGCGGGTGGCTGGCATGAATGCCGCGACGAGCAGGGCGAGGTCAGCCGCAAGGACATGCCGTCGACCACGCCGTATCACTTGGCGACCTGCTATCGCGGCCTCACCGACTATCTGAGCTGACAGCCGTGGCGAGGGAGCAAACTCCCTCGCCACGCAACATCAGGCAATCCACTTCCTGTCGCCGGTGAAGCTGATGGTCAGCCAGCGCGCCGCGTCCGGTTTGCCCAGCTTCGCGGAAATCTGCTCGCGCAGCCCATCCAGCTGGCCGACGCTCTGCAACCGGTAATCCGCCGGCAACACCACATGAATCTCGATGAACCGCGCCCGCCCGTGCTTCTGCACGTAGGACACGTAATCGTCGAAACCATGCTCGACCTTCGCCGCCTCCATCACCTCGCGCACCTGCTCATCCAGCGTGTCCGGCGCAATGCCGAGTACGTCACGCAGCGCCGGACCAAGGATCTTGAACGCCGGAGGCAGCATGGTCAGGGCCAGTACGATGAGAATCAGCGGGTCGACGAACCTTGCCCACTCGCCATAGCCCTGGGACTTGAGCAGCAGCGCCGCGAGGAAACTGATCAACAGGCCCACGGACAGCATCGCGTCCACCAGCCAGCTGATGTTGTCGAACTGGATCAGGCTCGATTTGAGCTTGCGATTGCGGTGGCGCACGTAGAAGAAGTAGGCGAACTCGACGACGGTGAACACTGCCGCGTAGATGATCACCAGACCCAGTTCGATTTCACGACCGCCATTGATGATGCCGAACACGCCGTTGAGAAACGCGTAGATAGCGATCAGCAACAGGAAGCTGCCCTCGATCAGCAGCACCATCGGCTCCAGGTGCCAGAAACCGAACTGGAAACGCTGGTTGCTTTGCTTGGCGATCAGCTTCGCGGTGATCAGCATCAGCACTTTGATGAACGTGGCAATCAGCGAAAAAAAGCCATCGAACAGGATGGACTGGGAACCCGAAACAAAACCGGTGGCGATCCCGGCGATCGACACGGCGAACATCAGGATGGTCGATTGTTTGAGCAGCGACTGCTCACCTCGGTTACTCACTTTGACTCCTCGAAAAACCTTGATAACCGCAGGGTGCGGTTGGGTTGTTGAGGGATGAGTCTACCTTACTGCCAGATTCTGGCCGATTTGCCCTCTTCGCCGGCTGGCTGGCGAAGAGGGCAAAACCGTATCAAGCCTTGTTGCGCTCGATGGCAAAACCCGCCCAGGTCTGGCTCACCGGCATCAGCTCCAGGCTGTTGATGTTGATGTGCGCCGGGGCATTCAGCACCCAGAAGATCGTCTCGGCGATGTCCTGCGGCTGGATCGGCTCGGCACCGGCGTAGGTCGCGTCGTAACGCGCCTGGTCACCAGCGAAACGCACCAGCGAGAACTCGCTCTCGCACAGGCCCGGCTCGATGTTGCTGACGCGCACGCCGGTGCCCTGCAAGTCGCAACGCAGGTTCAGCGAGAACTGTTTGACGAACGCCTTGGTCGCGCCATAAACGTGGCTGCCCGGATACGGGTAGTTACCGGCGATGGAACCCAGATTGACGATGCCGGCGCCGCGACCATGGGCGATCAGGCGTGGCAGCAACAGGCGAGTGCTGTACATCAGGCCTTTGACGTTGGTGTCGACCATGGTGTCCCAATCGTCGAGGTCGCACTTCGGTGCAGGGTCTACGCCCAGCGCCAGCCCGGCGTTGTTGATAAGTCCACGCAGTTTGGCGAAGGATGGCGGCAGGTTGGCAATCGCCTCCTCCATTGCCTTGCGATCACGCACGTCCAGCACCAGGCCATGTACTTCAGTCTGCTTCGACAGCTCGGCGCACAGCGCGTTGAGGCGTTCTTCACGACGACCGGTCAGCACCAGTTTCCAGCCAGCCTCGGCAAAACGACGGGCACAGGCTTCACCAAAACCGGACGTCGCGCCGGTGATAAACAGGGTGTTGGACATCGTGTTCTCCTTGCTTCGGCCACCCGGGGCAGCCATTGGAATAGAAAATCAGCAGGCAGCATGCCCGGCCCTGCTTTAACCGGCAACCACCGAACCCTGCTCATTAATTGATCAATGGCCGCTACGCCATACGCACCGTGGCCTGTAGCCACATGCACGCACGTTATCCACAAGCCCTTCCACAGTTTCCGGGGGCAAGTGGAAAAGCGCAAAGCCGCGCCACACAAGGCTTTGCGCGACAAAAGCAAAGTTTTTCGCTTGACCCTGATCCGCCGATTGTGCCGGGCAAGGCATTTTGCACGACCGACCGGTCACCACCGTGATTGCGCAGGGCCAGTAATCACGGCCCTCAGCGCAGTCTTTCCAGAGTTTAATCACAGACTTATCCACAGGCTTGCCCACATGTATTCGCCTGTTTTGCCATGGCCATAAAAGGGTTGACAAACGGGTCTCCAGCAACCGGCAAAAACCCTGATCAAAAAACAATCACACGCCTGCAAGCCACGGTTTGAAAGGCTCTCAGCCAGCTACTCCCACGTTATTCACAGCCGGCTCCACAGCAAACGGGGACAAGTCAAAACTTTGGAAAAACAGCGATTTGCAGCGTCTATATGTCGCGCTTTGGCAGGTTGGTGATTTTGTTTTCCACAATTTCGGGAATGGCGTGGATCGTGATCGATTCTGGATACAAAAAAGCCCCGGGACTCGCGTCTCGGGGCTCTTTATCGCTGTGGAAAACCTGAGAACTCAGTGCCCGCCAAGATAGGCGTTACGCACCTCCTCGTTCACCAGCAATTCCTTGCCGGTGCCGGTCAGGCGGATCTCGCCGTTGACCATCACGTAGGCCCGGTCGGACAGCTTCAACGCATGGTTGGCGTTCTGCTCGACGAGGAAAATAGTCATGCCGGTTTTCGCCAGTTCCCGCAGGGTGGCGAAGATCTGTTTCACCACGATCGGCGCCAGCCCCAGGCTCGGCTCATCCAGCAGCAACAGCTTGGGTCGGCTCATCAGGGCCCGGGCGATGGCGAGCATTTGCTGTTCGCCGCCGGACATGGTCATGGCGCGCTGGGTGCGACGCTCTTCGAGCCGCGGGAACAGCTCGAACATGCGCTGCATGTCCTCCTTGGCGTACTTGTCGCCAATCGGGATGGTGCCCATCAGCAGGTTTTCCTCGACGGTCATGTCGGGGAACACCCGCCGCCCTTCCGGCGACTGCGCGATGCCGTTGGAAGCGATGTAGTGCGATGACTTGTGGGTAATGTCCACGCCCTGATAGAGGATCTGCCCGCCCGCCGCCCGTGGCTGGCCGAAGATCGACATCAGCAGCGTCGACTTGCCGGCACCGTTGGAGCCGATCAGGCTGACGGTTTCCCCTTCGTTGATCTGCAGCGAGACGCCCTTTAGGGCCTGGATCGGGCCGTAGAACACGTCCAGATCCTTGAGTTCGAGGATGGGTTGCGTCATACGACTTCCTCTTCGTCGGCGCCCAGGTAAGCCGCAATCACCTTCGGATCGTGGCGGATATCGTCCGGACCGCCCTCGGCGATGACGATGCCGTGGTCCAGCACCACGATGTGATCGGAAATGCTCATTACCATGCCCATGTCGTGTTCGATCAGCACCACGGTCAGATCGTGCTCGTCGCGCAGCAGCCGGATCATCGCGCTCAGCGCTTCGGTTTCCTGAGGGTTGAGGCCGGCGGCCGGTTCGTCGAGGCAGATGATCTGCGGCCGCGTGCACATGGCCCGGGCGATCTCCAGACGGCGTTGCTGGCCGTAGGACAGTTCACCGGCCAGACGGTTGGCGCAGTCCACCAGATCCACCACTTCCAGCCAGTAGAACGCGCAGTCCAGCGCGTCGCTTTCGGCCTTGCGATAGCCCTTGGTGTTGAGGATGCCGGCCAGCATGTTGCGGTTGACCCACATGTGCTGGGCCACCAGCAGGTTTTCCAGCACCGACATTTCCTTGAACAGGCGAATGTTCTGGAACGTCCGGGCCAGGCCCGCGCGGTTCACCAGGTGGGTGCCGCCGAACATCTTGTAATACAGGCGACTGGCGAAGTTTTTCGGCGAGACGAAGTCGGTCGGCTTGAACGACTCGCCCAGCAGCTTGATGACATTGGTCTGCTGGCCGCGCACGTTGAGTTCGATCTTGCCGCCGGAGGCCTTGTAGAACCCGGTCAGGCAGTTGAACACCGTGGTCTTGCCGGCGCCGTTGGGGCCGATCAGGGCGAAGATCGAGTTGCGTTTGACCTTCAGGCTGACGTCGCTCAAGGCCTTGATGCCGCCGAAGTGCATCATCAGCTTTTCAACAGAGAGTACGACTTCACTCATGGCGCAGTCCTCTCATAGTGAATGGCACCTTTGCGTGGAGTGACCCCGGTACGGCTGATGCGGATCAGTCCGCGAGGTCGCCAGATCATCATCAACACCATCAGGATCCCGAACAGCAGCACGCGGTATTCGGCGAAGCCGCGCAGCAGTTCCGGGGCGACGGTCAGCACGAACGCTGCGATCACCACGCCGATGGTCGAGCCCATGCCACCGAGCACGACGATGGCGAGGATCAATGCCGATTCGAAGAAGGTGAACGAGGTCGGGTTGACGAAGCCTTGATAGGTGGCGAAGAACACACCCGCCAGACCCGCCGTTGACGCACCGATGGTGAACGCCGAGAGCTTGACCAGCACGTGGTTCAGGCCCATCGAGCGGCAGGCGATCTCGTCTTCACGCAGGGCTTCCCAGGCGCGGCCGACCGGCATTTTCACCAGACGGTGCTTGATGTACAGCACGGCCAGCACCACCAGGAACAGCACCGCGTAGATGAAGTAATACTTCACGTCCGGGTTGTAGGCGATGCCGAAGAACTCGTGGAACGGCACCCCGCCATCCTTCGCCCGCTTGCCGAACTCCAGGCCGAAGAACGTCGGCAGAGGTGCCGGCATGCCGTTCGGACCGCCAGTCAGCGACAACCAGTTGTTGAGGATCAGACGGATGATTTCACCGAAACCGAGGGTCACGATCGCCAGGTAGTCACCGTGCAGACGCAGCACCGGGAAACCGAGGATGCAACCGGCAAGGCCAGCGGTGATCGCCGCCAGCGGCAGCACCGTCCAGAAACCCAGCCCGAGGTACTGATAACCGAGCGCCAGACCGTAGGCGCCGATGGCGTAGAACGCCACGTAACCGAGGTCGAGCAGGCCGGCCAGACCGACCACGATGTTCAGCCCCAGCCCCAGCAGCACGTAGATCAGTCCGAGGATGACCACGCCCAGCAGGTAGGAATTGGAAACGAAAGGCACGATCACCGCCAGCACGATCAGCAGCGGGATGATCCAGCGCAGCCTGGACTTGTGATCGGCGGGCAGCACATGCACGCCGGAACCGGTGCTCTCGAAACCTTCGAGGATTTTCAGGCCCTTGGGGGTTTGCAGGAACAGGCTCAGGGCAAAGCGGCCGGCCATGACGATGGCAATGATCCACGCCACGCGGGTCGGTTCGAGGTTGAAGCTGTAGCCGTCGAGTACCACGCCGACAATCGGCCCGAACACGATCAGGGCAATCAGACCGGCGAGAATCGCCTCAACCAGGCTTTTTTTGACATCAATGGATTTTGTAGTGGTTGAAGACATCGCTTACACCTTCGACACAAGAGGACGGCCCAGCAGGCCCTGAGGCCGGAAGACCAGAACAAGTACGAGCAGCGAGAAGCTGAACACGTCTTTGTAGTCGGAGTTGACCAGGCCCGAGAACAGCGACTCGGAGATCCCGAGGATGATCCCGCCCAACATGGCGCCAGGCAGCGAGCCGATCCCGCCGAGCACCGCGGCGGTGAACGCCTTGATGCCGATGACGAAGCCTGCGTAGAAGTCGAACGTGCCGTAGTTCATGGTGATCAGCACGCCGGCCAGGGCCGCCATCGCTGCACCGATGATGAACACATAGGAAATCACCCGGTCGGTGTTGATCCCCAGGATCGAGGCCATCTTGCGGTCTTGCTGGGTCGCGCGGCACATGCGGCCGAGCTTGGTGTACTTGATCACATAGGTCAGCAGGCCCATCCCGACGAACGCCGCGACGAGAATGAAGATCTTGGTGTAGGTCAGCTGGACGAAGCCCGAGCCGACGTCGATGCGCCAGGCGCCGGTAAGCAGCGTCGGAACACCCTGTTGGCGGGCGCCCTGGCTGATCTGGGCATAGTTTTGCAGGATCAGGGAGATACCGATGGCGCTGATCAGCGGAGCCAGTCGGGTGGAGTTGCGCAGTGGTTTGTAGGCGATGCGTTCGATGACCCAGCCATACACCCCCGTGACGACGATGGTGAAGACCAGTGTGCCGAGCATCAGCAGCGGGAAGGATTCGATACCGAAGTAAGCCAGCAGAGCCAGACTGATTGCCGCGAGGTAAGCGGAAATCATGTAAACCTCGCCGTGGGCGAAGTTGATCATGCCGATGATGCCGTAGACCATTGTGTAGCCGATGGCGATCAGGCCATAGACCGACCCGAGGGTCAGGCCGTTGACCAGTTGCTGCAGGAAAATACCATCCATAACGCAATCTCACGCAGTGAGAACCTGCACACCCGGGGGCGCGCGGTTCTTCTAGGAAAAATACAGATTTACGTCGGAGCAGTGTCAGCCACGACCGGACTGCCCCCACAGAAGTTCTGCGGAGGTCAGCCGATCGCGTCAGCCCTTACTTCTGTTTTTCCAGCTGGTGATATTTGCCGGTCGCGTCCCACTGGTAGACCACGTAGTCGGAGACTTTCAGGTCGCCCTTGGCGTCCCAGGTCTTCTCGCCCATCACGGTTTTCACAGGGTTGGCTTTCAGCCATTTGGCAGCGTCTTCGCCCTTGTTGGACTTGGCGCCGTTGAAGCCGGCGGCCAGGGCCTGGATCGAGGCGTAGGCGTACAGGGTGTAGCCTTCAGGCTCGGTGCCGGATTTGCGGAACTGCTCGACCACAGTCTTGCTTTCCGGCAGCAGGCGCGGGTCGGCGCCGAAGGTCATCAGCACGCCGTCGACGTATTGCGGGCCGCCGGCGGTGGTCACCAGTTCGTCAGTCACGATGCCGTCGTCAGACATGAACTTCACGTCTTTCAGGCCTTCGGTACGCAGTTGCTTGACCAGTGGACCGGCTTCCGGGTGCAGGCCGCCGAAGTAGACCACGTCGGCACCGGCCGCGCGGATCTTGGTGACCACGGCGCTGAAGTCTTTCTCGCCACGGGTCAGGCCTTCGTACAGCACCGGCTTCACGCCGCGTTTTTCCAGCTGTGCCTTGGTCGCATCGGCCAGGCCCTGACCGTAGGTGTCCTTGTCGTGCAGCACGGCCACTTTCTTGCCCTTGAGCACGTCGACGATGTAGTCGCCGGCGACGATGCCTTGCTGATCGTCACGGCCGCACATACGGAACATGGCGCTCAGACCGCGCTCGGTCACTTGCGGGTTGGTGGAACCCGGGGTGATCGCGATGATGCCGGCTTCGTCGTAGATCTCGGACGCAGGAATGGTGGAGGAAGAGCAGAAGTGGCCGACCACACCGGCGACTTTCTGGTTGGTGAGGTCCTTGGCGACCGTCACCGCCTGTTTCGGTTCGCAAGCGTCATCGCCCTTGACCAGAACGATTTTCTCCCCGTTGACGCCGCCCGCCGCGTTGACCGCGTCGGCCGCCGCTTGTGCCCCTTTCATGTACTGTTCGCCAAATGCCGCGTTGGCGCCCGTCATGGGGCCCGCCACACCGATTTTCACATCAGCTTGTGCAAACGCAGAAACACCCAGCGCAGTAGCCACTGCGAGGGCCAGAAAGCCTTTCTTGTAAAACGTCTGGGACATGAGGTGGTGCTCCAAGGTTTTTTTTAGTTGGCACTGCGACTTCACTGGATTGCTCAGAGCAAGGGCCGTGCCATCGGTTTTTTATTCTTCAAAAAGTCGCTGCTTTCTTGTTATTTCGACTGTTTCGTTCCCATTTTCATTGGGCGTGCAACCGTCTAAACCGCGGAAGGTGAAACCATTTGTTTTTTCAGGCGCAACCCGCACGCGCCATCATTGCAACCGCGGCGCCAAACGACGTGCAACCAGCCTGTAACAGCCCGCGTCACCGAACTGCACACTGCTGGTGCGGGACTGCTACAACCCGCACCATTACAGGCTAGTCGCTACGCGCAAAAGCGCCGCGTTACGCAACAATTTTCAACATTCAGATGACGATGCGCAGGCACTGGCCCGCGTGATACAGCGAGAACCCGGCCTCGTACAGGCAACTGCGCAAACCCACGCCCGCCAGGGGCTGCATCGGTGCAAAGGGAATCGGCAAGGCCTGAGGATTTCCGTTACACAGGTAGTCGGCGAAGGCTTTGCCGACAACGGTGCCGGTGGTCACGCCACGGCCGTTGTAACCGGTGACGGCCACCAGTCCCGGCGCCGGCTCGAACAGGCGCATCAAATGATCGGGAGTAAAAGCGATGCGCCCGGTCCAGGTGCATTCCCACTCCACGGGTTTGAGGTTGGGGAAGTAATGCTGCTGCACCCGGTCGGCCCAGGCCTTGAGGAACCAGGTCGGCTTCTGATTACCGTTACCGAGGCTGCCCAGCAACAGACGCCCGTCCTTGTCGCGGCGGATGCTGCTCAGCACCTGGCGGGTATCCCACGAGCCCTGCCCGCCCGGCAGGATTTCCTGGGCAGCGTCTTCGGTGAGCGGCACCGAAGCGACCTGATAGTAGTAACCGGGGAAGAAATTGCGTTTGAGTTCGGTCCAGTCGCCTTCGGTGTAGGCGTTGGAGGCGATCACCACTTGCTCGGCTTGCACCGAACCCTGCCCGGTCTGCACCGACCAATGCTGGCCCTGACGTTCAAGGCGCGTGACCGGGGAATGATCGAACATTTGCCCGCCGAGCCCCGCCACGGCTTTCGCCAGCCCGGTGACATACGCCATCGGATTGAGCGTGCCGGCACGTCGGTCGAGCAGCGCGGCGGCAATCTTTTGCGTACCGGTCGCCTGTTCACAGGCCTTGCCGGTCAGCAGTTCGACCGGTGCGCCGCGGCGTTTCCATTGTTCTTCGCGACTGCGCAGATCCGCCTCACCCTTGGCGTTGTGCGCCATGTGCAGGGTGCCTTCGCGGCGTAACTGGCAATCGATGTTGTATTTATCCACAAGGCTGAACACCAGCGCCGGCGCCGCACCGAGCATGCGGTTGAGCTGGCTGCCGACGGCCTCGCCAAACCCGGCCTCGATTTCGTCCGGCGGAATCCACATCCCGGCGTTGACCAGTCCGACATTGCGCCCGGAGCCACCCTGCCCGGCGCGATGGGCTTCGAGCACGCAGACGCTTTTGCCCTTCTCCAACAGATGCAGCGCCGCCGACAACCCGGTAAACCCGGCGCCGATCACACAGACATCGACTTTGACCTCGCCCCTGAGCGCCGTGTTATCCGGTCGTTGCGGCGTGAGCTTTTCCCACAGACATTCTTCGCGTAACGGCATTGCCAGACTCCAACAGAAACCTGCCAAACACACTTAAAAGATCATTCCCACGAGTGCGTGGGAATGATCGATAGCTTTGAGAAAACTGTCAGTCGAACGTGATGCCCTGCGCCAGCGGCAACTCCAGCGAGTAGTTCACGGTGTTGGTCTGCCGGCGCATGTAAGCGCGCCACGCATCCGAACCGGACTCACGACCACCACCGGTTTCTTTTTCACCGCCAAACGCACCGCCAATCTCCGCGCCGCTCGGGCCAATGTTGACGTTGGCGATGCCGCAGTCACTGCCGACTGCCGACATGAATTTCTCGGCCTCGCGCACATCGGTGGTGAAGATGCACGACGACAGGCCTTGCGGCACGGCGTTGTTCAGGCGCAGCGCCTCATCGAAATCGCTGTAGCCGACCACGTACAGGATCGGTGCGAAGGTTTCGCTGCACACCACGTCGCTCTGCTCCGGCATTTCAACGATGGCTGGCGACACGTAGTAGGCGTTGGGGAATTTATCTTCCAGTTGCCGCTTGCCGCCGAACACCCGGCCGCCCTCGCTCAGCGCCTGTTCCAGGGCGTCCTGCATGTTTTCGAAGCTGTGCTTGTCGATCAGCGGGCCGATCAGGTTGCCTTCCAGCGGGTGACCGATGCGCACCTTGGAATAGGCAGCCTTGAGGCGGGTGACGATTTCTTCTTTCACCGATTCATGAGCGATCAGGCGACGCAACGTGGTGCAACGCTGACCGGCAGTGCCGACGGCGCTGAACAGAATGGCACGCACCGCCATGTCCAGATCGGCGCTCGGGCCGAGGATCATCGCGTTGTTGCCGCCCAGCTCAAGGATGCTGCGGGCGAAGCGTGCGGCGACTTTCGGCGCCACTTCGCGGCCCATGCGGGTGCTGCCGGTGGCGCTGATCAGCGCGACACGCGGGTCATCCACCAGCGCTTCGCCGGCATCGCGGCCACCGATGATCACCTGGCTCAAGTGCGCCGGGGCATCGCTGAATTTCTTCAGTACGCGCTCGAACAGCGCCTGACAGGCCAGTGCGGTCAGCGGGGTTTTCTCCGACGGTTTCCACACCACCGGGTTGCCGCAGACCAGCGCCAGCGTGGTGTTCCACGCCCACACCGCGACCGGGAAGTTGAACGCGCTGATCACGCCGACCACGCCCAGCGGGTGCCAGGTTTCACGCATGTGGTGGCCCGGGCGCTCGGAGGCGATGGTCAAACCGTACAACTGACGGGACAGGCCGACGGCAAAGTCGCAGATGTCGATCATCTCCTGCACTTCACCGAGACCTTCCTGGGTGATCTTGCCCGCTTCCCACGAAACCAGCTCGCCGAGGTCGGCCTTGTATTCCCGCAGCACTTCGCCGAACTGACGCACCAGCTCGCCGCGACGGGGGGCCGGTACCTTGCGCCATTGTTCGAACGCATGATCTGCGCGACTGATGTGCTGCTCGACTTCGGCCGGGCCTTCCCAGTTCACGGCGCCGATGCGGCTGCCGTCAATGGGCGAATGCACCGGCACTTTGCCGTTCTGGTACAGGGCCGGATTCACACCAAGACGATCAAGCAATGCGGCAACCATGGGTCACTCCTCAAGCAAAAAACTGAATGTGTGCGGTCGCGTTTTCACGACCGGGCAGGCCTTTAGTTGTAGCTTCAGGAAGGCCATGCAACAAACGACCTTTACGCGAGATATCATTCCGTTTATTCATGCTGCGCAGAAAGACAAGAAAAGGATCGCCCATGCTGAACAAACGCCACTTGCCGTCGATCACCGCGCTGCAGTGCTTCGAGGCCGTGACCCGGCACCTGAGTTTCACCCGGGCCGCCGAGGAACTGAACCTGACTCAGAGCGCTGTCAGCAAGCAGGTGGCGCAGCTCGAAGAATTGCTGCAGCACTTGTTGTTCCGTCGGGTCCGCCGCCGTTTGCAGATGACACCGGCCGGCGATCTGTACCTGGTGGAAGTCAGAAAAATCCTGACCCAGGTCGAGATGTCGACCCATTACCTGCGTTCCTACGGCGGCGAAACCGAAGTCCTGCGCGTCTCCACACCTTCGACCTTCGGCGCCCGCTGGCTGGTGCCGCGCCTCAAAGGCTGGCGCCTGCGGCATCCATCGATTCATCTGGATCTGTGCAACGAGCAGGAAGCCGATGACCTGCTGCAAGGGCGCAGCGACCTGGCGTTCTATTTCGGCCAGGGCTCACGTCCCGGCACCGAATGCCTGAAGCTGTTCGGCGAAGAACTGGTGCCGGTCTGCGCGCCCGGCAGCCTGCCGGAGACTCCGTTGTCTGATCCAACGCAACTCACCGATCTGGTGCTGCTGCAGAATGCTTCGCGCCCGCAAGCGTGGCACGACTGGTTCGACAGCCAGGGCTACCAGACCGAGCACAGCTACCACGGCCCGCGCTTCGAAACCTTTTATATGTGCATCCGCGCGGCGCAGGTCGGCTGCGGCGTAGCGCTATTGCCGAGGTTTCTGGTGGAAGAGGAATTGGCCGACGGCAAACTGGTCACTCCCTGGCAGCATGCAATGCCCAGTACCGACGCGTATTACCTGGCCTACCCGGAACACGCGGCGGAAGTGCCCAAGGTGCGGGATTTCGTGAAATGGATGCTGGAGCAGATCGACAGTACTAATGCCGACTGACCTGAGTGACAACGCGTTGTATTGCGCCGGCTCGGCGAATCGTCACGCAATTACAAACAGGCCATCAACAAACTTGGTTTGAGTGAGTCGCGCACGCAGGTCGTCATCGATAACCGGATCATCAACGTCATAAAGACGCACCCGGCGATAGGCATCGATCCGATTGATTTCCGGTCCCAGATACTCCCAAACGACCCGCGAACAAGCCGGAGCACGATGGTCAGCGGCGGACACACCCATTTTCAGACCGTTGAGCCGTGTGATGCAGCTTTTGAAGCTAGGTATGAGAATGGTTTGGCTGATCTCGTTCGAGGTCAGCGACTCGTAGTCGATAAGAAACAGGCGATCTCTCAGGTAGTAAGCGAACCCAACGTATCGATACCGTTCAAATTCGCCTTCAGCACCCGCAATCTGTAAGCGCTCGTTTCGCTCATAGACAATGTCTGACCCATCTTCTCGGACGTGCACCAGCGAACACAAAATCGAGCCAGGCTCTGTCATAGCGTGGTAGTACTCATAGTAATAGCCGATGTGCGCCTTGAGCTCCGGCGAGGACCGTTGACGCAAGTGCCCTAGCATTCTCTGCGGTGCCGTTTGTTCATCGACGGTGCTGGCTTTCCTCGATTTCACGCCAATCAGTGTGATGAATTGCTCGGTTGGAAGAGCGATTTCAAACTCCTCAACCCCGAAAAAATCGCAGATTCTTTTCAGGTTGAAGGCTGTAGGAATGCTGTTACCGCAAAGATATTTATTGAATTGCCCACGATTAATCCGAATCTTCCTACAGACTTCTGCGACAGATCTGTAGTGACTGCACAGAAGTCTTAAATTAGCTGGAAGAAACTCCCACATAAATATCCTTGAAACAGTTTTAGAAGGCGCAACCATAGCAGCAACTCGCATCACTTTTAAGCAAGTTGCGAAATTGCGCCCAGCGAAATATGGCTGGATATTACGAGCCCTGAAAGGTTTCAGGACTTAACCAGCCAATAAAAAACGCCAGCACTTTCAATAGCAAGGAGCTTTGAATGCTAGACATCATCAACGACTTTCTTACGGGAAAGGTTTTGATCCCTGTAGTCCTTGGACTGGGTAGCTATTTCACCATCCGATCACGGTTCGTCCAGTTCAGATACTTCCTGCACATGTTTACCGTTCTACTGGGCAGTTGGCGCAGCGGCAGCCACCATCTGAGTTCGTTTCAGGCATTGACCCTCAGCCTCGCCGGGCGGGTGGGCACGGGGAATATCGTCGGGGTCGGGATTGCTGTGAGCATGGGAGGCCCAGGCGCAGTTTTCTGGATGTGGATGACAGCCTTGCTCGGCATGTCGAGTAGCGTCTTCGAATGCACACTGGGCCAACTCTACAAACGTAGCGATGGGAATGGCCTGTTTCGAGGCGGACCCTCTTGGTACATCGAGCACGGTCTGGACAAACGCTGGCTCGGAACAATTGCAGCGCTTCTACTGCTAGTGACGTTTGGATTTTCAATCAATGGTCTCGAATCGCATGCAGTCTCACATTCGCTGAAAGACGCTTTCGATCTGGCGCCCATGTGGTCAGGACTCACATTGTCCCTGCTGCTCGGGGCAGTTTTTATTGGTGGGATAAAACGAATAGCTGCCGTAGCCGACTTGTTGGTGCCGTTGAAGGTTCTCGCTTACATCGGCGTGACGAGTTACGTGATCGTGCTGCAGTTCGATCAGGTTCCACCAATGCTGATGACTATCATCCGAAGCGCGTTCGGTTTGGATCAAGCCTTTGGTGGATTGATCGGCAGTGCAATCGTCATGGGTGTGAGACGTGGTGTGTTTTCCAATGAAGCGGGACTGGGCAGCGCTCCCAATGTCGCGTCAGTGGCGAAAGTCGACCATCCGGTGGCACAAGGCGTCGTGCAGGCATTCAGCGTTTTCATCGATACGTTCGTGATTTGTACCTGCACGGCATTACTCATTTTGCTTTCGGGTTTCTACGCGCCAGGCTTTGAGGGCGACGGCGTTGCGCTGGCACAAAACTCGTTGGCAGCCGTGGTCGGTGAATGGGGGCGAATGTTCATCAGCGTGGTGCTGGCGCTATTTGTCTTCACTGCGATGCTCTACAACTACTACCTGGGGGAAAACAGCCTTCGGTTTATGTTTGGCGAACCTCGAAAAACGCTGATTATCTACCGTTCGCTGGTATTGGTTTTGGTGTTCTGGGGGGCGGTAGAGGACCTTTCGACCGTGCTTGCTTTCGCCGACATCACCATGACGTTGCTGGCGCTGGTCAACCTCGTAGCCATGGCACTGCTGTTTAAAGTTTGTCTCCGGATCTTGCGAGATTACGACGAGCAGCGTCGTTTCGGAATCAAGACGCCCATTTTCGACTCCAGCAAGTTTCTTGATCTTGATCTCGACCCGCAGGCCTGGCCGCCGCAGCCAGGAGAACTACACACGATGATTCGCAGTTCGCCATCGGAGTCCAGCGAAGCAAGTACACAATCCGCTTAAAGAATTAAGCCGAATGCTGAGCTATTCGACTTCGTAATGGCTCAGCAACCTAGTACATAAAACACCCCATCAAATCTGCTTGAAGAACAAACAGCTCTTTGAGCCATACAGACAAAAATTATCAGGACGCCCCCCGATGACTCGTTACTTTCCACTTAAAGCCAATGCGACCAACAGTCCAACTTACTTAATAGATACACATGCCACATCCGGCCAGTTATTCGAAGATGCCTGCTTCAGAATCCGCGCTGCTGTCAGCCTTCTGGAGGCCCTGACATCCGTAACCATCAAGGACATCAATGACTCAGATCTGTACCGACTGATACTTCCTGTTTATGTATTACTTCAAGATGGCGTTGACACACTCGACCAGGTTTCCTTCAAGGGAGACTTCACTCATGGCTGAAAAAGCAACCTATGCAATGCTCAGGGCAGCAATGATCAAAGCGGTTGAAACAAACCTCATCCCTAGGCATTCGCGTCTCGCAGAGTACATAAAAAGTTGGGAACGACTTGAGCTGGTCATTCAAGCCGCGCTCGATGTGTATCCCGAACAAAAAGCTGCTTCAGGGGAAAAAAAGCAAAAGCCGTCAAAAACAAAAGCAAGCCACCGAACAAAAAATCGCTAGCAATCTTCATCCAGGATATGCGCCACTAGCGCCATTGATTGATACCGCGCCAACGCGCGGCCCGCCTGGAGACCCCGTTATGAGCGAGAGTGTGTTTGCCGATCGCATCGTGCAGAACCTGCTCGACACCGACTTCTACAAACTGACGATGATGCAGGCGGTGCTGCACAACTACCCCAACGTCGAAGTCGAATGGGAGTTCCGTTGCCGTAACAGTGAAGATCTGCGCCCGTATCTGGCGGAGATCCGCTTCCAGGTCGAGCGTCTGGCCGAACTGAGCCTGAGCGCCGATCAGTTGAGTTTCCTCGAGCGCATCAGCTTCCTCAAACCTGACTTTCTGCGCTTCCTCGGTCTGTTCCGCTTCAACCTGCGCTACCTGCACACCGGCATCGAGAACGGCGAGCTGTTCATCCGCCTGCGCGGGCCGTGGCTGCATGTGATTCTGTTCGAAGTGCCGCTGCTGGCGATCGTCAGCGAAGTGCGCAACCGCTATCGCTACCGCGAAACCGTGCTGGAACAGGCTCGCGAGCAGCTGTACCGCAAGTTCGACTGGCTGACCGCCAACGCCTCGCCTGACGAGTTGTCGCAGTTGCAGGTCGCCGATTTCGGCACGCGCCGCAGGTTTTCCTATCGCGTGCAGGAAGAAGTGGTGAACGTGCTCAAGCACGATTTCCCGGGGCGTTTCGTCGGCACCAGCAATGTGCACCTGTCCCGCGAACTGGACATGAAACCCCTGGGCACCATGGCCCACGAATGGATCATGGCGCACCAGCAACTCGGCCCGCGACTGATCGACAGTCAGATCGCCGCCCTCGATTGCTGGGTCCGCGAGTACCGCGGCCTGCTGGGGATCGCCCTGACCGACTGCATCACCACCGACGCGTTCCTCGGCGATTTCGATCTGTTCTTCGCCAAGCTGTTCGACGGTTTGCGTCATGACTCCGGGGATCCGGTGCAGTGGGGCGAAAAATGCATCGCTCACTATCACAAGCTCGGCATCGACCCGATGAGCAAGACCCTGGTGTTCTCCGACAGCCTGACGCTGCCCAAGTCGCTGGAGATCTTCCGGGCGCTGCGGGGTCGGATCAATGTCAGCTTCGGCATCGGCACCAACCTGACCTGTGACATTCCGGGTGTCGAACCGATGAGCATCGTGCTTAAAATGACCGCCTGCAACGGCCAACCGGTGGCGAAGATCTCCGACGAGCCGGGCAAGACCCACTGCAAAGACCCGAATTTCGTCGCCTATTTGCGACACGTTTTCCAGGTTCCTGCCGTTTCCAGCCTTTCTAGCAAGGAGTGAATTCATGCAAGCCGTACAGCGTGAGATTGCTGAACAGCTCAACGTTCAGCCGCCGTTCGCCGATTACCAGGCCCTCGAAGCGGAAGTCGCCCGACGCATCACCTTTATCCAGGATTGCCTGACCAGTTCCGGCCTCAAGACCCTGGTGCTGGGCATCAGCGGCGGCGTCGACTCGCTGACCGCAGGCCTTTTGGCCCAGCGCGCCATGCGTGAACTGCGCGAGCGCACCGGTGACGAGGCCTACAAGTTCATCGCCGTGCGCCTGCCGTACGACGTGCAGTTCGATGAACACGACGCCCAGGCCTCGGTGGACTTCATCGCCCCGGACGAGCGCCACACCGTCAACATCGGCCCGGCGGTGAAATCCCTGGCCAGCGAAGTCGCAGCCTTCGAAGGCAAGCACGCGGTGTCGGTGGATTTCGTGCTCGGCAACACCAAGGCGCGGATGCGCATGGTCGCCCAGTACACCATCGCCGGCGCGGCCCATGGCCTGGTGATCGGCACCGACCACGCGGCGGAAGCGGTGATGGGTTTCTTCACCAAGTTCGGTGACGGCGCCTGCGATCTGGCACCACTGAGCGGCCTGGTGAAAAACCAGGTCCGGGCCATCGCCCGCAGCTTCGGCGCACCGGAATCACTGGTGGAAAAAGTGCCGACGGCGGATCTGGAAGACCTGTCGCCGGGCAAACCGGACGAAGCGTCCCACGGCGTGACCTACGCCGAGATCGACGCTTTCCTGCACGGTGAGCCGGTGCGTCAGGAAGCGTTCGACATCATCGTCAACACCTACAAAAAGACCCATCACAAGCGGGTCATGCCGTTTGCGCCTTGAATTCAAGGCATGAAAAAAGCGTCCCTCGGGACGCTTTTTTTTGGACTGCGGTTTTCTTACTTCACAACCACTGTGCCTTTCATCATCGAGATGTGGCCAGGGAACGAGCAGAAGAAGCCGTAATCGGTGCCGGCTGCCAGTTTCGATACGTCGATGGTCAGCGAGTCTTTTTCGCCGGCGCCGATGATCTTGGTGTGGGCGATGACGCGCTCGTCGCCGTCCTTCAGGTAGTTCTTGTCGATGCCGGCGGCCAGGCCGTCGGTGGCGATCGGTTGCATGTCAGCAGTCTTGCTGACCACCAGGTTGTGGCCCATGACGTTCTTCGGCAGGCTGCCGGAGTGGGTCAGTTCGACGGTGAAGGTCTTGCAGCTCTTGTCGATCACGATCTCCTTGGTGTTGAAGGACATCTGGTCGGTGGAGTCAACGGTGGTTTTGCACTCGGCAGCCATCAATTGGCTGCTGGCCAGCGCCAGCAGGGATACCGCAACAACTTTGGAAAACATGGTGAATCTCCAAGGCAGGGTTAACAAAAACACGAATGGTGGAAAGACTGCCTGAAATCTTCGCAAGTTCCTATGACTTGAGTCAAAAATTGTATACAACTTTCAGGCTATGACACTCATCGAAACAATCTAACAGCCAGACGTTTGGCCGGGACGTATCTTCAGGGCTCAACTCAACTGGAGCATCAGTCATGTCCTTCAACAGCCTGTTGTGCAGTCTGCTCGCCGCCTACGCCTGTGGCGCCAGCGGCACCTGTGAAACCCCGAAACGCGAAGTCTAGCCCTTGGATCGAGGCGTGCCAGCCATTACCCTGTGACGGATTGACCCAGGAGGAAGGCATGTCTCTCACATCCGTTTGTGTATTTTGCGGTGCCAACGCCGGCACCACCCCGGCGTACACCGAAGCCGCCATCGCCCTCGGCACCGCCATTGCCGAGCGCAAGCTGAAGCTGGTCTACGGCGGTGGCGCCGTGGGGTTGATGGGGATTGTCGCGGACGCCGCGCTGGCCGCCGGCGGTGAAGTGATCGGCATCATTCCGCAGAGCCTGATGGACAAGGAAATCGGTCACAAAAGCCTGACGCGCCTGGAAGTGGTCGACGGCATGCACGCGCGCAAGGCGCGGATGGCCGAACTCAGCGATGCGTTCATCGCCCTGCCCGGCGGCCTCGGCACCCTGGAAGAACTGTTCGAAGTCTGGACCTGGGGCCAGCTCGGCTACCACGGCAAGCCGCTGGGCCTGCTGGAAGTGAATGGTTTCTACAGCAAACTCACGGCATTTCTCGATCACATCGTCGGCGAAGGCTTCGTTCGCGCACCGCACCGTGACATGCTGCAAGTGAGTGAATCGCCGCAATCGTTGCTCGATGCTCTCGACCAGTGGCAGCCGACCGTCACGCCAAAGTGGGTCGACCAGAAACCCGGTTAACCCCCGGGCACCGATACAGGGCAGAATACGCGCCGCTCAACCTCACCTTCGACCCCAGAGGATCGCCCATGGCCAAACCCAATTACTCCTTCGCCAAGCGTCAACGTGACCTGGCCAAGGAACAGAAGAAAGAGGAAAAGCTTCAGCGCAAGAAACAGATGGCTGAAGAAGCGGCACTGAACCCTGACGGTGAAGTGGCGACCGATGATGATGTTGAGGCACCGAAAGACCAGGCACCCGAGGCCTGAGCAATACCGCAGGACCACTGAACGCAAAACCGGCAGGAACGGGCTTGCCCGCCCCTGCCGTGTGCTTCGTCACTCATTCAGTGGCATCACCGTGACCCGGACCTCGGGATCATGGCTCCCCCCTCCCAGAATTACCCCGCGCAACGGCGACACATCGGAAAAATCCCGGCCCCAGGCCAGGGTGATGTGCTCCAGTGCCGGTTGCACATTGTTGGTCGGATCGAAATCCACCCAGCCGAGCACCGGACAAAACACCGAAACCCACGCATGGGACGCATCGGCGCCGATCAATCGCGGTTGCCCCGGTGGTGGCCGTGTCAGCAGATAGCCGCTGATGTAGCGCGCCGCCAGCCCTCGGGAACGCACGCAGGCCAGCATCAGGTGGGCGAAGTCCTGACAGACCCCGCGCCGCCGCTCCAGCACTTCCACTAACGGCGTCGCGACTTGCGTGGCCTCGGCATCGAAGGTGAACTCGTCGAAGATCTTTTCCATCAACGCCTGCACGCCCAGCAGCAACGGTCGCCCGGGTGGAAAACAACTTTCGGAGAACTCGACGAAACTGCGCTTCAAGTGAACGTAGGGTGATTGAAACCGGTAACGGCTGGCCTCCAGCAATTCGGCAGACAACGGCTGACTGCTGTAGGTCAGCGCATTACGGGTCAATTCCCAGGCCGGGGACAGATTGAAATCCAGCGCCGGCCGCGCCAGCACCTCGACCGTCAGCCGTGCGTTGACCTGCAATTCATCGTGAGGCCGTTCGAACGCCAGGCGCGTCAGCGGATTGCCGAACACGTCCTGCTCGTCACGACGCGTGGTCGGATCCGGGCTGATCAGCAATTGCTGTTCAGTGCAGCGCTGCCAGGCGCATTCGCGAGGCCACAGATGCGCCAGCTGCTGCGCCAGCGAGACCGGGCTGTCGTAGTGATAGCAGGTGTCGTGAAGGATCTGGTAATGGGCATTCATCAGACGGACACCGTGCGCTGGCTGACATCATCGACATGGGCGAAATGGCGCAGGGCCAGACGATCGGACACCTGGCCGCTGGCGTCGGCGATGTCTTGCAGCAGATCCGCCAGCCCGTCGAGGGCGGCATGCACGCTGGACTCGCCGAACAACGGATTTTCCAGGCAACCCAGATCGAAGCGCGCCAGACGTTCGACCAGTTGCGGCAACCCGGCCTCCCTCGGCACACCAAAATCATCGTTCAGACGCTTTAGGGTGCGCGTCACCAGTTTCAACTGGAACAACACCGCATGGGGGTTCTGCTCGTCCAGCAGCAACAGGTCGAGCACCGGGATCAACTGCGCCACCGCCAGATAACGCGAGCGATAGGTGATGCTGCTGTTGCCCAGTTCCAGCAACCATTCCAGCCCTGCCTGATCGAACGCCCCGGCGCCACGCAGGAAACCGGCGAGACTGCTGCTGAGAAACTGCAGGCGTTCGATGCGTCGGCCGATCATCAGGAAGCGCCAGCCTTCGTCGCGGGTCATGTCGTCGAGGGCAAACCCGGACAGCGCCGCCAGCGACATCACCAGCCGGTTGAGAAAATCCAGCAGCTCACCAAAGTCCGGTTCGTCGGTGTCCAGCTCCGTCGCCTCGCGCTGCAACTCCACCAGCGCCTGCCAGTTTTCCCGCGAGAGCTTGCCGCGCACCTGCGACGCCGCCCACTGCAAGCGTTGCAGGTTGGAGCGCAGGCTGAACGACCAGTCCTCGCCGAGCAACGCTGCGAGCAAGCGCTCTGGCAGATCGCCTTCGTCCGGCAGCAGCATCAGCCGCTCGCCGAGCGCCACGGCAGCCTGCAGGGCCTGCGGGTCATCACCGTCGACGTAGCGCGCCAGCATGATACGCAACAGCCGCGCGCTGTCGTCGCAGCGCTCGCAGTAACGGCCGAACCAGAACAGGTTTTCCACCACCCGCGACGGCAGGTACGGATCGCGGCGCACCAGATCGTGTACGCCGATATTGCGCTGGGTCTTCCATTGTTCGCCGCTTGGCGGTCGGTCGCCCAGCACCCAGGTGTCCTTGCTCGCACCACCGCGCTGCATCGATACCACTTCGGCATCGGCCTCGGCCGCCACCCGGGTCAGGCCGCCGGGCAACACCCGATAACCGTCATGACTGGCCACCGCATACATGCGCATGCCGATGGCTCGCGGCTGTAACTGGCCGTCCTCGGGTTGCCAGATCGGTGCGTGGGACAGTTGCGCAAGTTCTTGCGCGACATAGGCATAAGGCCGGGCCTGCATGCGTTCGGCGAGACTCTGGCGCTGTTTTTCACTCAGATCACGCCCGAAAACGGGGGCGAAGCTCTGGGATGGAAAGGCCGGTTTGATCAGCAACTCCGGCAGTTTCTCCAACGCTTGGGCCAGCACCGGCGCCTCACCGCACCACCAGGTAGCGATGGAAGGCAGGATCAGCTCTTCACCGAACAGGTACTGATTGATCTTCGGCAAAAAGCCCAACAGTCCCGGCGACTCCAGCACGCCGCTGCCCAGCGCATTGGCCACCAGCACCCGGCCCTGACGCACCGCTTCCAGCAATCCCGGAACACCCAGTGCCGAATCCGTACGCAGTTCCAGCGGATCGCAGAAATCATCGTCGAGCCGACGCATGATCGCGTGGACACGACGCAGGCCGCTGAGGGTTTTCAGGTAAACCGTGGCATCTCGCACCGTCAGGTCACCGCCCTCCACCAGCGGATAACCGAGCTGGCGCGCCAGATAGAGATGTTCGAAATAGCTTTCGTTGAAACGTCCCGGGGTCAGCAACACCACCAGCGGCGCGTCATCGTCGCAAGGTGCCTGACGGGCCAGGGTTTCCTGCAAGGTGCGGAAAAAACCGGCCAGGTGCTGCACCTTCAGATCCCGATACAACTCGGGGAAGGCCCGGGACACGATGGTGCGGTTTTCCAGTGCATAACCGGCACCCGACGGTGCCTGGGTACGATCCGCCGTCACCCACCAGCGCCCGTCCGGCGTGCGCGCCAGATCCACGGCATACAGATGCAGAAAGGCCCCGTCCGGGGGCGCAATGCCCTGACAGGGCCAGAGAAAGTTGTTGTGACCGAACACCAGCTCTGCCGGCAGCAGCCCTTCGCTGATCAGCCGCTGCGGCCCGTACAGATCCGCCAGCACCGCATTGAGCAACCGCGCACGCTGGGTGATCCCGGCCGACAGGTGTTGCCACTCGTCGGCGGCGATCACATGGGGCAGCAGATCCAGCTCCCACGGACGATCCGCACCCTTGGGGTCGGCATACACGTTGTAGGTGACACCGTTTTCCTGAATCTGCCGGGTCAGCAGCGCCTGACGCTGCACCAGTTGCGCCGGGGTGCTGCGCTGCAATTGGTCGAACAGTCGCTGCCAGTGCGGACGCACCGCTCCGCCGGCGTCGAGCAGTTCGTGATAGGTGCCCGCCGTCAGCGGGTAGCGGTCAAGCAGGTCAGGCATGGAAAGCTCGGCAGCCAGCAAGGAACGGTCAGACTAACGCAGGCACATGACGCCCGGATATACGAAAAATCCGGGGGTCGTGTACGAATCAAAAGCGTCGTAAATCGAGAGTCATCGGGAGCTCGTCGGAGATAGTCAGATTCGGTATCGGAAGTTTCCCCGGCGTGTGTCCGATGCGGAAGAAACGCGCCATTCGCCGGCTCTCCGCTTCATTGGCATTGACCGGCAACGTCTCGTAATTGCGCCCGCCCGGATGGGCGACGTGGTACTGGCAGCCGCCCAGCGAGCGCTGCATCCAGGTGTCGAGCAAGTCGAACACCAGCGGTGCGTGCACCGGGATCGTCGGTTGCAGGCAATTGGCCGGTTGCCAGGCACGGAAACGCACACCCGCGACAAACTCGCCCACCCGCCCGGTCGGTTGCAGCGGCACCGGGATACCGTTGCAGGTCAGCAGGTAACGCTGCGGCGGCAACCCCGTGAGCTTGACCTGCAAACGCTCCAGCGATGAGTCGACGTAACGCACCGTACCGCCCGCCGCGCCCTCCTCGCCCAGCACATGCCAGGGTTCAAGGGCCTGACGCAATTCCAGCTCGATGCCGTTGACCGTGTAATCACCAACCTTGGGAAAGCGAAACTCAAGATGCGCCGCAAACCATTCAGCGCGCAGCGGATAACCGGCATTGTTGAGTTCGACGATGACGTCGGCAAAGTCCTGCTCGATGAAGTGCGGCAGCAGGAAACGGTCATGCAACTCGGTGCCCCAGCGCGCCAGTTTCGGCGGTGCATAGGGCTCGCGCCAGAACCGCGCGACCAGCGCCCGCAACAACAACTGCTGGGCCAGGCTCATGCGCGCATGGGGCGGCATTTCGAACGCACGCAACTCCAGCAGACCGAGACGCCCGGTGGCGCCGTCCGGTGAATACAGCTTGTCGATGCAGAACTCGGCACGATGGGTGTTGCCGGTGACATCGATCAGCAGATTGCGCAGCAACCGGTCCACTCGCCATGGCGGGCATTCTTCTCCCGGCGCCGGCATCTGCGCGAAAGCGATTTCCAGTTCATACAGCGCATCGTTGCGCGCTTCATCGACGCGCGGAGCCTGAGAAGTCGGGCCGATGAACAGACCGGAAAACAGGTAGGACAGCGAAGGATGGTTGTGCCAGTAGCTGATCAGGCTGCGCAGCAGATCCGGGCGACGCAGGAACGGAGAGTCCGCCGGTGTCGCCCCGCCGAGCACGAAATGGTTGCCGCCACCGGTGCCGGTGTGGCGTCCGTCGATCATGAACTTCTCGGTGGACAGTCGCGTCTGGCGCGCCTCTTCGTACAGAAACTCCGTGCGCTCGACCAGTTCGTCCCATGTCGCGGAGGGCTGGACGTTGACCTCGATCACGCCGGGATCCGGGGTAATGCGGAAGTTACTCAGGCGCGGATCGCTCGGCGGCTCGTAACCTTCCAGCAACACCGGGCAATGCAGTTCCTCGGCGGTGGCTTCGATGGCGGCCACCAGCTCCAGATAATCCTCGACCCGCTCCAGCGGTGGCATGAACAGATACAACCGTCCTTCCCGGGCCTCGGCGCAGAGCGCGGTGCGGGTCAGCCAGTCGGCGGACTCGTCGATTTTCGGCATCCGTTCAGCCGCCGCAGCCGGCGCGTCGTGACGATTGAGTTGATCTGTATCGGGTAGCTCGGGGAAGTCCTGATTCGGATCGTTCGGATGAATGAACGGATACTCCGCCGCCTTCACCCAGGGCTGCGAACCCAACGGCAGGCGATAGCCCAGCGGTGAGTCCCCCGGCACCAATCGGCAATGCTCGTCACGCAGATACCAGCGTCCGCTCTGCCATTGGTCGCCCTTGGCGGTACGTGCCAGCGGCAGCACCTGACCGATGACCTTGTCCAGGCCCTGACTGAACACCTTGCGCAGCCGCGCACGTTCCAGCGGCTCCTCCAGACGCGAGTCTTCGGCGCTGACATTGCTCGGCAATGCGCCCTCGCGCCAGAGGTAGTAGAAATTGTCTTCGTAGGCCGGGAACACAAAGCGTGTCGGCAGTTTCAGGCGTTCGGCGACGCTGGCCAGAAAACGGCCGGCCAGTTCACCCGTGGCGCCGTAATCCTGCTGCTCGTCGGCGATCAATGCGTTGTTGTGCCAGATCGGCACACCGTCGCGCCGCCAGTAGCAATTCAGCGACCAGCGTGGCAGTTGCTCGCCCGGATACCACTTGCCCTGACCGAAATGCACCAGCCCTTTTGGCGCGTAGTGCTTGCGCATGCGCTGGAACAGCTCGGCGGAGAGTCGGCGCTTGTCCGGGCCCAGCGCGGCGGTGTTCCATTCGGCGCCGTCGGGGTCGTCGATGGAGACGAAGGTCGGTTCGCCGCCCATGGTCAGGCGCACATCACCTTCCAGCAGGTCGGCATCGATCTGCCGGCCAAGGGCCTGGATCGCCAGCCACTGTTCATCGGTGTAGGGCTTGGTCACCCGTGGCGCTTCCCAGATCCGCTCCACCGACATTTCGTGGCTGAACTCGCACTCGCAGGGCTCCACCAGACCACTGATCGGCGCCGCCGAGGACGGATCGGGACTGCAGGCCAACGGAATATGCCCTTCACCGGCGAACAGTCCGGAGGTCGCGTCGAGCCCGATCCAACCGGCACCCGGCAGATAAACCTCGCACCACGCGTGCAGATCGGTGAAGTCCACTTCGGTACCGGACGGGCCGTCGAGGCTTTTCACATCGGCGGTCAGTTGAATCAGGTAACCGGAGACGAAACGCGCTGCCAGCCCGAGGTTGCGCAGCAGTTGCACCAGCAGCCATGCCGAATCGCGGCAGGAGCCGGAGACTTGTTCAAGCGTGTGCTCCGGGGTCTGTACGCCCGGCTCCATGCGGATCAGGTAATTGATGTCTTCGCTCAGGCGCTGGTTGAGCGCCACCAGAAAATCCACCGCCGGCAGCGGCGTGCGGTCGATGGCGTCCAGATAGGCCTTGAATTTAGGCGTCAGCGGCAGGGTTTCGAGGTACGGCGCCAGCTCCTTGCGTTCATCGGCGGCGTAGGCAAAGGGGATTTTCTCGGCGTAGGGCTCGAGGAAAAAATCGAACGGATTGAACACCGCCATCTCGGCCAGCAGGTCGACCTCAATCCGCAGTTCGGCGGTTTTCTCGGGAAACACCAGTCGGGCGAGGTAGTTGCCCTGGGGATCCTGCTGCCAGTTGATGAAGTGCTGCTCGGGCGAGACTTTCAGCGAATAAGACAGAATCCGCGTGCGGCTGTGGGCAGCCGGGCGCAGGCGCACGATCTGCGGGCCGAGTTCGACAGCGCGGTCGTAGCGGTAATGCGTGACGTGATGCAATGCGACATGAATCGACACGGCGTGCCTCCTGCGAGCCCAAGCGTATTCGAAAGCGCGCAAGACTTATGCCATGCAGGGACCTCGGCGCTTTCCCGGAATGCTCAGGGCAGTACAGCACCAAAATCGGGCGACGCGGTGAAATGCTTTGGCACAGTTGCACGCAAATGTTGCGAAGCACAATGCAAAACGCCAACCCGAAGGTTGGCGTTCTGTTCACTCAAGTGCGTTTCAGCGCGGTACGACCGGCTTGCGAGCCGGCTTCGGCCCTTTGCCTTTCGCCGCTTCCTTGCGCTCCTTGGCGGCCTGCTGGTTGCGGGCGAATGCCGCGGCCTTGGCCTGTTCACGCTTGTCCCACGGATTGCCGCCGTCGCTGGCGCGCGGTGGCAGACCGTTGTGCTGGGTGAGGATCTTGGTGGTCTTCTCTTTCACGTCCTTCGCCACTTTATGGCTGCCAGCCGGCGTCGAGTTCTTGCGACGGGCACTCTGGTAGCTGTCGGTGGCCGGCTGATGCGTCGGGATCAACTGGTTCTTGCCCGGCCCGATCAGGTCGGCGCGGCCCATGCGGATCAGCGCTTCACGCAGCATCGGCCAGCCTTTCGGGTCGTGGTAACGCAGGAACGCCTTGTGCAGACGACGCTGCTCCTCGCTCTTGACGATGGTCACGCCGTCGCTCTTGTAGGTGACCTTGCGCAACGGGTTCTTGCCCGAGTGGTACATCGCGGTGGCGGTGGCCATCGGCGACGGATAGAACGCCTGCACCTGGTCGGCGCGGAAGCCGTTGCCCTTGAGCCACAGAGCCAGGTTCATCATGTCTTCGTCGGTGGTGCCCGGGTGCGCGGCGATGAAGTACGGAATCAGGTACTGCTCTTTCCCCGCCTCCTTGGTGTACTTCTCGAACATGCGCTTGAAGCGATCGTAGGTGCCGATCCCCGGCTTCATCATCTGGTTGAGCGGACCTTCCTCGGTGTGTTCCGGGGCGATCTTCAGGTAACCACCGACGTGGTGGGTCACCAGTTCCTTGACGTACTCCGGCGACTCGACCGCGAGGTCGTAACGCAGGCCGGAGGCGATCAGGATCTTCTTCACACCCGGCAAGGCACGGGCGCTGCGGTACAGCTGAATCAGCGACGAGTGGTCGGTGTTCAGGTTCGGGCAGATGCCCGGGAACACGCAGGACGGCTTGCGGCACGCGGATTCGATTTCCGGGCTCTTGCAGGCGATGCGGTACATGTTCGCGGTCGGGCCGCCGAGGTCGGAAATGACGCCGGTGAAACCCGGCACCTTGTCGCGGATCTCTTCGATTTCGCGAATGATCGACTCTTCGGAACGGTTCTGGATGATCCGGCCTTCGTGCTCGGTGATCGAGCAGAAGGTGCAGCCGCCGAAGCAGCCACGCATGATGTTCACCGAGAAACGGATCATGTCGTAGGCCGGGATCTTTTCCTTGCCGTACGCAGGATGCGGAACACGTGCGTAAGGCATGCCGAACACGTAGTCCATTTCTTCAGTGGTCATCGGAATCGGCGGCGGGTTGAACCAGACGTCGATCTCGCCATGCTTCTGCACCAGCGCACGGGCGTTGCCCGGGTTGGTTTCCAGGTGCAGCACGCGGTTGGCGTGGGCGTACAGGACCGGGTCGTTACGCACCTTTTCCATCGACGGCAGGCGGATCACGGTCTTGTCGCGCGTCATCTTCGGGCTGGCCAGGATCTGCACGACCTTGGCTTCTTCCGGATCTTCAACCGGACCTTTCTCCTGCTCGATCGCACAAGCCTGAGTGTCCTGGGTGTTGACGTACGGGTTGATGATCTTGTCGATCTTGCCCGGACGGTCGATGCGTGTGGAATCGACTTCGTACCAGCCCGCCGGCGTGTCACGACGGATGAACGCGGTGCCGCGTACATCGGTGATGTCTTCGATCTTGTGACCGTAAGACAGACGCTGGGCGACTTCGACGATCGCGCGCTCGGCGTTGCCGTACAGCAGGATGTCGGCACTGGCGTCGATCAGGATCGAATTGCGCACACGATCCTGCCAGTAGTCGTAGTGGGCGATGCGGCGCAGGGAGGCTTCGATGCCGCCGAGCACGATCGGCACATGCTTGTAGGCTTCCTTGCAGCGCTGGCTGTAGACCAGGCTCGCGCGATCCGGACGCTTGCCGGCCATGCCACCCGGGGTGTAGGCGTCGTCGGAACGGATTTTCTTGTCCGCGGTGTAGCGGTTGATCATCGAGTCCATGTTGCCGGCCGCGACGCCGAAGAACAGGTTCGGCTCGCCGAGCTTCATGAAGTCGTCTTTGGACTGCCAGTTCGGCTGGGCAATGATCCCGACGCGGAAGCCCTGGGACTCCAGCAGCCGGCCGATGATCGCCATGCCGAACGACGGGTGATCGACGTAGGCATCACCCGTGACAATGATGATGTCGCAGGAATCCCAGCCGAGCTGATCCATCTCCTCCCTGCTCATCGGCAGGAATGGCGCTGGCCCGAAACATTCGGCCCAGTATTTTGGATAGTCAAATAACGGCTTGGCTGCTTGCATGTCGATGACCGGTGTTGAGGTGCAAAATCGCGGGCGCGGAATATAGCACAAAAAATGACCAATTCCGACGGCTGTGGTCGGAAATATCAGGGGCTGTCAGACGAGGACGGACTTACTCGTCGTCGTCGAAGTTATAGCTGCCCGGCGCGAGGTTTTCGAAGCGTGTGTACTTGCCGATGAAGGCCAGGCGGATAAAGCCGATCGGGCCGTTCCGCTGTTTGCCGATGATGATTTCGGCGATGCCTTTGTGCTCGGTTTCCGGGTGATACACCTCGTCCCGGTACACGAACATGATCACGTCGGCGTCCTGCTCGATCGCTCCGGATTCCCGCAAGTCGGAGTTCACCGGGCGCTTGTTGGGACGTTGTTCCAGGGAACGGTTGAGCTGCGACAGAGCCACCACCGGGCAGTTGAATTCCTTGGCCAGGGCTTTCAGGGATCGGGAGATCTCGGAAATCTCGTTGGTCCGGTTGTCACCGCTGGAACCCGGGATCTGCATCAGCTGCAGGTAGTCGATCATGATCAGGCCGATGTCACCGTGCTCGCGCACCAGACGCCGGGTCCGGGCACGCATCTCCGACGGGCTGATGCCGGCGGTGTCATCGATGAACAGCTTGCGGTCGTTGAGCAGGTTGACCGCCGAGGTCAGGCGCGGCCAGTCGTCGTCTTCCAGCTGACCGGAACGCACCTTGGTCTGGTCGATGCGGCCGAGGGACGACAGCATACGCATGATCAGCGATTCGCCTGGCATCTCGAGGGAGTACACCAGCACCACCTTGTCGCTGCGCAACACGGCATTTTCCACCAGGTTCATCGCAAAAGTCGTCTTACCCATCGACGGACGACCGGCGACGATGATCAGGTCAGACGGTTGCAAGCCGCTGGTCTTCTCGTCGAGATCGGTGTAACCAGTGGACAGGCCCGTGATCGCGTCAGCGGTGTTGAACAGGGTGTCGATACGGTCGATGGCCTTGGTCAGCAGGTCATTCACACCCACCGGGCCGCCGGTTTTTGGCCGGGCCTCGGCAATCGCGAAAATCTGCCGTTCGGCTTCGTCGAGGATTTCCTCGGCGGTGCGACCTTCAGGGTTGAAGGCGCTGTCGGCAATTTCGGTGCTGATGCCGATCAACTGACGCAACGTCGCACGCTGGCGGACGATCTGCGCATAGGCCTTGATGTTGGCGACGGACGGCGTGTTTTTCGCCAGTTCGCCGAGGTATCCGAGGCCGCCGACTTGCGAGGTCTGACCTTCCTTGTCCAGTTGCTCGGCAAGGGTCACGACGTCGATCGGCGAGTTCTGATCGGCCAGTTTGGCGATCGCGCGGAAAATCAGACGGTGGTCATGCCGGTAGAAATCGCCGTCGGAGACTTGATCGAGCACGCGTTCCCAGGCGTTGTTGTCCAGCATCAGACCACCGAGCACGGCCTGTTCGGCCTCGATGGAATGCGGCGGCACCTTCAGCGCGGCGGTTTGCAGATCGTATTGCTCGGGAGCGGAGATTTCGTTCATGGCCACTTTTTATTCAGGAAAAGCAGGGATTGCAGAAAGACAAAGGGCACGACCTGTAGACAGGATCGTGCCCGATGTTAACCGTCTGACGGACAAGCCGCCAGTCGATCAGGGTGTTGCTTAAGCTGCTACCACGACAACGCGTACGGTGGCTTCAACTTCGGCGTGCAGGTGCACAGCCACGTCGAATTCACCCACGTTGCGGATGGTGCCGTTCGGCAGACGAACTTCGCTTTTTGCAACTTCAACGCCGGAGGCGGTCAGTGCGTCAGCGATGTCGTGAGTACCGATCGAACCGAACAGCTTGCCTTCGTCGCCAGCGGTGGCAGTGATGGTCACTTCCAGCTCGGCCAGTTGGGCAGCACGGCTTTCAGCCGATGCTTTACGGTCGGCAGCGGCTTTTTCCAGCTCAGCACGACGCTCTTCGAACGCAGCCAGGTTGGCAGCGGTCGCAGCGGTGGCTTTGCCGAAAGGCAGCAGGTAGTTACGGCCGTAACCGGCCTTAACGTTTACTTTGTCGCCCAGGTTGCCCAGGTTGGCGATTTTTTCCAGAAGGATCAGTTGCATGTGGAAATCCTCTTAACTTTTAACCTTCACCGTTCGCGTTATCGGTGTCTTTCGACACGTGACGACCGCGAAAATCAATCAGGCTGTCGACAATGGCCAAAACCACAAGCAACGGACCGAGCAAGTGCATGAAAGGCACGAGCGTGACGTATATCCCCACCAGCCAGAAGCCGGCCAGCCGTTTCTGCGCCACCAGCCCGTGAACCAGGGCCAGACCGGCGAAGAACAGCGGCACGCTGCACAACGGCAACAGAACCAGTGCGTGCAGACCGAAGAACGGTGCCACACACATGACGGCCAGAAGCGACAGCGCAACGCCTTTCGGCAGTCGGATGGCGCGAAACTCGCGACCGAAACCGCCGGGGTTATACAACAACGCCTGCCAGTAGCGCCCAAGAATCAGGCACAGCACGCTAAAGACCTGCAACGACACCGCTGTCGAAATGATCGACAGTGGAACCGCCAATCCCGTGAGAATCGCCTTCTGGTCTGCCGAGAATTTCTCGTAGACCTCACCCATCGCCAGCGGCAAGACTTGTTCAAACGTCTGCGCCAGCGCTTCGGTGAAGGAACCGAAAACGGTCCCCAGGCTCACGGCAATCAACAATCCCACGGCCACGCTGACCAGCAGCACGCGATTCCAGGTGTGTTCGGCGCGTAAAACCAGCGCCAGACCGCAAGCCCCGAGCAGCACAATCAGTGCCGTCGGGTCTTTGAGGTAGTGCCAGCTCACCAACGCTGACAACACTCCCACACCCAGGACGCTCAAGGCGTCCGAACCGCGCCGCAGGAGCACAAGGCAACCTGCAGCGGCACTCAACCAGAACAACAGCGGCAATGCCGCAGATCCGGCCACGACCAGCGTGGCCTGCATACGCCCCCGCATGATGAATTCAGCCAAGGCACGCATGCATTCGATCCCTTACTTACTTGTCGACTACCCGGTCTCAGCGGCCGTGGCTGTCGGTGTAGGCCAGCAGGGCCAGGAAGCGGGCGCGCTTGATAGCGGTGGCCAGCTGACGCTGATAACGAGCTTTGGTACCGGTGATGCGGCTTGGAACGATTTTGCCGGTCTCGGATACGTAGGCTTTCAGAGTGTTGAGATCTTTGTAGTCGATCTCCTTCACGTCTTCAGCGGTGAAGCGGCAGAATTTACGACGACGGAAGAAACGTGCCATTTGATAGGCTCCTTAAAAGGTCCGTGGATTACTCGTCAGCGTTATCGCTGTTGTCGCTGTCGCTATCGCTGTCATCGCCATCGGCGCTGCCATCGTGCTCAGGACGTTCGCGACGCTCACGGCGCTCACTGCGGTTTTCTTCAGCCTTGAGCATCTCGGACTGGCCGGTAACGGCTTCGTCGCGACGGATGACCAGGTTACGGATCACAGCATCGTTGTAGCGGAAGTTGTCTTCCAGCTCGGCCAGGGCCTTGCCGGTGCACTCAACGTTCAGCATCACGTAGTGAGCCTTGTGAACATTGTTGATTGCGTAGGCCAGTTGACGACGGCCCCAGTCTTCCAGACGGTGGATTTTGCCGCCGTCTTCTTCGATCAGCTTGGTGTAACGCTCAACCATGCCGCCGACTTGCTCGCTCTGGTCAGGGTGGACCAGAAAGATGATTTCGTAATGACGCATGAATGCTCCTTACGGGTTGTAGCCTGCCGCTCAAAAACGGTCAGACAAGGAGTGAATGACACTTATGGACTTGCCGGCGCGGGGCACATGGGTGCCTGCCGTCACAGCAAGGGGCGCAATTGTAGAGAAGGGACAGAAGAGGTGCAAGGCAATTGGTGATTATTTGAACAGCCACACTTTCTGCCACACCAGAAAACACTGTGGGAGCGAGCCTGCTCGCGATGGCGGCTTAACATCCAACAATGATGCTGAATGTAACTCCGCTATCGCGAGCAGGCTCGCTCCCACATTTTGGACTGCGCGAGGCTTAAGCCTTTTTGGCAGCCGCCTTGGCCTTGGCACCGCGCTGGCGCTGGGCCTCGAACAGGCACACGCCTGTTGCCACGGAAACGTTGAGACTGCTGACGCTACCGGCCATCGGCAGGTTCACCAGGTAGTCGCAATGTTCACGGGTCAGGCGACGCATGCCTTTGCCTTCGGCGCCCATGATCAGGATGGTCGGGCCGGTCAGGTCCTGGTCATAGATGCTGACCTCGGCCTCACCTGCCGTGCCGACAACCCACAGACCACGTTGCTGAAGCTTTTCCAGGGTGCGCGCAAGGTTGGTCACGGCCACCAGTGGAATCACTTCCGCCGCGCCGCAGGCCACTTTACGCACGACCGGCGTCAGCGTGGCCGACTTGTCTTTCGGCACGATGACCGCCAGCGCACCGGCAGCGTCCGCCGAACGCAGGCAGGCGCCGAGGTTGTGCGGATCGGTCACGCCGTCGAGCACCAGCAGCAGTGGCGCGCCTTCGGTGCGATCGAGCAGCTCGTCGAGCATCGCTTCGCCCCAGACCTGGCTCGGACTGACGTCCGCCACCACGCCCTGGTGCACGCCTTCGACCCAGGCGTCCATTTCGCGGCGCTCGGCCTGACCGATCTGGACCCGGTTTTCGTTGGCCAGCTCGATCAGCGTCTGCACCCGTGGATCGTTGCGGCTTTCAGCCAGCCAGATCTGCTTGACGCGTTTAGGGTGGTGACGCAGCAACGCTTCTACCGCGTGAACGCCGTAGATTTTTTCCAACTGACTCATGACTTCGCCTTCGGTTTACGTGCTCCGCCGCTTTTGGCTGGAGCGGAACCCGCTTTTGGCGGGCCCTTGCGGTGTTTGCTCGGTTTGCCTGGCTTGCTGCCGGAGGCCTTTTCAGGCGCCGACCGTCCGGTCTTTCCCCCGGACGCCGCTTTACCACCGTTTTTGGCGTCGGCCAGCAAGGCCTTCTTCATTTCACGGCTTTTGCGCAACTCGGCGTTTTTCGCCACGGCATCGCTCGGGCGATAGGCCTCGGCGACCTTTTCCTTGGCCGGACGACGGCTGGCGGTTTTGGCCGGAGTCTTTTCTTCCACAGCCTTGGCCGCTGGGGCAGCGGTTTCGGCACCACGCTTCTTGCGGCCGATTGGCGCGCTGATGGTTTTTTCCGCCATCTCGAAGTCGATCTTGCGCTCGTCGAGATCGACGCGCATGACGCGCACTTCAACGGTATCGCCAAGACGGAAGCTGCGGCCGGTGCGCTCGCCCGCCAGGCGGTGATGCACAGGGTCGAAGTGATAGTAGTCGCCCGGCAGCGCCGTCACGTGCACCAGACCTTCGACATAGATATCGGTCAGTTCGACGAACAGGCCGAAACCGGTCACGGCAGTGATCACGCCCGGGAACGATTCGCCTACGCGGTCTTTCATGAACTCGCACTTGAGCCAGTTCACCACGTCGCGGGTCGCTTCGTCGGCACGACGCTCGCTCATCGAGCACTGCTCGCCGAGTTGCTCCAGCGCCGCCTCATCGTACGGATAGATGCGCGCCTTCGGAATGGTCATCGCGCCGGCACGGCGAACGTGCGGGGTGTCCTGTTTCGAATGGATCACGCTGCGGATCGCGCGGTGCGTGAGCAGGTCCGGGTAACGACGGATCGGCGAGGTGAAGTGGGTATAGGCTTCGTAATTCAGGCCGAAGTGGCCTTCGTTCTGGGCGCTGTACACCGCCTGGCTCAGGGAGCGCAGCATCACGGTCTGGATCAGATGGAAATCCGGACGGTCCTTGATGCTGGCCAGCAGGGCCTGATAGTCCTTCGGCGTCGGGCCGTCCTTGCCTTTATGCAGGGACAGGCCGAGTTCACCCAGGAACGCACGCAGTTTTTCCAGACGCTCCGGCGGCGGACCATCGTGAACACGGTACAGCGCAGGGATTTCGTGCTTCTTCAGGAATTCGGCGGTAGCCACGTTGGCCGCCAGCATGCATTCCTCGATCAGCTTGTGCGCGTCATTACGGGTGGTCGGACGGATTTCGGCAATCTTGCGCTCGGAACCGAATATGATCCGGGTTTCCTGCGTTTCGAAATCGATCGCGCCACGCACGTGACGGGCAGCCAGCAATACCTTGTACAACGCGTAGAGCTGTTTGAGGTGCGGCAGGACGTCGGTGTATTCGCCGCGAAGCTTGCGAGCTTCAGTCGCTTTCGGCGTTTCCAGCATCGCGCTGACCTTGTTGTAGGTCAGACGGGCGTGGGAGTGGATCACCGCTTCATAGAAGCAGTAGTCGGTCATTTCGCCGGATTTGGAGATGGTCATCTCGCAAACCATGGCCAGACGGTCAACGTGCGGGTTCAGCGAGCACAGGCCGTTGGAGAGTTGCTCCGGCAGCATCGGCACCACGCGCTCGGGGAAATACACCGAGTTGCCGCGCACCTGGGCTTCGTTGTCCAGGGCCGAGCCGATCTTCACGTAGCTGGAAACGTCGGCAATCGCCACGTACAACTTCCAGCCGCCGGAGAACAGACGCAACTTGCCTGGCTTGGATTCGCAGTAGACCGCGTCGTCGAAGTCGCGGGCATCTTCACCGTCGATGGTGACGAACGGCAGATGGCGCAGGTCGACGCGTTTCTCTTTGTCTTTCTCTTCGACTTCCGGCTTGAGCTTGCCGGCTTCCTTCAGAACGGCTTCAGGCCAGACGTGCGGAATGTCGTAGGTGCGCAGGGCGACATCGATTTCCATGCCCGGCGCCATGTAGTTGCCGACGACTTCGATCACATCGCCTTGCGGCTGGAAGCGCGGAGTCGGCCAGTGGGTGATTTTCACCTCGACGAACTGACCGATCTGGGCGTTGGCGTTGCGACCCGGGGTCACCAGCACTTCCTGCTGGATCTTCGGATTGTCCGCGACCACGAAGCCGATGCCGCCCTCTTCGAAGTAACGGCCAACGATGCTTTCGTGGGCACGGGACACCACTTCGACGATCACGCCTTCGCGGCGACCGCGACGGTCCAGGCCAGACACACGAGCCAGGGCCCGGTCACCGTCGAACACCAGACGCATCTGCGCCGGGCTCATGAACAGGTCGTCGGAGCCGTCGTCCGGCACCAGGAAGCCGAAGCCGTCGCGGTGACCGCTGATGCGGCCGAGGATCAGGTCGAGCTTGTCCACCGGTGCATAAGTACCACGGCGGGTGTAGATCAGTTGAGCGTCGCGCTCCATGGCGCGCAGGCGGCGGCGCAGGGCTTCGACCTGGTCTTCTGTGGTCAGACCAAATTCTTCGACCAGTTGCTCGCGGGCAGCAGGCGAACCCCGATCAGCAAGGTGCTGAAGGATCAGTTCGCGGCTGGGAATAGGGTTTTCATATTTTTCCGCTTCACGAGCGGCCTCGGGATCGAGGGACTGCCAATCGGCCATTAGAGAGTTTTCACCTTGTCTATATGCGGGTTAGTTTGGCATAGGCGCCATCAAACGGGAAATTTCCGACTCTATAAGGCGCGTCTGGAGCCTTGTATCGACGTCTGAAAGGCGTTTTGAACACCGCTGGTAAAAAAAACCAATTTTTTTGCTGGCAGGGGTTTACAGTTAAAAAGACGCTCCGTATAGTGCGCGCCATCGACGACGTACAGACACTGTCGAGATGCCCAGGTGGTGAAATTGGTAGACACGCCAGCTTCAGGTGCTGGTGACCTTACGGTCGTGGAAGTTCGAGTCTTCTCCTGGGCACCAATTTCGAGTTTGAGACTAGATCAGTTTCAAGACTCACACAAAAACCCGCGAAAGCGGGTTTTTTGCATTCTGCGTCCCGACTTTTTTCTGAAATTGATTTATTAAAATCAAATCAGGGGTTTACAGATCAAAAGGCGCTCCGTATAGTGCGCCACATCAACAGCGGCAACGCTGAAGATGAAGCCCAGATGGTGAAATTGGTAGACACGCCAGCTTCAGGTGCTGGTGACCTTACGGTCGTGGAAGTTCGAGTCTTCTTCTGGGCACCAATTCAAATTCAAGGTTACGATCTTGAATCTCACAAAAACCCGCGAAAGCGGGTTTTTGCGTTTCTGGCTTCCTGAAAAACTCAAGCAGCCCTACCAAACCCTTATCCTGCTCGCAATGAGCATTTGAGAAACGATATCGTTTATCATTGTTGCAAGTTTTTGCAATGCGACAGTGAGGAACCCTGCGAATGATGTTTCGAAATACCCTGCGCCGCGGCTTGACCTTCACCCTGCTCGGCCTGGCACTCGCCACTCCCCTCACCCAGGCTGCCGATGCGGTTTCCCTGACTCTCTACAACGGTCAACACAAGGAAGTCGGCGACGCGATCGCCAAGGCTTTCGAAGCCAAGACCGGTATTCACGTCAATGTACGCAAGGGCAGCAGCAACCAGCTTGCCAGCCAGATCATCGAAGAAGGCGACCGCTCCCCCGCCGACGTGATCTACACCGAAGAATCCCCGCCACTGAACAACCTCGGTGAACTCGGCCTGCTGGCCAAGAGCGACGATGCCACTCTGGCAGTCCTGCCGAAAAAATACGTCGCCGGCAATGGCACCTGGATCGGCGTCACCGCACGGGTTCGCGTAGTCGCCTTCAACCCGAAACTGGTCGATGAAAAAGACCTGCCCAAGTCGGTGCTGGATTTCGCCGATCCGCAGTGGCAAGGCAAGGTCGGCTTCGTGCCCACCAGCGGTGCCTTCCAGGAACAAGCCGTCGCCATCATCAAAAAGCATGGTCGTGAAGCCGCCGAAGAATGGCTGACCGGCCTGCGCGCCTTCGGCAAGACCTACAGCAACAATATGGTCGCCCTCAAGGCTGTGGAAAACGGCGAAGTCGCCACCGTATTGGTGAACAACTACTACTGGTTCGCCCTGCAGCGGGAGAAAGGCAAGCTCGACTCCAAACTGCATTACTTCACCGGCGGCGACGTGGGCGGCTTGATCACCGTCTCCAGCGCCGCGGTGCTGAAGTCCAGCAAACATCCAAAAGAAGCCCAGCAATTTCTCGCCTACATGGCCAGCGAGGAAGGCCAGCGCGTGATCACCCAGACCACCGCCGAGTATCCGTTGCACAACGGCATGGAGTCGGATCGCGGCCTCAAGCCTTTCAGTGAACTGGAAGCGCCGGACGTCACGCCGGCTGATCTCGGCAACGCCGAAGAAGCGCTGGATCTGGAACGCGAAGTTGGCCTGAACTGATGAGCGCCTCGTTATCCGCCCCCGCCACGCGCGGGGGTTACGTGCCACGGCGCAAGCGGCCTTCGATCTGGCTGGTCCTGCCGGTATTGCTGCTGGTAGTGATGAGCCTGTTGCCGCTGGCCTATGTCGGCCTCAAAGCCTGGCAGGCGGGCTGGTCCGAGGCGCTGCATTTGCTGTGGCGCCCTTACGTGTTCGGCCTGCTGCGCAACACACTGGCACTGATGGTCGGCGTAACCGTGACTTGCGGCGTGATCGGCCTGTCGCTGGCATGGTTGCTGGAGCGCAGCAACCTGCCGGGCCGGCGTTTGTGGGGCGTGATTCTGTGTTTGCCGTTTGCGGTACCGGCATTCGTCAGCAGCTTTACCTGGGTATCGCTCAGCGCGCAGTTCGAAGGACTCGGCGGGGCGATCCTGGTGATGAGTCTGTCTAAATATCCTCTGATCTTTCTTCCGGTGGCAGCCACTCTGCGCAATCTCGACCCTTCCCTTGAAGAGTCGGCAAGGACACTGGGACAGAATCGCTGGGGCGTGTTTTTCCGCGTCACCTTGCCCCTGCTCTGGCCTTCGCTGCTGGCCGGTTCGCTGCTGATTGCGTTGCACATGCTGGTGGAATTCGGCGCACTGTCGATCATTGGCCTGCAAACCTTCACCACCGCGATCTATCAGCAATTCGAGCTGGAATTCAGCAATGCCAACGCAGCGATGCTGTCGGCGGTGCTGCTGGCGCTGTGTTTGATGCTGCTGTGGCTGGAACTGCGGGTGCGTGGCAAGGGACGTCACGTGCGAACCGGCCAGGGTGCGGCGCGTCGGGCCGAGCAAGTGCAACTCGGACCGTGGGCAATTGCCGGTCAGCTTTATTGCCTGACGTTGGCGATTGTTGGCAGCGGGATTCCGCTGGGGATGCTGGCGTATTGGCTCGCAGTGGGATCTTCAGCGGCATTCCCCGTTGCAGCGATCACCGAAGCCTTGCTGTCTTCGCTTGCGCTGTCGCTGGGTGGCGCGGGATTGTGTCTGCTACTGGCGGTACCGGTCGGATTGCTGGTGGTGCGCTACAAAGGCCAACTGGCGATCTGGGCCGAACGTCTGCCCTATCTGCTGCATGCGCTGCCGGGGCTGGTGATTGCGCTGACGCTGGTGTATTTCGCCCTGCATTACGTGCCGGCGCTGTATCAGACGTCCATGTTGTTGCTGATCGCGTATGCGCTGCTGTTCCTGCCACTGGCTCAGGCGCCGATCCGCACAGCGCTGAACAAGGCAGCCCCCCAACTGGAAGAAGCCGCCCGCACTCTGGGCGCGTCGTCGTTCACGGCGTTCTGCCGAGTGACCCTGCCGATCATCTTCCCCGCACTGGGCGCGGCGTTCGCACTGGTGTTTCTGGATGCCATGAAGGAACTGACGGCGACGCTGCTGCTGAGTCCGACCGGGCTCAACACCTTGGCGACCGAAGTCTGGGCACACACCGCGAATGTCGAGTTCGCAGCAGCGGCGCCTTATGCCGCGTTGTTGATCGTGGTGTCGGGACTACCCGTCTACCTGCTGACAACCCGGATGTATTTGAGCCGATAAAAAAATCGCAGCCGAAGCTGCGATTTTTTTTGCCCGTGATATCAGGCCCGGAACTGCCCCAGGCTGGCTTTGAGCTGCGCCGCCAGACCGTCCAGCACCTTGCCGCTGGCCGTGGTCTCGACCACCGCCTGAGCGGCCTTCTCCGCCTGGGCATGAATCGTCTCGACCCGACCGCGCACGGCCTGCGCCCCCTGCGCCTGATGCGCCGCTGCCTGAGTCGCCAGACCAATCGCCGCATGCACCTGCTCGACCGACGCCTGCACCGACTGCTGCAACCGCGCGCTGTCACGCAGCACCAGCAAACCTTCGCTGGCCTGACGCCCGGCCTGACCAATCGCCTCAACCGCCTCACGGGCGCCCTGCTGCAAGGCCACGATGTGCGCCTGAATGTCGCCGGTAGAGCTTTGAGTCTTGCTCGCCAGCGCCCGGACTTCGTCCGCCACCACCGCAAAACCGCGACCGGTTTCACCGGCCCGGGCCGCTTCGATGGCGGCGTTGAGCGCCAGCAAGTTGGTCTGCTCGGCGATACCGTGAATCACGGTCAGCACCACTTCGATCTGCTCACTCTGCTGTGCCAGCCGCTCAATGACTTTCGCCCCGGTATCGACCTGCCCCGCCAAAGCCTCGATCAGGCTGCCGACCTTGGCCGACGTGCGGGTGTTCTCATCGGTGGCCTGACGAATATCCACCACCTGCTTCAGCGCCGCCTGCATCGCATGGCTTTCCGACTGCGCCTCATCAGCCATTTGCGACAGCGCGCGCAGACTTTCGGCGACTTCATCACGCTGCATCCCGGCAGCCGCATCGGCACCGGCATTGCGCAGCGTCATCGCGCCGATTTCCACACCCGTGCGCTGAGCCACATCTCCGGCCTCGCGCACGATCGGCTGCAACTTATCCACAAAGCGGTTGACCGCCGAAGCCATGTCACCGATTTCGTCCTTGCTGTTGATCTGCACCCGCTTGGTCAGGTCACCCTCGCCTGCCGCCAGGTCATCCATGGCGGCGTTGAGCATCTTCAAGCGATTGACCACGCGGTGGCCGAGAACCACCGCCAGCAGCAACAGCACGCCAGCGCCGACCAGCGCCAGCCCCATGCCGATACGCCAGCGCAGCGTGGCTGCGGCGTCCTGTACGGTGTTGGTCGTGTTGGCTTTCATCTCTGCAGCCGTGGATTGCGCCGACTGCAGGCGCGCACGCATGGCCGTGGCGCTGTCGGCGGCGGCGCCCTTGAGGCTGTCGCCGACCAGTTGATCACTGCTGGCGATCAGTGCCGAGAAGCGCTGATCGAGTGCCGCCAGATCGGTGTCCACCGAGGCCGTCGAGACGCCCATCAGCACCTTGCCGATCTCCACGCCGTTGGGATTGATCGAGGCTTCGAGGTAGTAGACCGACGGATCGTTCTTCGCCGCATCCAGCACCTTATCCAGCGCCCGCTCGCCCTGGCCTTTTTCCAGAAGGGCCTTGTTGATCGGGTTTTCGCGGTTGAGATAGCGGGTCAGATGCTGGCCGGTGGCGTCGTCGTAAACCACGAACAGCACGTTGGGATTGCGCTGGGCCCGGCGGGCGAATTCGGACAGGGTGGGCACGTCGCTGTCCCACATGGCGCGAGGCGCTACGGAGGCGAGCAACTGAGCCATGTCGTTGGCCGAGTCTTTCAGGTCTTTTTCCAGGGTCGCACGCAGTTGTGCCTGCTCGTCCTTCAGACGCGAGGACAGGCCGGCAGTCAAACGCTGGCGAGTATTGGTGGATAAGGTATCGAGGCTCGAGGTGACTTCACGCCCGGCCTGCTCCAGCTCACCGGAGAGCTTCTGGCTGTCGGCGCCCAGGCGAGTGCCCAGGTCGGCTTCCAGCGCGGTGACGGTGCTCCGCGTCAGGGCAACGGCCACCAACACCTGCACCAAAAGGGCGATACCAAGGGTAACGAATACGGGCCGCAACAAACGGCTTTGTAACAGTGAGAGAACGGCCGACACTGTGAATCCCTCTACTTCTGACGCCATTAATTTGATGGCACTCTTGTAGACAGATTCACAGCAAAGGTCATGCCGTCCAACAGGCATAAACGACAAAGGCCCCGATGAAGGGGCCTTTGTGTTTTTACATCAACGACTTATCAAGCGAACGGATGACGCAGAACGATGGTTTCGTTGCGGTCCGGGCCCGTCGAAATAATGTCGATCGGCGCGCCGATCAACTCTTCAACGCGTTTGATGTAGGCGCGAGCGTTGGCTGGCAGCTCTTCCAGGGTCTTGGCACCCACGGTCGACTCGGTCCAGCCTGGCACTTCTTCGTACACAGGCTGCAGGCCTACGTAGCTGTCAGCGTCAGTCGGCGCTACGGCGTTGCCTTGCGCATCTTTGTAGCCGGTGCAGATGTTGATGGTTTCCAGGCCGTCGAGTACGTCCAGCTTGGTCAGGCAGATGCCCGAGATGCTGTTCACATCGATAGCGCGACGCAGGATAACGGCGTCGAACCAGCCGCAACGACGGGCACGGCCGGTGGTCGCACCGAACTCGTGACCCTGCTTGGCCAGGTGCGCACCGACTTCGTCGAACAGCTCGGTCGGGAATGGACCGGAACCTACGCGAGTGGTGTAAGCCTTGGTGATGCCCAGGATATAGTCCAGGAACATCGGGCCAACGCCCGAACCGGTCGCCACGCCACCGGCGGTGGTGTTGGAGCTGGTCACGTACGGATAGGTACCGTGGTCGATGTCGAGCAACGAGCCTTGGGCACCTTCGAACATGATGTCTTTGCCGGCGCGACGCAGGTCGTGCAGCTCGGCAGTGACGTCCAGCATCAGCGGCTTCAACAGCTCGGCGTACTCCTTGCACTCGGCCAGGGTCTTTTCGAACTCGATGGCCGGCTCTTTGTAGTAACCGACCAGCATGAAGTTGTGGTAGTCCACCAGTTCACGCAGCTTGTCTTCGAAGCGCGGCATGTTGAGCAGGTCGCCCACACGCAGGCCACGACGTGCAACCTTGTCTTCGTAAGCCGGGCCGATGCCGCGACCGGTGGTACCGATCTTCAACTCGCCACGGGCCTTTTCACGGGCCTGGTCCAGCGCCACGTGGAAGGACAGGATCAGCGGGCAGGACGGGCTGATACGCAGACGCTCGCGCACCGGTACGCCTTTCTCTTCCAGCTTGGTGATCTCGCGCAGCAGGGCGTCAGGTGCAACCACCACGCCGTTGCCGATCAGGCACTGCACGCCTTCGCGCAGCACGCCCGACGGGATCAGGTGCAGGACGGTTTTCTCACCGTCGATCACCAGTGTGTGGCCAGCGTTGTGGCCACCTTGGTAGCGCACTACGGCGGCAGCATGTTCGGTCAGCAGATCAACGATCTTGCCTTTGCCCTCATCACCCCACTGGGTGCCCAGGACTACGACATTCTTACCCATAACACTTGTCCTCATTCGCGCAAACTTGGTGCCGGCGGTGGCCGGCAGGAAAACTCAAGAAGCCAGTGGCGATACTTGCCAAAGCCCGTTCTGCTGGATCAATTGCCGGTCGCAGTCCGCATCACGGGCGGCGGCCAAAGGTTGTCCAGGCAATGCCTGAACGACACGCTGACCCTCACTGCGCAACTGGCAAACCTGCTGCCAGAGTGCCGCATCCGTACTGTCAGGCATCCAGATACCGCCAGACGGTAGCTCGACCTCAGCACGCCCCAGGGTCACCAGGGTTTTCAAATCGGTGGAAAAGCCGGTTGCCGGACGGGCGCGACCGAAGTCGGCGCCGATGTCGTCGTAGCGACCGCCCTGAGCAATGGACTGGCCGACACCCGGCACGAACACGGCGAACACCACACCGGTGTGGTAGTGGTAACCGCGCAGCTCGCCCAGATCGAAGTACAGCGGCAGCTCCGGGAAGCGCGCCGACAGTCGCTCGGCGATCGCCAGCAAATCTTCCAGTGCCGCCAGTACCGGCGCCGGCGCATTGGCCAGACGCTCGCGGGCAGCGCTCAATACTTCACGGCCGCCGCACAGGTCGACCAGCGCACGCAGCATGCCGGACAGATCGGCCGGCAGGCCCTCGGTCAGGGTAATGACCTCGTCGATGGCCTTGCGTTGCAACGCATCGAACAGCTGCTGCTCGACTTCACCCGACAGACCGGCCGCCTGGGCCAGACCACGGTAGATGCCGACATGCCCCAGATCCATGTGCACGTCCGGCACATCGGCCAGTTGCAGCATGGCCAGCATCAGGCTGATGACTTCAACGTCGCTGCTCGGGCTCGCATCGCCGTACAACTCGGCGCCCAACTGGATCGGGCTGCGCGAGGACGACAAGGCACGCGGCTGGGCATGCAACACGCTGCCGGCGTAGCACAGACGGCTCGGGCCTTCGCGACGCAGGGTGTGCGCATCGATGCGCGCCACTTGCGGCGTGATGTCGGCACGGAAACCCATCTGCCGGCCCGATTGCGGGTCGATGACCTTGAAGGTACGCAGATCCAGGTCCTGGCCCGCGCCGGTCAGCAGGGATTCCAGGTACTCGATATGGGGAGTCACGACAAACTCGTAACCCCAGCTCTGGAACAGATCCAACACCTGACGACGCGCGACTTCAATGCGCGCCGCTTCCGGTGGCAGTACTTCTTCGATGCCATCTGGCAGCAGCCAGCGGTCTACCGTTGCCATTACGCCATTCCCCTTAGATCCGGGCGGCCAGCCCGAGGGCGAGCCTTGAGTGAAGCAGAAAATGACCGGCCCGTTCAAAACGCACGCGCATGAACGACGCGGCGAAAGGCCTGTTACCGGCTTCGCCCATCACTTTCCTCGAAAAACTGTCGGGCCATTCAACCCGATCTTCTGCAACAAAAACAGCAATCAAACGTGCAGACGCAAAAAAGCCGGGAATTTCCCGGCTGCCGCATCATACACACGTTTTCCGAAAGGATCACCCCGCCCGAGGTTTTAGCCGCCGGGCGGAATGATTCAGGTCAACGTCGTATCAAGGCTTGGACTTTTCCAGATAACGGAAGAAGTCGCTGCTTGGGTCGAGGACCATGACGTCGGATTTGTTCGCGAAGCTTTCACGGTAGGCGCGCAGGCTGCGGTAGAAACCGTAGAACTCCTGATCCTGACCGTAAGCCTTGGAGTAGATCGCAGCGGCCTGGGCATCGCCGTCACCGCGAATCTCTTCGGATTCACGATAGGCTTCAGCCAGCAGCACGCGGCGTTGACGATCGGCGTCGGCACGGATGCCTTCGGCCAGCTCGTTACCCTTGGCGCGGTGCTCGCGAGCTTCACGCTCACGCTCGGTGCTCATACGTTCGAACACGCTGCGGTTCACTTCCTTCGGCAGGTCGATGGCCTTGACCCGGACATCGACCACTTCGATACCCAGCTCTTTTTCCGCCATCTTGTTCAGCGACGCCGTGATGTCGGCCATCAGCGCATCGCGCTCACCGGACACCACTTCGTGCAAAGTACGTTTACCGAACTGGTCACGCAGGCCCGATTCCAGACGACGGGACAGACGCTCGTCGGCGATCTGCTTGAGGCCGGAAGTCGCGGTGTAGAAGCGCTCGGCATCTTTCACGCGCCACTTGGCGTAGGCATCGACCATCACGGCTTTCTTTTCCAGGGTCAGGAAGCGTTGTGTCGGTGCATCCAGCGTCATCAGACGTGCGTCGAATTTACGCACCTGGTTAACGTAAGGCACCTTCACATGCAGACCCGGCTGAACGTCAGCCTGAACCACGCGACCGAACTGCAGCAGCACCGCACGCTCGGTCTGAGCCACGATGTAGAAGCAGTTCCAGCCAACCAGTACCACAACAACGCCAACGATCAGGGCGATCAGCGATTTATTGCTCATCAGCGGGTCTCCCTTGTACGTGTCTGCGGCAGGTCAGTGACATGCGGCACGACATCCGTGTTGTTGCTGGCGGCGGCTGAACCGGTGACCGGTGCACTGCTGCCCGAACTGTTCTGAATCATCTTGTCCAGCGGCAGGTAAAGCAGGTTGCTCTGGCCGTTCTTGTTGCCGGTCACGAGAACCTTGCTGGTGCTGCTGAAGACTTCCTGCATGGTGTCCAGGTACAGACGCTGACGAGTGACCTCGGGCGCCTTGCGATACTCGGCAACCAGCTTGGTGAAGCGATCAGCCTCACCCTTGGCGCGGGAGACCGTTTCGTCGCGGTAACCGTTGGCATCTTCGAGGATGCGCTGGGCCTGACCACGGGCTTCCGGCACCACACCGTTGGCGTAGGTTTCAGCCTGGTTGCGCGAACGCTGCTCGTCTTCACGGGCGCGGATCACGTCATCGAAGGCTTCCTGTACTTCACGCGGTGCGGCTGCGCTCTGCACGTTGACCTGGGTTACGGTGATACCGGTGCGATAGGTATCGAGGAAACGTTGCAGACGCTCCTTGATCTCGCTGGCCATCAGCTCACGACCTTCGGTCAGCACCTGGTCCATCGCGGTGGAACCCACCACATGGCGCAGCGCACTGTCGGTCGCGTGTTGCAGGCTGATTTCCGGCTGGTCGACGTTCAGCACGAAGTCCTGCAGGTTGCTGATCTTGTACTGCACGGTCAGCGGCACTTCGACGATGTTCTCGTCTTCGGTCAGCATCTGGCCCTGCTTGGTGTAGGCACGCTCGCGCGTGACGTTTTCCATGTACTTCTTGTCGATCGGCGGGAAGTAGATGTTCAGGCCCGGGCCGACGGTCTCGTAGTACTTGCCGAAGCGCAGCACCACGGCCTGCTCCTGCTCGTCCACCACGTACACCGCGCTGTACAGCCACACGGCCGCCAGCACGACGAGGCCGATGCCGAGCAGGCCGCCGAAGCCGCCACTCTTGCCCGAACCGCCACCGTCATCACCACCCCGTTTCTTTCCACCACCGAACAACCCGTTCAGGCTTTCCTGCAGCTTTCGGAAGGCCTCGTCGAGATCTGGTGGTCCCTTGCGGTCGCCGTTATTGCGGCGCTTGCCACCCCAAGGATCCTGATTGTTCGAGTTGCCACCCGGCTCATTCCAAGCCATAGCGCTCTCCATCTGATAAAGCAAAGACGCACCCACGGCGCGCCGACCAATGCTACAGAATGCCTGCCGTTGCGGCACAACCGCTTTTTCAGGCTTTTATTGCAAAGTGTGTTGCTCGATGAACTCCGTCGGCACAACGCCTTCACGACTGACCAGTCGATTGAGCTCCGAGCGCGGCAATCGAATGGCCAGCAAGCTGACACCTTCTTCGTCGTATTCTTCTTTCTGTACCGCGCCCAGTTCGAAGAACTGTGCACGCAGACGCGCAAACCGCTGGGGCAGACGCAAGGTTCCGACAAACAAATCACTGCCCAGCAATTCGGCAATGGCTTGCTCAAGCAATTCCAGACCAGTGCCATCACGCGCCGACAACCAGACCCGTTGAGGCTTGCCGTTCTCGTCACGCTGGATTTGTGGCTCAACGCCTTCAAGCAAATCGAGTTTGTTATAGACCTCGAGGATCGGCAAGTCCTGGGCACCAATCTCGCCCAGCACCACCATTACCTGCTCGATCTGCAACATGCGATCCGGTTCGGCCGCATCGATCACGTGCAACAGCAGGTCGGAATTGCTCGACTCTTCGAGCGTAGACCGAAATGCCTCGACCAGCTTGTGCGGCAAATGACGAATGAAGCCCACGGTGTCGGCCAGAACGATCGGCCCCAGGTCGTCCAGTTCCAGGCGGCGCAGGGTCGGGTCCAGCGTGGCGAACAACTGGTCGGCCGCATAGACCTCGGACTTCGTCACGTTATTGAACAGCGTGGATTTACCGGCGTTGGTGTATCCCACCAGAGACACGGTAGGGATATCCGCGCGTGAACGGCCGCGACGCGACTGTTCGCGCTGACTGCGCACTTTTTCCAGCCGGCCCTTGATCTGGCGCAGGCGAACCCGCAGCAGGCGTCGGTCGGTTTCCAGCTGGGTTTCACCCGGACCGCGCATGCCGATACCGCCACCCTGACGCTCAAGGTGAGTCCAGCCGCGGACCAGCCGGGTGCTCATGTGGTCAAGCTGGGCCAGTTCTACCTGGAGCTTGCCCTCATGGGTACGGGCGCGTTGGGCGAAAATATCGAGAATCAGACCGGTACGGTCGATCACGCGACACTCGAACACACGTTCGAGGTTACGTTCCTGACTGGGCGTAAGGGTGTGATTGAAGATGACCAGATCGGCTTCTTCGGCGTGTACCAGGTCGCGCAGTTCCTCGACCTTGCCGCTGCCGATCAGGTATTTGGCGGTTGGCCGATGACGCGGTACGTTGAAAAACGCAACGGTCTCGGCGCCTGCCGAATTTGCCAGTTCCTGAAACTCCTGCGGATCTTCGCGCGCCTCAGGGTCCTGTCCATCCAAGTGAACGAGGATGACTCGCTCACCACCACCGTGGCGCTCAAAGAACAAAGGAGACTCCTATCAGGCGTTACCTGGCTCAGCGTCACCTGCTTCGGATTCGGTTGCGCTTGGCAGACGAATTGGACGAACCGGCACGACTGTAGAGATAGCGTGTTTGTAAACCATCTGGCTGACGGTGTTCTTCAGCAGGATAACGAACTGGTCGAACGATTCGATCGTGCCTTGCAGTTTGATACCGTTGACCAGGTAGATGGAAACCCCAACTTTCTCTTTACGTAAAGTATTCAAGTAAGGGTCTTGTAGCGAATGCCCTTTTGACATGTGCCGCACTCCTTTAAGGATTCAATATAAAAAATAGGTAATCAGATGGCTTTTGCCGCCACACCCCCAAGGATAGACGGCAATTGCAAGGACTCAGCTCAATATGGAGATGGTCCCAAGGTATTTCAAGGTGCGTGGCAGATTGTCGCAATCCAGACTGTCGAGCCAGTGCAAATCGTCCCAGCTGCGCAGCCAGGTAAACTGGCGTTTGGCCAATTGGCGCGTGGCGATGATGCCCCGCTCCTGCATTTCGGCCGCCGTCAGCTTGCCATCCAGGTAATCCCAGACTTGGCGGTAGCCTACCGCACGTATAGACGGCAACCCGGCATGCAGGTCACTTCTATTACGCAGGGCTACGACCTCGTCGATGAATCCCTGTTCCAGCATATTTGTGAATCTTTGTTTAATGCGGTCATGCAGTACCTGACGATTTGCCGGAGCAATGGCCAAGTTCGCGACAGTATAGGGCAATTGTTGCCGTCCCGATGCCGCCGCTTCGGTACTTTGTACAGATTGTTTCAGCCGCAGTTCAGTCATGCTCTGACCGCTGACCCGATAAACTTCCAGCGCACGACTCAGGCGTTGCGGATCGTTCGGGTGAATACGCGCCGCCGATTCCGGGTCGATTGCTGCCAGTTGATCGTGCAGGGCTTGCCAGCCAAGGCGTGCAGCCTCTTCTTCGATCTGCGCACGAACCTCGGGATCCGCCGCTGGCATGTCCGCCAGACCTTCGACCAAAGCCTTGTAATAGAGCATCGTGCCGCCCACCAGCAGCGGAATTTTTCCGCGCGCGGTGATTTCGGCCATGGCTTGCAGGGCATCGCGGCGGAAATCCGCAGCCGAATAAGCCTCGGCCGGGTCGAGAATGTCGATCAGGCGGTGCGGATACTCGGCCAGCAGTTCTTTCGATGGTTTGGCGGTGCCGATGTCCATGCCGCAATAGACCAGCGCCGAATCGACACTGATCAGCTCGCACGGCAGCACCTTGGTCAGCTCGATGGCCAGGTCGGTCTTGCCCGCAGCGGTCGGGCCCATCAGGAAAATCGCTGGAGGAAGCTGGCTCATCAGCGACCGCGCAGGAACAGTTTGTCGAGATCGTCCAGGCCCAGTTGGGTCCAGGTCGGTCGGCCATGGTTGCATTGACCGCTACGCTCGGTGTTTTCCATGTCGCGCAACAGGCCGTTCATTTCCGGCAAGGCCAGGCGGCGATTGGCGCGGATCGCGCCGTGGCAGGCCATGGTGCCGAGCAGTTCGTTCAGGTGTGCCTGGATCCGGTCGCTGGTGCCGTACTCCATCAGGTCCGACAGCACGTCGCCCACCAGACGGTTGGCCTCGGCCTGTTTGAGCAGGGCCGGAATCTGCCGGATCGCCAGGGTTTCCGGGCCCAGACGCTGCAATTCGAATCCGAGACGCTGGAACCACGCCGCGTGTTCTTCAGCGCAATCGGCCTCGCGCTGACTGACCGCCAGCGACTCCGGCACCAGCAAAGGCTGGCCACTCAGGCCTTCGCTGGCCATGGCGATCTTCAGGCGCTCATACATGATCCGCTCGTGAGCCGCGTGCATGTCCACCAAAACCAGGCCATGGGCGTTCTCGGACAGAATGTAGATGCCCTTCAGCTGCGCCAGTGCGTAGCCCAGCGGCGGAATGTCTTCCTGACCGGCCGGCAGCGCGTTGGCATTTGCCTCGGGCAGCGGCGCGAAAAACTCGCGATACGCGGCCTGGGCCTCGGCAGCCGGGACGGCAGGTTGCGGACGTGGCGTGTATTGATACTGATAGGCGCCGCCAGTGCTCGCGCCCGACGAGGTATTGAACGCCGGTTGCGCTTGCGGCTGCTCCAGCAACGCATTGGCCGCCAGGCGCATTTCGCCCTGCGGGCCGAACTCGCCGGCCTCGAGACCGGTTGGTCGCACGATGGCAGTAGTGACCGAACCGGCAAGCTGATCTTCCGGTCGTACATCGCCCAGCGCACGGTGCAGCGTGCCATAAAGGAAGTCATGCACCATGCGTCCGTCACGGAAGCGCACTTCGTGCTTGGTCGGGTGCACGTTGACGTCGACCGCTGCCGGATCGACCTCGAAAAACAGCGCGAACGTCGGATGCCGGCCGTTGAACAGCACATCGCGATAAGCCTGACGCACCGCGTGGGCCACCAGTTTGTCGCGCACCGCACGGCCGTTGACGAAGAAATACTGCAAATCCGCCTGACTGCGGTTGAAGGTCGGCAGACCGACCCAACCCCACAGGTGCAAGCCATTGCGTTCGATCTCGATCGGCAGCGCCTGCTCCAGGAAGCCCGAACCGCAGATCGCCGCCACACGCCGGGCGCGGGCCGCATCATCGTGGGCCTCGTGCAGACTGAGGATGGTCTTGCCGTTGTGGCGCAAATGGAACGCCACGTCGAAACGCGCCAGCGCCAGACGCTTGATCACTTCCTGCAGGTGATCGAATTCGGTTTTTTCGGTCTTGAGGAATTTGCGCCGCGCCGGAGTATTGAAGAACAGGTCACGGACTTCCACCGAGGTGCCGACCGGATGCGCCGCCGGCTGCACGCGGGGCGCCATGTCGCGGCCTTCGGTCTCGACCTGCCAGGCCTGATCGGCATCGCGGGTACGCGAAGTCAGAGTCAAACGTGCCACGGAGCTGATCGACGCCAGTGCCTCGCCCCGGAAGCCCAGGCTCATCACCTGTTCGAGGTCTTCGAGGTTGCGGATCTTGCTGGTGGCGTGACGGGCCAGAGCCAGCGGAAGGTCATCGGCAGAAATGCCGCTGCCATCATCGCGGACCCGCAGCAGCTTGACGCCGCCCTGCTCGACATCGACATCGATTCGTCTGGCGCCGGAGTCGAGGCTGTTTTCCAGCAACTCCTTGATCACCGAAGCCGGGCGCTCGACCACCTCGCCGGCGGCGATCTGGTTCGCCAGCCGCGGACTGAGCAGTTCGATGCGCGCTGCGTTCAGAACCTGATTCATTCTTTGGACGCCAGTTCGGTGCCCGGAATGGTCAGGTGCTGACCGACTTTCAGCTCATCGCTGCTCAGGTTATTGGCGCTGCGCAATGTAGCGGCCGACACCTGATAACGCACCGCGATCATCGCCAGGGTCTCACCCGGGCTAACCCGGTGATCACGTGGCCCTTGGGCGATCTTGCCCGAATCACGCAGCCACGCAATGTAAGTGCCCGGTGGCGGGTTCTGCTGGAAGAACTGACGCACGCCGCTGCTGATCGAACGCGCCAGCGCTTGCTGGTGGCTCGAGGCCGAGAGTTTGTTCGCTTCGTTGGCGTTGGAGATGAAGCCGGTTTCCACCAGGATCGACGGAATGTCCGGCGACTTCAGCACCATGAACCCGGCCTGTTCCACGCGTTGCTTGTGCAGCGGCGTGACGCGGCCGATGTTGGTCAGGACCTTCTGGCCGACGTTGAGGCTGGAAGTCAGCGAGGCAGTCATCGACAGATCGAGCAGAACGCCGGCGAGCATCCGGTCCTTGTCGTCGAGGCTGACGTTGCCGGCACCGCCGATCAGGTCGGAACGGTTTTCGCTGTCGGCCAGCCAACGGGCGGTCTCCGACGTTGCGCCACGGTCGGACAAGGCAAACACCGAAGCCCCGAAAGCCGCCGCAGACGGCGCAGCGTCGGCGTGGATCGAGACGAACAGGTCGGCGCCTTTCTTGCGGGCGATTTCGGTACGGCCGCGCAGCGGGATGAAGTAGTCGCCGGTACGGGTCAGTTCGGCGCGGAAGCCTTTCATGCCGTTGACCTGACGCTGCAATTCACGGGCGATCTGCAGCACCACGTCTTTCTCGCGCTGACCGCGTGAGCCGGACGCCCCCGGGTCTTCGCCGCCGTGACCGGCGTCGATCACCACAATGATGTCGCGCTTGCCGGCCGGGGCCGGAGGCAGTTTGATCGCAGGCTCGGCCGGGGTTACCGGAACGGCCGGAACGGTGGCGACCGTCGGTGCTGGCGCAGGGGTTGGCGGCGGCGCGGCATCGGCCGGGTTATCGAACAGGTCGACCACCAGGCGGTTGCCATACTGCGCGTTCGGCGCCAGCGAGAAGCTTTTCGGGGTGACGGCTTTCTTCAGGTCGATGACCACCCGCAGGTCGGTCGGCGTACGCTGGGCCGAGCGCATGGCGGTGATCGGTGTGTTGGCGGTGGAGACTTTCAACGGCGCGCCAAGGGTGGCGCCATTGATGTCGATCACCAGTCGATCCGGTGCCGTGAGGGTGAAGACGCTGTGCTGCACCGGCCCGGTCAGGTCGAACACCAGGCGCGTGTTGTCCGGCGCCCGCCACAGGCGCACGCTGTTGACCTTCGTTTCGGCCACAGCGTTGACGGTTACTGCCATCAACATCAGTCCAGCGGCAGCCACCAACGCGCGAAAGCGCATACCTAACCCCATCATTTATTTGGATTCCAACGCCAATGCGGCACACCAGGCCTCGCCACGCGAGCCCTGGGACAAAATAGTCAGCGAACGCCCGCTGTCTTGCGGGCTAATGGTAATGGTCAGGTCAGGCTTTGGCAAAAAGCCTGCACCTTTATCGGGCCATTCGATCAGGCACAGGGCATCGTCTTCGAAATAGTCGCGGATGCCGAGAAACTCCAGCTCCTCCGGATCCACCAGGCGGTACAGATCGAAGTGGAAGGCGCGGACGTCGCCGATCTCGTAGGGTTCGACCAGGGTGAAGGTCGGACTTTTCACCGCACCCACGTGCCCCAGCCCGCGAATGATGCCCCGCGACAGCGTGGTTTTGCCCATGCCGAGGTTGCCTTCGAGGAAGATCAGGCCATGCCCCCCGGTTACGCGGGCGATCCGTGCGCCAAAGTCGCTCATTGCCTGTTCATCGGCCAGGTACAGGGTTACTTCAGACACGGTGCATGCTCCTCCAACAACTGACGAATGGCTGGAATCAGATCACTGGCCGCCAGCCCACGGCCGAATTTACCTTGTTGCGCCCCGGCGTTGGCGTGCAGCCAGACCGCCAGGCACGCTGCGTCGAACCCATTCATGCCCTGAGCCAGCAATGCGCCGACCAGACCGGCCAGCACATCGCCGAGGCCCGCAGTGGCCATGGCCGGATGGCCTTGATGACACAACGCCAGACGCCCGTCGGGATGAGCGATCAGACTGCCGGCGCCCTTGAGCACCACCACTGCTGTGTATTTTTTGCTCAATGCCAGCGCGGCGGCCGGCCGGTCAGCCTGCACCTCGGCGGTGCTGATCCCCAACAGTCGCGCTGCCTCCCCCGGATGCGGCGTGATCACGCAATCCTTGGGCAAACTGACGAAACCGGACGCCAGCAGATTCAACGCATCGGCATCCCAGACTTGCGGCAGCGGTGCATTGGCGGTGGCCGACAGCAGCGCCCGCCCCCAACTCGCCTGTCCAAGCCCCGGGCCGACCACCAGTACGGACACCTTATCCAGCAGCCCCATCAGTTGATTGGCCGACGATGTGCCCAACGCCATGGCTTCCGGCACGCGGCTCAATGCGGCCGGGACATGTTCCGGACGAGTCGCCAGTGACACCATTCCAGCCCCGCTGCGCAACGCACTTTCAGTGCTGAGCAGAATCGCCCCGCCAAAGCCGTGATCACCGCCTATCAGCAGGACATGGCCAAAACGCCCCTTGTGCGCGGCCGGTGCCCGGGCCGGCAGACGCGGCAGATTCGCGACGTTGAGCCGGCGCGCGGCGACGGCAATGTCACTGTAAGTTTCGGCCGGTGCTTGCAGATTGTTGAACAGCAGGTCGCCGACGTGATCCGCCGCGTCCCCGGTAAACAGGCCAAGCTTGAGACCGATGAAGGTCACCGTAAGATCGGCGCGTACCGCGCTGCCCAGCACATTGCCGGTATCGGCACACAAACCGGAAGGAATATCGACCGCCACCACCGGCAGGCCGCTGGCATTGATTGCCCCGATCGCAGACAAGTACGGCTCGCGCACCTCACCGTTCAAGCCGGTGCCAAGCAACGCATCGACAAGAGTTCCGCGCAATTCACCAGAAGCAGTCCACGCAGCAATCGCAACCCCTTCGGCCACCGCCTCGGCATGCGCCAGGGCCGCATCGCCCTGCAAACGCTGCGGATCGCCGACGGCCAGCACCCGCACCACCCAGCCTGCACGATGGGCCAGCGCAGCGATCAGATAACCATCGCCGGCGTTGTTACCGTGCCCGGCCAGCACCGTCATTTCATTCGCCGAAGGCCATTGGCGCACCAGTGCGCGCCATGTCGCATGGGCCGCACGCCGCATCAATTCGAAGCCCGGCGTGCCGGCGGCGATCAGCCGTGCGTCGAGTGCCCGCACCTGCGCGGCGCGGTACAGCGCGTCGGGTAATTGATCTTTAGTGTGCGGCATGCGTCTTCGGGCTCCGATGTCTGGCAGAATTATACGCACCTCAGCTCCGGTTTCTCTCGCCTCATGTCCGCCATCACCACAGATCTTCCCGCCCTCGCCCAATCCATCAAGGACTGGGGCCGCGAGCTGGGCTTCCAGCAAGTCGGCATCAGCGGTCTGGACCTGGCCGAGCATGAACAGCATCTGCAACGCTGGCTCGAGGCCGGCTACCACGGCGAAATGGATTACATGGGCGCCCACGGCAGCAAACGTTCGCACCCCGAAGAGCTGGTGCCGGGCACTTTGCGCGTGGTGTCCCTGCGCATGGACTACCTGCCGGGCGACACACAAATGGCGCAATTGCTGGCCAAACCGGAAAAGGCCTACATTTCGCGTTATGCCTTGGGCCGCGATTATCACAAGTTGATCCGCAAACGCGTGCAACAACTCGCGGACAAGATTCAATCGGAAATCGGCCCGTTCGGCTTCCGCGCCTTCGTCGACAGCGCCCCGGTGCTGGAAAAAGCCATCGCCGAGCAGGCCGGCCTGGGCTGGATCGGCAAAAACACCCTGGTCCTGAACCGCAAGGCCGGCAGTTATTTCTTTCTCAGCGAACTGTTCGTCGACTTGCCGCTGCCGGTGGATGAGCCCCACAGCACCGAACACTGCGGGCGCTGCACCGCATGTCTCGACATCTGCCCGACCAATGCTTTCGTCGGCCCGTATGTGCTGGATGCACGACGCTGCATTTCCTACCTGACCATCGAACTGAAGAATGCCATCCCCGAAGACCTGCGACCACTGATCGGCAACCGGGTGTTCGGCTGCGACGATTGCCAGATCTGCTGCCCGTGGAACCGCTTCGCCCGCCCCTCCGGTGAAAGCGATTTCAAGCCACGGCACAATCTGGATAACGCCGAACTGGCCGAGCTGTTTTTATGGGATGAAGAAAAGTTCTTGAGCAGCACCGAAGGCTCGCCTCTGCGCCGGGCTGGTTACGAGCGTTGGCTGCGTAATCTGGCGGTCGGATTGGGGAATGCGCCGTCAACGATCCCGGTGCTGGAAGCGTTGAAGGCGCGACGGGATTATCCGTCAGAGCTGGTTCGTGAACACGTGGAGTGGGCACTCAAGCAACACTCGGGTCGCGACCTCCAGAATCACCAATAGCCCGACGAGTGGGTGCTATCCGCTACCAGGCAGGATCATGACTACCCACCTGTTTGATAATGACGTGCCGGGTGTCATTGTTGGTCAGGAAAAACACCCGGTCCGCTTGCGAGAGGCGGGTATGTGCATGCTCATAACCTGCAAAAGGCTTCGCCGGCGCATAGTTGGGGTAAGGATCGAATTTACTGCCGGGGTAACTCTTGGCAGCGTCATAAGGCGATTTGTTGTTGACCGCAATGTCATCTCTGAACTCCGCATATTTGGCCCGCGCAACGTTGCCCGGCTTGCCGTTGGGCAGGTAATCGTGTGCAGCGTAATCTTCAGTCAACGTCCACTTCGGAGGGGGTTCCGCACTGCCTCCCGCCTTCCCTTTGGCCATCTCCTTGGCAGCCTTTTTTGCCCCTTTTCCGGCAAGTCCCGGTCGGAATGCCGACTCGAGCTTTCTGCCAGTCTGAATTGCTGCTTTTGCCCCGGCTGCCAGCCCGGCGCCCAGTGACACGATCCCCAGCCCAAGACTCACCCAGCCAAGTAATGATCCCACCTCCGATTCCGGTGCCAGTTCACTGACCACTTCCCCGGCAATTCCCGCCAGCCCGGAAGCTAGCCCCAGGCCTAGCCCCACGAGAGCCAGCGTGCCGACACCGAGAGTCGCAAAGCTGAGCGCAATCCCCGCAACCCCAAGCGCAATCCCCAGAATCGACTGCCAGGAAAAATGCCCCGTCGGATCGACACGGTTGACCGGATCACCCAGGCAATACGCATAGGCATTCACCCCTCCAGCCCCGAACGGACTCATGCTGTCGGGTGACATGAAGCGCATCAGGGTCGGGCTGTAGGCCCGATAGCCATTGCCCAGCAGATACAGACCGGCGACGGGATCAAACTGCTCGCCATTGAAACCTGGCAGACTGAAAAAACCGCCTTCAGCCTCCCGATGCCCAAACGGGCTGTAGGCGATATCGGTAAGCCGGCCATTCTGCAGTTGTGTCAGCACGCTTTGTTGCTGATCCGTGCCGAACATCCTCACACCCGCATCCACTCCGACCTGGTGCTGTCCCAGCAACAGACCTTCGTGGCGCACGACACTGCACGAATCGCTGCCACACACATCGTTGATGGCATGTCCACCGCGATAGTAACGCTGAGTGTCTGCGCTACCCGGCTGCGACAGCGCCATCAGCCGGTCGAAACCGTCGTGCTGATAGCCCCGTACCCTCTGCCCCTGCGCATTACTGACACCGGTCAGACGCCCAAGCGTGTCGTAGGTCAACGTACGGCCCTGGTCATCCTTGATCATCCGGCCATTAGCGTCGTATTGCAGAGTGACCGGTTGCGGGTAATCAGCGTGGGAATGACTGATGTCCGTGAGCTGGGTGAAATCGACCTTGCTATAGCTGAAAGTCGTCAGATTGACGCCTTGGGGGAAACGGGTTTGCAGCGTGAGGAGGTTGTCCAGCGCATCGAAGGTGAATGTCTGTTCGACGATTTCCTTACCGTAGGGATCCCGTGGCCGTTGCGTGCCTTCACAGCTGTAATGGCTCAGTCGCCCACGCATGTCATAGGTAAAGCGCTCAGCGCGCAGTACTTGATTGCCGCGCTTCAAGACTTTCTGCGCCAGCTTGCCTGAGAGGGTGTAACTCGAGGTCAGTGTCTGACTTGCCTGACCCTCGACTTCAAACCGGCGGGTCGTTTCACGTCCGATATCGTCGTAGCTCAGATGCGTCTTCATGCGCAGGGCGGTTGATGTATCCCGGGCATCGATCAGCGCCAGCAATCCTGCGGTGTCATAGGTGTATTCGAACCGCAAGCTGCCTTGGGTGAAAGCAGACTTGCGCCCCCAACTGTCATATTCAGACTTGTGTTCGTTGCCAAGTCCATCGATGAAAATCAGCGGCCGCCCACCCAGCGACCAGGTGTGGGATGTTGTCTGGCGATGTTCACCGTACACGGTCGTTTCGGACTTCAAGCGCCCGGAAGGATAGTAGGCGAAACGATGCTCGCGCCCCTGCTCGATGCAGGTTTCAGGCTTGCCATGCAAGGCGTCGTAGGTGAAGCGCGCAAGCAATCCGTCAGCCTCGCGCTCAGCCAGCCTGCTCACTCCCTGCGACCAGGTGAATTCGACTTTTTTACCGTCAGCCCCCATTTGCCATCCGGCCTGGCTGGAGCCCGACACATACCCCGTTATGGATGTGCGCCCGCCTACCGTACTTTCAGTCAGGCGATCCAGCCCGTCGAATACCTGTCGGCCCAACTCCAGCGTGTCGACCTTGATCCTTGTCGGCAATGTTTCGGCGCTGTGATCGGCATATTCAGTCTCGACCGCATGCCCGTCCGGCAATTCGCTGCGAACCAATCGATCAAAGACGTCGTAGTGGTAGAGCGTCTCGTTGTCTTCCTGATCGGTCCGGCTAAGGGTTCTGCCGTAACCGTCATACTCAAGGACCGACTTGCCCAGGCTCTCCCCCTTCCGATCAAGCATCTCGATACTTTTCGGCTTGCCGAAAGCATTGAAGACCGAGACCGTCTTGCCCATTCCCTCCTGCCAGAGGGTTTCCCGGAGAGCGACCGGATCGAATTCGCGATGCTCTACGCGCCCGTCAGCATGATGCGTCTGTTTCACTTGCCCCCAACTGTCATAGACCAGTCGAGTAATGGCCGGACGGGCAACGCCATCCCACCAGTCTGTGCGGGTCTGCTTCACCAGATGCCCCGCCTTGTCGTGAAGTGCGGAGTACACCGTGCGCATAAGACTTTCTTGCGACGCTCCCTCATCGGGGTTGTCGCAATCAAGCTCCTTGATGCCGATCACACGTCCCAAACCGTCGTGGGTGACCGCTTGCACACCTCCCGCCGGATCCGTGACGGTCACGGTCGCTGGCGAAGTGCCGCTTGCCTCCTGATAAACCCAGGTCGTCGAAGCCGCATGGGCGGCGTCCGGGGAGAGCGTCTTGCGCACGCATCGACCAATGGCGTCGTACTCATAGTCGATCCGGCCACCGTCCTTGTCGGTCTCTGACAAGGTCAATCCGCTGTGTGTCGACAGGACTTGCGTCGTGCTTTGCGAAGTACCATCGAAACCGTGAACAGTGTGGGTCAGATGAAGGCGAGCACCTTCCAGCCGAGAGGAAAACGCCGTTCGGGTGGTGCGACAGTTCCGGGTAATGCGCTGCTCCTGCAATGCACCATGTCGGAGCCGGTCCGCCGGTGTATCGAAATAACTGTGCTCGACCTTTGAACGAAGAACCTCCTCGTCTTCCACCTTTTCGAAGAACTTTTCTTCGATGACCACGACGCTGGCCAGCGTCGAGCCTTGCAATGCCGGGTGCAAGGCATGGCGAAAACGGGTGCAGGTCGAGGCCCCGCCGCCGGGTGCGGCGATGACCGTCCTTTGCTTCTCGAAACGGACAAAGCCGAGCGGATCCACCGGGCAGTCCGGCGACTCGACCGCCGGATAGAACTCGGACAGCGTCGTGACACCGTCGGGCCCCACATGCCTGAGCAGGTTACCCACCGCATCAAACTCGGTGATCGTCGTCTCCTCGCGTTGCTTTTTGCCGAGACGGTTTTCGAACTTCAGTCTCTGGACCCGGGGCAGACGAAAGTGTGCCGGTTGTTCATTGAAAGGCTTTCCTGTTGCGAGGTGATACTCGGTGAACTGCGAAGTGACCGCCTCCCCGCACGTCGTCACCTGCGCAACCAGCAAATGGAATTTGTTGTACGTCCGTTTGATGTGACTGTGCACCTTGCCATCGACCACCAGGCGTTCCTCGGACGTGTACTGGTAACTCCAGGGTGCCGAGTAGAGCGGGTCACCGTCGTTGGATGGTTCCACCGACAAACCATGCCCAAGGAAATTACGGTCCGAAAACGTGTAGGTTCTGCTCGTTTTCGGCTGACCGTGACCCGGATAAATGTCATGGGCCATGACATGAGGCAGCGTCGCCGTCGCACCGGCGTCGCTGGCGGGCAGCAGATGCCCCTGCTCCTTGTAGCGAATGATTTCGACGGCCCCCAAGGGTGTCACGACCCGTTTCAGGTAGCCGATTTCATCGATGAGCGAATATTCAAGATCCCAGCCACGGCCCTCTGGCAAACCTATCTCCACGACCCGGTCGTTGCTATCGAGCTTCATTGTGAAGTCAGCCGCGGATGCCGTATCCGGGTTCTGGCTCAACGTAACCAGAGTGCCCTTGCGGGAGATTTTCAGCAGCGTCCGCTGGTCATCCCTGACTTCGATCAGCTCCGGATATTGATTGACCACTTTGTACATCAGTGTGATGCCTGCGCCGTTGGCCGCGACGATCCGCGTCGGGACTGCGACCAGACTGCCACTCTGCACCGTCAACTCTTCCCGATGTCCGTCCTTGTAACGAACATCAAAACGTCCGGCACCGGTTTTCACGACCTTGACGCTTTCCAGCTTCATTTCTCTGAACTGCAGACCCGCGACCGTTTCGACGGCCTTGTAACGTTCACCACTGAACAGGGTCATCATCTTGCTGCGCGTGTCGTAACGGGTCGTGGCCAGCGACCAGCCCAGCCCGAATCCGGTGTTTCGAGTATCAAGCGGGTTGAAACCCAGGGCGAGTCCGAACGAAGGTCCGTTGAGACCCGCAGATCGAACAGCTCCCAAAGACAAGGAGCAGGTATACAAGCCTGTCCGAGGATCAACACCGCCCGTAACAAACTCACCAAAATTGAATGCATTGGAATGCACGGAGACCGGAGATTTGTTCTCCATATATAAATTCCTTTTTTCACCACACAAGAACCAACTCACTCGACGAACTTCGAAGTTCAAGCCGACTGGATTGAAACCAAACAAAATAAGCCCGCGAAAATCTGCAGGAAAATCGCTGTTCAAACCAACTTGAATGCGCGTGCGGAAAAATCCGGTTTTATACGAAGCCAGTGCGCCGTACCGAACTCATCGAATACCGTCAGTTCAAAAACCTGATCCCGAACTGGTTGACGCTGATAGTCGGGAGAGAGATAGCTCAATACCGTCAGATTACCCGGCTGCTGATTGACTGGCGTCCCGACATATCCTTTCGGACCGCGAATGGTCACACTGGCACCATAGACCGGCGCCATGTAGCCGCAATAAGTTCTCCCCCCCGGGTGGGAATCAGCAATATTTCCGGAAGCAAAGAACAACGTCGCGTATTCGTCATCCTTTTGTACTTGCGTGCTGGTCCAGTCCAGAAGATGAATGGAACGGCGGTCAGCATAAAGACCCAGGCTGTATCGATGAACCGCGTCGAAACGATCAATGACGCTTTCACTGACCTTTTCCAGCGAAAAGTGGCTCACGGGATACTTGACCGGCGATATCGCCTCCAACGTCACGCTGCTGTCGCCCCCCAGTTGCCCGTTGCTGCGAACCACTTCATCGCCCAGGGTGATTTCGGCGGCGATTTGCAACGAGCCCGGCCTGGAGCTGCTGACCCAGAACTCATAGACCTGAACAGGTTCGGCAGGGTCGGTAATGCGGTTATGCGCAGCCGGGACCAGTGGAGTGGCCCGGGCGATGCCGCCCGCCATGTCATGGGCGTAGCGATTTTCCCGGGTCTCGACGTTCCAGCCCCCCGAGAGCGGCTGTGCGCCGTTATAGGAGATCAGGCGAAGGGTCTGCATAGCCGGATGTCCGTGAAGAGACACCTCGTTGGCCTGGGCATCGCCACCCGAAATCAAGACCAGCACCCGTACTTGCATCCGACCGTTGGCGTAGAGTTGCTTATGGCGAAGTGTGGGTGCTGAATCAAACTTGACTTCGAGCCTCTGAATACTGACGACTTCTTCAAACATCGATAACTTCCTGTATAAATATCAATTGACCCTTTCTTCAGAAAAATCAGGGAACGATCAAATATTAAACACATCACCAAAGCCTATAACAGCAGCAATAGCTGACAACATGTAAACAGAGCACTCGGAAGCACCAACCTGAAACACAAACTATAAAACCAGCCCTCTAAAACATAAAAAACACAACAAAAAGCCCACTTCCTCAACGCCAAAAAGACAAAGAAAAAAGTGGGCCATCTATTTTTTTACAACCAGACTTATTGCAAGACAACGACCGCTCAGTGTTTGTCAGGTGTCGGATTCCACCCCGCTATCAGAACTGTCGCTTGATTCGGAAGAATCATCGACATCAAGACCGTCCTCATCCGAGCGAATCTGCACTTTACGATCGAGACTGGCATTTTCCAGATAGTGGATGATTCGCTGCCGAGCCACTACGCCGAGCGGGTTATCCCTCAAATCCAGGTGAAGATTCTGCGTATCCGGAATGTCGAACAACTCATCGCCGATGATGGCAATGTCGTTCTCTCGCAAATCCACGCGAGTCAATGCGGGCAACCGCTCCATCCCGGACGGAAGCTCGTCGATCGCACAATCGCGCAGAAACAACTCTCGCAACCCCTGCATGAATCCCACAGGCGGGGCAATGCCCAATGGGTTCTCCCTCAAATCCAGTAACGTGAGGGTTTCGATCCGGGACAGGCCCTCGGTACTGCTCTCGGAAAGTCGAAGTGAATTTCCGTTCAATATCAGGTGTTGCAAATCCCGCATCTGGAAGATCGCCGGAGAAAATTCCTCCATTCGCACAGACTCCAGAATCAGGTAGCGAACGTTGGGAAAACTGTCTAAAAACCGACCCAACGATACATCGATATTGCGCGCGGTCAGCACCAGCTCTGTCACCCATTCAAACCGGGCGGACAAGTGCGGCAATTCCCCGGAGAATTCGATGAACGTCGAAAAGCCATGATCGGAAAAACCCTGATCCGGCACCGACTCACGCCGCCAGATCGCTAGCAGATCCTGACTGAATTTTTCACGCTTCTGTCGTTGGCTGGCGAGGACTTCAGCACTCAATCCGGACTCAGTGCCGGGATTAGTTGAACGCGCACTCCCTAGCCAGTCCTTCAGTTCTTCACGCAACGCTACAGACTCTTTTTCCAGTCGAACAAGAACGGAGTGCGGATCACTGTGTAAACGATCTCCGATGAAAGCCGTCACTTCGTCGTCCGCAAGTCCGGGATACAGCGCTCGCACTCGACGCTCGACAGATGCCTGCGAAATCAGGCGGCCTGAGAGTGCCGAGGAAGGTCCCGGCGCGAAAGTTTCAACATCGGCTTCGTCCACACCGGCAAGCTTTTGCACCCCGTTGCTGTCTTTCGGGTGCCAGTACCGGCGGTGTTGATCAGGCAACAGAAACGGCCCGGAAGGAACAAGCTCACTTCCCAGCATTGCTCGCCAATCTCCCGTAACGGGATCCCTGGCAACCTGGACAAAATGCCCGTCGGTCAATTCGATGTACCGGCGCTGCTTGATTATTCTGAATCCCTGAGCATCGGGTTCGGGCAGTTTAGCTGCAGCGCTGATCCAGAAATCGGCCAACACCGGGGGCATCGCTGCGGTTGCAGGCACCCGGGATGCGGATTCGGAAACAATCATGCTGTTCTCGACGACAGGCGAGGGAAGGGCATCCTGCCTGCCTGAATGGCCAGGGTCTGTTGTCGCAGGTGGCAATGCAGCGCGACGTGACACATCTGGCAGGTCGACATCCGCTCGCGGCGGTGCTTCATGACTTGGAGTGCGGGAAGTAGGTGGGTTCGGGGAGGGTGCAGGAGCAAAACCCTTTGGCGGCTTTTTGAGCATCAATTCTCATCCTTGAGCGATATTAAGTCAGCCCCATTTCGGTAAGGAACTGACGGACAATAGTGGTCCCTGCCGAAATGCCGGCAGGGATCATCGATATCACAGCTTACTGACTTATTCTTTTACAGTGAGTTTATATATCTATTGCCCTGTTGCAGGCTCACCCCCGTTCAAGAATGAACACACCTTCCGTAGCGTCGGTTCGAATGGCCAGTTTGTGTTCAGACCCGTATTGATCAATCGCGGAAAAATGAAACGCCTCATCCACCGTATACTTGGCGTAGCTGTACGTATACTCGGAAATGGCCTGCACAATAGTCAACTCACCGTGACGATCGTTTACCCGCACAAGATACTCCTGACTCACCTCTGAAGAGACACTGGCAGGCCCTGAAAATATGACGTCTAAAAAAGTGTTGTCATTGACCGGCAACTTTACAGTGACATCAGCCTGATCAGGACTTGCCAGAATACCTTTCAGATAATTGGTCGCAGGTGCTCCCAGCCAGTTACCGTGAGCAAAAATCAAGTTGCCTGTACCCCGCGACGCCACCCAGTCCACCAGTTTTATTTGCTGCCCCTGATGATTGAGTCCGAGGTAGTAATTCGAGATCCGGTTACCTGGCGCTTCATTCCCGCGCCGTACGCTTTTCAAGTGAAACTGCTCAAGCGAATAGCTGATCGGCAACTGCGCATCCAGCGTGATACTGCTGTCCTGACGATCGAGCAGACCAGTACCGTTGCTTTGAATAACGGTTCCGTTCAGTAAAATACGCGCCGCGATCTGCGTGGTACCGACCCCCGCCGAAGAAACCCAGAAGGTGCGCACATGAGGATGGGCGTGGTATTGCGACTCATCGTCCGATGCGTCCACCAAATCTGCAGAGACAGGAGCCTCCAGCGTATACCGTCCCTGTTCGGCACTGGCTTTCCAGCCGTCCCGCAATGTCCTCCCGGTATTGTAATGAATAAGTTCTACTGTATTCAGTACATCAGCCGGTACAGGAACATGATGACCGTTTTCATCGAAACCGGAGACCAGCACCTGCACTTTCACTTGCATACGCCCGTTGCCAAACAATACCTTGCTTCGCGTCGCGACCCCTGAATCGAACTTCACCTTCAACTCAATACTTTCAAGGGAAGCCGAATTATTCGAGCGTTCTGCAGACAGCTCATTAAACTCACTCATTCCTTCACTCCTGTGATTGACATCAGATCCAATGCACCCGCACTTTATTGGGCGGAGCCGGATATCAATATCACGCCATTCAAAAGCGAACTTGAAATCAAGTGTAAGAAGCTGTAGCCAGTTCTCAATGCTCGTCGTTATAAACGAACTTCGGCATTTCCCAATGGAAGCGGATCGCCAACAACCGCAGCAGAAAGCCACCGAACAGGGTGATCAGAATGGCCTGTTCGCTCGGCACATTCAGATACAGACAAAGCATGTAACACCACGCGGCGGCGAACGAGACACTGGCGTAGAGTTCGCGGCGGAAGATCAGCGGGATGTCGTTGCAGAAGATGTCGCGCAGGATGCCGCCGAACACCCCGGTGATCACGCCGCTGACCGAAGCCACCAGCATGCCGTGGCCCATTTCCAGAGCGGTCATGCAGCCGATCAGGGTGAACGCCACCAGACCGACGGCATCGAGCACCAGAAACAGCGAGCGCAGATGGCGCATCCAGCGTGCCGTGAACACGGTGATCATCGCTGCGACCGTGGTCAGCACCAGGTATTCCGGGTGTTTGACCCAGGTCAGCGGGTAGTGCCCGAGCAACACATCGCGTACCGAACCGCCACCCAATGCGGTGACGCAGGCAATCAGCACCACGCCGAACCAGTCCATGCCGCGACGGCCCGCAGACAGAGCGCCGGTCATGGCTTCGGCAGTAATGGCGACGAGGTAGAGCATCAGCAACATGGTGGCGATCCTGGCAGGAAGGCGCGCAGTCTAGCCATTTCAGAGCTGCATCAGAAGTGCGTTTTGCTGAACGTCTGCGACGAGGGGATCTGGCTGCTGCGCAGCCAGGCGGGAGCAAGCTCCCTCGCCACAAAGGTCGCCGATCTCAGAACCTGATGAAATGCTTGCGGTAGTGCTGCAGCTCGGCGATGGACTCACGGATATCGTCCAGTGCCAGGTGAGTGCTGCCCTTCTTGAAGCTGTCGCGCACGTCCGGCGCCCAGCGCGCCGCCAGTTCCTTGAGGGTGGAAACGTCGAGGTTGCGGTAGTGAAAGTAGCTTTCCAGCGACTTCATGTGGGTATAAAGGAAGCGACGATCCTGGCAGATGCTGTTGCCACAGATCGGCGACTTGCCCTTCGGCACCCACTGCTCGAGGAAAGCGATGGTTTCGGCTTCGGCTTCGGCCATGCTGACGCGGCTGTCACGCACGCGCTGGGTCAGGCCCGAGTTGCCGTGAGTGCGGGTGTTCCACTCGTCCATGCGGGCCAGGACTTCGTCGCTGTGGTGGATGGCGATCACCGGGCCTTCGGCCAGAGTGTTCAGGTCACTGTCGGTGACGATGGTGGCCATTTCGATGATGACGTCGTTTTCCGGATCCAGACCGGTCATTTCCAGGTCGATCCAGATCAGGTTCTGCGGGTTTTGCATAATTCGGCTCCTAGGCAATGCCGCGCAGTTTAGCCTAGGCCGGTGCCCGGGCGTGCTAAACTCGCGGCCGTTTTACCTAATCGCTGCATTCTTCAGACGGAACACCCATGGCCAAACGCCAACTCAATCGTCGTCAAAACTGGCGCATCGAAAAGATTCAGGGCGAGCGCGCCGCCCGCGCCGCCAAACGCGAGTCCTCGGCTGTCGAGGCGCTCGAAGGCGGCGACCTGGGCCCGGAACAGCACGGTCTGGTGATCGCCCACTTCGGTGTGCAGGTCGAGGTCGAGGCCGTTGACGGCGAACTGGCCGGCCAGGTCTTCCGTTGCCACTTGCGGGCCAACCTGCCCGCACTGGTGACCGGTGACCGGGTGGTCTGGCGCGCCGGCAACCAGGGCATTGGTGTGATCGTCGCGCAACTGCCGCGCACCACCGAACTGTGCCGCCCGGACAGCCGAGGCCAGCTCAAACCGGTGGCCGCCAACGTCGACATGATCGTCATCGTCTTCGCCCCGCTGCCCGAGCCCCATGCGAACCTGATCGACCGCTATCTGGTCGCAGCCGAGCACGCCGGCATCCGTCCGTTGCTGCTGTTGAACAAATTCGACCTGATCGACGAACAGAACGCCCCGGCGCTGAACGCACTTCTGGCGGTGTATCGCACCCTGGGTTATCCGGTGCTGGAAGTGTCGGCGCACCACGGCAACGGCATGGAGCAATTGCAAACGCTGCTCGACGGACGCATCAGCGTGTTCGTCGGTCAGTCCGGTGTCGGCAAGTCGTCGCTGGTCAACAGCCTGCTGCCGGACGTCGAAACCCGAGTCGGCCCGCTGTCCGAATGGTCGGGCCAGGGCACTCACACCACGACCACTGCGCGACTGTTCCACTTCCCCGGCGGCGGTGAACTGATCGACTCCCCGGGTATCCGTGAATTCGGTCTGGGCCACGTCAGCCGTGCCGATGTCGAGGCGGGGTTCATCGAGTTCGACGACCTGCTCGGCACCTGCCGCTTCCGCGACTGCAAGCACGATCGCGAACCGGGATGCGCCTTGCTCAAGGCCCTTGAAGACGGGCGCATCCAGCAGCAGCGGATGAACAGCTACCGCTCGATCATCGCCAGCCTTCCCGAAAACGGGTACTAAGCAGCCAGACACAAAAAAGCCGCGATCATCTCGCGGCTTTTTTGTGGGTCACTGTTTCGGCGCAGGCGCCGGTACAGTGGCCGGTGCAGCAGGCGCCGGGGCTGGCGCTGCGCTGCCCGGCTCGGCCGGTTTCGGCAGCGGGTCGTCGAACAGGTTCAGCCGTTCGCGCAACTCGTGGGCCGGCACCGGCTGCTGATCCGCCGGCAAGGCGTTCGGGTCGACCGGTTTGGCCGGATCGGCGCCGTTCTGCCCTTCGGCCGGTTTCGCCGGCTCAGCTCCTTGCGAACCTTCGATGGCGGCCTGGGCCTTCTTGGTCAGCACCACGATGTCGATACGGCGGTTGACCGGGTTGAACGGGTTCTCCTTGTCGAACAGCGCCGACGAGGCGTAACCCACCACGCGAGCCACTTGCCCGTCCGGATAGCTGCCCGCCACCAGCGCACGCCGGGCGGCGTTGGCACGGTTGGCCGAAAGCTCCCAGTTACCGAAGTCGCCGGTGCCGGTGTACGGCTTGGCATCGGTATGACCGCTGATGCTGATCTTGTTCGGCACCGCCTTGATGGTGTCGGCCATGGCCAGCAGGATGTCTTCGAAGTACGGCTTCAGGCGTGCGGAACCGGAGTCGAACATCGGCCGGTTCTCGGCGTCCATGATCTGGATGCGCAAGCCGTTCGGCGTGATCTCGAACAGGATCTGATCCTTGAACTTCTGCAGTTGCGGGTTCTCGTCGACCTTGTTCTGTAGTTCCTGCAGCAACAGTTCCAGACGTTCCTTCTCGACCTGCTCCGCCATGCCTTCAACCTGATCGGTGTCGACCGTGACCTTGTCCGGTTGCGGCTGCGACTTCACTTCAGGGTTGAGGGTGTTTTCCGGCGCCAGGGTCGGCGTACCGCCCAGGTCAATGATGTAAGGCGTGCCGCTCTCGGAGAAGCCGACCGGGTCCTTGAAGTAGCCGGCAATGGCGATCTTCTGTTCCGGGGTCGCGGTGGACAGCAGCCACAACACCAGGAAGAACGCCATCATCGCCGTCGCGAAGTCGGCGAAGGCGATCTTCCACGCCCCGCCGTGATGCCCGCCGGCGATGCGCTTGACGCGCTTGATGATTATCGGCTGGTTATTTTCCATGACTTAACGACCGCGAACGGCTTGTTCCAGCTCGGCAAAGCTTGGACGGTGAGCCGGGTACAGAACCTTGCGACCGAACTCCACGGCCAGCGATGGCGGCATGCCGGAAGCCGAAGCCACCAGCGAGGCCTTGATGGCTTCGTAGACGTTCAGCTCTTCCTTGGCATCGTGCGCCAGGGAGTGCGCCAGCGGGCCGAAGAAACCGTACGCCGCGAGAATACCGAAGAAGGTACCCACGAGTGCCGCACCTACGTGCAGACCGATGGACTTCTGATCGCCTTCACCCAGGGAGGCCATGGTCACCACGATACCCAGTACCGCCGCGACGATACCGAAACCCGGCATGGCGTCGGCGATGCCGTTCACCGCGTGGGACGGATGCTCGAGGTCTTCCTTGAGGCTGTACAGTTCCATGTCGAACAAGCCTTCCAGCTCGTGCGGCGCCATGTTGCCGGACGACATGATGCGCAGGTAATCGCAGATGAACGCGGTCATGCGTTCGTCTTTCAGCACCGCCGGGTACTTGGCGAAGATAGGGCTTGCAGCGGCATCTTCGATGTCGCCTTCGATGGCCATCATGCCTTCACGGCGGCTCTTGTTGAGGATTTCGTAGATCAGGCCAAGCACTTCCAGATAGAACGTGTGGCTGAAACGCGAGCTGAACATGCCCAGGGATTTCTTGAGCACGTGCATGGTCATGTAACCGGGGTTGGCCTGGAGGAATGCTCCGAGTGCCGCACCGCCGATGATCATCACCTCGAAGGGCTGGATCAGGGCGGCAATCTTGCCGTGGGAGAGCACGTATCCGCCGAGCACGCTCGCGAATACGACGATGATGCCGATAATTTTAGCCATAGGTAGAAAGTACTTATTTAAGTCGGGTTCAAGGTCATATTCGGAAGTTAAAAAATCTCTTCTTCTACTTATCGGCAAAACTGCGCCAGACTATAGCCAGTTCAGGCGAAAAGCCAATTTAGCCCATGCCGGGCGCGTCTACAGTCAGTGAAGATCTCGTCCAGACATGGCTAATGAAACGAACGTCCCACACGTAAAACCCACCACACTCGATGGCTGGGTGAAGCTGCTCGATGGCGTGCGCCTGCCGGTGCCGCAAGAGGCCCACGACAAGGTCTGCCGGGCGATCCGCGACAATCGCAGCTCGTTGCGCGACATTGCCGACCTGATGCAGGACAGCCCGGCGCTGGCCCTGAGCATCATCCGCGAAGCCAACCGCCATACCCAGGGCAGCCTGACCGCACCGGCGGAAAATCTCGAGGTGGCGATCAATCGCCTGGGGCTCGCCCGCACCGAAGAACTACTGGCACGCCTGCCCGCCGAACCGCAGGCGCAAATTCCCCAGGCCCTGCGCCAGATTCAGATGATCAGCCAGCACGCCACGCAGCAGGCCAACGGTTTTTTTGCCAGTCGCCTGGCGCGGCTGTGGCAGGACATTCACTGGGGCAGCCTGTTGTTTCTGTCGCCGCTGTGGCCGCTGGCGCTGACCTTTCCCAAACTGCTCGAAGAATGGGAAGTACGGGTCATCCACAAGGGCGAATCGGCCCGCGACGTGGAAAAACAATTGTTCGGCGTGCGCCTGCTGAAGATCGGTGCGGCACTGGTCGAAGCCTGGCGCCTGCCGATCTGGGTACAGCAGGGGTATCGATTGCTGCTCACCGAGCAACGCGAACTGGTCAAGGTTCTGCGGATCGCCCGCGACGTCGATCACCCGTTGCGCCAACAGAACCGCCTCGATGACGACCCGACCCTGCGCCACTGGCTCAATCAGCCAGCCAACACCGTGCTGCTGGCCAATGGTCTGGCGCTGTCGGCGCAACAAGCCTGGGACAGTCCGCACAGCGAGCGCTGGCAGTACCTGACCAGCCTTTATCTGCAAATCTCGATGGACGAGGTGCAACAACAGTTGCACCAGCAGGCCGCCAACAGCGCCCGCCGGCATTCGATGCCGGATCTGTGGCACCCGGCGGTTTCCCTGCTGTGGCCGTGGGGCACCCATCGCCTGCCCGCCGGCCTGTTGCCGGCCGCTGCACCCAATGCCGACGACCTCGCCAAATGGCGCCGGCAATGCGCCGAACTGCTGGCCGAACCGAGCCGTTTCACCAACGCCATGCACCTGACCATCGCCGCCCGCGACGCGCTGGTGGCCAGCGGCATGCGCCGGGTGATGATCCTGATGGCCGACCGCGCCCAGTCCAGTCTGCGGGTGCATCAGATTTCCGGTTTGCCGAAGGAAGCCGCTGCGCTGAACTTCGTCGTCAGCCAAAGCACCGTGTTGCAACGCTTGCTCGCGCAGCAGGCACAAGTGCGGATCACTCCGGAGAACAACGCCCAATTTTCCGCCCTGCTGCCGCCGTCCCTGCGTACGCTGTTCCGTGGCGAGCATCTGTTTCTGCGCTCGCTGGTCCATAACGGCCGGGTGATCATGATTGTGGTCGCCGACCAGGGTGGCGGACCGTTCGCCGACATCACCGTGCAAGCCTTCGGCAAAACCGCGCAGTGCATCGAGAAAGCCCTGCACAGCTTTAGCCAGCGCGGCCAATGACAGCTACAATCCTTCCCCTTTGTGCTCTGGAGACCTCACATGTCTGACTTCTCTGGCCTGGCGCTGGTGATCGAGCCGAGCGACCTGCTCCCGCGCCTCGACGCCCGCAACCTGATTCTGGTGGATCTGACCAGCGCCGCCCGCTATGCCGAGGGTCATATTCCCGGCGCACGCTTCGTCGATCCGAAGCGCACCCAGCTGGGCCAGGCACCGGCTCCGGGCCTGCTGCCGACAAAAGAAAAACTCGAGGAACTGTTCGGTGAACTGGGCCACAACAAGGACGCAGTCTACGTGGTCTATGACGACGAAGGCGGCGGTTGGGCCGGGCGCTTCATCTGGCTGCTCGACGTGATCGGTCACGACCAGTACCACTACCTCGACGGCGGTCTGCCGGCATGGCTGGCGGAAGGTTCGCCGATGTCGATCCAGATCCCTCCTGCAGTCGGCGGTCCGGTGGCCCTGACCCTGCGCGACGAACCGACCGCCACCCGCGAATACCTGCAAAGCCGCCTCGGTGCTGCTGATCTGGCGATCTGGGATGCTCGCGGGCCACTGGAGTATTCCGGCGAGAAAGTCTTGGCGGCCAAGGGTGGACACATCCCCGGCGCAGTCAATTTCGAATGGACGGCAGGTATGGATCAGTCGCGCCAGTTGCGCATCCGTACCGACATGCCGCAGATCCTCGAAAACCTCGGGATCACCAGGGACAAAGAAATCATCACTCACTGCCAGACCCACCACCGGTCCGGTTTCACTTATCTGGTGGCCAAGGCCCTCGGTTATCCGCGGGTCAAGGGCTACGCCGGTTCCTGGGGCGAATGGGGCAACCACCCCGACACCCCCGTCGAGCTTTAAGGATTTTTAAGGACAGTCATGAAAGAGCGTTTGTTTATCATCAGCCAGTACCTGCTGCCTCACCATTTGCTGTCGCGCCTGGCCGGCTGCATCGCCGAGTGCCGTGTGCGCTGGTTCAAGAATGCCTTCACCACCTGGTTCGCCAAGCGTTATCAGGTGGACATGTCCCAGGCGCTGGTTGAAGACGTGACCGCTTACGAGCACTTCAACGCGTTCTTCACCCGCGCACTGAAAGACGGCGCACGTCCGCTGGACCAAACGCCGGGCGCGATTCTCAGCCCGGCCGACGGTGCGATCAGCCAGCTCGGCCCGATCGAGCACGGCCGCATCTTCCAGGCCAAGGGCCACAGCTTTAGCGTGCTGGAACTGCTGGGTGGCGATGCAGCCAATGCCGCGCCGTTCATGGGCGGCGAATTCGCCACTGTCTACCTGTCGCCGAAGGACTACCACCGCGTGCACATGCCGCTGGCCGGCACCCTGCGCGAAATGGTCTACATCCCGGGCCGGATCTTCTCGGTCAACCAGACCACCGCTGAAAACGTTCCGGAACTGTTCGCCCGCAACGAGCGCGTAGCGTGCATCTTCGACACCGAGCGCGGGCCGATGGCCGTGGTGCTGGTGGGCGCGATGATCGTGGCTTCGATCGAAACCGTGTGGGCTGGCCCGGTCACGCCGCCAAAGCGTGAGCTGAAAACCTTCCGCTACGACGAAGCTGCCCGCGCACCGATTCATCTGGAAAAAGGCGCCGAACTGGGTCGTTTCAAGCTGGGTTCGACCGCGATCGTGCTGTTCGGGCCGGATCAGGTGAAGTGGGTTGAAGAACTGAAAGCCGGCTCGCCGGTACAGATGGGTCAGGCCCTGGCACTGTCGAACGCCTGAACCTGCTAATCCGCCCCTGCGCACGTCTGCGAAGGGGCGGACACGACCTGAACGGCGCCGTTACTCTATCTGCCCACGGAAGCCGATCGGCCCTTCGTTGGCGTAGGTATTGGTGCCGCTGAGGTTTTTCCCGCCGTCACTCGAGCTGACATTCAACGCGATAACGTTCTGGTTATCCCGACCGCCGATCACCCATTTGCCACCTGGATGCCATGGGGCATCGTTGCCACCCCACTGGTTCTCGACGTTGTACTGGTTCTGACCAGTGCGCTGAGCCTTGAAGCCAATAGGGCCTTCGCCGGCGTAGGTCATGGTGCCATTGAAGGTTTTGCCGCCGTCGCCGGACTTGATGTCGATGGCGACGACTTTCTGGTTGTCCCGCGCGCCCAGAACCCAGGTTCCACCCGGATGCCAAGGTGCCGAACTACCGCCCCACTGGTTTGCCACTGCGTATTTAGACATGAACCTCATCTCCTTGAAGTTTTTCAGAGACCTGCCCGACGTTGGCGGCAAGCCGTGCAACCGTGCGTTTCCGATCGCACGCCAGAGAGCCTAGTAGCGCCTGCCGAAATGGCATCAGGCCAGCAGACCAACGGTAAAAAAGCCCGACAAGCGCCTGCGAAACGGACCACAACTGCTAGAGTTTTGGCATTGCCCTATTCGCCGCCGGAGCTGGTCACGGCATGAGTGAGCCTCGATTCCAACCGCATCTGAGCGCACCGACGCCAACGCAGTTGCGCCTGTCTTTCTGTGAAGCGACCCCGCGCGATCTCAAGCGCTGGATCGCCGGCCTGCCGAAAGCCAACATCGGCGAAACCGCGCGCCAGCTCTATCAGGGCCTCGGCGAACTCAATCAATTGCTGACGCCCAGCGACAACCGCCTGCACCTGCTGGAGTTGTTGCGGCCCGAGGTGTACTTCGTTTGCCAACACCTTGAGCGGCACTTTCTGCATCAGGCGATCATGCTCGACGAGCGATCGCGCAAGATCAGCAACCTCTGTCAGGCGCTGCAAAGCCATCTGGCCATCGGTTACAAGCAGATCATTCTGCGCATCGCGCCCAAATACTCAAAAGACCGGGCCGCCCTGCTGAGCGAGGCGCTACAACGCGCCGTTCATGCACTGAAAGGGCAACTGGTGCGCGCCACGCAGTTGTACAGCCCGGCGCCAGAGCAGCTGTGGTTTGAGCTGCACCAGTTGTTTCGCTGTGCCTGCGACTTGCAGTTGCAACACCGTCGGGTCCGTGACGATCTGGCCAGCCTCGCCGGCGAACTGAGTGTCGAACAGACCTATATCGCCGCCCTGCTGCTGGGCAGCGCCCGTTGCAATCAGTTGCGGCAGAACCCGATCGCCCAACTCGCGCAGGTGCTTGAACCCTGGAGCGCCTGGCTGAAACTGCATCCCGGTGCCTCGGGCGAAGGGCTGTTCGCGATTTCTGCGGAGATCGACGCCGGCCCGCGTTATCGCAGCAAATTTCGCAGCGAACAGCAGTCGGGGCTGCTCGGCTTCGATCCGCAACCACTGGTGAATGCCATCGAAGCTCACCTGCTGCATCAGGACACGTCGACACCGCTGCCGGTGCCGGCCGGCCTGACCCTCGACACCCTGCAACACCTGCATGCCACCTGGGGCGAGGCCGCCGAACGCAGCTTTCAGCGCACCGTCGGCCAGGGCAACCTGACCGTGTGTGTCGGCATGAGCGCCCTGCACTTCTATCTCGGCGGTGAACGCACATTCAGCGAATTGCTCAAGCATCCCGGTTCACGCGCCGCAAACTTCAGCCGCGCAGTGGTCCAAGGCGAAAAGGACAGCTGGAGCCAGGCCTTCGACGCCGCTCCGCAAAGCAAAACCGACGAATTCCTGCCCTACGAGGAAATCCGCTACGAACCGCTGGCCGACGACGAGGGCGACGCCGACAGCCCGCCGCATTACCCGACTTATGCGTTGCCGGTCATCAACCACAGTCCCGGCGGTTACTGCCTGGCGTGGCCAAAAGAAGTGCCTGCCGAATTGCAGACCGGGGAAATGATCGGCATCCAGGACACCACGAATCAGGGCTGGAGCATTGCCGTGGTGCGCTGGATCCGTCAGGTGCGCGGCGCCGGGACACAAATGGGCATCGAACTGGTAGCGCCACACGCCCAGCCCTGCGGACTGCAACTGGTGCGCACCCGGGACGATCACAGTCATTACCTGAGAGGTTTGCTGTTGCCGGAAATCAGCGCCATCGACTTGCCCGCAACGCTATTGGCGCCGCGATTGCCGTTTCAGGAAGGCAACAAAGTGCTGATCAACACCCAGGGTGAAGAGCACCGCGCCGGGCTGGATCGGCGGGTGGCAAGCACACACAGTTTCAATCAGTTTGCCTATCGTTCGCTGGAGGCCGCGCAGAATGGCGGGAGCGAGGAGGATTTCGACTCGTTGTGGAAATCCCTTTGAGCCAGGATCGCAGCCGAGGGCCGCGATCCTTTGCCTATGTCAGAGCTGCCCGTCGCGATCCCGGAAGCCCAGCAGATACAGCACGCCATCCAGCCCGAGGGTGGAAATGGCCTGCTTCGCCGACTGCTTGACCAGCGGCTTGGCGCGGAACGCCACGCCCAGACCGGCAATCGCCAGCATCGGCAGATCGTTGGCGCCGTCGCCCACGGCGATGGTCTGTTCCAGGCGCAAGCCTTCTTTTTCAGCCAGTTGTTTCAGCAGATCGGCCTTGCGCTGGGCATCGACGATGGGCTCGATTGCCACGCCGGTGCACTTGCCGTCGACCACTTCCAGTTCGTTGGCGAACACATAGTCGATGCCGAGCTTGGCCTGCAGTTGCTTGGCGAAGTAAGTGAAGCCGCCGGACAGGATCGCGGTCTTGTAGCCCAGACGCTTGAGTTCGGCGAACAGGGTTTCGGCGCCTTCGGTCAGGCGCAGGGAGGCGCCGATCGAATCCAGCACGCTGACATCCAGCCCCTTGAGCAACGCCAGACGCTCCTTGAAGCTGGCGCGGAAATCCAGCTCGCCGGCCATTGCCCGCTCGGTGATTTCCGACACATGGTCGCCCACACCGGCGGCCTTGGCCAGCTCGTCGATGACTTCGGCTTCGATCAGGGTCGAGTCCATGTCGAACACCGCCAGGCGACGGTTGCGACGGAACAGCGAGTCTTCCTGGAAGGCGATGTCGACATTCAGTTCCTGGGCCACGCTGAGGAATTCGGCGCGCAGGGCCTGCGGATCGGCCGCTTCGCCACGTACGGAGAACTCGATGCAGCCCTTGCCCTTGTCGGCCGGCGTGTCCAGCGGCATGCGACCCGACAGACGGTCGATATGGTCGATGTTCAGGCCATATTTGGCGGTGATCGAGCTCACGGCCTGCAACTGGCCGGCGGTGACCTTGCGGGTCAGCAGGGTGACGATGTGGCGCTTCTTGCCCTGATTGCCCACCCATTGCTGGTAATCCTCTTCGGACACCGGGGTGAAACGCACCTGCTGGTCGAGCTCGTAGCCCTTGAACAGGATGTCCTTGAGCACCGACTTGCCTTGCTCGGAGTCGGGAATTTCGACGAGGATGCCGAACGACAGCATGTCGTGGATCACCGCCTGACCGATGTCGAGGATATTCACACCACCCTGGGCCAGAACACCAGTAATGGCCGCCGTCAGACCCGGACGGTCGACTCCCGTGATGTTAATCAGGACGATTTCGCGCAACGCGCACCCCCGCAACTGGAAAAAAACCGCATTCTACCCACTTTCAGTGACCATCGGGCACCGCCAGCGCTTTGCCGGTCTAGGGCCTGTCGCTATACTGCGCGTCAACTTCACGGACAAAAGAGCCGAGCTCAGTGAACCGGCCCACGCCAGTTAAAACCGATAACTTCTTCCTGCTGATCTTCCGTGCACTGCGCCACCGCCGTGTACCGATTGCATTGCGCATTGCCAGCCATAACGTGATCCTGGTCGCCCTGGCCCTGTTGATCTATGCCTGCGTGATGGGTTTGCAGTTCAAGCAGGCCATGCACGAGCAGGCCGATGCGCTGGGCGAAAGCCTGACCACGCAGACCGCCACTTCCGCGACCGAGCTGCTGGTGTCCAACGACATCCTCAGTCTCAACGTGCTGCTCAACAACCTGACCAAGAACAAGCTGGTGGCCCACGCCGCCATCTACAGCGTGGACAACCGCATCCTCGCCGAATCCGGTCAGCGGCCCAAGCACAGCCTGCTGGGCGAGGCCGAGGGCATGTACGAGAGCAAGATCACCTTCCAGGACGTGACTGCCGGGCAACTGCGCATCAGCCTGGACATGGATCAGTTCCAGCAGCCGATGACCATCAGCCTGCAGAGCATGGGCATTCTGAGTGCGATCCTGCTGGCGCTGTCTCTGGCCCTGAGCTTGCGTCTTGGCCGGCACATCTCCACGCCGCTGCTGCAACTGCGGGTCTGGCTGCGCCGGATCGACGAATACACGCCGGGGACCGAGCGTCAGGACGAGATCGGCGATCTTGCCCGTCAACTGCACGCCAACTTTGCCCCGGAGCCCGCCCCCAAGCCTGAGCCGGAGCCCGAGTTCGAGGACGATGACGTCGAGCCGGAATTCGAAGTGCGCAACCTGCGTGATCCGAGCTTTGACGAAACCCGCCCGATGGCCGCACAGAAACCTGCGCCACGCCATGTGGTCAGCACCGTTGAAGACGACGATGACGAGGATCCGTTTGCTGACCTGCGTGACGAGTCGCTGAACGAAACCGCACCACCTGCCGTTCGCCAGCCAACCCCGAGCGTGCCGCAACACACTGCGGTGCTGGCCGTGCAACTGGGTTCGCAAGAGCAATTGCGCCGTTTGCCACGGGCACGCCTGGAAGAGTTGCAGGAGCGCTATCGTGACTGCCTGGAGCAGGCTGCTTCGTTGTATCAGGGTGAAATCGAAACCCTGAACGACGGCAGCACGCTGATGCTGTTCCACACCGAAGACAGCGGCGACGATTACCTGACCAACGCCATCTGCTGCGGCGAACTGCTGCGAGCCCTGGGTCACCAGTTGCAGATCGAAGTCGCCGACAGCGGCATCACCCTGCAATTGCAGCTGGGTCTGACTCTCGGTGATGAGCTGTTCGGGCTGAGCCAGATCGACCTGCTGCTGACCGATTCCGCCCAGGACGCCCTGGCCCTGTCGCAACACAGCCGCAACCTGCTGCTGGTGGAGCGCAAGATCGGTGACGACGCGCTGATCCGCCAGCGTGCGCGGATCCGGCCGATTGCCAGCCCTGAAGGCGCGTGCTGTGTTGAGCGCTTGATGGAGCCTTATCCGTCGATGCTCGAGCGGCAACTGGCGCGGATGCATGAGCGTCGGGCCTGAGGCCTTGATGTGAAGAAGCCCGCAGATGAGTGATTGTCTGCGGGCTTTTTTGTGTGTGGTGGTTTCGTGATTGCGCCTAGCCTTGAAGAGCCCCTCACCCTCTCCCTCCGGGCGGTCCGACGTTTCGGGAGGGCTGGGCGGGCGGCGTTTCCGATGAGGGCGCTTTTGGTCTTCTACTCAGCCCCCAGACACAAAAAAGCCCGCACAAGGCGGGCTCTGTCCTGACTCGTTCCAGCCTCAGAAGCGGAACACTTCCATATCCGTACGAATCGGCGAAGCCATCGGGATCTTCGGCTGTTTCTCGGCTTCCGCCGCCGGCGCGGCCGGTTTTGGTGCCGGTTTGCGCGGTGCTTCGGCAACCGGTGGCTGGTTGGCCAGCGGTTTGAGCGCGACCGAGAGCTGCTCGGCCAGACGCTGCAACAGGATGCCCTGGGCCTGAACCTGCGAAGCCGTGCCGCCACTGTGCAGTTCCTGCAGGTGAACGATGCGGTTGTCCCGCACCTGGCCACGACGGTCGATCAGGCGCCACTGCGCGTCGAGAATCGCCGGTTGCTTGGCACCGGAGTCCAGACGCGTGATGGTCAACAGCACCTGCACATCCGGAGTGAACCCGGTGGTGGCCGGTGCCAGCACTACACGTTGACTGTCCAGATGACCGGCAACCTGACGCAGCAGCAATTGATCGATATCCGACGAAAGGCTGCCGGCCCAGCGGCCATCGACCGCAGCCTGCAGGCTGCCGTCCGGCTGACGTTGCAACAGGGTTTCACGTTGCAGGTAATCGGCAACGGTCACAGGGCCCAGCAAAACCGCCATGCCCGCGCTTTGCGCAGGCTGAGCCGGACTTCCGCTGTCCAGCTGATACAGCGACACCGGCTGGTGGACGCTGCAACCCGCCAGGCCAAGAACGCCGGCGAGCAGGAAAATAAGGGGGCGCAGAGAAGTCATCATCCCGTCCAGGTGGCCGCCACAAGGCTGACCACAGTGAAAATACTCAAAAAATATGAAGAACGCTCGGCCACGCCGGCGCTTGGAAAGGCCATATCATCCGTGAATATGCGTTCCGACTCCAGCGCCAAAGCGCCGATCTACGGGTTAAATCGAAGATCGGACGCTCTAGAGAGGCGTTCTCACTCATTTTCTCCGTCGGAGAAATCAGTGCGAATGCCCCCTGGCCGCTTAATTGAGGTTTTCGACGAGCAGCGCGTCCACCCGCTGGAAGCCCCGTGGCAGTTTATTGCCACGACGACCACGCTCACCCTTGTAGTGTTCGAGGTCGTCGGCTTTCAGCGACAGGGTACGTTTTCCGGCCTGCAGCACCAGCGTGGCGCCTTCCGGCAGAACGGCGATGTCCGTGACATATTCTTCGCGACTGGCCACACGCTCACCGGAAATACCGATGATCTTGTTGCCTTTGCCCTTCCCTAATTGTGGCAGATCGCTGATTTTGAAGATCAGCAGGCGACCCTCGGTCGTGACCGAGGCCAGCCAGTTCTGCTCGCGGTCGGCCACCGGACGCGGCGCGATCACCTTGGCGTTGTTCGGCAGGCTCAACAGGGCCTTGCCGGCCTTGTTCTTGGCTTGCAGGTCTTCGCCTTTCACCACGAAACCGTAGCCGGCGTCAGAGGCGATCACGTACAGCGCGTCGTCCTCCGGCATCAGCACGCATTCGAACGTGGCGCCGGGCGGTGGCGTCAGACGGCCGGTCAGCGGCTCGCCCTGGCCCCGTGCAGAAGGCAAGGTGTGCGCGGCCACCGAATAACTGCGACCGGTGGAGTCGATGACCACGGCTGACTGGTTGGAACGCCCCGCCGCCGAAGTCTTGAAGCCGTCGCCAGCCTTGTACGACAGGCCGGTGGCGTCGATCTCGTGGCCCTTGGCCGAACGAATCCAGCCTTTTTCCGACAGCACGACGGTGACTTTCTCGTTCGGCAGCAGATCGTGTTCGGTCAGTGCCTTGGCTTCGGCGCGCTCGACGATTGGCGAACGGCGGTCATCGCCGTAGGTTTCAGCGTCTTTCAACAGCTCGCTGCGAACCAGCTTCTTCAGCTTGGCTTCACTGCTCAACAGCGCTTGCAGCTTGGCTTGTTCCTTGAGCAGTTCGTCCTGTTCATCGCGCAGCTTCATCTCTTCCAGTCGCGCCAACTGACGCAGACGGGTGTCGAGGATGTAATCGGCCTGGATCTCGCTGAGGGCGAAGCGCTCGATCAGTTTGGCTTTCGGCTGATCCTCGGTGCGGATGATGTGGATCACTTCATCCAGGTTGAGGTAAGCGATCAGCAAACCGTCCAACAGGTGCAGGCGACGCTCGACCTTGTCGAGGCGGAATTGCAGGCGACGACGCACGGTCAGCACGCGGAATTCCAGCCACTCCACCAGCAACGCCCGGAGGTTTTTCAGCTGCGGCTTGCCGTCCAGACCGATGATGTTGACGTTGACCCGATAGGTCGACTCCAGCTCGGTGCTGGCGAACAGGTGCTGCATCAGCGCTTCGTGATCGACGCGGCTGTTGACCGGAATGATCACGATGCGGCAAGGGTTTTCGTGGTCGGATTCGTCGCGCAGATCGGCGATCTGCGGCGCTTTCGACGGTTTGGCCTGCATCAGCGCGGCGATCTGTTCCAGCACCTTGGCCCCGGAGACCTGGTGCGGCAGCGCGGTGACGATGATGTCGCCGTCCTCGACGTGGTACACGGCGCGCATGCGCACCGAACCCTTGCCGGTTTCGTACATTTTCAGCAGGTCGGCGCGCGGGGTGATGATTTCCGCTTCGGTCGGGTAGTCCGGGCCCTGAATGTGTTCGCAGAGCTGTTCGACCGTTGCTTTCGGCTCATCGAGCAGGCGCACGCAGGCGGTGGCGACTTCGCGCAGGTTGTGCGGCGGCACGTCGGTGGCCATGCCCACGGCGATACCGGTGGTGCCGTTGAGCAGGATGTTCGGAAGGCGCGCAGGGAGAACCAGCGGTTCCTGCAGGGTACCGTCGAAGTTCGGGCCCCAGTCCGCAGTGCCCTGGCCCAGCTCGCTGAGCAGCACTTCGGAATAACGCGACAGGCGCGCTTCGGTGTAACGCATGGCGGCGAAGGATTTCGGATCGTCCGGCGCACCCCAGTTACCCTGGCCGTCCACCAGCGTGTAGCGATAGCTGAACGGCTGGGCCATCAGCACCATTGCTTCGTAGCACGCCGAGTCGCCGTGGGGGTGGAACTTGCCGAGCACGTCGCCGACGGTACGCGCCGACTTCTTGTGCTTGGAATCGGCGTCCAGCCCCAGCTCGCTCATGGCGTAGACGATACGCCGCTGTACCGGTTTCAGACCGTCGCCGATATGCGGCAGGGCACGGTCCATGATCACGTACATGGAGTAGTTGAGGTAGGCATTTTCGGTGAAGTCAGCCAGTGACCGGCGTTCTACACCGTCCAGGCTGAGATCAAGGGAGTCGCTCATGCGGGCCTCATCGGTTCGTTGTCTGGCGCAGCAGCATGGTGCCACCGCGCTGGGTAAATTCAAGTTTGTTCAGGGCGCTCATACCGAGCAGCACCTGGTCGCCATGCAGCCCTGGCGCCACCAGTGCGCGGACGTCCCGCAGCACGATGTCGCCCAGTTGCAGGCGGTCGATACGGGTGCGATAGCCCTGGCTCAGGCCGTTGGCCGTGCTCAGGGTCACACCGAAACCTTCTTCCAGCCGCAGGTCTTTCGCGACCTCGGCCGGGATTGCCACGTCGGTCGCGCCGGTGTCGAGCATGAACTCCACCGGCCGGCCGTTGATCAGTCCGCTGGCGACGAAATGTCCCTGGGCGTTACCCGCCAGTTTCACTTCGATCACGCCGCCCACCTGCTCCGAACTGACCACCACGTTGGGATTACGCTGGCGCTCTTCCCACTGGCCGAAAAACCGCGTGGCCAGAAACAGCGCCGCGCACCAGGCCAGAATCATCAACACCCGACCGGCGCGTTTGCCCGGTGGCTGCTGGCTCAAGGCTTGGCACTCCAGCCACCCTCGGGGGCGGCGAAACGCCAGACGATCGGGCGGACTTCGCCATCGGCGCGAGGACCGAAGTTGTTGTCGACGCCGATCCAGGCACCCTCCGTATCAATCACCAACGCCTCTTCGAGCCCGAAGTTCTGGGCGTAGCGACGGTTGCCCTGCAACAGTTCGTCGGCATACGACCAGCAGCGCTCGACCTTGGCCGTCTGCGGATCGCGGCGACAGATCTGGTAGGCGTTGCGCTCAAGGGTGAACAGCTTGCCGTTGAACAATGACAGGTCGGAAAAGTCCCGGTTGACCGGTCTGGCTTTTGGAAACTGCGGCGGCTGCATTTCCATGCCGCCCTCGCTGAGCAGTACGCAGCGACCGTCACAGTCCCAGACCGTCTGCTGACGCTTGATCAGCAGCAAGCCACGGTTTTGCCGTTCGGCGGCCAACCACATCTGATCACCTGCCGGATTGATCGCCAGGCCTTCGAAGATCGCGTTGAATTGCAGCAGCATGCCGCTGGCCCGCGCCTCGCGAACCATCATCGGCGAGATTTTCAGCCACGATGAAGGGCCCTGTGGCGGCACTTGCAAGACGGCGGCGTGGCCTTCGCTGACAATGTAGCGATTGCCGGCGCTGTCGCAGGTGATCCCTTCGAAATCCAGATCGCCGCCACGGACGAACGAGGCCGCCCAAGTCCGCGATTTGATGCCCCACGGCAAGCCGCTGTCGGGCACTGGCGGGGGATCGATGCGCACGGCCGTGGCCTGCCAGACCGGATCGCGGGTATCGAGACGATAGATCTGATCATCGTCGCGGTCCGAGACCGTCCACAGCTCGTTGCCGCACATTGCCAGCCCCGAGAGGTTGCCGCCGCGCATGCCTTCGACCGGATGTTCGGAGAGCACGCGCAGTTCCTGCACGGGCTCCGCCGACACCGTCATCGAGCCCAGCAGCAACGCACCCGCCAGGGCCCAGCCGAAGCGCATCAGGCCAGGACCTCGGCAAGATTACCCTTGGATTCGAGCCAGGACTTGCGGTCGCCGGCGCGTTTCTTCGCCAGCAGCATGTCCATCATTTCCGAGGTCTGGGCGAAGTCTTCGCCGAGGGTCAGTTGCACCAGACGCCGGGTGTTCGGGTCCATGGTGGTTTCACGCAGCTGCGGCGGGTTCATTTCACCCAGGCCCTTGAATCGGGTGACCTGCGGTTTGCCACGTTTCTTCTCGGCCACCAGACGGTCGAGGATCCCGTCGCGCTCGGCTTCATCGAGGGCGTAGTAGATCTCTTTGCCCAGGTCGATGCGGTACAGCGGCGGCATCGCCACGTAGACGTGACCGGCATCCACCAGCGGACGGAAATGCTGGACGAACAAGGCGCAGAGCAAGGTGGCAATGTGCAGACCGTCGGAGTCGGCGTCGGCGAGGATGCAGATCTTGCCGTAGCGCAGCTGGCTCATGTCCTCGGCGCCCGGATCGACACCGATGGCTACCGCAATGTTGTGCACTTCCTGGCTGGCCAGCACTTCGCTGCCGTCGACTTCCCAGGTGTTGAGGATCTTGCCGCGCAACGGCAGGATCGCCTGGAATTCCTTGTCCCGCGCCTGCTTGGCCGAACCGCCGGCGGAATCACCTTCCACCAGGAACAGCTCGGAACGCATCGGGTCCTGCCCGGCGCAGTCCGCCAGTTTGCCCGGCAGCGCCGGCCCCTGGGTGATGCGCTTGCGTTCGACTTTCTTGCTGGCTTTCAGGCGCCGGCCAGCGTTGCTGATCGCCAGTTCCGCCAGCGCCAGACCGGTTTCCGGGTTGGCGTTGAGCCACAGGCTGAACGCGTCCTTGACCACGCCGGAGACGAACGCCGCCGCTTCACGGGACGACAGACGCTCCTTGGTCTGGCCGGAGAATTGCGGCTCCTGCATCTTCATCGACAGGACGAAGGCGATGCGTTCCCAGACGTCTTCCGGCGCCAGTTTCACGCCGCGCGGCAACAGGCTGCGGAATTCGCAGAATTCGCGCATTGCGTCGAGCAGGCCCTGACGCAGACCGTTGACGTGGGTGCCGCCCTGCTCCGTCGGGATCAGGTTGACGTAGCTTTCGGTGACCGAGGTGCCGCCTTCCGGCAGCCACAGCAGCGCCCACTCGACCGCTTCCTTGGTGCCGGCCAGATTGCCGCAGAACGGCGCGTCCGGCAGACGTTCGAATTCGCTGACCGCGTCTACCAGATAGGAACGCAGCCCATCTTCGTAATGCCACTCGACCTTTTCGCCAGTGCCTTTGTCTTCGAAGCTGATCAGCAGTCCCGGACACAAAACGGCCTTGGCCTTGAGCACGTGCTTGAGGCGGCTGATGGAGAATTTCGGCGAATCGAAGTATTTCGGGTCCGGCGCAAAGAACACGCTGGTCCCGGTATTGCGCTTGCCGACGGTGCCGATCACTTGCAGATCGGTGGCCTTGAAGCCGTCGGCGAAGGTCATTTCGTACTCGTTGCCGTCACGCTTGACCCGCACCCGCACCTGGGTCGACAAGGCGTTGACCACGGAAATACCCACCCCGTGCAGACCGCCGGAGAACTGGTAGTTCTTGTTGGAAAACTTGCCGCCCGCATGGAGCTTGGTGAGGATCAGCTCAACGCCCGACACACCCTCCTCCGGGTGGATGTCGACCGGCATGCCGCGACCGTCGTCGCAGACTTCCAGCGAGTGGTCGGCGTGGAGGATGACCTGGATCGATTTGGCGTGGCCGGCCAGGGCTTCGTCGACGCTGTTGTCGATGACTTCCTGGGCGAGGTGGTTCGGCCGACTGGTGTCGGTGTACATGCCGGGGCGTTTGCGCACCGGGTCGAGGCCCGAGAGGACTTCGATGGCGTCGGCGTTATAGGAGCTAGCGCTGGGAGTGGCCATAAGGTCTCGTCGTCAGTGTTCGGTGAATAAGAAAATTAAGGGGGCAACCGCTCACAGCGCGGTGAAATCGATTGCCTGAAACAAATCGGCGCCAATACCGGCAAAACTCAGCAACGCCGGCAACTGCCCGGCAAACCCCTGAAAACTGTGGTCGCCGCCGGCCTGAATGCGCAAGGCACAGGCCCGGTAATACTGCTGGGCATGGCGATAGTCCAGGGTTTCGTCCCCGGTCTGCAACCACACCTGATACCGCTGCGAATCCTGCGGCGCCGGCACTTCCAGTTCGGCCAGGGCCGTCACATGGTCGTGGGTCAATTCCCAGGTTTCGTCGGTGTACAGGTTTTTCTGCGTCCCCAGGTAGCCGTCGAACATCCGGTGCGGACTGACGGCCGGGTTGACCAGCAGGGCTTTCAGGCCATGGCGCTCGGCCAGGTGAGTCGCATAGTAGCCGCCGAGGGAGCTTCCCACCAGTAATGGCCGACCCAGCTCGGCGATTGCCTGCTCCAGCTGACCGATGGCTTCGCGCGGGTGGTGATGCAGCGCCGGGACCCTCAGTTGATCGCTCAAACCCAGACGCTCCATCACCTCGACCAGCTGACAGGCCTTCTTCGAGGCCGGCGCGCTGTTGAAACCGTGGATATAGAGGATCGAACCGGACATTTGAGCTCCCTGGGTGTCGGCTAAAGAAAGCGGAGTTTACAGGGAGTCAGGGGGTGTTGGGCCAGTACCCGAGGAAATCAGCGCCGCGCCCCTGAATCAGTAGCCGTTGGAGCCGTAATCGACCGTGAACCGGAAATCGGTGACACGTTCCACGCCCGTCTCGATCCGCCCATCCGGCAACAACCGCAACCAGCGATACCCCGGTGCCTGCTCGCCGACCTTGAAATCCTCGCTGCCCGGCTCGAATTGAATGCAGGTCGACGGCGAGGCGATCAGTCGCACGCCATTGCGCTCACGATCGATCTCTTGATGCACATGCCCCCACAACACGGCACGGGCCTGCGGGAAACGGTCAAGCACGTCGAAGAACGCTTCGGGATTGCGCAAGCCGATCGGCTCCATCCAGGCACAACCGATCGACACCGGGTGATGGTGGAAACACACCAGATGATGCCGATCCGGCGCCTCGCTCAGCGAACGCGCCAGCAATTGCAGTTGGTCATCCTGCAAATACCCCGGCACCGAGCCCGGCACCGCCGAGTCGAGCAGGGTCACGCGCCAGTTGCCGACATCCACCACCGGCTCAAGCAGCGCACTTTGCACGGCGGCCATTTGCATGATCTGCGGTTCGTCGTGGTTGCCGGGGATCCAGCGGGCTGGAGCATCGATCTGCGCGGTCAGCTGACGAAACTGCTGGTAGGACTCCAGCGTGCCGTCCTGGGAGAGGTCGCCCGTGGCAATCATCAGGTCGATCTGCGGTTGCTGTTCGAGAACCAGCTCGATGACCTTTTGCAGGCTCTCGCGAGTTTTCATGCCCAGCAGCGCGCCGTCCGCCTCGGCGAACAGATGACTGTCGGACAGTTGCACCAGCAACGCCGCATCGGCAGTGGTCAGAGTCGATACGCTCGGCAAGGCGTTCTCCCAGGGCTGGACGCCGGGTCGGAAAGGTTCGCAATTATGCTGGGGGAAGGCCCCGGGAAGAAACCGCCGAACCGGACACAGTTCACAACTTGCCGCTGTAATAGAAACTATCGAACGGCGGCGTACTCGTGACCGCAGGCCAGGCAATGACTCAGCCACTCTCCGAGGAACAGATTGAGCTGGGCCTTTTCGTCCGGCTGATGCATGGCCGCATTGGGGTAAGGATAGACGCCGCGAAAGCGCCGCGCATGTTCGGCGCTGATGACTTCGGCCATGCGCGCGTCGTGATAGACCTGCACTTCCAGCTGTGGCACCGGCAGCCACGGCAGGCTGTGTTCCTGACGCACTTGCAGGGTCGTGGTGTATGGGCAGGTCTGCAACACTTCGATGGCCAGCACGCCGAGCATCTGGTCGCCCTGGGTCACGGCGATGCGCCGCGCCTCAGGTTCGCGGCGCATGTCCGGCAGCAGTCGCATCAGGCGCGCGTAGTTGGCCTCGCAGGCGGCTTGCAGGCCCACGAGGTCGACACGATAACGATCGCGCAGTTTGTTTACGACCATAACCCCCTCACTTCGGCGCGATTGAGCGCCAGCCACTGCAAGGCGATGATGCTCGCCGCATTGGCAATCCGGCCGTCGCGTACGGCCTGCAGCGCATCCTCGAATGCCCAGACCGTGACGCGGATATCTTCTGCCTCTTCCTCCAGCCCATGCAGGCCGCCGACACCTTCGGTGCTGCAACGCCCCAGAAACAGATGCACGAATTCGTTGCTGCCCCCCGGCGACGGGAAATATTGCATCATCGGCCACAACGCCTTGATGTCGAGTCCAGCTTCCTCCTGCGCTTCGCGGCGAGCAACTTCTTCCGGCACTTCTTCCTTGTCGATCAGACCGGCGACCAGCTCCACCAGCCACGGGTTGGCAGTCTTGCCCATGGCACCGACGCGAAACTGTTCGATCAGTACCACCTCATCGCGCTGCGGATCGTAGGGCAGCAGGCACACGGCGTCGTGCCGCACGAACACTTCACGATTGATCTCGCGGCTCATGCCGCCGGCGAACAGTTCGTGGCGCAAATGCACACGGTCGAGCTTGTAGAAGCCCTTGTAGCATTGTTCGCGTCGCACGATATCGATGGCGGCGGGAGTGGCTTTGGCAAGATCGGTCATGGGCATCCTCGTTTACTGCAATTCCAATACGAGGCTGCGTTTTTTGTGACGGGCAACCTCGACTTCGCGCCATCCTAACGCGCCCGCGATGTTTGATGCAGCCCCTTTACCGTCAGCGGGATGGACGGTGGAGGCGAAACCCACTCTAATTAGCTTAGTGGCGAACTGACCGCTTCACAGAGAGTCGAAGCGGTAACTTTTTGCCTTCCCCTGTTTCAGAAAGGACGCCCATGTCGCTTTTCAAAATCGCCTCCGTGGCGGCCATCGCCCTGACCCTGGGCGCCTGTGCCAGCCTGTTCCAGCCCAACTACCGCACGCCGCTGGAAACCACCCGCGACGCCTCGGAAACCCTGAAACCCGGCTGTTCCAACCCGGACTGCCCGCTGGTGAACATCGACACGCTGCACTTCCCGGCCGAGCCTGCGCTGGACGGCATCATCGAAAAACGCCTGCTGCAATTCACCCGCACCGAGCCGAACGAACCGGTGGCGCCGACCCTGGCGGCCTACCGCGAGCAGTTCCTGCGCACGGCCGGCCCGCGCAACAGCAGCTATTTGCAGGCGAAAGTACGCGAGCAGCATGACGGTCTGGTGATTGTCGAAGTGTCGAGCTACCTGGACACCGGCGGCGCCCACGGCACGCCGGGCCGCGGCTTCATCAACTATTCGCGCCAGCAGCACAAGGTGCTGAGCCTGTCGGACATGTTGGTGCCAGGTCAGGAAGAAGCGTTCTGGAAGGCTGCGCAAGTGGCGCATAACAGCTGGCTGATCAGCACCAAGCTCGATCAGGAACCGGAGTACGTGAAAAACTGGCCGTTCGTCAAAACCCCGCACGTGGCCCTGACTTACGGCGGCGTGATCCTCAAGTACGACGTGAGCACCATCGCGCCTTACGCGCTGGGCCACGTCGAACTGAAGATCCCTTACCCGCGCCTGAACGGCATCATCAAGCCCGAGCTGTTTCCCGGCCGTAACTGAAGGCCCGGCCCAGCACGAGTTGCAGCAGCCCTGCCAGGACCAGCGCCGGCAGGGTTGCACCGACATCCGGATACAGGTTGGCCAGCAGGTGATAGGTGCTGATGCCACCCAGCCAGGCCAACAGCGCCGGCCAGCGCAACGCGGCCGAAGCGACCTGGCCACTACGCTTGCGCAGAATGAAGTGATCCACCAGCACCACGCCGAACAGCGGCGCAAATACCGAGCCGATCAGCAGCAGGAAATTCTGGTACTGCGCCAGGGGCGCCAGCAGTGCGATCAGGGTGCAGATCACACCGATGGCCAAGGCCAGATGTTCGACTTTCAGACGTAGCAGAATCCCGCTGGACACCGCCGCCGAGTGAATGTCGGCAAAGGCGTTTTCCGACTCGTCCAGCAGAATCAGCAGCAGCGGAATCCCCAGACCGGCACCGGCCAGTGCCAGCAGCAGCGCATTGACTTCACCGCTCGGCGCAAAGGCCAGGGTGTAGGCGACGCCCAGGCTCATCAGCCAGAAGTTGCCGATGAAAAAACCGATCGCTGTACCGCCGAACACATTCTTCGCCTTCTTGCCGAAACGCGAGTAGTCGGCGATCAGCGGCAGCCACGACAGCGGCATCGCGATGGCAATGTCGAAGCCCACGGCGAGCGGCATCGAACCATCCCCGGCCTGTGCCCACAAGGCGCCCAGATCAGCCTTGGCGAACAGGTTCCAGGTCAGCCAGATGCACGCGGCCAGAATCAGCCAGATGCCCCATTTGCGCAGGATCTTGCGCACGAATGTCAGCGGCCCGCTGACGGCGAGCAAGGTTGCCAGTGCACCGAAGCACAACGTCCACAACATCGGACTCGCCCACAGCGAACCTTCGCTGAACGCACGGGTACCCAGCAGGCTGGCGGCATCACGCATGACGATGATTTCGAACGAGCCCCAACCGATCAGTTGCAGCAGGTTGAGCAGCGCCGGCAGGCTCGCGCCTTTGCTGCCAAGGCTGAGTTTCAGCGCGGCCATCGACGACAGGCCGGTGTCGCTGCCGATCACGCCAACGGCGGCCAGCAACAGGACGCCGACCAGGGTGCCAAGGAAGATCGCCAGCAGCGATCCCGACAGCCCCAACCCTGGCGCCAGCAGCGCACCGGTCTGCAAGACCATCAGGCCGATGCCGAGGGAAAACCACAGGGAAAACAGATCGCGACCGCCGAACACACGCTTGTCGGCGGGCACAGCGAGGTCGGGGGAATAAGTACCGGGTTGAATGCTCAAGGGTGTTATCTCAGAGGGACATTTGTTGTTGTGTCGATCAATCGCCAGCAGGCTGGCTCCCACAGAGGACTTGTGGCGCCCACAAATCCCCTGTGGGAGCCAGCCTGCTGGCGATGGGGCCTGCACAGGCCCCACCCTTTCAGGTCAGATCAAACCTTCTTGTACAGCTGACTGCCTTCCTTCTTGAACCGCTCGGCCTGTTCCGCCAGGCCCTGGGCGACGTCCACGTCGACCGCGTCGATCCGCTGGTTGGCCGCGTATTCGCGGACTTCCTGGGTGATCTTCATCGAGCAGAATTTCGGCCCGCACATCGAACAGAAATGCGCGACCTTCGCCGAATCCTTCGGCAGGGTTTCATCGTGATACGAACGGGCGGTGTCCGGGTCCAGACCGAGGTTGAACTGGTCTTCCCAACGGAACTCGAACCGCGCCTTGCTCAAGGCGTTGTCACGGATCTGCGCGCCCGGATGTCCTTTGGCCAGGTCCGCTGCGTGGGCCGCGATCTTGTAGGTGATGATCCCGGTCTTCACGTCATCCTTGTTCGGCAGGCCGAGGTGTTCCTTCGGCGTCACGTAGCAAAGCATCGCGCAACCGAACCAGCCGATCATCGCTGCACCGATACCCGAAGTGATGTGGTCATAACCCGGTGCGATGTCGGTGGTCAGCGGGCCGAGGGTGTAGAACGGCGCCTCGTCGCAGCACTCCAGCTGCTTGTCCATGTTCTCCTTGATCAACTGCATCGGCACGTGGCCCGGGCCTTCGATCATGCACTGCACGTCGTGTTTCCAGGCAATCTTGGTCAGCTCGCCGAGGGTCTCCAGTTCGCCGAATTGCGCTTCGTCGTTGGCGTCGGCAATCGAGCCCGGACGCAGGCCGTCGCCCAGCGAGAAGCTGACGTCGTAGGCCTTCATGATTTCGCAGATTTCGTCGAAGTGGGTGTAGAGGAAGTTCTCTTTGTGGTGCGCCAGGCACCACTTGGCCATGATCGAGCCGCCACGGGAAACGATGCCGGTCACACGCTTGGCGGTCAGCGGCACGTAGCGCAACAGCACGCCGGCGTGGATGGTGAAGTAGTCGACGCCCTGCTCTGCCTGCTCGATCAGCGTGTCGCGGAACAGCTCCCAGGTCAGGTCTTCGGCAACACCGTTGACTTTTTCCAGTGCCTGATAGATCGGCACGGTGCCGATCGGAACCGGCGAGTTGCGGATGATCCACTCGCGGGTTTCGTGGATGTGCTTGCCGGTGGACAAGTCCATGACCGTGTCCGAACCCCAGCGAATGCCCCAGGTCAGTTTCGCCACTTCTTCTTCGATGGACGAACCCAGCGCGCTGTTACCGATGTTGCCGTTGATCTTCACCAGGAAGTTACGGCCGATGATCATCGGTTCCAGTTCGACGTGGTTGATGTTGGCCGGGATGATCGCGCGGCCACGGGCGATTTCTTCGCGGACGAACTCAGGGGTGATTTCTTTCGGGATGCTCGCGCCGAAGCTGTGGCCGGCGTGTTGCTGGTTCAGCAGGCCGGCGGCGCGGGCCTCTTGCAGCTTCATGTTTTCGCGGATGGCGACATATTCCATCTCGGCGGTGATGATGCCTTTGCGCGCGTAGTGCATCTGGCTGACGTTGGCCCCGGCCTTGGCGCGGCGCGGGTTGTTGACGTGGGCAAAACGCAGCTTGGTCAGCTCCGGATCGGCCAGGCGTTCCTGACCGAAATTCGAGCTCAGGCCCGGCAGGCGTTCGGTGTCGCCACGGTCGTCGATCCACGCCGAACGCACATCGCCCAGACCTTTGCGCACGTCGATCACCACGTTCGGATCGGTGTACGGGCCGGAGGTGTCGTAGACGGTGACCGGCGCGTTGATTTCGCCGCCGAAGTCGGTCGGGGTCACATCGAGGGTGATTTCGCGCATCGGCACGCGGATGTCCGGGCGGGAGCCCTGAACGTAGACTTTTTGCGAACGGGTGAACGGTTGAACCGACTGCTCGTCGACCTTGGCCGAGTCACTCAGGTTGATCGCGTTTTTAGATTTTGTAGTCATCACGGGCTCTCCAGACAGCATCCAGGCAGTGGATTGTCGGAGCAGAACCTGAAAGGCACGGACGCACCAGGACTGGTGCTGTGCATCGTCGTCGAGCGTTCGATTGTCGAACAATTTCCCGGACGAAGCACAAGAGGACTCGCCGGGTGACGAGAAATCTTGTTCCCTACGCAGGCGCTAACCTGATCAGGTTCAACGGGATCCGAAATTATTCGATCTCAGCCTCATAGCAAGGCACCCCGACAAGAACCCGGCCAGTCTAGACACAACCGGCAAAGAACGCCAACACCGCAGCAAACACCATGATGAATGGCGCAATTGCGGCGGCCGACAGGATTGTGAGCGCCTCAATGCGCTACTACACTCGCCTTGCCCTGCTGCGCCTTGACGCTATGCGGCCCGCGCCTTACCTTTGGCGCCCGGATTATTTCCATAATATTCATGCTAGGGATCGCCTCATGCTGCGCAAACTCTCACTGGCTGTTGCCGTGTCTTGTGCGTCCAACGCAATGGTCTGGGCAGCAGAAGCGCCCTTGTCGACCAGGACCGATCTGGTCAGCGTCTATCAGGAAGCGGTCGACAACAACGCCGATCTGGCCGCCGCCCGCGCCCAGTACGGCGCCCAGAAAGAAGTGGTGCCCCAGGCCCGCGCCGGGCTGCTGCCGAACCTCTCCGGCGGCGCCGAAACCGCCAGCGTGCGCACCTCGATCGACCAGCCTTCGGCCATCGCCAACCGCAGCGCGCACTCCTATCAGGCGACCCTGGCGCAGCCGCTGTTCCGCGCCGATCGCTGGTTCCAGTACCAGGCCGCCAAGGACGTCAACGAGCAGGCCGCGCTGCAACTGTCGGCCACCGAGCAGAATCTGATCCTGCAATCGGCAGAAAGCTACTTCAACGTGCTGCGCAGCCAGGACAACCTGGCCTCGACCAAGGCTGAAGAAGCCGCGTTCAAGCGCCAGCTCGACCAGTCCAACGAACGCTTCGACGTGGGCCTGTCGGACAAGACCGACGTACTTCAATCGCAAGCCAGTTACGACACCGCCCGGGCCAACCGGATCGTCGCCCAGCGTCAGGTCGATGATGCGTTCGAAGCGCTGATCACCCTGACCAACCGTCAGTACAACTCGATTCAGGGCATTGTCCACACCCTGCCGATCCTGCCGCCGGCGCCGAACGACGCCAAGGCCTGGGTCGACACCGCCGCGAAGCAGAACCTCAACCTGCTGGCCAGCAACTATGCGGTGAGCTCCGCCGAACAGACCTTGAAACAGCGCAAGGCCGGTCACCTGCCGACCCTCGACGCCGTGGCCAAATACGAAAAAGGCGACAACGACGCCCTCGGGTTCTCCAACCCGAGCGCCTTCGGCACGCCTTATCACGGTAACGTCGAGCAGAGCACCGTAGGCCTGCAACTGAACATCCCGATCTACAGCGGCGGACTGACCAGCTCCCAGGTGCGCCAGTCTTATGCACAACTGGATCAGAGCGAGCAGCAGCGCGAAAGCCTGCGCCGGCAGATCGTGGAAAACACCCGCAACCTGCACCGCGCGGTGAACACCGACGTAGAACAGGTGCAGGCGCGCCGCCAGTCGATCATCTCCAACCAGAGCGCGGTGGAAGCCACGGAAATCGGTTATCAGGTGGGGACGCGCAACATCGTCGACGTGCTCGACGCCCAGCGTCAGCTCTACACCTCGGTGCGCAACTACAACAACACCCGCTACGACTACATCCTCGACAACCTGCGCCTGAAGCAGGCGGCGGGGACGTTGAACCCGGGTGACCTGCAGGACCTGACCCGTTATCTGAAAGCCGACTACAACCCGGACAAGGACTTCCTGCCGCCGGATCTGGCCAAGGCCGCCGAAGAACAGCTCAAGGCCCGGCCCTGACACAAAAAAAACGCAGCCCTGAGGCTGCGTTTTTTTATGGGTGGTCGATCAACCTTCCCAGGCCATCGAGCAATCGCTGAAGCGCGCCCTGATTGCGGCGCATAACGTTCAATCCGGCTTCGGCCATGCGCTGTGCATCGCGCGGCAATTCGAACAGCCGCTGCACTTCCGTCGCCAGACCTTCGGCGTCATCCACCTCGGCCAACGCCCCGGCGCTGCGCAACTGCGCGGCGATGTCGAGGAAGTTGAACAGGTGCGGGCCGCTGATCACCGGTTTCGCCAGGGCTGCCGGCTCCAGCAGGTTGTGCCCGCCGTTGGGCACCAGGCTGCCGCCTACAAACGCGCTGTCGGCCAGGGCGTAGAGAAACAGCAACTCGCCCATGGTATCGCCGAGCAGCACCGACGTTGCGGCATCGACGTTGGCGCCGGTCGAACGACGCACCGTGGCAAACCCTTCGTGCTGGCACAGTTCGAACACCGAGTTGAAACGCTCCGGATGACGCGGCACCAGAATCAGCAGCGCATCGGGATGGTTGGCCAGCAAACGGCGATGGGCATTGAGCACCACCTCGTCTTCGCCTTCATGGGTGCTGGCGGCGATCCACACCGGACGCTCCAGCGCCTGCCATTGGCCGCGCAGTTCAGCGGCGCGTTGCAACAGCTGCGGGTCGATGGTCAGGTCGAACTTGATCGAGCCGGTGACTTCGACCGTCTCCGGGCGTGCGCCCAAATCGCGGAAGCGCTGGGCTTCGGCTTCGGTCTGCACGGCGAACAGGCTCATTTCGGCCAGCATCGGCGCGGTCAGTTTGCTGAACCGGCCGTAGCCTTTGGCCGAGCGCTCGGACAGTCGACCGTTGGCCAGTGCCACCGGAATCCCGCGTTTGGCGCATTGATGAATGTGGTTCGGCCAGAGTTCGGTTTCCATGATCACCGCCAGTTTCGGCTGCACGCGATCGAGAAAACGCGCCGCCGCGCAGGGCAAATCGTAAGGCAGGTAGCAATGCTGGATGCGCGGCTCATTGGCGAACATCGCATGAATGCGCTCCGAACCGGTCGGCGTCATGCAGGTCACGGTGATCGGAAGCGTCGGATAACGTTGCAGCAGCGCGCGAATCATCGGCGCGGCCGCAATGCTTTCGCCCACCGACACGGCGTGAACCCAGATGCCACCGGGTTGCAATGTCGGCATGCCGTAGGAGAAACGTTCGCCAATCCGTTTGGCATACGCCGGCGCCTTGCGCGAACGCAGCCATAGCCGAATCGCCACCAATGGCAGCCCCAGGTAAAACAGCGCGGTGTAGAGAGTTCTATTCATGGCGGCGGAGTTTATCGGCTTTTGCCGCCGATCGCCCGCAGGTGTATGGCAAATCGCTCCGCCAGCCAACGTGCCGCCGGCCCGAGCGGTTCGTCACGACGCCAGACCAGCTCCACCACCAGCGCCGGTGGCGTCCATTCGCTGTCGAGTTCCACCATCAGGCCCTGATAGGCCGAGTACTGCACCACATGACGCGGCAGCCAGGCCCAGCCGAGGTCGCGCACCAGCCATTCGGCCATGACGTAGAAACTGTCGGCACGCCAGACCTGCGGGCTGGCCGGCTCGCTGCCGGGGTAGACGCTGGTCTGGGTCGACATCAGCAGTTGCCGATGTTGCGCCAGTTGCTGGCAATTGACCCGGGATTGCGCGGCCAGCGGATGATTGACGCCACAGACCGTGACCATTTCCACACTGCCCAACACCCGACGCTCCAGCGCTTCGGGGATTTCATCGTGATAGAACAACAGCCCGAGATCGGCCCGGCGCTCCACCAGTTTGCGCGAGACTTCGCCTTGAGCGGCACTGGTCAGTTGTACCTCCAGGCTCGGAAACTGCTCGGCCAATGCACCGAAACTTTCCACCAGTGCCTGATAGGGCATCGCCTCATCCTGAGCCACGCGCAGTTGCGCTTCCTGGCCACGCACCATGGCCATGGCACGACCGTTCAGGCGCTCGCACTGACGCAGCACTTCCCGCGCTTCTTCGAGCAAGGCTTCGCCCGCTTCGGTAAGACTCGGCTGGCGACCGCTGCTACGCTCGAACAGACTGACACCGAGGTCGTCTTCCAGCATCGCGATCGCGCTGCTGATCGCCGACTGTGCCTTGCGTTGCTGGCGCGCCACGGCGGAGAACGAACGCTGTTCGGCGACCGCAATGAACACGCGCAACTGATCCAGATTCCACTGCATGTCCATCGGGCAACCCATCTTCAAAACAGATAGGTAATGACTTTACCCCATCCGGGTACTCACTAGAATGCCGCCTCAGAAAGCAACGCTTCACACGAGGAATTGAACATGAACGCTTACGTCTATCTGGCCATCGCCATCTGTGCCGAAGTGATCGCCACCGTTTCGATGAAAGCCGTCAAAGGTTTCAGCACGCCTTTGCCGCTGGTGCTGGTCATCGTCGGCTACGGCATCGCGTTCTGGATGCTGACGCTGGTGGTGCGCAGCGTACCGGTGGGCGTGGCCTACGCGGTGTGGGCCGGCATGGGCATCGTGATGGTCAGCGTTGCGGCGTTGTTCATCTATGGGCAGAAGCTGGACGTGCCGGCAATGCTCGGGATGGCGTTGATTGTGCTCGGTGTTGTAGTGATCCAGCTGTTCTCGAAAACCGCCGGCCATTGATTCTGACATGAGCCCCTTCAGGCACTCGCGCCTGCAGGGCTCATGCCTGCCCTCTGTTGATCATCGACAAATCCCCTTTTCCCCGAGTCTGTATACTGCGCCCTCGTCTTGAACACTGAGGTCGTTGCATGCCATCTCCAATTTCCACCGACGTGCTGATTGTCGGCGCGGGTGTCGCCGGTCTCTGGTTGAACGCGCGCCTGCGCCGCCAGGGTTTCTCGACCGTGCTGGTGGAAAGCGCCAGCCTCGGTGGCGGACAGAGCGTGAAATCCCAAGGCATCATCCACGGCGGCGCCAAGTACGCGCTGCACGGCGCACTGACCGGCGCCTCGGAAGCCATCGCCGACATGCCGCGCCGCTGGCGTGAAGCCCTGGCCGGCAACGGCGAACTGGATCTGAGCGGCGTGCGCCTGCTGTCCGAAGCCCACTACCTGTGGTCGCCGGGCACCCTGGCCGGCAACCTCACCAGTTTCTTCGCCAGCAAAGCGGTGCGCGGCCGGGTCGATCAGGTCAAGGGCGACCAGTTGCCGCCGGCCCTGCAGGACAAACGCTTCAAGGGCAAGGTCTACCGCCTCGCCGAACTGGTGGTCGACGTGCCGAGCGTGATCCAGCGTCTTGCCGACCTCGCCGGTGACGGCTTGCTGGCCGGTCAGAACATCGAGCCGCTGCTGGAAAGCGGCGTGCTGGTCGGCCTGAAGGTCGACGGCCGCGAGATCCGCGCCCAGCGCATCGTCCTCAGCGCCGGTGCCGGCACCGCAGCGTTGCTGGAAACCCTCGGCCTGACCCGACCGGCCATGCAACGCCGTCCGCTGCATATGATCATCGCCAAGGGCCCGGGCCTGAAGCCGCTGTACGCCCATTGCCTGGGTGGCGGCACCAAGCCGCGCATCACCGTGACCACTCACCCGGCTGCCGACGGCCAGTGGGTCTGGTACATGGGTGGCGATATTGCCGAATCCGAAGGCGTGGCTCGCGAGCCGGCCGAGCAGATCGCCACTGCGCAAAAGGAAATCGCACAGTTGCTGCCGTGGATCGACCTGAGCAACGTGCAATGGGCGACCCTGCGCGTCGACCGCGCCGAACCGCTGCAAACCGGCCTGACTCGCCCGGACAACGCGTTCCTCGCCGAAGAAGGTCGCCTGTTGGTCGGCTGGCCAACCAAACTCGCTCTGGCGCCGGACTTCGCTGACCGGGTGATCGCTTCCCTGCAACGCGACGGCATCCAGCCGAGCCACCCGGCACCGTTGCCGGAATTGCCGAAACCACCGATGGGCGTTACGGCCTGGGAGCAACTGCTGCCATGAGCCTGCCGACCCTGCACGATCTGCATCGCCCGCTGGGCAGCACCGGCCTGCTGGTTTCGCCGCTGGGCCTGGGCACCGTAAAGCTTGGCCGCGACCAGGGCGTGAAATACCCCAACGGGTTCCAGATCCCCGATGACGACGCCGCGCGCATGCTGCTCAAGCAGGCGCGGGAGCTGGGCATAAATCTGATCGACACCGCGCCGGCCTATGGCCGCAGCGAAGAGCGCCTCGGCCCGCTGCTGCGCGGCGAGCGCCAGGATTGGGTGATCGTCAGCAAGGTCGGCGAAGAATTTGTCGACGGCCAGTCGACCCACGACTTCAGCGCCGCTCACACCCGGATGTCGGTGGAGCGCAGCCTGCAACGTCTGGAAACGGATTTTATCGACCTGGTGCTGGTGCACTCCGATGGCAACGACATGGCCATCCTCAATGACAGCGAAGTCTATGCAACCCTCGCGGCGCTGAAGGCCGAAGGCAAGATTCGCGGCTTCGGCTTTTCCGGCAAAACCGTCGACGGAGGCCTCAAAGCGCTGGAGCAAGGCGACTGCGCGATGGTCACCTACAATCTGAACGAACAAAACGAGAAGGCGGTCATTGACTATGCTGCTGCCCACGGCAAAGCCATTCTGGTGAAGAAGGCCCTGGCCAGCGGTCACGTGTGCCTGAGTCCCGGCGTGGATCCGGTACGCGCCAGCTTCGAGTTGCTGTTCGCCCAGCCCGGCGTGGCGAGTGCCATCGTCGGGACAATCAATCCGCTGCACCTCGCCCATAACGTTGCGACCGTTGCCCAGGTCCTTCGTGGTCACTGACGCCGCCCCGCGGCCTTAAGCAGGAGCCGACATGCCGCGTACGCTCATCAGAAAGAACCCGAGCAACTTCAAGACGCTGCCACTGTTCGTCGAAGCGACACCCGAAGGCCTGACGTATCAGAGCGTCGGCATGCCGCTGAATTTCACCCAGACCCTGCAACGGCGCAAACCGGTCAGCGTGGCGGATGCCGAGCGCTTTGCGCTGGAGCTGGCCAACCTCGGCGTCTCGGTGCGTCTGACCCTGCACTGGCAGAATCGCGATTACTGGGTGCTGGTGCGCCAGCGGCGGCAGGATCGCGGCGATGTCGTGCTCAAGCTGATTTCCGGCTACGTGCCGGCGCACGAGTTGAATATCCCGTTGCACACGGCGATTCAGGAGATCGCCGAAGAATGCCTGCTGGAAACCCCGGAAGGCTGGCTCGGCGGGCGTTTCAACGACACCTGGCTGCCGGCGCCGTACGCGTCGGCGCTGCATTATCGCGAGGCCCTGCCCTTTCGCCTGACGCCGCTGTCCGGTTCGGCCCGGCCAGTGCGCTGCGCCAATCTGCAATTGCTCGAACGGCCGAGAGCCTACGTGCACTTGCCGACCGCCTCACTGCAATTGATCTATGACCTGCGACTGGACGTGCCGAAGGAAGCCAAGAACCTGAGCCTGTTCCATGTCGATGAGCGGCTGGAAGGCGATCAACTGGTCGCCCGGCTCGACCGCAAACGACCCGATCTGTACTTGATGCCGCTGCAGGACGGCGAGCCACTGCCCGAGCTGTATACGCTGAAGAAAGGTCAGTTATCCCCGGCAGGCACCCGAGGCCTGTATCTGGCCGAAAGCTTCGCCCGACAGGACGGCTGGCTGGTGCGCGATGAACGGATTCGCTGGAAGGACTGGCTGCGCCAACAGGGCCTGACGCCGCCACCCAAGGACACGGGGCTGGCGCGACTGCGCGGCAAGGCGAAGCAACTGCTGAAGAAGATCGTGCCGCGCAAGAAAGTGAGTTCCTGAACGGCAAAAGACCGCGCCTGCGAGTGACTCCAGAGAGTCATCGCAGGCGCGGTCTTCATGTTTGCATCACTCGGACTTGCGGATTTTTTCCACAATCGCCGTGGTCGAGCTGTTTTCCACCAGCCCCAACACCTTCACGGTGCCGCCGTAGGCCTTGACGATATCGGCGCCGACAACCTGGTCGATGCCATAGTCGCCGCCCTTCACCAGCACGTCCGGCTTGACCTCGCGCAGCAGGTTTTCCGGGGTGCCTTCAGGGAAGCTGATGACCCAGTCCACCGCGCCCAGGCCGGCGAGAACCGCCATGCGCCGGTCGACGCTGTTGATCGGTCGACCCGGCCCTTTCAGGCGGCTGACCGAGGCGTCGTCGTTGATCGCCACGATCAGGCGATCGCCTTGCGCTCGCGCCTGCTCGAGGTAGGTCACGTGCCCGGCGTGGAGGATGTCGAAGCAGCCGTTGGTGAACACGATCCGCTCGTTGTGCGCCCGGGCATCGGCAACCGCCAGTATCAGCTGCTCCAGACCCAACACACCACGTTCCGAACCTTCCTCGCGCTGAATGGCGCGACGCAGTTCCGGCGCGCTGATCGCCGCCGTACCCAGCTTGCCGACCACGATGCCGGCCGCCAGGTTGGCCAGCGCCACCGCGTGCGGCAGTTCTTCGCCTGCGGCAATCGCGGCTGCCAGGGTGGAAATCACCGTGTCGCCGGCACCGGTCACATCGAACACTTCACGGGCCCGGGCCGGCAGGTGCAGCGCCGGATGATCCGGACGCAGCAGGGTCATGCCGTGCTCGCCCCGAGTCACCAGCAGTGCGCCGAGCTCGAGGTCGTGCATCAGTTTCGCACCCTTGCTCACCAGTTCGTGCTCATCGGCGCAACCGCCGACGATGGCTTCGAACTCGCTGAGGTTCGGGGTGATCAGGCTCGCGCCACGGTAGATCGAGAAATCCTTGCCCTTCGGGTCGGCCAGCACCGGAATGCCTTTGGCCCGGGCGGCCTGGATCAGCGCCTGATGGTTTTTCAGGGCGCCTTTGCCGTAGTCGGACAGCACCAGCACCTTGATGCCTTCCAGCAGGTCGTCGACCTGGGAAGCAAGGGCGAGGGCGTCGGTGGCGAACGGTTCTTCGAAGTCGATACGCAGCAGTTGCTGGTGCCGGCTCATGACCCGCAGCTTGACGATGGTCGGCTGGTGCGCGATGCGCTGGAACAAGGCGCGCACGCCCGCCCCCTTGAGGCTGTTGCTCAGGCTGTCGGCAGCCTCGTCGTCACCGGTCACACCGACCAGCGACGCCGGCGCACCCAGCGCGGCAATGTTCAAGGCAACGTTGGCGGCACCGCCCGGGCGGTCTTCGATTTGCTCGACCTTTACAACCGGAACCGGCGCCTCAGGGGAAATCCGTGAGGTACCACCATGCCAGTAACGGTCGAGCATGACATCGCCGACCACCAAGACAGGGGCTTGATCGAATCGCGGCATGGACAACTTCATGGAGCAACCCACATACAAAATGAACAGGGGCGCGATATTAACACAGGGTTGGCGAAGGCTTGTGCGGCGGCTGCAACAGGATGAAACGACAGGCTTTTTTGCTCATTTTTTGCACAGAAACGCGGCCAGTCGATGGCAGGCATCGGCCAGCTCGACCTCGTCCGTATCGATGCGGCACTCGGCCGCCAGCGGCGCCTCGTACGGGCTGTCGATACCGGTGAAGTCCTTGATCCGCCCTTCTCGCGCCGCCCGGTACAACCCCTTCGGATCGCGTCGGGCGCAGACTTCCAGCGAGGTGCTGACATGCACTTCAATGAAATCACCTTCGGCAAACAGCCGGCGTGCCGTATCCCGCTCGGCACGAAACGGTGAAATGGCAGCCACGATCACGATCAACCCGGCGTCCACCATCAATCGCGCCACTTCGGCGGTGCGCCGGATGTTCTCGCGCCGGCAGGCGTCACTCATGCCCAGATCACGACAGAGGCCACTGCGCAGATTGTCGCCATCGAGCAGGAACGTGTGCAGCCCGAATTGATGCAGGTGCAGCTCCAGCGCATTGGCCAGGGTCGATTTTCCGGCACCGGACAGTCCGGTCAGCCACAGGCAACGGGGGTGCTGCGTCTTCTGCGCGGCACGCGCCTCGGCGGGAAGAGAAAGCGCATAGGGCCGGATTGCCGGTGGCGGCGATACTGACAGTGCCTCACTCATAACCGAGCATCTCGTAATCACGTGCATAGACTCGCCGCACCAGACGCCGGGTGCGTTGCGTGCAAAAGTCTCGGGCCGGCTGCGGGCGTCGTTGCCGGGAACTGTTGATGTGTTGCAACTGGCTGGTCAGACCCAGGCGCTCGCACACGAGGCGAAAATCCCGCTCCAGATGCTCCTGATAGCCGACAAAGTCCAGGGCGAGGCGCCCCAGTGAATCGGTGAGAAAATCGGTTTGCGCGGCAAAGTGCAATTGTCGCCCGATGGTGTCGGCATGTAGCCAGCGCGCAACGAAGTCATCAAAGTCGCGGTAGTGCCTGACCAGTTGCTGCGCGGCCTGATCACGCCCGCCCAGTTCGTTGCCATGCAGGAAGGCATAGGCGGAATAGGCACGCTCCAGCGGATCACGCACGAAAGTGAATTTGAAGGAGGCGGCGAACTGCGCGGGAAACTGCTCTTCATACCAGTACAACGGCAAGTGACCGGGACGCCAGCCGTCGAACATCGACTCGCACACACTGCTGCCGGCGCATTTGGGGACGTGAATGAACAGGCAGGAGTGTTGTTCGAAGGCTTCGGGAAAGCGCAGGCAGGCCGACATGGACTTGTTCACTGCCTGTCGATCGACCACCGACAGGCGCCCCAGCAGAAAAGCCCGCTGCGGCTTGGGCAGCAGTTTCCACAGATAGCGTTGCAACATGAAAGTACCCGCGCGACGGGGATGGCCCCTTCGATGGAAGTCAGAGTTCGTCGGGAACCTTAACAAGCGCGGTGTCGGGTTTTATGCAGGTTTGGTCAAGAAGAGTAAGTATTTCGATACAAATCGCCGGGCGCATTGCACGCCCGGCGTTCACAAGACGGGATCAGGCGATATCTTCGGCCGGTGCGTCGAGGCCCATGGCATTCAGGCGCGCGTAGTAGCCGTTCTGCGCCAGCAGTTCGCCGTGAGTGCCACGCTCGACGATCCGGCCCTGATCCATCACCAGAATCAGGTCGGCCTTCTCGATGGTCGACAGACGGTGGGCAATGACCAGCGTGGTGCGGCCCTTCATCACCTGGTCCAGTGCTGCCTGAATGTGCCGCTCGGATTCGGTATCGAGGGCCGAAGTGGCCTCGTCGAGAATCAGCAGTGGCGCGTTCTTGAGCAAGGCACGGGCGATCGCCAGGCGCTGGCGCTGGCCACCGGAAAGCAGCACGCCGTTCTCGCCGACCTGGGTATCCAGGCCTTCGGGCAGTTGCGCGATGAAGTCCATCGCATAAGCGTCACGCGCGGCTTTCTCGATGTCCTCACGCGGTGCCCCGGCCAGATCGCCGTAGGCAATGTTGTTGGCCACGGTGTCGCTGAACAACGTGACGTGCTGGGTGACCTGGGCGATGTGGCGGCGCAGGTTGAGCAGTTTGTATTGCTCGACTTCCACACCGTCGATCAGGATTTCGCCCTTGTCGTGGTGGTAGAAGCGCGGGATCAGGTTGGCCAGGGTCGACTTGCCGCTGCCGGAGCGGCCGACCAGCGCCACCATCTGCCCGGGTTCGGCCGAGAAGCTGATGTTGTCGAGTACCTGACGCTCGGTTCCCGGATAGGTGAAGCTCAGATTGCGCACATCGAGACGACCGCTGACCGCATCGCGCTCGACCGTGCCGGTATCGACTTCCGGCTCGACGTCCAGTTGCTCGAAAATGCTTTCGGCACCGGCCACGCCTTTCTGAATGGTCGAACTGACTTCGGACAACTGGCGAATCGGCTTGGGCAGCAGGCCAGCCAGGGTGATGTAAGCCACCATGTCCCCCGCCGAAGCGTCACCGCGCAGGAACAGCACCAGGAACATCAGCACGGCCATGGCGGTGTAGATCACCAGTTGCAGCATCGGTGTGTAGATGGCGCCGGTACGGGTCATGCGCAGTTGTTTGTCGGTATTGCTCTGGCTGGCATTGAGGAAGCGTTTCTCTTCGTAGGCTTCGCCGCCGAAGCTGCGTACGACGCGATAACCCTGGATGGTTTCCGACGCCACATGGGTCACGTCGCCCATGGCCAGCTGGATTTTCTTGCTCTGCTTGCGGAATTTCTTGCTGGCGGTGCGCACCATCACGGCGATCAGCGGCAGGATCGCAACCATCACCAGTGTGAGTTTCCAGTTCATGAACAGCAGGGAGGCGAACAGGAAGATGACCGTCATGCCTTCACGGATTACGACCTTGATCGCATCTGTTGCCGCCCCCGTGACCATGGTGACGTTGAAGGTGATGCGTGAAATCAGGTGACCGGAGTTATGCTTGTCGAAATACCGGTTCGGCAGCACCAGCAGGTTGTTGAACAATTGCACCCGCAGATCGTGGACCAGGCCCAGGGAAACCTTGGCCAGGAAGTAGTTGCCCAGATAGGATCCCAGGCCCTGCCATGCAGCGATCAGGATGATCAGCAGCGGTACGGCCTGCAAAAGCTGCAGGTCGCGCAGGTAAGGCACGGTGGGAAACAGCACCGCCTCGGGATTGGACAGGCCGTCGACGAAATACTTGAGAATGTAACCGAGCATCGGCTGGGTCGATGCGAAAATCAGAAAACCGACGATGCTGATCAGGAACAGACTGATATACGGCCGGACGTAGCCGAGCAGGCGGAAGTAGATTTTCAAGCTCGAAGGGCTTGCGGCGGGACTGGAGTCGGTCATATCACGCGAAAGTCGATAAAAAGGACGCTGACTTTAGCACAGCTTCTTAAGGGTTCTGGCAATCGGCCAAAGGCTGTTATTGTTATGCGTCTTTTTCAGCATCAAATAGCCATCAACGAAATGGCCGATCAACTTCAGGATTGAATCTCACAGCATGCAACTTCGCGGCTTCAGCAGTACGTCCAGTCGAGTCTTCGATTTCATCAGCCTGTGGATACTTCCCGTCGGCTACTTCCTGCTCCTGTGCGCGCTGTTCTTCCTGCCTGGCCGAAGCCTGCACCATAAGCTGTTTTATGGCCTGTTCAGCATTCCGGCGCTGATCGCCCTGTGCCTGCGTCCGCAGGGGTTCAAGGAACTGCTGCGCGAACCGATGATTGTAGCTTTGCTGGTGTTCGTCGCCTGGGCGATGCTCAGCCTGAGCTGGGGGCCAGTCGACGGCGAGTCGTTCGGTGGCATGTTCAAGCCGCCGCTGCATACCTTGCTGCTGTTCGTCGGCTGCTACCTGCTGGTGCGATATCGCAGTGACATTCTTGCACCGATGTTATTTGTCGCGGCCATGGTCGCACTGGTCGCCACCACCTGTTTTCTGGTCCCGTTCACCCTTCATTACGAGCCCGGCGCGCGTCTCGTTGGCGGTGGCGCTTTCGACAATCCCTTGCTCAGCTCCCACCTGTTCGGCTTCTTCTGTGCCTATTGGATGAGCATCAGCATGTCGTGCAGGCATGGCCGCCTGCTCTGGCTCAGCCTGCCGGCGATGCTGGTCATGTTTGCAGCCGTGATCGCCACCGGCTCAAGAACGCCACTGGTCGCACTGACCATGGCTGCGCTGTGGCTGAGCTTCATCTGCTGGAACCGTCGTTCGCTGGTGATGCTGGGGGCCCTGACCACCATGGGCATCAGCGTGGTCTGCCTGTTTTCGAAGATGATTACCGAGCGTGGCGACTCTTACCGTTTTGAAATCTGGCAGATCGCCCTGCAAAAGATTTCCGAGCACCCGTGGATCGGTCATGGCTATAACGCCGATCTGGCGATTGATCCGGGCGTTGGCTACAACTTTCAGGAACCCCACAGTTTCTTCCTGGGCGTCCTTTACTACGTCGGAATCCTCGGCTTGTTGCCATGGCTGTTTTTCCAGGCATGGGGCTTGCTGAGCAGCTGGCGTCAGCGGGTTCAGCCGTTGCTGATCATTGCTTCCACCTGGCTGGTATTCGGCATCGGTGCCGGATTGACCGAAGGCGGTGGCATCATTTCGCGCCCCAAGGAACACTGGTTCCTGCTGTGGATTCCTCTGGCGTTGATCGCGGCCCTGAGCATCAACCAGCGAGCCCGCCGCCTGCTGACCGTTCCGGTACAGAAACTGTCAGCCACCGGCCTGCAGCCATTGACGGCCGATGCCCAGGTGATCGAAGAAGACGGCCTCGGCCCCAAAGTGCTGCGCCTGACCGATGGCAGCTTCCTCAAGCTGTTCCGCCGCCGTCGCTGGTACACCTCGGGCAACTTCAACCCTTACTCCGAACGATTCGCCATCAATAGCGAACAATTGCGCCGGATGGGCATCCCGACCCCACAGGTGCTGAACCTGTACCGCCTCGACGATGGCAGCAGTGCAGTGCATTACGCGCCACTGCCGGGCCACACCTTGCGTCAGGTACTTCAGGGCATCACCGCACCAGCCGTGCGGCAGGCCCTGGTCGAGCGTTTCGGCAAATTCATGGCCCGCCTGCATGAACAGGGCGTGTATTTCCGCTCGCTGCACCTGGGCAACGTTCTGGTGCTGGAGGACGGTGAATTCGGATTGATCGACCTGGCCGACCTGCGCATTTACCCGTCCCCACTGAGCCTTTCATTGCGTCAACGCAACCTGCGCCACATGCAGCGCTACACGGAAGACAGGCGCTGGCTGTTCGAGGACCACTTCGATGCCCTGCTCCAGGGTTATTCGACGACGGCCTCCCGAGCGGCGGTCGATAATCTGCACAGGCAAGTGCAACAGGGAGGCCGCCCTGCCCGGGCCCATTGAATATGATGGACACCAATCCTCTCTTCGCCGCGGTAGCGTATTTGCTCGCTATCGCGACTTCGATAATGTTCCTGCGCCTGGTTCCCAAAGCCGCCCTGCACCTGCAGCACAATGGCGAAAGCCGCTACAGCACCATCGACGGTCTGCGCGGTTATCTGGCCTTTGGCGTATTCATACATCACGCCATCATTACCTGGTTCTACCTGCACACCGGCGTGATCGACTTTCCGCCGAGCAACTTCTACTCGCAGTTGGGCCAGGCCAGTGTTGCGCTGTTTTTCATGATCACCGGGTTTCTGTTCTGGAGCCGTCTGCTCAAACAGGGGCGCCAGCACGACTGGCTGGCATTTGCGGTATCACGGGTATTCCGGCTTTATCCCCTTTACCTGCCACTGATGCTGATTGTGTTTGTCACCGTATTCAACCTGCAGGACTGGGAACTGAAGGACTCACCCGCAGAAGTGGCCGGGCAGGTATTGGGCTGGCTGACATTCGACCGGCCTGATATCAATCAGTACCACCAGAGTGGCATGTTGATCTCCAACGTGACCTGGACACTGGCTTATGAGGTGTTCTTCTATCTGGGACTGCCCCTGCTGGGACTGGTATTCATCTACCGCGGGCACTGGCTGCAAGTCGTGCTGTGCCTGATCGGGATCTACGCCCTGTACCAGGTCGTCGGCTGGGAGCATTCGCTGAAGAAGCATTTTCTGGCGAGCTTTCTGGGCGGCATCGCGGCGGCTTATTGGGTACGACGCCCACAGTTGGTGGCATGGGGCCAGACCCACGTAGCCACAGCAGTTGCCCTGCTGGCCCTGATTCTGACGATGACACTGTTCAAGCGCGCCTTCAGCTTGCTGCCGCTTCTGCTGCTGGGCACATTCTTCGTCATCGTGGCGTCGGGCAATCCGCTTTGGGGGGCTCTGCGCCTGCGCAGTGTCCGCTGGCTGGGGGAGATCAGCTACAGCACTTATCTGCTGCACGGCTATGTGCTCTGGATCATGGTGCAGCAGTTGCCACACCTGATGTCCTTCAATCCACAGAGCCCGGTTCTCTATCTGCTGTTGATGGTCGTCTGCAGCTGTCTGCTGATCGTCATTGCCAGCCTGACATTCCTGTACATCGAGAAGCCTGGAATCGAAGCCGGAAAGACATTCCTGCACTGGCTACGCCAGAAGCAGCGCCCGAAAAAACTGGCCGAGGAAGCCGCCCGGGACCGTTGAGCGGCTAGGAGGGCTGGCGCTGGCGGGCGTAAGTGAGGAAGCCCTCGATGTCGTCACTGCACAGCGTTTGCGCCAGGCCGTGCAGTTCGGTTTCCGGCCAGTCCCACCAGGCACTCTGCAACAGTTGCTGACGCTGCTCTTCGGGAAAGCGCCAGCGCAGGAATTTCGCCGGATTGCCGCCCATGACCGCGTAGGGTTCGACATCCCGTGTGACCAGTGCACCGGCAGCGATGATCGCGCCACTCCCGATCGTCACGCCCGAGAGGATCGTGCAGTCGGAGCACAGCCAGACATCGTTGCCGATCGTCACGTCCCCGTGAGTACCGCTGTAGTCGGGAATGTGCGCAGCCTGCGGCAGCATCGCCGGAAACGGAAACGTGGTCACCCAGTCCGCCCGGTGATGCCCGCCAAGAAAGATCTGCACGCCTTCGGCAATCGAACAGTAGGCACCGACCTTCAGCGTCGAGCCTTCCTTCCAGTCATGAACGATCGGCAGACCATAACTGCCCCGGCCAAAAGCGTAGTCAGGATAAGCCTGGGCGAACCGTGCAGCACCGCGTTCGATCTTCGGCAACTTGCGAATCGCCCGTTTGGCGCGGCGCTCACGCCAGCGCTGGAGCCAGCCCATGGTTTCAGTCCTTTTCCAGCGGCGAAAACAGTAACCGGCCCAGACCGCGCCAGGTTTTCTTGTTCCACGCCTTGAACGGAATCTGCGCCAGCAGCTCCCGCGCCAGTTTGCGGTCGCGGTTGGCGGTTTTCAGGAACATCGAATTGAGCGACTTGTAACGCACCTCGTCGTACAGCGGATGATCGCTGAACAGCGCGTAGGTACGCAGGATGTTCTCGATCATGAAACGGTGATTCTTGTAAGAGTTGGTAGCGTGCTTGCGATAGCGCGCCATCACTACGTTCAGACCATCGATGAAGTACCCGGCGCGGGTCACTTTCAGCTCGATGTACAGATCCTCGAGACGAATCGTCGGATCGAACCCGCCCACCTTGTCCAGTGCCTCGCGGCGAATCATCAGGGTCGGCGCCGGCGGATACGGCTTGCGCTCCAGGAACATGTCATCGAAGTCCAGACGACGGAACGGCACGTCCCGGCGCTGACGCTTTTCCGGGTAGAGGTTGCCGTCGGCGTCCATCAATTCGATGTTGCCGGCGCAGATACCCACTTCCGGCTTGCCGTCCATGTACGCGACCTGGGTGGCGATGCGGTCCGGGTACATGATGTCGTCGGAGCCGAACGGTACGATCAGGCTGCCTTTGGCCCGTGCGATGGCGCCGTTGAGCGTGTTGGTCAGGCCCTGGTTCTGCTGCACCCGGAAATCGAAGCCGTGCTGTTCCTGCAAGGCCTTGATGCGCTCGACACTGTCGTCCTTCGAGCCGTCGTCGACCACCAGCAGCTCGATGTTCTTGTAGCTCTGGTTGATGACGCTGAGGATGCTTTCCTCGATGTACGGGCCGTGGTTATACGAAGCGATGATCACGGTGACGAGGGGTTGCGCTTCGCTCAAGGCGGTGGCCTCACTCATGGCTGCTCCTTGCGGGCCTGCGCCAGGCCGGAGTCGATCAGGTTCAGATATTCCTGGCGGAAGACTTCGATGTCGTGCTGTTCCTGCAAATAACGATAGGCCTGTTCACCCTTGGCCTTGAGCTCGTCATCCGACAGCCCGAGGTAGGCATCCAGCGCCGTCACCAGACTTGGCACGTCCTTGGGCGTGATCGCCAGGCCACCAGCACCTTCGATCAGCGGCAGCATGGCCGGCACGTTCGAGGCGATCACCGGCAGATGCCCGCTCATGCCTTCCAGCAAGGCCAGGCCCAGGCCTTCGGCCAGCGACGGCATGGTCCAGATATCGAACGCGCGCACGTATTGCAGGGCGTTTTCCTTGAAGCCCAACAGGTGGGCGCGACCGCTCAGACCGAGCTGTTCGATCTCGGCTGCCAACGGCGCTTGCAGGCGTCCGGCACCGATGATTGCCAGTTGGGTGTTCGGGTATTTGTCTTTCAGTTGGGCGAAAGCCTGCAACAGGTAAGTGTGGCCCTTGACCGACACCAGCCGGCCCAGCGCACCGATCAGACGCACCTTCGGGTCGATACCGAGCAGCTCACGGGCACGCTCGCGGCTGTGTTGCAAACCTTCGGCCTGCTCGATGTCAATGGCGTTGGTGATTGCGTAAGTATTCTGGTCGGTGAAACCGCAATCGCAATCCAGCAGGTACTGTTTGACCGCCGGCGACACACCGACGAAACGCCAGTGCCGGTCGATCAGGCGTTGAGTCTGACGACGGCGATAGAAGCGGTCGTACTCGCCGAAACCGTGGGAAATGCCGATGCACAACGGCACTTTCAACCAGCGGTTGAGCGTCAGCATCATGTTCACCGGTTTGAAGCGGTTGCAGATCACCACGTCGAACTTTTCCCGGCGGCAGAACTTGTACAGCTGCCACATCGCCCGCAGGCGCATGCCTTTGAGGGACTTGTCGGAAAATTCGAAATATACCGAACGGTCGGCCCGGCTGACGGCTTCACCCGGCCCGGGTTTACCGCGCAGGAATGCTGCCGTCACCTCATAACGATCCGTCGGCAGCGCCTTGACGATCTGTTCGGCGAGGTCGGCGAAATCATGGGATTTGACGTTGTAGTCGGGCTGCAGCTGCAGAACCTTTGCGCGTTGACTCATGACTCTCCCCGTTGCGAACCCGTCGCGCCTGCTTCGCTCTGCTTCAGCACCCAGAACAACTCCTGGCGCCTGACCGCTTTGCGGAAAAATTCGTTCTCGCCGTAGACCGACGGCATCCGCCCCGCCAGCAGTCGTTGAAACAGCCGGCGCAGGCGACGCTTGAACGGCGCCGGCGGCTGCAGGTCATGCATCATGCCCAGCGCCATGGCCTTGTCCCGTTGCAATTCGATCGACAGCGGCAGGCACAGCGGCTGCATCGCCAGAGTCGCATCGAAGGTCGGCGGCAAGGCGATGCCCTGCCCGCTGTCGCCCATCGGCCAGCGGTCGTTATCGTGCAAGTGGTTGGCGTAGCCGAGCAGGGTCGGATGCCAGTCAAGACCGCGCAGGGCTTCCAGCACGGCTTCCTGGGCACAGATATGATCGGGATGCGGATCCAGCGTCGGATGCGGCAACACGACCACATCCGGACGGGCACGAGACAGGACGTCACGCAGATCGGCCAGCAGATTGTTCCAGGTCGGCGCGCCGTCGGCATCGCCGGGCAAGGCAAACGGATTCAACTGGCGGAAAATCCGCGTGTCGCTCAGATCGGCTTCCCGCGAGCCCACCGGTTGACTCGGCGCAGCCTGCATCGCCGCCAGTTGCAGGCAGAAGTAACCGAGCTGCACGCAGTGTTCCTGTGGAACGCCGGCCCAGCGCGGCACGGCGAGGCTGTCCCAGGCCCGCAAGCGGCCCTTGAGTCGAGATGCCTCGACCTTGTTCAGGCCCATCTGCTGATAGTGTTCGGCTTCGATCTCGCCGGCGGTCAGGGTGACGATCCAGGCTTCTTTAGCCTGACTGTACAGACCGTAGGCGGCCAGTTCGGCATCGTCGGCGTGAGGGGCAATGACCATTACCCGCTGCTGGCGGTAGTCCGGTTGCTCCAGCGCCCACAGCACCGGCTCGCCGGACACCCGGCAAAAGCGCCCGCGCAGACGCAACTGGCCTTGCGACAGGGCTTGCGCCTGACCGCTGAGGTTCAGATAACGCAGGCCGTTGACGCCTCGTTCGAAGGTCTGGACATCCGGGTTCGATCCACCCGCAAGCTCCACGCGCGGATCAAAGAAGCGTCCCAGCCAGGTGCTTTTCACCCGCACGGCGAGGATCAGCGTGGCGTCGTCCACCAGCATCACGCCCTCGTCGAGGCGCAATTGCTCACCGTGCAAATGCACTTTGGGCTGCGGTGTGAACGGCGGAAAGCTGTATTGGTAATCGTCTTTCGGCGAATAGAACAAGTGATCGGCGAACCACGCTTCGTGAGCGATCCAGCCAATCACCGCCAGCATCAGCGGCAACCACCAGGCCACCAGCACGCCGAGGGCAATCAACACGATCAATGCGATCAACAGGCCGATTCGTTTATTGCGCCGGTGACGCTTGAGCAATTGCTGTTTGCGGCTCATGGGCTGACTCATACGGTGAAGACCGGCACAGGATTGCACCAGCGATCCTTGTATTCACGGTCGGCACGACCGAAGGAAAAGCGCAGCGGCTTGTTCAGGGACCGGGCATGCTCCCAGGCACTTTGCGTATTGAGGAAACTCAGGACGCTGCCGGGGCTGAATTCACGGGTTTCGGGGTCGACGCCGCCGTTGATGTATTCGACGCTGATCCACTCCGGGGCTTCGACGCGGTACACCAGTTGAATCGCGATTGGTGCATCGTTGAGGAAGATCACCGAACCGATCAACAGCTCGCGCAGGAGTTCGATGACTTCGGCCATACGTGCCGCGCCAGTGGCCGGAAAACCCCAGCGGCGCTGGAACAGGTCGCAGTAAATCGCGGCCAGTTCGGCACTGGAGAACTCAGCGACCGGCCGCACCACCCCGCCCGCCTCTTCCAGCAAACGCAGCTCGCGGCGCTGGTTGTAGCGAAACTTTTTCGACAGTTCTTCCGGGGTGCGGGCCATGGCCAGTTGCTCGGTCTGCAACTTGAGGCCGCTGAAGCGGTTCTCGTTGAGTGCCGACAGGTAACGCCCGCGATGGCGCAGCGGGGCCTGGGCATCGGCGGCGGCCGGCAGGATCAGTTCGGCGTTGCCGAGATCGAACAGGCCTTTCTTGCCGTTGCGCTTGAGCACGTCCTTGGACAAGGCCAGATCGCGGCCCCAGGTCGGGATCGCCGCTTTGACTTCGCCCTGCTGCTCCCAGGCCAGATAACGCACCGGAATGCCGGCCAGGTCCGCCAGACGCTCGACGACCATGGGATGTGTCGCGACGCTGCCGCCAAATCGCTGCCAGGCCTGTGCATAAGTTGAGGCGTCAACGGGCGACCAGCCACGTTCGCGCCAGCCTTGAAATCGGTTGAGCATCAGCCCCTCGGTGCCAGATCGGTAACTTGCGGCAAATGCCAGAAGGTGTCGCGTACGGCGCGGTCGGAGAAGCGTTCGCGCAGGCGATCGAACATCATCTCGGCGCACTGACGGCGTTGCTGCTCGTCCATGCCGGCCAGATGCTTCAGGCCCTGGGCCAGATGTTCGGCATCGCCCAGCGGGAACAGAATGCCCACGCCTTCGACCACTTCCTTCGCCCCGCCGCACGCGGTCGCCAGCAACGGCACGCCGGCAGCCATGGCCTCCAGCAGCACCATGCCGAACGGTTCGTGGTCGGAGCTCAGGGCAAACACATCGAAAGCCCGGAAATAATTGCGCGCGTCCGGCACCTGACCGAGGAACAGCACACGATCACCGACACCCAGTTCGCGAGCCAGCGCCTTGAGTTCGTCCTCAAGACGGCCCTTGCCGAGAATCACCAGTTGGCTGTTGGCCGGCAGACCGGGCAGCGCCGCGGCAAAACCGTGCAGCAGCGTGGCCTGATCCTTGTCCGGGTGCAGGCGACCGACGTTGCCGACGATGAATGCGTCTGCAGACAGACCGAGGGTCTCGCGGGCTTCACGGGCGGACACCTGACTCATCTGCAACGCCGAAACATCGATGCGGTTGTAGAGGGTCTGGATACGCGTCGCCGGCCATTTCGGCAGGCAACGACGCATGTCGTCGCGCACCGCGTCGGACACACCGAGCAGGCTCAGGCGCTTGCGGAAAATATGCGCAAACAATTTGCGCGAGCCGCGTTTGTAATCGCCAAACGCGTGGTGCACGCCAATCACCGGCAGCGAAGTGCCGAGCAAGGCGATGTAGATCGGCTTGAAGCGATGGGCAATGCAGAAACTGAAATTGCGTGAAGCGGCGATCTTGCGCAGATCGCCGATGGCGCCCAGCTTCAGGCCACGAATGGCCTTGGAGCTGTATTCCATGAACAACACTTCGTCGGAGGCGCAGGCCGCGGCCACCTCGCTATCGGCCGCCCCGGTCAGAAAGACCGTGGTGACCCGATAACCGGTGCCCGCGAACAGGCTGGCGTACTGCCGCGCGCAGTCGAGGAACGGCCCGTCATAGCCGTGACAGAACTGCAGCACATGGCGTTCAGCCGAGCGTGTCATAAGCGTTTGCGCCTTCTTTGACCACCAGGATGTCTTCCATGATCAGGTACTGCAGATCGGAGCCGAAGAACATGTTCAGGGCATCGGTCGGCGAGCAGATCATCGGTTCACCACGGCGGTTGAGCGAGGTGTTCAGGGACACGCCGTTGCCGGTCAGCACTTCCAGCGCCTTCATCATGTCGTAGTAGCGCGGGTTGTATTCGCGCTTGAGCACCTGGGCACGGGAAGTACCGTCTTCGTGGACGACTTCCGGCACGCGGGTCTTCCACTCTTCCGCCACTTCGAAAGTGAAGGTCATGAACGGCGCCGGGTGATCAATCTTGATCATCTGTGGCGCAACGGTGTCGAGCATCGACGGGCAGAAAGGCCTCCAGCGCTCGCGGAACTTGATCTGGTGGTTGATGCGGTCAGCCACGCCAGCCACGCTCGGGCAGCCGATGATCGAACGACCACCCAGTGCACGCGGACCGAACTCCATGCGGCCCTGGAACCAGGCTACCGGGTTGCCATCGACCATGATCTTGGCGATCTGCTCCGGCATGTTGTCGAGCTTGCGCCAGGTCGGCTTGTTCTCGTGACGGGCGCACGCGGCGATCACGTCTTCGTTGCTGTACGACGGGCCGAGGTAGACGTGTTCCATCTTCTCGACCGGCACGCCACGGGCGTTCGACACATAGGCCGCTGCGCCGACGGCGGTGCCGGCATCGCCGGAGGCAGGCTGTACGAACAGCTCCTTGACGTCGTCGCGGGCGATGATTTTCTGGTTGAGCTTGACGTTCAACGCACAGCCACCGGCGTAGGCCAGTTTGCCGGTTTCCTTGAGCACGTCGCCCAGGTAGTAGTCGATCATCTGCAGCGCGATTTTTTCGAACAGCGCCTGAATGCTGGCGGCGTAGTGGATGTACGGCTCATCGGCGATGTCACCTTCGCGCTTCGGACCCAGCCACTCGATCAGCTTCGGCGAGAAGTAGTAACCCTTGCCCTTCTCTTTGTAACGACGCAGGCCGATCACGTTGGCGTAGTCGGTGTTGATCACCAGCTCGCCGTTCTCGAACGAGGCCAGACGCGAGAAATCGTATTTGCTGGCGTCGCCGTACGGCGCCATGCCCATGACCTTGAACTCACCGTCCAGCATGTCGAAACCGAGGAACTCGGTGATCGCGCCGTACAGGCCGCCGAGGGAGTCCGGATCGAAGAATTCCTTGATCTTGTGGATCTTGCCGTTTTCGCCATAACCGAAGAAGGTCGTGGCGTACTCGCCCTTGCCGTCGATGCCGAGGATCGCGGTTTTCTCTTTGAAACCCGAGCAGTGGTAGGCGCTGGAAGCGTGGGCCAGGTGGTGTTCAACCGGTTCGATCTTGATTTTCTTCGGATCGAAGCCCAGTTGCTCCAGGCACCAGACGATCTTGTTGCGATAGCGCTTGTAGCGACGGTTGCCCATCAGGATCGCGTCGAGTGCACGGTCCGGGGCGTACCAGTAACGCTTGGCGTACTGCCAGCGGGCCTTGCCGAAAATGCTGATCGGGGCGAACGGAATCGCCACCACGTCAACGTCGGACGGCTTGATGCCGGCCTGCTCCAGGCAGAACTTCGCCGATTCGTAGGGCATGCGGTTCTTTGCATGTTTATCGCGTACGAAGCGCTCTTCCTCAGCCGCCGCGACCAGCTTGCCGTCGATGTACAGGGCTGCTGAAGGATCATGGCTAAGGGCGCCGGACAGGCCAAGAATCGTCAATGCCACAGGGGTCTAGCCTCTTTAGTCTGCATTCAGGCGCGATGCGCCTTGAAAAATGATGTGCCCTCGCACCGGGCGAGAGACAGCTAAAGGGCGGGATTATAGCTTAAAAGCGCCGACAAACCTCTAGCGGAACTGGCCGGCCGGTGCGTTGACGCATCAGAAGCTTCAACTTAGACTCCCCTGCAAATGGACTGGGAGATCCCGGTCGGCGTTGATGCCTCGGTGAGATCACCGGGGCTTTTCGCTTTCTGGAAGCCGCAAAAGTTTTAAAAGCCTCACCCACGGCTCGGCCGCCAATAAACACTGATATTCCCGTCCACCGCCTGGCGATAGATCGTATATGGCAGGAAAGCCGTGTCGAAGACGCCGGACAGGGTCAGGTCGAGCAGGACGACCGGCACCAGAATCCCGGTGGGATCGGGCGGCGCGTGCAGCAGGCAGAAGTCGTGGGCAAGACCGCTGTAAATGCGCGGAATGGACTGGCAGTAGGTCTTCTGCTTGCGCAGGCCGCGCGTGGCGTCTTCGTCGTCCTGCAACACGGTGACGGCAGTGCCACAGCCAGATAGAGCCAGGGAAAATGCGCCGATAGCGATAGTTATTTTGATGTTCAAGATTTGCCCTCCGGGAACGTCGGGGCAAACTAGCATCGGGGCTTTGAGGGGGGCAGTTCATGGGTTCCGGGAAGGCTGTAGGACAAGTCACAAGGATCTGTCGCCACATGCCTTGCCCGATTTTCATTGCAGAAACGTCTTACGCGCTTGCGAAAATAATCACGCAGCGGCCGATGCATCCTTGGGCAAACGCTGATCAATCACCTGATACAGCGCACTGCTCTCGGGCCAGTTGCGCATGAACCGCGCACGATCCCGGGCATAGGCCGGAGCAAAGCTGCCCGCCGAGCCGTGCTGACACATCGAATCCAGGTCGATCAGCGCCCAGCGATCCTCATGCCAGAACAGGTTGTGGCCCTTGAAGTCGCCATGGCTGATGCGCTCGGCAATCAACCGCGCAAACAGCTGATCCAGTGCCTGCAACTCGGCTTCCGGCGCTTCACCGCTTTCAACATACGGCGCAAAACGCTCGATGATGTCCGGCCCGGCCAGGTACTCGGTGATCAGGTACGCCTTGCTGCGCAGCCAGAAAAACCGCGTCTCCAGCACCGCCAATGGCTTTGGTGTAGCGATACCGAGAAATGCCAGGCGATTGCCTTCTCGCCACGAATGCCAGGCACGACTCGGGCGCCAGAAGCGCTTGAGCCAGTGGGCAAAATTCTTGATGTTGTAACGTTTGATCACCAGCGGCCGTCCGGCCACTTCGACCTTGCCGACGCTGGCTGCGCCGCCGGTCTTGTACAGGTGCCCCTGATCGAGCAAGGCATCGGCCTGCTCCAGCACCGGCAGCATCGCGGGCTCTTCTTCGCGACGGATCGACCGCAGGCCAAAGGCTCCACGTCGCACGCTGAACAACGTGCATTCGCGACCGACCTTGATCAGGAAATCCTTCAGCCGCCAGGCGCGCACCTTGTCGATCTGCTTCTGCAAGGCTTCCAGCGGCAGTGCGTGCTCACTGTTGCTCAGCAGGTAATACACCAGCAATTCTTCGGTGAACGGTTCCAGCGACTTGGGCAACTGGGCGAAAAACACCCCGAGATTTTCCAGCACTTTCTGCCGGGATAACGGCTGGCCGGCAGTTTCCACACAGATGCCGGCGCCATCGATCAGGTACAACTGCCCGCCGTGACGCAGCAGGTTGTCCAGGTGCAGGTCTTCCTGCCACAGGCCTTTGCCGTGCAACTGGCCAATGGCACCGAGCGCTTCGGCCAGCACCGCCGATTGCTCGTCCGCCAGCACCGGCAAGGATTCAACCTTGTTCCAGGCGTCGCCCAGGCTTTCGGCGCCTTCGAGGAATTCGAACAGCAGCCAGCCACCCTCGCCGTCCTTCAGGCCGTCAGCCAGCAGCAACGGCGTGGTCATGCCCTGGGCGGCGAGCAGCTTCACCCCTTCCAGTTCACGCTGAAAGTGTCGTGCTGCCTTACTGCCGACCAACAACTTGGCCAGCACCGGGCGCCCGCGCCACACACCGGCACCGACATAACGCTGCCCCGGCAACACCCGTAACAGGCTGAGCAATTGCAGATCGGCCGGGCCCGCCGCATCGGCCAGCGAAACCGTCAGCGGCAGGCTCGGCGTGCGTCCGGCGTGTTTCAGGTCGGACAACTGCATCAGCGGGTCTCCTTGCGACTGCGCCGCGCGGTCAACCGCGTGACCCAGCTATCGACCAGCGAGTCGTCGACCGACTGATCGAGATACGCCGCCAGCAACTCGCGCAACTGGGCATCAGTCCACTCCGGAGCTCGACGCAACAGTGGCTCCAGATCCTTGACCCGATCACGCTGACCGAACAGCAGAGGGCGAGTCTTTTCCAGATCGATCAGTTGCGCCTGATAACCGGCGCCTTCGGCCCGCAGGAAAATATGCTTCGGATAGAAGCAACCATGGACCTGACGTACACCGTGCAGGAGCCGCGCCAGTTGGCCGCAGGCCTTGAGGATTGCCGATTGCTGCGATGCATCAAGGTCCGACCAGCGCTGCAGCAGCGAATCCAGATCATCCCAACCGTCGAGGGCGCGGGTCAGCAGGATCGCGCGGACTTCGCCATTGACCTTGCGCTGGCCGAAAAACGCCGCTTGCAGCGCCGGAATACCGAGCTGGTTGTAGCGGCTGATATTGCGAAACTCCCGGGCAAACGTCGGCTCGCCGAACGGCGCATGCAAGGTGCGGGTCAGGTAATTGCTCTGACGCTTGAGGTAATAGCCGTGGCCTTCGAGTTCGAGGCGAAACACACTGCTCCAGCCGCCACCGTCGGTGTTCGGCTCATCCACCGCTTCGAGCTGCTTGGCCCACAGCGCGTCGAACGTGCCGAGACCGTGGCGCTCCAGCAGTGCACGGTCTTCAGCGGCGAGAAAATCAGTCATTCGCGTCCCTCGAAAAATCTCACCACGTGACGAATCCGTTTTTTGTCGGCGGCATTGAGCCGGTCACGCTGGCGGTATTGCAGGTAGAAGCGCAGACGCTGGGTGTTCGACAGGTGATATTTGGCAACCTTATCGAGACAGGCCAGGTCCTTGGTGATCCGGTACTTGAGCCAGAAACCGCGCCAGAAATCGCCGTTCGGGCAGTCGATGAGAAACAGCTGCGCCTGATCGTCGATCAGCAGGTTGCGCCATTTCAGATCGTTATGGGTAAAGCGATGATCGTGCATCGTCCGGGTATAGACGGCCAATTGCCGGCTGATGGCGTCGACCCAGCTGTGATTGCGCAGCTTGGGATCGTTGCGTTCGGCCAGTGCCGAGAGGTCCTCGGTACGCGGCAGCTCACGGGTAATCATCGCCCCGCGGTCGTAGGCCATGCCGTTGCGCTCCAGCCCCCAGGCCACCACTTCGGCAGTGGGAATGCCCCACTTGGCGAAACGCTTGAGGTTCTGCCACTCCATCTTTACCCGCGGCTTGCCGAGATAGCGGCGCAAGCCCTTGCCGGCGCCGGAATAGCGTTTGACGTAATAGTTGACGCCGTTGCGCTGCACACGGATGACTTCGGACAGCGGATCGCGGGTCAGGCGCTCGCCTTCCAGCGCGAATACCGCTTCAAGACTGCCAAAATCCGCTTCGAGGTCGCTGTATCCGGGTTCAAGATTCCAACCCGCCATCAGAGCGCATCCCCGTATCGCTGCTTGCGCGCGTAGAGCTTGTTGGCCTTGCCTTCGAGCCAGCTCAGCAACGACGCTTCTTCAGCCAGGATCTGGCGCAGCGGTTGCTGGAAGTAACCCTTGAGGAAGCGCAGCTTGTCGCGACGGGTCAGACCGATGTCCAGCGCGGAAAAGTACAGCGCCGCCAGGTCCTTGTCGCGCCAGCGCCGGGTGATCGCCGGACGGGTCTGGGCACGGTGCAGGTCGATCACCGAAAGTTTGAAATCTTCGGGAGTGACCGGCTTATCGGTGTGCAGCAGGAAGTGGCAGATGTAGCAGTCGCGGTGATTGACCCCGGCGCGGTGCATCATGCCGGTCATGCGTGCAACTTCGGCGATCAGCGCGCGCTTGAGTTTCGGCTGCGGTGGCTGCTTGACCCAGTCGATGCTGAAGTCTTCGAGACTGATGGTCGGCGCCAGCTCTTCAGTGACGATGAACGAATGCTGATCCGCCGGGTTGCTGCCCTTCTCGCCGTAGGCAACGGCGGTCATGGTCGGCACGCCGACTTCCTGCAGACGCTGGATAGCCTTCCACTCCTGACCCGCGCCGAGCACCGGCAGCTTGGCGGTCAGCAGGTTCTTGAAAATCTCGCCCCAGCCGATGCCACGGTGGATCTTGACGAAAAATCCGTTGCCGTCGACTTCCGTGCGCAAAGTCCTGCGGGCTTCCAGCTCGCGGTACACCTCGCCCTGCAAGCCCTCGACTTCCGCGAACGCATCGCGGCCGGCCCAGAGGCTCTTGAACGGTTCAGCCAGCATCAACTTCATTTATGCGTGCTCCGCCAGAATCACATCGGCCGCGTGCTGCGGCATGCTGTAGAGGTCGGCCGTCTCGGCGAAGGCCAGACCGTTGCGGCTCCAGGCCGCCCGTGCAGCGTCGTCGTTCAACATGTCGGCCAGGTATTGCGTCAGTTGCGCCTGATCGAACGGTTCGTCCAGCACGCGCCCGGCATCAGCCTCGGCAATGTAATGGGCGTAACCGCAGACCGCGCTGACCAGCACCGGCAACCCGGCGACCAGTGCTTCAAGCAGCACCGTACCGGTGTTTTCGTTGTACGCCGGGTGGATCAACAGATCGGCACCGAGCAGGAAGCGCGGAATATCACTGCGCCCCTTGAGGAACGTCACATTGTCGCCCAGACCCAAAGTTGCACTCTGCATCTGGAACAATTTGGGGTCATCCTGGCCGATTACAAACAGCCGGGTGCGTTTCTTCAGTTCGGCGGGCAATGCGGCCAACGCTTTCAGGCTGCGATCGACACCCTTGGTCTTGAACCCGGAACCGATCTGCACCAGCAGCAGTTCGTCGTCCTTCAGATTGAATTCAGCGCGGAAACCAGCGCGAATCTCGTCCGCATCCGCCGGACGCCGACGATCCTGGGCGATGCCCGGCGGCAGCAGGTGGAAGCGCTCCAGCGGCGTGTCGTAATGCTTGATGAACAGCGGCTGCTGCACTTCGGAAATCATCAATACTTCGGTCTTCGCATCTTTGGCGAACACTGCGCGCTCGTACTCGGCGAAGTGGCGATAGCGGCCCCAGCGACGGTACAGCGAGTTGCGCAGGTTCTGCGCCTTGTCCTCGAAGCAGCCGTCGGCGGCGTAGTAGACGTCCAGCCCCGGCATCTTGTTGAAGCCGATCAGGCGATCCACCGGGCGCTTGGCCAGGTCCGCTTCCATCCATGCGCTGAGCTTTTCATTGCGGCGGTGATTGAAGAACGCCTTGACCGGCGCCACCAGCACTTCGAAACCGGGCGGCACGTCGCCTTCCCAGATCAGGGTGTAGACGCGGATCTGGTGGCCACGCTTCTGGCATTCGAGGGCGATGCGCATGAAGTCGCGCTGCAAACCACCGAACGGGAAATACTTGTAAAGGACAAATGCCAATTGCATCAACGCAGCTCCTCAGCCATCAACAACGTGCTCAGTCGGCTGGCGACACGCTCGGGATTCAGACGCGTGAAGCACAAGGGCAACTCGCGTTTCAGGTCAAACTGACGGGCATCCTGCGCGGTCGGTTGATACGTACATTTCTTTTGCAGGCAAGGCGCGCACGGGAAATCGCTGCCGAGGTGAATCTGCAGCTTGCCGTAGGCGCCGGTCAGGCCCGGATTGGTCGGGCCGAACAGCGAAATCGTCGGCACGTCCAGTGCCGCAGCGAGATGGCCGAGCCCGGTGTCCACCGCAACGCAGGCCTGGGCGCCGGCCAGCACCTTGCCGACCCCGGCCAGGTTCAGCTTCGGCAGCACTTCGGCATGTTTGAAACCGGCGGCGATGCGTTCGGCCCGGGCCTTCTCTTGCGGGTTGCCCCACGGCAGTTTGATCCCGACGCCGAGGTAGCCGACCCGCTCGGTCAGCTCGCGCCAATAGCTTTCCGGCCAGTGCTTGGTGTCCCAGGTGGTGCCATGCAGGAACACCACGTAAGCATTCTTGCGCGGCAACTCGACCAGACGCTCGACATTGAGGCCGTAATCGCCCAGGCCTTTGGGCAAGTCGTAACCCAGGGCGATGGCGAACAACTGACGCACGCGCTCGACGGCGTGCTGACCACGGGCCACTGCCAGTTTGCGGTCATAAAAGCGCGCGGCGATCGGTTCGCGGGCCGAGCCTTTGTCGAGGCCGGCCACCGGCGCTTTGACATAGCGGGTCAGCCACGCGCTTTTCAGCAGGCCTTGAGCGTCGATCACCAGGTCATATTTGTTCGCCCTAACGGATTGCTTGAAGCGCTTCCACTCGCCGCTGGTGATGGTTTTCCAGAGGTTCTTGCGCCAGCGGCGGATCGCCACCGGAATCACCTTGCCCACCGCCGGGTGCCAGGTCGGGATTTCGGCGAAGCCTTCTTCCACCACCCAGTCGAACTTGATCCCGGGAATCGCCCGGGCTGCGTCGGTCAGCGCCGGCAACGCATGAATCACGTCGCCCAGCGATGAGGTCTTGATCAGCAATACCCGCAACTTAATGAACCTCGACCACGGAGCCCTGCAAACGCTGCAAGGCATCGTTGACCGCGTCCGGCATCAGCTGGCGCAGGCAGTTGTAATGGCCGAAACGGCAGGTCCGGTCAAAGCACGGGCTGCAATCGAGGCCCAGGCGGACGATTTCCACATGTTCGGCCAACGGCGGGGTGAAGCCCGGCGAAGTCGATCCGTAGACCGCCACCAACGGACGGTTCAGCGCTGCAGCAACGTGCATCAGACCGGAATCATTGGAGACCACCGAGTCGGCGCAGGACATCAGGTCGATGGCTTCGGCCAGCGAAGTGCCGCCGCTGAGGTTCACGGACTCTTCACGCAGGCCCGGAATCAGGCGCGCGCGGATGTCTTCGCCCACAGCGTGATCGTTCTTCGAGCCGAACAGCCAGACCTGCCAGCCTTCGCGAATGCGCGCCTCGGCGACCTTGGCGTAATGCTCGGACGGCCAGCGCTTGGCTTCACCGAATTCGGCGCCGGGGCACAACACCAACACTGGGCGATCGAGGGTCAGGCCGAACTTGGCCAGCGCCGCCTCGCGGGTGACCGGGTCGATCTGCAGGCTCGGGCGCGGATAGGGTTTCGGCAGCTCGGCGTTCGGCTCGTAGGCCAGCGCCATGAAACGCTCGATCATCAACGGATAACGTTCTTTATCCAGCGTGCGCACGTCATTGAGCAGGCCGTAGCGGAATTCGCCACGCCAGCCGGTGCGTTTCGGGATGCCGGCAAAGAACGGCACCAGCGCGGATTTGAGCGAGTTCGGCAACAGGATCGCCTGGTCGTACTGGCCGGCCAGGGATTTGCCGATCCGCCGGCGGGTCGCCAGCTCCAGCGCGCCGTGGCCGAGCGGGAAGCTCAAGGCCTTGCGCACTTCGGGCATGCGCTCAAGGATCGGCCGGCTCCACTCGGGGGCCAGCACGTCGATTTCGCACTGCGGGTGGCGCTGCTTGAGACACTGAAACAGTGTCTGCGCCATCACCATGTCACCGACCCAACTGGGCCCAACGATCAGAATATTCATGTGGTTTCCATAAACGAACCGGGGAGGCCTTACGCCTCCCCGTCTCGAGAATCAGCTTAGCCCCAGCTCTCGCCAGATCCGCATCACCTGCCGCCGTTCGTCCGCGAACTGGTCGCCCGGTATCACGCCGGCGTCCTTCTGCAAGGCCTGCCGGTGGGCGGCGGAACGGTAGGCCTTGTAGGCCTCGCGCAACAGGCTGGCGTCTTCGACGGGCATCAACCCTTCGTGTTCCAGCTCTTCCAGAATGCGGATATTGTCCGTCCAGCGCAGCAGCGGCGGGTGGCTTTGCGACCACGCCAGGGCCGCGTATTGCACCATAAATTCAATATCGACGATACCTCCGGCGTCCTGCTTGAGGTCGAACGGCGCCGCAGCGTCGAAGGCATTCGCCCCGGTACCGGCGGCGGTGCTCTTGCTCCCGAGGTTATCGCGCATCTTCGCGCGCATCTCGCTCACTTCCTGTTGCAGCTTCGCCAGATCCCGCGCCTTGCCCAATACCTGGGCCCGTACTTTCTCGAACGCCTGGCCGACATCCTGACTGCCGACCAACACCCGCGCCCGCACCAACGCCTGATGTTCCCATGTCCAGGCTTCATTTTCTTGATAGCGGGCGAACGCGCCGAGCGAACTCACCAACAGCCCGGACGCACCGGACGGCCGCAGGCGCATGTCCACTTCATACAACTGGCCGGAGTTGGTCTGCGCCGTCAGCAGGTGAATGATCCGCTGACCGAGCCGGGTAAAGAACTGCGCGCCATCAATCGGTTTCGCCCCGTCGGTTTCCGCCTGCGGATCACCGTCGTGGATAAACACCAGGTCCAGGTCCGAACCATGCCCCAACTCGATCCCGCCGACTTTCCCATAACCGACAATGATGAAGCCGGGATCGCACAACGTGCCGTCGGTGCGCAGCGGCGTGCCGTACTTGGCCACGGTCTGGCGCCAGGCCAGTGCCAGCACTTGCTCGAGAATCGCTTCGGCGAGCCAGGTCAGGTAATCGCTGACTTTCATCAGCGGCAGGCTGCCGGCGATTTCCGAGGCGGCGACGCGCAAGCGGTGCGCCAGCTTGAAATGGCGCAGGGCTTCCATCTGTTGTTCGAGGTCGTCTTCCGGGATCCGGGTCAGGCGCTCACGCAGCTCGGCTGCCAGTTCCGGCGCCAGCGGCGGCTTGAACAAGCGACCTTCGTTGAGCAATTCGTCGAGCAGCAACGGGAAACGGGTGATCTGCTCGGCGATCCATGGGCTGGCGGCGCACAGGGTCAGCAAGCGCCGCAACGCGCCCGGGTTTTCCGTCAGCAACACTAAATAAGCCGAACGCCGGGCCACCGCTTCGACCAGCGGAAGCACCCGCTCGAGCACCAGATCCGGATTGTCATGCTCCACTGCCTGAGCGAGCAGGCGCGGAATAAAGGCGTCGAGGCGTTCGCGCCCCAGACGCTGCATCGCCCGCAGTTGCGGACTGCTGCGCAGACCGGCCAACGCCTTCAAGGCTTTGGTGGCGTCGGCAAAACCGCCCTCTTCCAGTTGGCGGCAGGCGGCTTCTTCGTCCTGCGCCTCTTCCCACAGCGGCAGCCATTCGCCGCCGACCACCACTTCGCAGTCGGCGCCTTCTTCCTCATCGGGATCGGCGATGACCTGAGCAAAATGCCAGGCCACCCGGCCACGCCAGAACATCAGCTTTTCATGGAAGGCGTCCCAGTCGGCGAAACCGAGCATGAACGCAATGCGCGCCTGATCCTGCGGGCTGTCCGGCAGCATCTGGGTCTGGCGATCGGCAATAGCCTGGATCGCGTGTTCGGTGTAGCGCAGGAATTCATAACCTTCGCGCAACTCGCTGATCACCGCCGGCGGCAGATAACCCTGCCCTTCCAGCGTGCTCAACACCTTTAATAGAGGCCGCTGTTGCAGACTCAGATCGCGACCGCCGTGAATCAATTGAAAGGCCTGGGCGATGAACTCGACTTCGCGAATGCCACCGGAGCCAAGCTTGATGTTGTCGGCCATGCCCTTGCGCCGGACTTCCTGCTGGATCAACTGCTTCATGGTGCGCAGTGCTTCGATCGCCGAGAAGTCCAGATAGCGCCGGTAAACGAACGGCCGCAGCATGTCGAGCAACTGCGCGCCCGCCACCTGATCGCCCGCGACGACCCGCGCCTTGATCATCGCGTAGCGTTCCCAGTCGCGGCCCTGATCCTGGTAATACTGCTCCAGCGCATTGAAGCTCAGCACCAGCGCGCCGGACGAGCCGTACGGGCGCAGGCGCATGTCGACGCGGAACACGAAGCCGTCGACGGTCATCGGGTCGAGGGCCTTGATCAGGCGCTGGCCGAGGCGGATGAAAAATTCCTGATTATCCAGCGCGCGCTTCACGCCGACGGTTTCGCCGCCCTCGGGGTAGGCGAAGATCAGGTCGATGTCCGAAGACAGGTTCAGCTCGACCGCGCCGAGCTTGCCCATGCCGAGGATGACCATTTGCTGCGGTTCGCCGCTGCGCCGGCCGGTGGGCGTGCCGAATTGCTGGCAATGGCGGCTGTACAGCCATTGATAGGCCTGGTCGATGCTGGCGTCGGCCATGTCGGAAAGATCGCGGCAGGTCTGCACCAGGTCGGCCTGACGGGTCATGTCGCGCCAGATGATCCGCACCTGATGCCGGGCACGCTGGCGACGCAGGACGCGGCCCAGCTCGTCTTCTGTTTGTGCCGCGCTCACCGCAGCGGCGATCTGCCCGCATAGCTCGCCAGGGGCGAACGGCCGGTCGAGTTCACCGGACTGCACCAGCGACAGCAACATCAAAGGGTCACGAACACTCTGTTCAATCACGAAATCGCTGGCGCCAGTGACGCGGGCGAACTGCGCCCAGCGCTCCGGAGTCCAGGTGGAGAAGCCGTGATCGCCTTCGGTCAATCCGGCGACGGCCGTACGGAACGACTGCTCCGATCGGCTGACCAACGGCAGGAGAATGGCGGGCAGTTCGGCAAGCGCGGGCAGGGTCATGGTCTATCCTTGATCGGCGTGTAAATGGCCGCTTGTAGTGATGATTGAAAAACCGCTACGCGAAGGACTGTCGAACAAAAGTGAGAAATAGCTGAAATTTCTTTTTCTTTGGCAGCCAACATCAAACTTTCACCTTTTTCGGATGGCTAAAGACCAACCTTAACGATTATTCTCACAACGCAGTCGGAGGCCACAAGCCTTTCATCTGTAGTTTTACTACTCGTCTATACATTCGAAAGGCTGAAATGCCGGATGATTTGTAGTAAAACTACACGCCGCCGGAACAACCTGTCGGCAATCCAAGAATTTTAAATCGTCTGCCCACAAGGCCAGTCGCAAACTCAGGCAACCGATTCTGGAAGCCTTTCCGCCCTGGAGCAAGCCATGCAAGACCTCGATCCCGTCGAAACCCAGGAATGGCTGGACGCCCTGGAATCGGTTCTCGACAAAGAAGGCGAAGACCGTGCTCACTATCTGATGACCCGTATGGGCGAACTCGCGACCCGCAGCGGCTCGCAACTGCCTTACGCCATCACCACGCCTTACCGCAACACCATCCCGGTTACCCACGAAGCACGCATGCCTGGCGACCTGTTCATGGAACGCCGCATTCGCTCGCTGGTACGCTGGAACGCGATGGCCATGGTAATGCGTACGAACCTGAAAGATTCTGACCTGGGCGGTCACATCTCCAGCTTCGCCTCCAGCGCGACCCTGTACGACATCGGTTTCAACTACTTCTTCCAGGCTCCGACCGACGAACACGGCGGCGACCTGATCTACTTCCAGGGTCACACCTCGCCAGGCGTCTACGCCCGTGCGTTCATGGAAGGCCGCATTTCCGAAGACCAGATGAACAACTTCCGCCAGGAAGTCGACGGTCAGGGCCTGTCGTCCTACCCGCACCCTTGGCTGATGCCTGACTTCTGGCAGTTCCCGACCGTATCCATGGGTCTGGGCCCGATCCAGGCGATCTACCAGGCGCGCTTCATGAAGTACCTGGAACACCGCGGCTTCATCCAGCCGGGCAAACAGAAAGTCTGGTGCTTCCTGGGCGACGGCGAGTGCGACGAGCCGGAATCCCTGGGCGCCATCTCCCTGGCCGGCCGCGAGAAGCTGGACAACCTGATCTTCGTCATCAACTGCAACCTGCAGCGCCTCGACGGCCCGGTTCGCGGCAACGGCAAGATCATCCAGGAACTCGAGGGCGTGTTCCGCGGTGCTCAGTGGAACGTGACCAAAGTCATCTGGGGCCGTTTCTGGGACCCACTGCTGGCCAAAGACGTCGACGGCATCCTGCAACGTCGCATGGACGAAGTCATCGACGGCGAGTACCAGAACTACAAAGCCAAAGACGGCGCGTTCGTGCGTGAACACTTCTTCAACACGCCAGAACTCAAGGCGATGGTTGCAGACCTGTCCGACGACGAGATCTGGAAACTCAACCGTGGCGGCCACGACCCGTACAAGGTCTACGCGGCGTACCACGAAGCGGTCAACCACAAAGAACAGCCGACCGTCATCCTGGCCAAGACCATCAAGGGTTACGGTACCGGTGCGGGCGAAGCGAAGAACACCGCGCACAACACCAAGAAAGTCGACGTCGACAGCCTGAAGCTGTTCCGCGACCGCTTCGACATCCCGGTCAAGGATGAAGAGCTGGAAAACCTGCCGTTCTTCAAGCCTGAGCCAAACAGCGCCGAAGCCCGTTACCTGGCCGAGCGCCGCGCCGCACTGGGCGGTTTCGTTCCTCAGCGTCGCGCACAGAGCTTCAGCGTACCGACTCCGGATCTGGACACCCTCAAGGCGATCCTCGACGGTTCCGGCGACCGTGAAATTTCCACCACCATGGCCTTCGTGCGAATCCTCGCGCAACTGGTCAAGGACAAGGAAATCGGCCCGCGCATCGTTCCGATCATCCCGGACGAAGCCCGTACCTTCGGTATGGAAGGCATGTTCCGTCAGCTGGGCATCTACTCGTCCGTCGGCCAGCTCTACGAGCCAGTCGATAAAGACCAGGTGATGTTCTACAAGGAAGACCAGAAAGGTCAGATCCTTGAAGAAGGCATCAACGAAGCAGGCGCCATGAGTTCCTTCATCGCCGCCGGTACTTCGTACTCCAGCCACAACCAGCCAATGCTGCCGTTCTACATCTTCTACTCGATGTTCGGCTTCCAGCGTATCGGCGACCTGGCCTGGGCTGCCGGCGACAGCCGCACCCGTGGCTTCCTGATCGGCGGCACAGCCGGCCGTACCACCCTGAACGGTGAAGGCCTGCAGCACGAAGACGGTCACAGCCACCTGCTGGCTGCCACCATCCCGAACTGCCGCACCTACGATCCGACCTACGGCTACGAGCTGGCGGTGATCATTCAGGACGGCATGAAGAAGATGACCGAAGAGCAACAGGACATCTTCTATTACATCACCGTGATGAACGAGTCGTACCAGCAGCCAGCCATGCCGGCCGGTGCCGAAGAAGGCATCAAGAAAGGCATGTACCTGCTCGAAGAAGACACCCGCGATGCGGCGCACCACGTTCAGCTGATGGGCTCCGGCACCATCCTGCGTGAAGTCCGTGAAGCGGCGAAGATCCTGCGTGAAGAGTTCAACATCGGCGCCGATGTGTGGAGCGTCACCAGCTTCAACGAACTGCGTCGCGACGGCCTGGCCGTAGAGCGCAGCAACCGTCTGAAACCAGGCCAGAAGCCTAAGCGCAGCTACGTCGAAGAGTGCCTGAGCGGCCGTAAAGGTCCGGTCATTGCCTCTACCGACTACATGAAACTGTTCGCCGAGCAGATCCGTCAGTGGGTACCGTCCAAGGAATTCAAAGTCCTGGGCACCGACGGTTTCGGCCGCAGCGACAGCCGCAAGAAACTGCGTCATTTCTTCGAAGTCGACCGTCATTTCGTGGTGTTGGCAGCCCTGGAAGCACTGGCTGACCGTGGCGATATCGAACCTAAAGTCGTGGCCGAGGCCATTACCAAGTTCGGCATCGACCCGGAAAAACGCAACCCACTGGACTGCTGAGGAGAAACTCTGTGAGCGAACTCATTCGCGTACCTGACATCGGCAGCGGTGAAGGTGAAGTAATCGAACTGTTTGTGAAGGTCGGCGACCGTATCGAAGCCGACCAGAGCATCCTGACCCTGGAATCGGACAAGGCCAGCATGGAAGTGCCGGCCCCGAAGACCGGCGTCATCAAGAGCCTGAAAGTGAAGCTGGGCGATCGCCTGAAAGAAGGTGACGAACTGCTGGAGCTGGAAGTCGAGGGCGCCGCGCAAGCGGCCCCAGCGCCTGCCGCTGCGCCGGCTGCAAAAGCTGAAGCCAAACCGGCTGCCGCTCCTGCTGCTGCCGCGCCAGCCGCTGCCCCTGCTGCCGCTTCGGTTCAGCAAGTGCACGTGCCGGACATCGGTTCGTCGGGCAAGGCCCAGATCATCGAGATCCAGGTCAAGGTCGGCGACAAGGTCGAGGCTGATCAGTCGCTGATCACCCTGGAATCCGACAAGGCAAGCATGGAAATCCCGTCGCCTGCCGCTGGCGTGGTGAAGGCCATCAGCGTCAAGTTGAACGACGAAGTCGGCACCGGCGACCTGATTCTGGATCTGGAAGTGGCGGGTGCTGCGGCCCCTGCGGCTGCCGCTCCGGCCCAGGCTGCTGCTCCAGCCGCTGCCGCTGCGCCGGCTCCGGCCGCCGCGCCTGCTGCACTGGTTGCCGACAGCGTTCAGGACATCCACGTTCCGGACATCGGTTCGGCCGGCAAGGCCAAGATCATCGAAGTGCTGGTCAAGGCTGGCGACAGCGTTGAAGCCGATCAGTCGCTGATCACCCTGGAATCCGACAAGGCGAGCATGGAAATTCCATCGCCTGCCGCTGGCGTGGTGGAAAGCATTTCCATCAAGCTGGACGACGAAGTCGGCACCGGCGACCTGATCCTCAAGCTGAAAGTCAAAGGCGCCGCTCCGGCTGCTGCCCCGGCTCCAGCTGCCGCTGCTGCTCCGAGTGCTCCGGCGCCAGCCGCCGCTGCACCTGCTGCTGCCGCTCCGGTTGCCGCTCCAGCCAAGCCTGGTGCGAAAGTTCACGCCGGCCCTGCCGTGCGTCAACTGGCTCGTGAATTCGGTGTCGAGCTGAGCGCTGTCGGCGCCAGCGGTCCGCACGGTCGCATCCTGAAAGAAGACGTACAGACTTACGTCAAAGCCATGATGCAGAAGGCCAAGGAAGCTCCGGCCGCTGCTGGCGCAACCGGTGGCGCGGGCATCCCGCCGATTCCGGTCGTCGACTTCAGCCGCTTCGGCGAAATCGAAGAAGTGCCGATGACCCGCCTGATGCAGGTCGGCGCCGCCAACCTGCACCGCAGCTGGCTGAACGTGCCGCACGTGACGCAATTCGACTCGGCGGATATCACCGAGCTGGAAGCGTTCCGTAACGCACAGAAAGCTGTCGCAGAGAAGGCCGGCGTCAAGCTGACCATCCTGCCGTTGCTGCTCAAGTCCTGCGCACACCTGCTCAAGGAACTGCCGGACTTCAACAGCTCGCTGGCTCCAAGCGGCAAGGCGATCATCCGCAAGAAATACGTGAACATCGGCTTCGCCGTCGACACCCCGGATGGCCTGCTGGTACCGGTCATCAAGAACGTCGACCAGAAGAGCCTGCTGCAACTGGCCGCCGAGGCCGCTTCCCTGGCTGAAAAGGCCCGGACCAAGAAGCTCTCGTCGGACGAGATGCAAGGCGCCTGCTTCACCATTTCCAGCCTCGGCCACATTGGCGGCACCGGCTTCACGCCGATCGTCAACGCGCCGGAAGTGGCGATCCTCGGTGTTTCCAAGGCAACCATCCAGCCAGTCTGGGACGGCAAAGCCTTCCAGCCGAAACTGATGCTGCCACTGTCGCTGTCCTACGATCACCGTGTGATCAACGGCGCCGCTGCTGCACGCTTCACCAAGCGTCTGAGCGATCTGCTGGCGGACATCCGCACCATCCTGCTGTAAAGCGCTCGGCCCTCCGGCAACGGAGGGCCGACTGCGTTCCACGTTTTCGAGCGCCACACGCTCGTACCTCAACCCCGTCAGTTTGGCGGGGCTTTTTTTTGCCTGAAATAACTCGCACCCATACTTTTCCTACAACTTGCGCTGATATAAGCCACGAATCCAGTCGAATTCCTATCGATATTTTTTTATCGCAAGACAACTAATCTCCCCCAACAAAGTTAACTAAATAACTTTGCCACTCTCGAACACAACTTCTTGATAACTCGAATGGATTCGAACATGTTAAAACCCACCGTCGGCCCTATTATCGGCCACACAACAACTAATCACGCACGCATATTCATACGCGGAGAGCAACAGGAAAACACCAGGGTCTTTGCAGGCATTCGTTACCGAAAGTCTGGAAAAGAACAATGGATAAAAAGCATCTTTGCGACTTTAAGTGTCTTGCACGACATGTCCACCGTATTCGCAATAAACAACTTGTGCGCCGATACCGAATACGAGTATCAGACCGGGTGGTTCAGCCCGATGAGCCCGGTACATACCGTAGAAAGCGTCGCTGAACTGCCACTGCAATGGCCACGAGAGGTCTACCGTCTGCGCACCCGCTCAAGCGAGGCAAAGCAAGACCGGGCCTACATTGTCGGCTCCTGCCGCTACCTGCGAATGACCGCCGGCAAGCCGTCTTCCCCCCAATCGGGCGACCGGATTTTCGCCTCTATCAACCAATTGATCGAAGGCAGCCAGCCTCCGGTCAGTGCAGCACTGATGACCGGAGACCAGATCTATGTCGATGACTTGAATATCATTGCGCCCGATCGCGAATACCAGGACATTCTGAAGAAGTATCGTGCGGCGTTTTCTCAGCCAAACATCCAGCGTTTGATGTCTGGACTATCAACCTACATGATCCTCGATGATCATGAGATTGAAGACAACTGGCCGGCCAATGCCGGAAAAAACGACCATGAGTTATATCGCAACGCCATGGCAGCCTACGAGTTATATCAAGCCAGTCACAGCCCCGTACATCCACTGGATACTAACGGACAAGTCAAACGCTCATCATTGGATCATTACTGGTATCAGTTCAGCGACGGTGATATCGAATGGTTTGTGACCGACAGTCGAACTCGCCGCAACTTGTCATCGACTGACCGGCGCATTCTCGATGAAGAACAGGAGCAGGCATTGTGCAAGTGGCTGATCGAAAGTCCGGCGCGGGTCAAGTTCGTGGTCACCAGCGTCATGTTCTATCCCGATCGCAAGGCTCACGGCGACGATGCCTGGAAAGCCTTCCCGGAGCAAAGGCTGCGCTTGCTGGAAGTCATTCGCACCCACCGGATCTTGAATGTCATCTTCGTCAGCGGCGATGTCCATGGCTCTCTGACCTCACGCCTCACGCATACTGAAGACTCCGATTTCGAAGTGCACACCATCGTCTCTTCGCCACTGTGCAACAGCAAATTGCTGCCATATGCCAAGGCTTCCACATTCATCCTCGATCAGCCTCTGGCCCGTACCGCAGACGGCGAATACCAACACGAGCTGACCAGCCAGGTCGTCAGCGAGGACAACTTCGCGCACCTGGTGGTTGGGACCGGGCGGATCCAGGTCAACTATCACGACCGCGATGGCAGACGCCTGCAATCCATCGATATTCCGTTGAGATAAAATCCAGCGGCACGACCGTTCCGGATGCCGAAAGGCTCTGGAACGGCACTTTCCCGGCGATCGCGCATTACTTTCCGCCACCCGCTGGAGAAATGCCCGCCGCAGCCGACATATTCTTATAGCACTTGGCCTTCATGTCTCTTGTCAGTCGGTGCCGCAATGATGCAACCTTGCCGCAGGCAACAGTAAAGAGGGCGAGAGCCCGGCGCGTTCAGCAAATTTCCAAGCGAGTTCCCTTCATGAAGAGCCAACCCGATGCCGCCAGCCGTATGGCGGCCGAGGTAGTGACGCAGTTGCCTGTGCCCTCGCGGCTCGGCATGCTGCGTTTCGAGCGCCTGAATGAAGCCAGTTGGGCGATGCTGTTTCTCGATCCCAACTGCGAACGCCAGTTCGGCCAGCCGGCCGTCGAACTCTGCGCCCTGGTCGGTTCGCCCTACGCCAGCCTGATGGAACCCGAAGCGCGCTATCAGCTGCACGATGCGATCCAGCAGCAACTCGGCCAAAGCCCGCATTATCTGGTGCGCTATACCCTGCATACCGCCGCCGGCGCCTTGAGCATTCTCGAACTCGGCGAAGCCTACAAACAGCACAACCGTCATTTGCTGCGCGGTTACCTGCTGGCGGTCGACGACGTATTTGACGAGGCACCAGCGCTGCCGTCCGTCGACCTGGAAACCCAGAACTCCCGCCTGCAAATCGCCCTTGAGCTCAACCAGCGCGCCCAGCAGGAACAACTGCAGCACCTGGAGCGGGTGCGCGCCCAACAGGATCTGATCCTGTTGCTGGCCCGCCAGCGCTACAGCAGCCAGAACTCCCTGCAGGAAGCCGCCGAGCTGATCACCCGCTGCGCCTGCGATATCTACGAAATCGACTGCGCCAGCCTGTGGAACCTCGAAGGCCAGAAGCTGGTGCCGATCTCGGCCTACCACCGCGCCACCCAGGAATACATCCTGCCGGACGTGATCGACGTCAGCGGTTTCCCCGATTACATGGAGGCGCTGCACGGCAGTCGCGCCATCGACGCACACAACGCGATGCGCGACCCGCGTACCCGGGAAATGGCCGAAGCCCTGCGCCCGCGCGACGTCAACGCCATGCTCGACGCCAGCATCCGTGTCGATGGCCAGGTGGTCGGCGTGCTGTGCCTGGAGCAGACCGGCGTCACCCGCGCCTGGCAGTCCGACGAAATCGCCTTTGCCGGCGAGCTGGCGGATCAGTTCGCCCAGGTCATCAACAATCACAACCGCCGCACCGCCACCAGCGCCCTGCACCTGTTCCAGCGTGCGGTCGAGCAAAGTGCCAACGCCTTTTTGCTGGTCAACTGCGACGGCGTGGTCGAGTACGTCAACCCGAGCTTCACCGCGATCACCCAGTACACCACCGAGGAAGTTCACGGCCAGCGCCTGTCAGAGCTGCCGGCCCTGGAAAACCTCAGCGAGCTGCTGTTCGACGCCCCCTCCGCGCTGGCCAAGAGCAATAGCTGGCAGGGCGAATTCAAGAGCCGCCGCAAGAATCTCGAACCCTACTGGGGTCAGTTGTCGATTTCCAAGGTCTATGGCGACAACCGTGAGCTGACGCATTACATCGGCATCTACGAAGACATCACCCAGACCAAACTGGCGCAGCAGCGCATCGAGCGCCTGGCATACACCGATAACCTGACCAACCTCGGTAACCGGCCTGCATTTATCCGCAATCTGGACGAACGCTTCGCCCGAGACAGCGATACCCCGATCAGCCTGCTGCTGGTGGACATCGATAACTTCAAGCGGATCAACGACAGCCTCGGTCACCAGACCGGCGACAAACTGTTGATCAGCCTGGCACGTCGTCTGCGCAACAGCCTGAGCCCGAGCGGTAGCCTGGCGCGGTTCGCCAGTAACGAATTCGCCGTGCTGCTCGACAATACCGACCTCGAGGCCGGCCAGCAGATCGCCAGTCAGTTGTTGATGACCCTCGACAAGCCAATGTTCGTCGACAACCAGTTGATCAGCGTCACCGGCTCCGTGGGTCTGGCCTGCGCGCCGCTGCACGGCCGCGACCCGCAGACCCTGATGCGTAACGCTGGCCTCGCCCTGCACAAGGCCAAGGCCAACGGCAAACATCAGGTGCAGGTATTCACCGAAGCGCTGAACGCCGAGGCCAGTTACAAACTGTTCGTCGAGAACAACCTGCGCCGCGCCCTGACCCAGAACGAGCTGGACGTGTTCTACCAGCCGAAGCTGTGCCTGCGCAGCGGTCGCCTGCTGGGCATGGAAGCGCTGCTGCGCTGGAATCACCCGGAACGCGGCATGATCCGTCCGGACCAGTTCATCAGCGTCGCCGAGGAAACCGGCCTGATCATTCCGATCGGCAAGTGGATCGCCCGCCAGGCCTGCCGCATGAGCAAAGCGCTGACCGCCGCCGGCATGGGCAACCTGCAAGTGGCGATCAACCTGTCGCCCAAGCAGTTCTCCGACCCGGATCTGGTGGCCTCGATCGCCAACATCCTCAAGGAAGAAGCGCTGCCGGCCAATCTGCTGGAGCTCGAGCTGACCGAAGGCCTGCTGCTGGAAGCCACCGAAGACACCCACTTGCAGCTCGACCAGCTCAAGCGCCTGGGCCTGACCCTGGCCATGGACGACTTCGGCACCGGCTACTCGTCGCTCAGCTACCTGAAGAAATTCCCGATCGACATCATCAAGATCGATCGCAGCTTCATCCATGAGATCCCGGACAACCAGGACGACATGGAAATCACCTCCGCCGTGATCGCCATGGCCCACAACCTGAAACTCAAGGTCGTGGCCGAAGGCATCGAGACCGCCGAGCAGCTGGCATTCCTGCGCCGGCACCGCTGCGACGTCGGCCAGGGCTACCTGTTCGACCGGCCGATTCCGGGCGGCGAGCTGATCCAGGCGCTCAAGCGCTACCCGCGCGGCCCGCTCTGCCTCTAAATCCCATAATCCCCCCCACCCTGTGGGAGCGAGCTTGCTCGCGAAAGCGGTGGGTCAGTCACTGCAAATGTTGAATGGATCGCCGCCTTCGCGAGCAAGCTCGCTCCCACATTTGAATAGTGCGAAATCGGGCATCATTGGGCACACTGACGGTCTGACTTTTTACATCCCATCCTGACTGAGAGGAACGATCATGGTTCTGCGCTCGGAAATTCTGGTGAACAAAAACGTGCTACCGACTAAAGAACAAGCTCTGCCTGGCCGCGAAACCGCGATGACCTTGCCTGAAAACCATTTCGTCTTCAAAGACACGCCGCTGCTTGGCCCGTTCTTTCAAGACGTCGATTTCGCGATTTTCGGACTGGGCTGCTTCTGGGGTGCGGAACGTCGCTTTTGGCAGCGCGAAGGCGTGGTCAGCACCGTGGTCGGTTACGCCGGCGGCTTCACGCCGAACCCGACCTACGAAGAAGTCTGCTCGGGCCTGACCGGTCATTCGGAAGTGGTGTTGGTCGTTTTCGACAAAGACAAAGTCAGCTACGAAGAGCTGCTGACAATGTTCTGGGAATTGCACAACCCGACGCAGGGCATGCGTCAGGGCAATGACATCGGCACTCAGTACCGTTCGGTGATCTACGCGACCCACCCGGAACAACTGGATGCGGCGTTGAAGAGCAAAGCCGTTTATCAGGCTGAGTTGTCGAAGGCAGGTCTGGGTGAAATCAGCACCGAGATTGAACAGGCACCGACCGTTTACTTCGCAGAGACCTATCACCAGCAGTATCTGGCGAAAAATCCGGAAGGCTACTGCGGGATTGGCGGCACTGGCGTTTGCATGCCACCGAGTCTGGCGGGTAACTAAGTCCGCCCTGGTCGCTCCCGCGCTATGTGCGGGAGCGATTGACGGTTGATCAGCTCTCGGCGATCAACCAATCCATCTGCCATCCACCCTGGGTCTGACCCAACTTCTTGGACAGCCACGGCAGCAGCTCACGCAATTCTTCCTCCAGCCCCCACGGCGGATTGGCAATCGCCAGGCCAGAGCCGTTCAGGCTGTTCGGCGTGTCCAGCGGATGCACCAGCAGCTCGACCCGCAGCAACTTCGGCGCACCGGTGCCGGCCAGATCCTGATAGAAACGACGCAATGCGCGCTGGTCCTTTACCGGGTACCAGATCGCCGCCACGGTCTGGCGCATGCGCGAGATCGCCTCTTTCAAGGACGCCGCGCAACGCTGCATCTCGTCGAGTTTCTCGAACGGCGGGTCGATCAGCATCACCGCACGCTTCTCGGCCACCGGCAGCAACGCCCGCGCCACATGCCAGCCCTCACCCAGATGCACGGCCACACGACGGTCGCCCTTCATGTTGTCCTTGAGCAGCACGCCGTCTTCCGGGTGCTTCTCGTTGAGCAACACCCGATCCTGGGAACGGGTCAGACGCCGCGCCAGCTCCGGCGAACCCGGGTAATAGCGCAACTGGCCGTCCGGGTTCATCTCGTGCAGCACGTTCATGTAGTCGGCGGTCAGTGCCGGCAGATCCGGCTGATCCCACAACCGCGCGATGCCTTCCAGGTACTCGCCGGTACGGTTGGCCTGATCGCCCTGCAGGTCATACAGACCGATGCCGGCGTGGCTGTCGAGATAGGCAAACGGCTGCTCCTTGCGCGACATCAGGGCGATGAGGCGGGTCAAGGTCAGGTGTTTGAACACATCGGCGTGATTGCCGGCATGGAAGGCGTGACGATAATTCATGGCTGCTCCTGCGAGGGCCGTGAAGTTTACCTTTTACCGGGCGGCAAGTCAGGGGTTGGGGGCTGAGTGGGTGGTCTTGCTGTCGGGTACATCCTTGAGAGCCCGCTGAGGTAGATGGAATCGAAGGCAAAGCAACATCAAGAAACAACTCGCCATAGATACTCTTCGTCCCTTGAAGAAAGGGAATGCGAAGATCGGTCGCACTTAAAACCTGTAAAGAGGGACATTTACATGGGAAGAAAGGTGATCGGAATCGGCGCTCCGACCTCAACCGGTGGCGCAGTCCTGGAAGGGAACGCCGGAATCAACATTGATTACGCCGTAAGCACATCCTCCATCGGCCACATGGCCAGCTGTCCGGCATGCAGTGCAGGCAAAGGCCCTATCGTGGCAGTGGGCCCTCGAACAGTTACATTACCCGCCGGACCAGTTGCACTCGAAGGTGATTACATCGCCTGCGGGTGTCCACCAAAATCCAACACGCTGTTGTTCGGTCAATCGTCTGTTTATGGTGGCGGTGAACATAGTGCTGCGAGCTTCTCTGCGATAAGCAGCCTTATTCCAAAGCCCAAAACGATACAACGGATAACCTTCTCGTACGGGGAAAGCCAAACTCCCGTGGATTCGGTGTCGCGTTTCTATACCGACCTGAATATTCATGTAAAAACATCCGGCTATTCACCCGGTGAAACGGTAACTGTCACGATCAGTGGCGCGACAGAAAAGACGTTGTCGGGCACTGTCGGAGCGAAAGGAATCGCGATCATCCCGAATGCTTTTCAAGGGGAAGCATTTGATATGGAAGGAGAGATCTAATGGCCCAGGTCAATATCAGTTCAGGCGGCGTGAGCTCCAACATCGTCGTCAAAAGGCCAAAATTCAGCACGCTGTGGACTGCCTACGCAGAGGTCGGTCTTAAAAGCTCAATAGATGTTTATGCGCTTGTCGGGGGCAATGTCGAGGCTGCCAGAGCAGAAAAACCGGACGCCTATGCAAACGCCTGCGCTCTGAGGATAAGCAGAGGATTCAACTACGGCGGTTACAAAATCCCGAAAGGAACGATCATTCCCAGCAAATCCATCTACCGTCTGGCCGGCGCTGATCAGCTCCCCTACATCATGAAAGTCGCGGACTTTCTGGCTTTCCTGAAACACAACTGGGGGGCTCCCGATCACGAGTTGACGCTGAGCAACGCAGACTTCATCAATGGCAAGAAGGGCGTCATTATCATGGAGATCACGGGATGGAGCGATGCGACGGGCCATGCGACTTTATGGAATGGTAGCGCCACCGGAGACAACAGCGACTACCATCGTCCCGATAGCCATACCTATGACCGGCCAGACGTAAAGCTGGAAAAAATCAACTTCTGGGAGTTAAAGGGATGAAATTCCAGCTACTCATCGCACTAGGCATTCTGGGTATTTCCGGAAGTGCCCTATCAGGTGAGGCCGAAATAAACAGTGCAAGAATCTCACTGAAGAATTATGGCCTCGCCAACTGCATATCGAGTCAATTCAAGTCTGAGTCCGACATAAAATCGGATCTTGGACTCGCAATTGGCGCCTACTCGGCCATGGGCAAGGGGCAACACGTGATACTGCAGAATGAAGATACGCTGGAGGTCACGCATGATCCGTATGCTGAGACTGAGAAATACATGGCAAGCGCCTACCTCAAAACGTCCTCTACCAGCAAACAGACTGGTAAAAACATAGTGTTTTATTCTTGCCTGGAAATTTATAACTCCCCGGAATTTGACGCTTTCATAAAGTCGCAGGATCAGTATCTGCAAAACTGAAATCTTCTCGCCTGACTAAATGATCCTTCCAAACCGATGCTGGAAGAATCTCTGGAAAGGGCTGAGAGTGAAGTCTTGCTAATGAGCGTTCCCACGCTCCGCGTGGGAATATCTACAGGGACGCTCCGCGTTCCAGGCGCCCACCGCAGTTGTGGCTGACACCCCATGTGACGCGGAGCGTCACGGGCTGCATTCCCACGCAGAGCGTGGGAACGATCGAGTCAGGACGGTATGGCGCGCAGGCGCTTGCCAATCACATCCAAGTCATCACAGCCGTCACGCAACGGAATCACGCAGAGCTGGGCGAAGTCACTGAGGATGACGGAGTCGCACTCGACCGAGCCGCGCATGCACATGTTTTCCAGGACCTGGATGACGGCGCGGATGCGGTAGTTGGCGGCGTCCATCAGGACATCGAGCGGGGCGTGGGTGTCGATGAACAGGGTGGGCATGTCGTTGCAGTTGCTGGTCAGCGCCATGAGGCGGTTGTTGGGGTGGGGGATGAAGGGCTCGTAGGGTGGATCGGGTTTTAACGTCGACATATTTTTTGCACCTCGGCAGGTCAAGTGAAGCTGCCAACGACCTTCCTACAGGTTTGGGTGGCAGCCGTACGCGAGAGTAGGAAACTGAGGAACCCACCAAACTCAGCTACGCCGAAGCGTTCCCGCGCACAGCCGCCGCGAACAATGTCATGGGCACGTTCAAGTGCCGCAATCAAAGGACAGAGCTAATGCACGGTGAGTTTTCCAAGGGTTCCTACACCCTGTCACCACTCTCGCAGTGACAGCCAAAAGACTATCCCCGCACCACCGCGCCCACCAGTTCACGCAAACCGCCGCAACTCGCAGGAAACGTCCGAAGCCTTTGCCCGGAAATTTCACTCTGACTCGTCCCGCAAGTAGTCCCGCAATGCCGAAGCCGACGATTCGTCCGACGCCGTAACCGCAAAAAACCTGACAACCTTGCAGCGCAAGACATCGGCGGGAAACGCCTCGAACAACGCCGGCTGCTCCTCGCTCAACCACTGCAAGGCGTTGTTGATCCGGGCATCACCACCGAATTGCGCCAACAGCTTTTCCGGCACCGACCACCAAGGAAACTCCCGCCCCGAGACCCGCGCCCTGCCCCTGATCTCGACAGCCTGACCGTTGATCAAGCCTCGCGTGAGGACCGGCAGCAATTGCCCGGCATCCACCTCGGAAGACTCAAGGATCGGCAACAAAAACCGCCCATCCCAGAACCGGAAAAACACCGCTTTCCCGTCCGGCATCAGCACCTGCGTCAAACTCCTGAAATGTTCGACCACCGCCTCAAGCCCCGCCGAAGAGACCGCCAGCCAGCCCCAGTCGCGGGATTCGGTGGTCGCGACCCAATCCAGAAACTCACTGCCCGCGTCGACGATTCCCACGTAGGGCATCACCGCATCCCACTCGGCATAAATCGTTTCCGTCCAGACCGGTTTCGACATCTGCGCATTCGACGGCCAGGCTTTCAGCGGCTCTACGGCACTGGCGCTGCTGAAAATCGCGAACAACTGCTCCGTCGCTTTCAGCGGTTCATCCTTCAACCATTGATCAGGCTGCACAGACACCCTCCTTGCAGCGCTCGCATTCTTCGCAGAACGGCGCATCTCCTTTAAGGCTCATGATTTGTGCAGCGGTCAGAATCGCTGCCGGTGCCGCCGTCAGTTTTTCCGGCAATCCCGGCACGGTCGGCGCGGCGCTCATCGCCGCCATCGGCGCACCTCCCACCACAATCGGCACGCTGCTGAAGATCCCGCCGGGGCCGATGTTAATCCACTGCCCGCCCGCCTGAATCGTCGCGCTCGCCCCGCCGTCGATCACCACTTGCTGGCCGGCGCTGACGTGGAATTGGGCACTGGCGTTGATCGCCTGACTGCTCACCCGAATATGCCTGTCGCCGGTCACCGTGAGGTGGTCGTCCTGCTTCACTTCGGTCTGGCGCTGGCCGTGAGTGATGCGCTGCTCATCGGCTTTCAGTTCATGTTTGGCGAGGCCAGTGACGACAACACTGCGCTGGTTATCCACCTGCACCTGCTGATCATTCAACACATGTTGCGTCCAGTTTCGCTGGGCGCGCAGGTAGATTTCCTCGGCGCCTTTGCGATCTTCGATGCGCAGTTCGTTGTAGCCGCCGCCACCGGGACTACTCTGGCTGCGGAAAATGCTGCGGGTCTTGTCGGCCGGTAGATCCAGCGGCACCGGCGTCGCGGCGTTCGGCAGGCAACCCATGACCAGCGGTTTGTCGGCGTCGGAATCGATGAACCCCACCAGTACTTCCATGCCGACCCGTGGAATCAGCACGCTGCCATAACGGTCGTGGGCCCAACCGCTGGCGACCCGCAGCCAGCAACTGGAATGCTCGTTGAGTTCACCGTCGCGATCCCACGCCAGTTGCACCTTGACCCGGCCGTACTCGTCGCAATGGATTTCACTGTCTTTCGGGCCGGTAACCACGGCCGGTTGATAACCAAGCATCCGTGGTTTTTCCGGGCCCATCGGCGGGCGGAAGAACACGCCCCACGGCGTCGCAAGAAAGGTATTACGGTAACCCTGGAATTCGTCGCCATCGCTGGTGACCGATTCCTCCAGCACTTGCGGCTGCCGGCCATGGTGCTCGACGGTGGTCAGCAGCCAGAGGTCATTCAAGTCTTGGCGTGGATGCTCGGTCAGTTGCAGGAAATGTCCGCTGACCAAGGCAGATTGATCGCTGCGACCCTCAGCCTGACGGTAGTCGGCGACATGTCGCTCAAGGGTGCGCTGAGCCAGTTGCTTGCCGGTTTCACGTTCGGTGAACTGGCCGGGAAAGTGATAATCCTCCAGCACCGGGCGCTGTTCGCTTTCGGCGCGACTTTGCAGCGCCAGCCGGGGTTTGGTGAAGTCGTAATCACGCCGGGTGACTACGCTGGTGCGGGTTTCAACACGTACCGTGAAGCGCTTGATCGCCGGGGCCGCCGCAGCCATGCCGCTGCCTGGGAGGTACAGCGTCGGTTCGGCCAGACGCGGGAACACCGTTTGATCGTCGCCGAACACGAGTAGATGCCCATCGGGACTGTGCTGGAAATGGAAATGAATGCCGACTTCGGCACACAGGCGCTGAATGAATGCCAGATCGCTCTCGGCGTACTGCACGCAATATTCACGCGGCGGGTAATCGCTACCGACGCGAAACTCGAAGGCATCGCGCAGGATCGCGTGATCCTTGAGGATCTGCGTCACGATCTGCGGCACGCTTTGGTGCTGAAAGATCCGCTGATTGATCCGGTGGCCGAGATAAGCCAGACGCGGAACGAGGCTGACGTGATAGCGGGTCAGACGCTTGCCGGAATCCCCCTGCCCGACCCGATAGATCTGACCGTGAATACCGGAACCGTCTTCATCAAAACTCAGAAACGCCTGACAGTGCAGCAGGCTTTCAAGATCCAGATCCGGCCGCTCGCTGACCAGCTCCAGGTCGAAGCGAAAGGGTTGGCTGATGGCTTCCCTGCCCGTGAACTCAAGGACTTTGAGGTCAAACTGGGCGCCTTCGACGGTCAACGTGAAACGTGGTTGATTGGCAGGCGCGAACATCCGATGTCTCTCTGCAGATTGAGGGCGGGCGATTCTGCATGAGGGGCAAGGGGTGAAGGCCAGGTGACCGGAAAATCAGATTTTCCCTACTTGAAACTTCGATCTCCCCTTCAAGAATCGGCGCCTTCAACTACAGACATTTCCTTCCACAACATCACCAATCCCTGCGGGAGCGAGCTTGCTCGCGAATGCGGTGTGTCAGAAAAACAGATTTGAATGACAGGACGCCTTCGCGAGCAAGCTCGCTCCCACAGGGTTTCTCGGTGTTTTCAAAGAACTTGCAGGCAATAAAAAACGGCCCGTTTCCTGGCAGGAAACGGGCCGTTCTTTTGTGAGCCTCAGCTCATTCCCATCACTTGTTCAGATGGAAGTCCTTCTCGGCCGCTTCGAAGCGCTGAACCATGCCGGTGCTTGGCTGGCCCATCAGGCTGACCAGGTAGATGGCCAGGCTGGCGAAGATGAAGCCCGGGATGATTTCGTACAGGCCCAGCACTTCAAAGTGCTTCCACACGATCACGGTGATCGCGCCGACCAGGATGCCGGCCAGTGCGCCGTCGCGGGTCATTTTCTTCCAGATCACCGAAATCAGCACGACCGGACCGAAGGCTGCGCCGAAACCGGCCCAGGCGTAGGACACCAGACCCAGCACGCGGTTGTCCGGGTTGGCAGCCATCGCGATGGCGATCAGTGCAACCAGCAGCACCATGGCACGACCGACCCATACCAGCTCGACTTGCGAGGCGGATTTACGCAGGAAAGTCTTGTAGAAGTCTTCGGTCAGGGCGCTCGAGCACACCAGCAACTGGCAGCTCAGGGTGCTCATCACGGCAGCCAGGATGGCCGACAGCAGGACACCGGCAATCCACGGGTTGAAGAGGATTTTCGCCAGCTCGATGAACACACGTTCGTGGTTCTCGGTCACGGGCATTGCCACGTCCGGGTTGGCCGAGAAGTAAGCGATACCGAAGAAGCCCACGGCCACGGTGCCGCCCAGGCACAGGATCATCCAGGTCATGGAGATGCGACGGGCGTTGGCGATGGATTTCACCGAGTCAGCGGCCATGAAGCGCGCCAGGATGTGCGGCTGGCCGAAGTAGCCCAGGCCCCAGCCCATCAGCGAGATAATGCCGATGAAAGTGGTGCCCTTGAGCATGTCAAAGTTGCTCGGATCATTGGCTTCGATGGCCAGGAACGTGGTGTCCACGCCACCGGTAGCCAGCAGAACGATAATCGGCGTCAGGATCAGGGCGAAAATCATCAGGGTGGCTTGTACGGTATCGGTCCAGCTCACCGCGAGGAAACCGCCGACGAAGGTGTAGGCAATCGTCGCCGCAGCACCGGCCCACAGCGCGGTCTCGTAGGACATGCCGAAAGTGCTTTCAAACAGACGGGCGCCGGCCACGATGCCGGAAGCGCAGTAGATGGTGAAGAACACCAGAATCACCACCGCCGAAATGATCCGCAGCAGGCCGCTTTTGTCTTCGAAACGGCTGGCGAAGTAGTCCGGCAGGGTCAGGGCATCGCCGTTGTGCTCGGTTTGAACACGCAGACGGCCGGCGACGAACAGCCAGTTCAGGTAGGCACCGACGATCAGGCCGATGGCGATCCAGCTTTCGGAAAGACCGGACATGTAGATGGCGCCCGGCAGGCCCATCAGCAACCAGCCGCTCATGTCGGAAGCGCCGGCGGACAATGCGGTCACCACGCTGCCCAGGCTGCGGCCGCCCAGAATGTAGTCGGAAAGGTTGTTGGTGGAGCGATAGGCCATGAAGCCGATCAGCACCATTGCTGCGATGTAGATCACGAACGTGATCAGGGTTGGATTGCTTGCGCTCATTACGTACGTGCCCTGGCTTTGTTTTTATGTAGCGGCGGCGGTTGCACCGTTTGCAGACTGACGTCTGACAGACGATTCGCACGGCCGCGCATTTATGACCAATGTTTCCCCAGGAAAGCCATTGGCCGGCACACCGGGTTATCCCGGTTGCACCTTGGGCGCGAATCCTATGCAACAAAGCAAAACAGGTGCAACCAGTTTCTTGAGAATTAGTTGCACCTACGTCGTTTTTTCGCCTGCAAACCGCCGATTTTGCACCATTGCGGCGCAGTCACACCCCGCCATCTGCCTTGAAAGCACCTATCTAGAGCGATCATCGCGAAGCAGAAATTTATTCCTGACAAGCTGCCGAATATTCCGACAAAAAAAGGGTTGCACCCGGTTGCACCTCTGCAAGCTCACGGCTAATCTTGCCGCCAGCTGTTGTCGCGCAACTGCGGCACCTATGAGGATAAAAATATGGCTACCACCACCCTTGGGGTCAAACTTGACGACCCGACCCGCGAGCGCCTGAAGGCCGCCGCAACCTCGATTGATCGCACGCCGCACTGGCTGATCAAGCAGGCAATTTTCAATTACCTGGAAAAACTCGAGGGTGGTGCAACCCTGACCGAGCTGAACGGTTTGACCGCCAAGGACGCCGACGACGCGGGCGAAGTCCACACCGATCACGCTCACCAATGTTTCCTTGAATTCGCCGAAAGCATCCTGCCGCAATCGGTGCTGCGCGCCTCAATCACCGCCGCTTACCGCCGCCCTGAGCCGGAAGTCGTGCCAATGCTGATCGAGCAGGCTCGCCTGCCGGCACCGATGGCCGAAGCCACCAACAAACTTGCCGCGTCCATCGCGGAAAAACTGCGTAACCAGAAGAGTGCCGGCGGTCGTGCAGGCATTGTTCAGGGCCTGCTGCAGGAATTTTCCCTGTCGTCCCAGGAAGGCGTGGCGCTGATGTGCCTGGCCGAAGCGCTGCTGCGCATCCCGGACAAGGGCACTCGCGATGCGCTGATCCGCGACAAGATCAGCACCGGCAACTGGCAGCCGCACTTGGGTAACAGCCCGTCGCTGTTCGTCAACGCGGCAACCTGGGGTCTGCTGCTGACCGGCAAACTGGTGTCGACCCACAACGAAGCCGGCCTGACTTCGTCCCTGAGCCGCATCATCGGCAAGAGCGGCGAGCCGATGATCCGCAAGGGCGTCGACATGGCCATGCGCCTGATGGGCGAGCAGTTCGTGACCGGCGAAACCATCGCCGAAGCCCTGGCCAACGCGAGCAAGTTCGAAGCCAAGGGCTTCCGTTATTCCTACGACATGCTCGGTGAAGCGGCACTGACCGAACACGACGCCCAGAAGTACCTGGCCTCGTACGAACAAGCCATTCACTCGATCGGCAAAGCGTCCCACGGCCGTGGGATTTATGAAGGCCCGGGCATCTCGATCAAGCTGTCGGCCCTGCACCCGCGTTACAGCCGCGCCCAGTACGAGCGCGTGATGGACGAGCTGTACCCGCGCCTGCTGTCGCTGACCCTGCTGGCCAAGCAATACGACATCGGCCTGAACATCGACGCCGAAGAAGCCGACCGCCTGGAGCTGTCGCTGGATCTGCTCGAGCGCCTGTGCTTCGAGCCGCAACTGACCGGCTGGAACGGCATCGGTTTCGTGATCCAGGCTTACCAGAAGCGTTGCCCGTACGTGATCGATTACGTGATCGACCTGGCTCGCCGCAGCCGTCATCGCCTGATGATCCGTCTGGTGAAAGGCGCGTACTGGGACAGCGAAATCAAGCGCGCCCAGGTCGAAGGCCTGGAAGGCTATCCGGTCTACACCCGCAAGGTGTACACCGACGTTTCCTACATCGCCTGCGCACGCAAACTGCTGTCGGTACCGGAAGTCATCTACCCGCAGTTCGCTACGCATAACGCCCACACCCTGTCGGCGATTTATCACATTGCCGGTCAGAACTATTACCCGGGCCAGTACGAATTCCAGTGCCTGCACGGCATGGGCGAACCGTTGTACGAGCAGGTTGTAGGCAAGGTTTCCGAAGGCAAGCTGAACCGTCCGTGCCGCGTGTACGCCCCGGTCGGCACCCACGAAACCCTGCTGGCGTACCTCGTGCGTCGTCTGCTGGAAAACGGCGCCAACACCTCGTTCGTCAACCGTATCGCCGACCAGTCGATTTCGATTCAGGAACTGGTGGCCGATCCCGTTGCGCAGATCGAGCAGATGGCAACCGTAGAAGGCGGTTTCGGCCTGCCGCACCCGCGCATTCCGCTGCCGCGTGACCTGTACGGTTCCGAGCGCGCCAACTCCAGCGGCATCGACATGGCCAACGAACATCGTCTGGCATCGCTGTCCTGCGCCCTGCTGGCGACCGCACACAACAACTGGAAAGCCGCGCCGATGCTCGGTTGCGCCTCCAGCAACGAAGCGCCGGCCCCAGTGCTGAATCCGTCGGACTTGCGAGACGTGGTCGGCCACGTGCAGGAAGCCACGGTTGAAGACGTCGACAACGCCATTCAATGCGCCCTGAACGCCGCCCCGATCTGGCAGGCCACCCCGCCAGCCGAGCGTGCCGCGATTCTGGAACGCGCCGCTGACTTGATGGAAGGCGAAATCCAGCCGCTGATGGGCCTGCTGGCCCGCGAAGCCGGCAAGACCTTCGCCAACGCCATCGCCGAAGTCCGCGAAGCCGTCGACTTCCTGCGTTATTACGCGGTGCAGGCACGCAACGATTTCAGCAACGACGCCCACCGCCCATTGGGCCCGGTGGTCTGCATCAGCCCGTGGAACTTCCCGCTGGCAATTTTCAGCGGTCAGGTTGCCGCCGCACTGGCCGCCGGTAACCCGGTGCTGGCCAAACCGGCCGAACAGACTCCACTGGTCGCCGCACAAGCCGTACGCCTGCTGCTCGAAGCCGGGATTCCGGAAGGCGTGCTGCAACTGCTGCCGGGTCGCGGTGAAACCGTTGGTGCCGGCCTGGTGGGTGATGAGCGCGTCAAAGGTGTGATGTTCACCGGTTCCACCGAAGTCGCGCGCCTGCTGCAACGTAACATCGCCGGTCGCCTCGACAACCAGGGCCGTCCGATTCCGCTGATCGCCGAAACCGGCGGCCAGAACGCGATGATCGTCGACTCTTCGGCACTGACCGAACAAGTGGTGATCGACGTGGTGTCGTCGGCGTTCGACAGCGCCGGTCAGCGTTGCTCGGCCCTGCGCGTTCTGTGCCTGCAGGAAGATTCCGCTGATCGCGTCATCGAAATGCTGAAAGGCGCGATGGCTGAAAGCCGTCTCGGCAATCCGGAGCGTCTGTCCGTGGACATCGGCCCGGTGATCGACGCCGAAGCCAAGGCTGGCATCGAGAAACACATCCAGGGCATGCGCGACAAAGGTCGCAACGTGTACCAGGTGGCCATCGCCGATGCCGAGGAAGTCAAACGCGGCACCTTCGTCATGCCGACCCTGATCGAACTGGAAAGCTTCGACGAGCTGCAACGCGAGATCTTCGGCCCGGTGCTGCACGTGGTGCGCTACAAGCGTAAAGAGATCGACCAGTTGATCGCCCAGATCAACGCCTCCGGTTACGGCCTGACCCTCGGCGTGCACACTCGCATCGACGAGACCATCGCCAAGGTGATCGACAACGTCAACGCCGGTAACGTCTACGTCAACCGCAACATTGTGGGTGCCGTGGTCGGCGTCCAGCCGTTCGGTGGCGAAGGCCTGTCGGGTACCGGTCCGAAGGCCGGTGGCCCGCTGTACCTGTACCGTCTGCTGTCGACCCGCCCTACTGACGCGATCGAACAATCCTTCGCTCGCGGTGATGCTGCCGTAGCACCGGACGTTCGTCTGCGCGATGCCCTGAGCAAACCGCTGGTCGCCCTGAAGGCCTGGGCCGACAGCAACAAGTTCGCCGACCTGAGCACCCTGTGTGTGCAGTATGCAGCCCAGTCGCAAAGCGGTATCACCCGCGTACTGGCCGGCCCGACCGGCGAGAAGAACAGCTACGCGATCCTGCCGCGTGAGCATGTGCTGTGCCTGGCGGACATCGAAGGTGATCTGCTGACCCAACTCGCAGCGGTACTGGCAGTGGGCGGTTCGGCGGTCTGGCCGGAATCCGACACCAGCAAGGCATTGTTCGCACGCCTGCCGAAGGAGATTCAGACGCGGATCAAACTGGTTTCCGACTGGAACAAGGACGATGTGGTGTTCGATGCGGTTCTGCATCACGGCCATTCCGACCAATTGCGTGCGGTCTGCCAGCAGATCGCCAAACGTGCCGGTGCCATCGTTGGGGTTCAGGGCCTGTCCCAGGGCGAGACCAACATTGCGCTGGAGCGCCTGGTGATCGAGCGCGCATTGAGCGTCAACACCGCAGCAGCGGGCGGTAACGCCAGCCTGATGACCATCGGTTAATCAGCGACTCTGCCAGCCACATAAAAATGGGCGCCCTCACCGGCGCCCATTTTTTTGGCCTCTCCATCACCGTTATCAATCTTCCTGTTCAGCCTTTATTCGTACGCCTAGACTCGGTCCATTCCAAAAAAAGGTAGGCCGCCATGTCCGAGACGCTGCTCAGTTCCCGCAATCTGGCTTTCGAGCTGTACGAAGTCCTCGATGCCGAGGGCCTGACCCGGCGCGAGCGGTTTGCCGAGCACAACCGCGAAACCTTCGATGCCGCCATCGGCACGGCGCGCAACATCGCCGAGAAGTACTTCGCACCGCACAACCGCAAGGGCGACGAGAACGAGCCGCGCTACGAGTACGGTCAGGCGATTCTGATTCCCGAGGTGAAACCGGCGGTGGATGCCTTCCTCGAAGCCGGATTCCTCAACGCCGCGCGCAGTTTCGACGCTGGCGGCATGCAACTTCCTACACTGCTGTCCCAGGCCTGCTTCGCCCACTTTCAGTCGGCCAACGCGGCGTCGACCTCGTACCCTTTCCTGACCATGGGCGCGGCCAACCTGATCGAAAGCTTCGGCACTGAAGAGCAGAAACAACGCTTCCTGCAACCGATGATCGACGGTCGCTTCTTCGGCACCATGGCCCTGACCGAACCCCATGCCGGTTCGTCGCTGTCGGATATTCGTACCCGCGCCGAGCCGGCGTCCGACGGCACTTATCGTCTCAAGGGCAACAAGATCTTCATCTCCGGCGGCGACCACCCGCTCTCGGAAAACATTGTGCACATGGTGCTGGCCAAGCTGCCGGACGCGCCGGCCGGGGTGAAGGGGATTTCGCTGTTTATCGTGCCAAAGTTTCTGGTCAACGATGACGGCAGTCTGGGCAAGCGCAACGACGTGCTGCTGGCCGGGCTGTTCCACAAGATGGGCTGGCGCGGCACGACGTCCACGGCGCTGAACTTCGGTGATAACGGTGAGTGCGTCGGCTATCTGGTAGGAAAGCCGCATCATGGCTTGAGCTACATGTTCCAGATGATGAACGAGGCACGGATCGGCGTCGGCATGGGCGCGGTGATGCTCGGTTACGCCGGTTACCTGTATTCACTGGAATACGCCCGCGAACGGCCACAGGGCCGGGTGCCGGACAGCAAGGACCCGACGACGGCGCCGGTGGCGATCATCCAGCACGCGGATGTCAGACGCATGCTGCTGACGCAGAAATCCTACGTTGAAGGGGCATTCGATCTGGGCCTGTATGCGGCGCGGCTCTTCGATGACACCACCACGCTGGAAACCGAAGCCGAGCGCAAACAGGCTCATGAACTGCTGGATTTGCTGACGCCGATCGTCAAATCCTGGCCATCGGAGTTCTGCCTCAAGGCCAACGAACTGGCGATCCAGATTCTCGGCGGCCACGGCTACACCCGCGAATACCCGGTGGAGCAGTACTACCGCGACAACCGCCTGAACCCGATCCACGAAGGCACCCACGGCATTCAATCGCTGGACTTGCTGGGACGCAAACTGGCGCAGAACGGTGGCGCCGGGCTCAAGCAGCTGATTCGCCTGATTGCCGACACCGCCGAACGCGCGGTGGCGTACGAATCGTTGACCGCACTGCGTGAGCCGCTGGAGAAACTGGTGGCGCGCCTGCAGAGCGTGACCATCGGTCTGCTGACCGATCTGGCTCAGGGCAAGGTCAACAGCAGCCTGGCGAATTCGGCGCTGTACCTGAAGGTGTTCGGGCACACGGTGATTGGCTGGCGCTGGCTGGAGCAGGCGATTCGGGCCGAGGAAGGGTTGGCCAAGGGGAATGCGGCGGATGCCGACTTCTATAAGGGCAAGTTGCAGGCGGCGCGGTATTTTCTGACGTGGGAAGTGCCGGGGTGTCAGCATGAGCTGGCGTTGCTGGAGGTGCGGGATGATACGTGTCTGGCAATGCAGGATGCGTGGTTCTGATCCGGATTATGTGTCGCTTCTGATGCCGTCTTCGCGGGCAAGCCCGCTCCCACAGGGTTCTGCGGTGTTCACACATTATGTGAATCCGCCGCAATACCTGTGGGAGCGGGCTTGCCCGCGAAAGGGCCGGAACTGACGACACATCAGCTCAACTTGAACCCCCCCATCTGCCGCGCCAGATCATCCGCCAACCGCTGTAACATCTGACAATCCTCACGACAGGCCCGAACCTCCCCCGCCGTCGCCCGGGCCAGATCGGAAATCCCCTGCACGTTGCGGTTGATCTCCTCGGTCACCGCCGACTGCTCTTCAGTCGCCGTCGCCACCTGATGGTTCATGTCGCTGATGCGCTCGACTTGCCCGGTAATCGCGGTCAAAGACGCACCCGTACGCTGGCTCGACTCTACGCCGGTGCCGGTTGCCGCCTGTCCCGTGCGCATTGAAGACACGGCATTCTCCGCCCCCTGCTTGAGGCTGCCGATCATCTGCTGGATCTCGTCGGTAGACGCCTGGGTCCGGCGCGCCAGCGTCCGCACTTCATCCGCCACTACCGCAAAACCACGCCCCATGTCGCCGGCCCGCGCTGCTTCGATGGCCGCATTCAGCGCCAACAGATTGGTCTGCTCGGACACCCCGCGAATCACCGCCAACACCTGATCGATCGACGCCACCTGATGCGCCAGCTCACCCACCGCGCCGGCCGCGACGCCGATTTCATCGGACATGCTTTCTATATGGCGAATCGAGCCGCCAACCACTTCCCGCGCCTGCATCGCTTCATCACGGGCAGTTTGCGAGGCGAGCGCAGCATTGCCGGCGTTCTGGGCGATTTCCTGCACGGTCAGGCCCATTTCGTGGACAGCGGTGGCGACCATGTCGGTCATTTCCTGCTGGCGGCCGGAGCGCTCGGCGGTGTTATCCACAACCCTGGCCACCTGGCCGACGGCGACACGCAGACGCTCGCTGGTGGTCAGCACTTCGCCGATCATCCCGCGCTGGCTGTCGAGGAAACGGTTGAAGCCCCGAGCGAGGTCGCCCAGTTCATCGGCGCGGCTGGAATCTAACCGATGGGTCAAATCTCCACCACCGCTACCGATTGCTACCAGTGCGGCTGTTACCTGACGAATCGGTCGCACCAACCCCTGGGCCAGCCAGATCACCAGCGCCAGGCAAACCAGCGCCACCGCCAGACCGATACCACTGCTCATCCACATCGCCCGCCGGGCTTCGGCGTAGATCTGCGACTGCGGCACTTCGGCCACCAGAGTCCAGCCAAGGTCGCGCAAAGGCAGACTGAAGGCGAGGAAGTCTTCGCCGTCGCGCTGGAAGCTGCTGTTGGTCGCCACTTTGTGGCCCATGACCGCTTGCGCCGCGTTGGCGCCGATCTGCTCCGCGAGGGTGCGCTTGCCGCTGAACTGTGCCTCGGGATGGACCTGGATCAGACCGTCGGAACGCACGAGATAGACCTTCCCGCGCTCACCGAAACTGAAGTTGTGGATCAGCTCCGACAGCTCTTTCATGCTCAATCCGAGCCCCGCAACGCCGACCACTTTGCCGGCCTGCTCGACCTTCAAATCGATGAACAGCGCCAGCTCTCCGGTGGCCCCGTCGTTGTCGATGTTCAGGGTTCGCGGCTGGTTGCTGTCGAGGAAAGAGTAGAACCAGGCATCGGCCGGTTTGGATCGGCTGAGGGTGCGATCCAGGCCTTTTTCGGTGATGTAGTGATTGGATTCGGTGCCGATGATCAGCGCCGTGAAAGCCTTGTGTTCGGCGCGGATGCCTTCCAGATACTGGGCAAAGCCCGCCGTTTTGCCGGAGTCTTCACCAGTGGCCAGCCAGTCGCGGACCATCGTATTGCTGGCGATGTCCTTGGCGGCAGTGAGGGGTTGAACGAGGATTCGTTCGATGTCGTTGCGCGTCGCTTCGATGCTCGACGGCAACGCCTGTTCGACCAGATAGCTCTGGGCGAGGCGGTTGACCACCAGGGTATAAATGCCAACCACAATCAGGATGCTGACCAGCAGAGCGGTGCCCATGCCGAGGATCAGCTGCCATTGAATACTGCGACGCCAGAACTGCATGGAGCACCCCCAAAGAATAAGAGGCTGAAACACTGCAACAGCCGTGCCGATTGTATACAACGCAATCGACAATCTTATTCTTTGGTTGTGCGCAACCCCATCAACCCTGATTGATGGTCTTGGCGATGGTCTCGACCGTGGCGCTGACTTGCTCTTGGTAACGCTCGAGTTCTTCCTGATGCTGCTTCTTCATTTCAATCTGCTGCGAGCACAGATTCATCGCCGCCAGCACCAGCAGGCGGTCACCGATCAGGGTCGGGTATTTGCGCTTGGTGTCGGCCAGCGCAGCCTTGAGCATCAATGCAGCGTCCAGCAGGGTCTGTTCTTCCCCGGCCGGTGCCTTGATCGAATAGTCCTCCCCCATGATGGAGATGACTTTTACCCCTGCTGTGCCGTGGTTCATGCGCTGACAGGACCTGCGTTGACGCGATCAACCAGGGCCTGGATGCGTGCGGCGGTGGCACCGTGCTTTTCTTCCTGTTCCATCAGGCTCAGTTGCAGGCTCTCGTTTTCATCCTTGGCCTGGGCCAGTTCCGTGGACAGGGTCTGGTTGGTTTCCGACAGGGTCTGGTTCTGTTGCACCAGGTCGCTGACGAGCTGTTCCAATTGGCTGAGGGATGCTTCCAACATTTTGATATTCCAGGGCTTTTTCAAAGGGCGCGTACGATAAAGAAAAGTCGTCGTGGATGCCAGGATTAAACCGGCGCAAAGCCTTGATTTTCCTGGCAGTCGACCATTCCTGCGAGTGTTAGAGACTGTGATCTGCCGATCTGGTTCCTGCACTTCGTCGCCCGACCCCTTATGCGACAAATACGCGCACCGCCTCAAGACTTTAGTCGTATGACCGATAAGTCATCCAACAGCAGTCTCAGCCCGCATGGATGCGGCCCTTCCCTGGTAATCGCACCATGTCCCTTCGCAATATGAATATCGCCCCCCGGGCGTTCACCGGTTTCGCCCTGATCGGCGGCCTGATGCTGATTCTCGGCGTGTTCGCCCTGAACCAGATGAGCAAGATCCGCGGCGCCGCCGAAAACATCACCACCACCAGCGTGCCGAGCATCAAGAACCTCGACGAGTTCACCCAGCTGACCCTGCGTCTGCGGGTGCTGTCGTACCGCTTGCTGGTGAACCGCGAGCCGGACGTCCAGCAGAAGACTGTCGAACTGCTGGAAATGCGCAACCAGCAGATCCGCAAGGCCCAGACCGATTACGAGCCATTGATCGGCAGCCCGGCCGAGCGTGCGGCCTATGACCAATACGTGCAGTTGCTGGGCCAGTACCGCCAGATCGAAGACCGGATGAAAACCCTGTCGCGCAACAATCAGGTGGATGAGCTGCGCAACCTGCTGAACACCGAATTGCTGAACAACTCCGAAGCAATGAACACCGTGCTCAACCGCCTGATGCAAATCAACGGCGAGCAGATCAGCCAGACCAACCAGCAAGCCGCCGAGCAGTTTTCTTCGGCCTTCAGTCTGGTGGTGACGCTGCTGGTGATCGCGACCGGCCTGACGTTCCTGTTCGCCTGGCTGCTGACCCTGAGCATCACCAAGCCGATTTCCAAAGCGCTGGACGCGGCGGAAACCATCGCCGAAGGCAACCTGACCCAGCCGATCCACGTCGACGGCACCGATGAAGCCGGGCGCCTGCTGGCGGCCATGGCCAAGATGCAATCGAAGCTGCGCGACACCCTGCAGCGAATTTCCGGCTCGGCTACGCAACTTGCATCTGCAGCCGAAGAGCTGAACAGCGTCACCGACGAAAGCGCCCGTGGCCTGACCCAGCAGAACAACGAAATCGAGCAGGCCGCCACCGCGGTCAACGAGATGACCAGCGCCGTGGAAGAAGTTGCACGCAACGCGGTCAGCACCTCGGAAGCCTCGAAGAACGCCACCACTTCCGCCGGCGACGGTCGTGATCTGGTGCAGGAAACCGTCAGCGCCATCGAACGCATGAGCGCCGACGTGCAGAGCACCGCGACCCTGATCGGTGATCTGGCCAACGAATCCCGTGACATCGGCAAGGTGCTGGACGTGATCCGTGGCCTGGCCGACCAGACCAACCTGCTGGCACTCAACGCCGCCATCGAAGCGGCCCGTGCCGGTGAAGCCGGTCGTGGCTTTGCCGTGGTGGCCGACGAAGTCCGTGCTTTGGCGCACCGCACCCAGCAGTCGACCAGCGAAATCGAGCGCATGATCGGCAGCATCCAGAGCGGCACCGAACACGCCGTGGATTCGATGCGCAACAGCACCGAGCGCGCCGAATCGACCCTGAACATCGCCCGTGGCGCCGGCCTGTCGCTGGACACCATCAATACCGCCATTGTCGAAATCAACGAGCGCAACCTGGTGATCGCCAGCGCTGCCGAAGAACAGGCGCAGGTTGCACGTGAAGTGGATCGCAACCTGGTGAACATCCGCGATCTGTCGGTGCAATCGGCGACCGGCGCGAATCAGACCAGTGCGGCGAGCAACGAGCTGTCGCGCCTGGCGCTGGATCTGAACAATATGGTTGGGCGGTTCAGCCTCTAACCCTGCGCAAGACTGATCGTTCCCACGCCCGTGGGGACGATCTTTCACCTCGCTGAAAAACCTTTTTGACAGCATCACATTTCAACAGGTTAGAATCGCTGGCACGCAGACTGCATGGTCAGTTTGTGCCCGTCTTTCCGCTTCTGGAGTACTGCCTTTGAATGCGACGACCATCAACAGCCTGTTCTTGATCGGCGCGTTGCTGGTAGGTGCGAGCATTCTTGTCAGCTCCCTTTCATCGCGTCTCGGCATCCCGATTCTGGTGATCATCCTCGCGGTCGGCATGACCGCCGGGGTCGATGGCGGCGGCATCATTTTCGATAACTACCCGACGGCCTATCTGGTCGGCAACCTTGCGTTGGCAGTGATCCTGCTCGACGGCGGTTTGCGCACCCGGGTGTCGAGTTTCCGCGTGGCCTTGTGGCCGGCCTTGTCGCTGGCCACGGTCGGTGTGCTGATAACAACCGGTCTCACCGGTATGGCCGCCGCGTGGCTGTTCGACCTGAATCTGATCCAGGGCCTGCTGATCGGCGCCATCGTCGGCTCCACGGACGCCGCGGCGGTGTTCTCGCTGCTGGGCGGCAAAGGCCTGAACGAGCGGGTGACCGCCAGTCTGGAAATCGAATCCGGCAGCAACGACCCGATGGCGGTGTTCCTCACCGTGACCCTGATCGACATGCTCGCCAGCGGCCAGACCGGCCTGCACTGGAGCCTGCTGACCCACCTGATCCGCGAGTTCGGCATCGGTGGCGTGATCGGCCTCGGCGGCGGCTGGCTGATGCTGCAACTGGTCAACCGGATCAACCTCGCCACCGGCCTCTATCCGATTCTGGTGATCGCCGGCGGTCTGGTGGTGTTTGCCCTGACCAACGCCCTGCACGGCAGCGGCTTCCTTGCCGTTTACCTGTGCGGCCTGGTGATCGGCAACCGCCCGGTGCGCAGCCGCCACGGCATCCTGCACATGCTCGACGGCATGGCGTGGCTGGCACAGATCGGCATGTTCCTGGTGCTGGGTTTGCTGGTCACTCCGCATGACTTGCTGCCGATTGCCCTGCCTGCTCTGGGCCTGGCGCTTTGGATGATTCTGTTCGCGCGACCGCTGTCGGTAGTGGTCGGACTGCTGCCGTTCAAGGCCTTCCATGGTCGCGAAAAGGCCTTCATTTCCTGGGTCGGCCTGCGTGGCGCGGTACCGATCATTCTGGCGGTGTTCCCGCTGATGGCCGGGCTGCCGAATGCGCAGCTGTACTTCAACCTGGCGTTCTTCATCGTGCTGGTGTCACTGCTGGTGCAGGGCACGAGCCTGCCGTGGGTGGCCAGACTGCTCAAGGTGACGGTGCCGCCGGAACCTGCGCCGATCTCACGCTCGGCCCTGGAAGTGCACATCACCAGCGAGTGGGAGCTGTTCGTGTACAAGCTCGGCGCGGAAAAATGGTGCATCGGTTCCCCCCTGCGCGAGCTGAAAATGCCCGAAGGCACCCGTATCGCTGCCCTGTTTCGCGGCCAGCAACTGCTCCATCCGTCGGGTAGTACGGTGCTGGAAGTCGATGATTTGCTGTGTGTTATCGGCCATGAACACAACTTGCCGGCCCTCGGAAAACTGTTCAGCCAGGCACCGCAACGGGGCCTCGATCTGCGCTTCTTCGGCGACTTCGTACTCGAAGGAGACGCCCAGCTCAAAGCGGTTGCGGCCCTTTACGGCCTGTCGGCCGACGGCATCGATCCGGACATGACCCTGGGCCACTTCATTGCCCAGAAAGTCGGCGGTGCACCGATCGTTGGCGACCAGGTGGAATGGAACAACACCCACTGGACGGTGGCGGTCATGGACGGGAACAAGATCGCCAAAGTGGGCGTCAGATTCCCCGAAGGAAGTCGCCCGGGCCCCGGGCTCTTCCTCTAAACTGCCTCCACTCTCACTTGCTTGACCGGTCTCTATGCCTACCCTGCGCTCCTTTTTCCTCGCGGCCCTGCTGGGCCTGAGTCTTACTGTCGGCCCGCTGCAGGCCGCAGAACCGCCGTCCAGCGAAGCCGTGCAGGCGAACCTGGACAAGCTCACCGACAGCAAACTGCCCGAGGCCGACAAAAAGGCCCTGCAAACGCTCCTGCAAAACACGCTGAACCAGCTCAACAACCGGCGTGACTACGATCAGAAACTGATCGACCTCAAGCAGCAACTGGCCACCGCGCCGAAACAGACCATCGAGAACACCCGCGAACTGGCACGCCTCAAGGCCACCGCCGTGGTACCGGTAGCGCAGCGCTTCACCAAAGAGAACATCCAGCAGCTGGAGCAGATCCTCACCGAGCGCTCGACCCAGCAGAGCGACCTGCAAAAAGCCCTGGCCGACGCCAACAGCCTGATCATCACCGCCCAGACCCGTCCGGAGCGCGCCCAGGCAGAAATCGCCAGCAGCCAGACCCGCATCCAGCAGATCAACAACATCCTCAAGACCGGCAAGGACAGCGGCAAGACCCTGAGTGCCGAACAACGCGACCTGCTCAACGCCGAGCTGGCAGCGCTCAATGCTCTGATCCCGTTGCGTCGCCAGGAACTGGCCGGCAACAACCAGTTGCAGGATCTGGGCAACAGCCAGCATGACCTGCTCACGGAAAAGTCCGACCGTCTGGACCACGAGATCCAGGAACTGCAGACCCTGATCAACCAGAAGCGTCTGACCCTGTCTCAGGAAACCGTGACGCAGCAATCGATAGAAGCCCAGAAGTCCGGCAGCAGCACCCTGCTCGCCACTGAAAGCGCGGCCAACCTCAAACTTTCCGACTACTTGCTCAAAAGCACTGACCGCCTCAACGAGCTGACCCAGCAGAACCTGCAGACCAAGCAGCAACTGGACAGCGTGACCCAGAGCGATTCGGCCCTCGACGAGCAGATCAACGTGCTCAAGGGCAGTCTGCTGCTGTCGAAGATTCTCTATAAGCAGAAGCAGGCGCTGCCACGACTCAAGGTCGACCGCGATCTGGCGGACCAGATCGCCGACATTCGCCTGTACCAGTTCGAAATCAACCAACAGCGCGAACAACTGAGCAATCCGGCGACTTACGTCGACACCCTGCTGTCCACCCAGCCGCCAGAGCAAGTCACACCGCAACTTCGCAAAAACCTGCTGGATCTGGCCAATACTCGCGTCGATCTGCTGGAACGGCTGAGTCGCGAACTGAGCGCGATGCTCAATGAATCGATCACCCTGCAACTGAACCAGAAACAACTGCTGAGCACCGCGCAAAGCCTGCGCGCGACCCTCGACGAGCAGATGTTCTGGATTCCCAGCAACAAGCCGCTGGACTCCGAGTGGCTGCGCGGTGTGCCGGAGCGCCTGAAACGCCAGATCGACACCTTGCCCCTGGCCTCCAGCCTCAGCGAACTGACCGACGGCCTGACCCAGCGCCCGCTGCTGTTCCTGCCGCTGGCGCTGCTGATCGGCGCCTTGCTGTGGCGGCGCAAGCAGCTGTATGCACGCCTGAACAAGGTTCACCAGGACATCGGCCACTTCAAGCGCGACAGCCAGTGGCACACGCCGCAGGCGATCCTGATCAACATCCTGCTGGCGATGCCGGTGGCGCTGGGCCTCGCGTTGTGTGGGCTGGCACTGCAAATCGACGCCCGTGGCCAGAACGCCAACATGGGCGCGGCCCTGCTGCAAATGGGTCAGGCGTGGCTGGTGTTCTACACCGCTTACCGGATCCTTGCGCCGGGCGGTGTGGCTGAACTGCACTTCCGCTGGGAGAAGCCGCAGGTCGAATTCCTGCAAGGCTGGGTGCGGCGTCTCGGCCTGGTGGTGATGGCGCTTGTGGCAGTGGTAGCGGTCGCCGAACTGCAGCCGGCGGCGCTGGCCGATGACGTCATCGGCATGCCGGTGGTGCTGACCTGCTACGCGCTGATGGCGTGGCTGCTCAGTCGCCTGCTGATCAGCAGCCCGACCCACGAAAACGCCTCGCTGTTCCGCAAGGCTGTGGGGATCATGTTCACCCTGCTGCCCATCGCGCTGTTCGTCGCGGTGTGCTTCGGCTACTACTACACCGCCTTGAAACTCAGCGACCGTTTGATCAATACCCTGTACCTGCTGATGTTCTGGCTAGTGATCGAAGCCACGTTCGTCCGTGGCCTCGCAGTCGCGGCTCGGCGCCTGGCCTACCAGCGCGCACTGGCCAAACGTCAGGCAGCGAAAGAAGCCGGCGACGGCGAAGCGGTGATCGAAGAACCGACCCTCGACATCGAGAAGGTCAACGAACAGTCCCTGCGCCTGATCCGCCTGGCCCTGCTCGGCGGTTTCATCGCCGCGCTGTACTGGGTCTGGGCCGACCTGATCACGGTGTTCTCGTACCTCGACAACATCACTCTCTACGAGTACACCAGCGGTACCGGCGCCAACATGAGCATGGTGCCGATCAGCATCGGCGACATGCTGGGCGCGCTGATCATCATCGGCATCACCTTTGCGCTCGCACGCAACTTGCCGGGCCTGCTGGAAGTGTTCGTGCTGTCGAAACTCAATCTGGCCCAGGGCAGTGCCTACGCGACCACGACGCTGCTGTCGTACGTGATCGCCGGGGTCGGCTTCGTCTCCACCCTGTCGACCCTCGGCGTGAGCTGGGACAAGCTGCAATGGCTGGTGGCGGCGCTGTCGGTCGGCCTCGGTTTCGGTATGCAGGAGATCTTCGCGAACTTCATCTCCGGCATCATGATCCTGTTCGAACGCCCGGTGCGGATCGGCGACACCATCACCATCGGCAACCTGTCGGGCACCGTGAGCAAGATCCGCATCCGCGCCACGACCATCACCGACTTCGACCGCAAGGACATCATCGTCCCGAACAAGACGTTCATCACCGGGCAACTGATCAACTGGTCGCTGACCGACACCATCACCCGGGTGACGCTGAAACTGGGCGTGGATTACGGTTCGGATCTGGATCTGGTCAAGGAACTGCTGCTCAAGGCCGCCCGGGAAAACCCGCGCGTATTGAAAGAACCCGAGCCGCACGTGTACTTCCTCAACTTCGGCGAAAGCACCCTCGACCACGAGCTGCGCATGCACGTGCGCGACCTCGGTGACCGTAACCCGGTCATCGACGAGGTCAACCGCTTCATCAACCGCGAGTTCAAGAAACAGCACATCAACATCTCGTTCCGGCAGATGGAGGTGTACCTGAAGAACCTCCACGGTCAGGAGTACAAACTGGTGCCGGTCGAAGACGACAGCAAAACCATCGTGCCTGTCAGCGGCGAGCAAAAACCGCTGCAAGAACCGCCGCCCGCCAAACTCGACTAACCGGGCTAATCCCAGCAGAATGCTCGGACATTCTGCTGGAGCCGGCCCTTGAAAGCCCTCGACGAACTGACCTTCGACAACCGCTTCGCCCGCCTGGGCGACGCGTTCTCGGCCCATGTGCTGCCCGAACCGATCGACAATCCGCGACTGGTGGTTGCCAGCCCGGCGGCCCTGGCGCTGCTGGATCTGGAACCGGCGACTGCGGACACCCAGGAATTTGCCGAACTGTTCGGCGGCCACAAGTTGTGGGCCGATGCCGAGCCACGAGCGATGGTCTATTCCGGGCATCAGTTCGGCGGGTATACGCCGCAACTGGGCGATGGTCGCGGGCTGTTGCTGGGTGAGGTCTACAACGAAGCCGGCGAACACTGGGACCTGCACCTCAAGGGTGCCGGGCAGACGCCGTTTTCGCGCATGGGCGATGGTCGTGCCGTGCTGCGTTCGTCGATCCGTGAATTTCTCGCGTCCGAAGCGCTGTATGCGCTGAACATCCCGTCCTCACGCGCCGCGTGCGTGATCGGTTCCGACACCCCGGTCTGGCGCGAGAAACAGGAACGCGCCGCGATGGTTCTGCGTCTGGCGCCAAGCCACGTGCGCTTCGGCCATTTCGAATATTTCTATTACACCAAGCGGCCCGAGCAGCAGAAGCAGCTCGGCGAGCACGTGCTGGCGATGCACTTCCCCGAGTGCCTGGAACAGCCGGAGCCGTATCTGGCGATGTTCCGCGAAATCGTCGAGCGCAACGCCGAACTGATCGCCAAGTGGCAGGCCTACGGTTTCTGCCACGGGGTGATGAACACCGACAACATGTCGATCCTCGGCATCACCTTCGACTTCGGCCCGTTCGCCTTCCTCGATGACTTCGACGCGAACTTCATCTGCAACCATTCCGATGATCAGGGCCGTTACTCGTTCAGCAATCAGGTGCCCGTCGGCCAGTGGAACCTCAGCGCTCTGGCCCAGGCCCTGACGCCATTCATCAGCGTCGAAGCCCTGCGCGAAACCCTTGGCTTGTACCTGCCGCTGTTCCAGGCCCACTACCTCGACCTGATGCGCCGCCGTTTGGGCCTCACCACGGCCGAGGACGAGGACCAGCAACTGCTGGAGCAACTGCTGCAATTGATGCAGAACAGTGGCGTCGACTACACGCTGTTCTTCCGTCGTTTGGGTGAGGAATCAGCGGATCAGGCTGTCGCTCGTTTACGCGATGACTTCGTCGATATCCGAGGCTTCGATGCCTGGGGCGAGCGTTACGTCGACCGTGTCGCACGAGATGGTGCTATCGATCAGGAACAACGTCGGGCGCGGATGCATGCGGTGAATCCGTTGTACATCCTGCGCAATTACCTGGCGCAGAAGGCGATTGATGCGGCGGAACAGGGTGATTACTCGGAGGTGCGTCGGCTGCATGCGGTGTTGAGCAATCCATTCGAGGAACAGCCTGGAATGGAAAGCTATGCGGAACGGCCGCCGGAGTGGGGCAAGCATCTGGAGATCAGTTGTTCGTCGTGAGTGCGACGACTTGAACCTTGATAATCGATCCGTACGGCTCCAGATCAGCCGTACGATCACACTCTTTTCATCGAGCCCGACATGACCGACCCACTCCTCATCCCCTGCCCCTCCTGCAACGGCCTCAACCGAATTCCCGCCGAACGCCTCGGCGACCACCCGAGATGCGGGCGCTGCAAGTCCGAGGTGCTGTTGAGCAAGCCGTTCGACCTCAAGCAAGGCGACTACGCCAGCCAGATCAAGGGCGATCTGCCGTTGCTGGTGGATGTGTGGGCGGACTGGTGCGGGCCGTGCAAGTCGTTTGCGCCGGTGTTCGAGCAGGCGGCGGCGCAACTGGCGGGCAAATACAGGCTGGCCAAGCTGGACAGCGAAGCCAATCAGCAGTTGTCGGCGCAGTTGGGGATCCGTTCGATTCCGAGCCTGATCCTGTTCAAAAATGGCCGGGAGGTGGCGCGGCAGAGTGGCGCATTTCCGCTGCCGCAACTGATGGCGTGGTTGCGTAGCCAAGGCATCTGATCGCGGCGCACATTCCCTGTGGGAGCGAGCCTGCTCGCGATGACGGTTGCTCATTCAACAAATGGTTTGAATGAAAGACCGCTATCGCGAGCAGGCTCGCTCCCACAGTTCTTTATGCCGGCTCAGACGGTCAGGCGTCTTCGAGCAGGTTGTGCAGTTCGACGAACTGCTGCGTCAGCTTGTGCCGCGGATCGAGATGGATCAGCGGCGTGCTGGCCTGGTGCGATTCGCGCATGCGCACTGAGCTGGCAAGGTAAACCGGCAGCACCGGCAACCCTTCGGCGATCAATTCGTCGAGCATCTGCTGCGGCAGGCTGGCCCGGGCCTGGAACTGGTTGACCACGATGCCTTCGACTTCCAGGCCTTCGTTGTGGTCATCCTTCAACTCTTCGATCTCCGACATCAGCCCGTATAGCGCCTGACGGGAGAAGCTGTCGCAGTCGAAAGGGATCAATACTCGATCAGCCGCGATCAGCGCCGAAACTGCATAGAAATTCAAGGCTGGCGGGGTATCGAGGTAGATGCGGTCGTATTCGCCGTCCAGCTCTTCCAGCAACTTACGCAGCTTGTTGATCTTGTGCTTGGCCTCAAGCTTGGGCTGCAAATCGGCCAGCTCCGCCGTGGCGGTGATGATGTGCAGGTTGTCGAACGGGGTTTCGTAGATATCGGCCTTGTTCTTCTTGGAGAACGGGCCCGAAGACAGGGTCTGCTTGAAGAAGTCGGCGATGCCCATCGGAATGTCATTACCGGTGAGTCCGGTCAGGTACTGAGTGGAGTTGGCCTGGGCATCAAGGTCCACCAACAGCGTGCGATAACCCTCGCTGGCGCTGACCGCCGCCAGATTGCAGGCGATGCTGGATTTGCCCACGCCACCTTTCTGATTGAACACCACGCGCCGCATGACAAAACCTCCGTGTATCAAAGAATGACCGAGTGTAGTGGTGCCCGGCCCCGCTTCGCTACCTTCGCGGACACGGACTACAGGGTCAGACGCAAATATCTCAATAGTCACGGCGCAAATGCTGCCTTCGACCGCCGATATGCCCGACAGACAATCCCTTCACAATCCGGATAATGGCCAAGTGATATTTTTTGCCATGTACCCTTCGGTCCATTTCAGAGCGCAAAATGTAACCAGCATTTGCTACACACTCGTCGCACCGGGATAATGCGCGCCACCCGGCGCCAAGCGCCACGCCACTTTCGGCAAGGTCAGCTCCTCTGTGGCTTTGGCAGAACCGCGTCAAAAACAGCCCGCAGGGGCGGGATGAATGTCCGTGATCAACTTCAACATCGCCCAATGGCGCGCCTGGGCTCCCGGGCTCGACAGCGTGGACGCCTGGCAAGCCTGGAGCCGACAGCCGGTCGTGCTCCCGAGCAGCGATGCCGCGCCCGATGTGTCGTTCCTTCCCGCCATGCAGCGCCGCCGTCTCAGCCGCCTGGCGCGAATGGCCTTCAGTGTCGGCTGGCCACTGGCCGACGGTCGGGAAAACCTGCCGCTGGTGTTCGTGTCCCGTCACGGCGAAACCCCGCGCACCTTCGACATCCTCAGCGACCTGGCCAACGAACAACCGCTGTCACCGACCCAGTTCAGTCTCTCCGTGCACAACGCGATCATCGGCCTGTGGTCGATCATGCGCGGCGAAACCAGCGAGATGACGGCCCTCGCCGCCGCTGGCGACGGACTCGAACACGGTGTGCTGGAAGCCGCCGCCCTGCTGGACGAAGGCGCCCCAGCGGTACTGCTGGTGATCACCGAAGAACAACCACCCCAGGCCTATTCGGCGTGGATCGATGATGTGCCGTTTCCGTACGCGGTGGGCTTGCTGCTGACCCCCGGTACCGACTGGCGGCTGACCCTGAACAGCGCCCCCGAAGCACTGTCCAAAGCGCAATGGCCCCATGCACTGAATCTGCTGCAAACCCTGCTCGGCCAGCAAACCCTTTGCCAACATGCCTGGAAAAATCGTGTATGGACCTGGCAACGCAACCCGTGACCGAAAAGCATCGTGACGCCTACTACTGGCGTCTGCTGGCCACCGCCCTCAGCTTCGCCCTCTTCGGGCTCGGTGGACTGTGCCTGCGTTTGCTGGTGTTTCCGCTGCTGGGCTGCCTGCCGGGCGACGCGAAAACCCATCGCGAGCGGGCGCGGCAGACCGTCAGTCGGCTGTTCTGGTTTTTCGTCCGGTTCATGGCCCGTACCGGCGTGCTGACCTATGACATTCAGGGCGCCGAACGCCTCGGCCGGCCGGGGCAGATGATCATCGCCAACCACCCGTCGCTGATCGATGTGGTGTTCCTGATCGGTCTGGTGCGCCACGCCAATTGCGTGGTGAAGAAAACGCTGTGGGAAAACCCTTTCACCCGTGGCCCGCTGCGCAGCACCGAATACATCAGCAACGACGGCAGCATGGACATGCTCGATGCCGCCGCCGGCGCCTTGCAGGATGGCCAGACCCTGATCATTTTCCCGGAAGGCACGCGCACCCAACCCGGTCAGGCCCCGGCCTTTCATCGGGGGGCAGCGGCCATCGCGCTGCGCGGTGCGAAAATCCTGACGCCGGTCATCATCAAGGTCAGCCCGACCACTTTGACCAAGGCCGAGCCGTGGTATCGCATCCCGAGCCGCCGTGTTCACTTCAGTTTTCGCGTCGGGGCCGATATAGACCCACAGACCTTTGCCGCACAAGGACCTGCACCGCAGGCCTCGCGCAAGCTCAACGACTTTCTGCACCATTTTTTTATCAAGGAGCTCGCCGAAGATGAGCGATCTGCACCGTGAGATAAAACTGCTGATCATCGATGCCCTGGGCCTCGAAGACATCAGCGTCGACGACATCGGCGACAACCAGACACTGTTTGGCGAAGGCCTGGGCCTGGATTCCGTCGACGCCCTGGAGCTTGGCCTGGCGATCCAGAAAAAGTACGGCATCAAGATCGACGCCGATGCCAAGGACACCCGCAACCATTTCACCAACGTGGCGAGCCTCGCGGCGTTCGTCACGGCAAAACAGGCAGCTTGAGACCGGACCATGCAAACTCGTGACGACATCTTCAACACCCTGCGCGATGCCCTGGTCGAGCTGTTCGAACTGGACCCGGCCCGTGTGAGCCTGGAATCGAACCTGTATCAGGACCTGGAAATCGACAGCATCGACGCCGTCGACCTGATCGACCACATCAAACGCCAGACCGGCAAGAAAATCGCCGCCGAGGAGTTCAAGTCGGTGCGTACCGTCGGCGACGTGGTCGAGGCGGTCTACCGTCTGGTTCAACCGGCCGCATGAGCCGATTGATCGGCCTCGGCCTGCTGCTGGCGGGCCTGTTGTATCCCTTTGCGGTGTATTTCGGCATGGAGCACTTTGCGCCGTGGCAGTTCGGCCTGCTGCTGGGCAGCCTGTGGCTGGCCCGCGCGCTGACCGGCGAGCGCAAGCCCGGCAGTCTGTGGATGGCCTGCGTGGCCATCGTGTTCTGCCTGCTGCTGGCGCTGTTCGACAGCCCGCTGTTGCTGCGCTGGTATCCGGTGCTGATCAGCGGCTTCATGCTGGTGCTGTTCAGCCTGAGCCTGAAATACGGCCCGCCGATGGTCGAACGTCTGGCGCGCATTCGCGAGCCGCAATTGCCGCCCGAAGCGATCCGCTACACCCGTCAGGTCACCGTGGCCTGGAGCGTGTTTTTTTTCTGTAACGGCTTGTGCGCGGCCCTGCTGACCCTTTGGGCACCGCTGCACTGGTGGATGTTGTACACCGGCCTGATCTCCTACGGATTGATCGGCCTGATGTTTGCCATTGAATGGCTGATACGACAACGGGTAAGAGGTCGCCCATGAACTGGATAAAACTTGAGCAGCTGCTGCTCAAGGATCTGCCGCAGCGCGACGTCACCGTCGCGCCGGCACTCGATCACGCACACCTGCGCGAACAGGCCCTGAGCCTGGCCGCCGGCCTGCAAGCCAGGGGCGTGCGACGTCTGGCCGTGCACCTGGAAGATGCCGCAGAACTGGCCATCGCCCTGCTCGGTGCCTGGCGCGCCGGCGTCAGCGTCTTGCTGCCTGCGGATCTGCAAGCGCAGACCCGCCAGCGCTGGTCGAACGAAGTCGACCTGTGGCTGACCGATCATGCAGACGACGCGCACCTGAGCGATTTGCAGCACACCGCACTGACAGGTACCGAACTGGATCTCGACCAGTGCCGCCTGAGCCTGTGCACGTCCGGCTCCAGCGGCGAGCCCAAACGCATCGACAAGTCCCTGCGGCAACTGGCCAACGAAGTCGAAGCCCTCGAGCAACTGTGGGGTGCGGATCTCGGCGAGGCCTGCATCATCGGCAGCGTCGCCACCCAACACATTTACGGTCTGTTGTTCCGTGTTTTGTGGCCGCTGTGTGCCGGCCGCCCGTTCCTGCGCAAACAACTGGCCTTTCCTGAAGACATGCAGCGCGCCAGCCGCGAACACCCGGCCTTCGCCTGGGTCGCCAGCCCGGCGTTGCTCAAGCGCATGGGCGACAACCTCGACTGGCCGGCCCTGAGCGCCGTGCGCCGGGTGTTTTCCTCCGGCGGTGCGTTGCCGGCGGATGCCGCGCGAAGCCTGCACCAACGCCTGCAACAGTGGCCGACGGAAATCCTCGGCAGCTCGGAGACCGGCGGCATCGCCTGGCGTCAGGGCCAACACTTGTGGCAGCCATTCGCCGGTGTCGAGCTGAGCCAGGATGGCGACGGCGCCCTGTTGATCGCCTCGCCGTACCTTCCCGCCGGGCATGTCGAACACACCGCCGATGCCGCACGCATCGAAGCCGATGGTCGCTTCGAACTGCTCGGGCGACTGGACCGGATCGTCAAACTGGAAGAAAAACGCATCTCCCTGCCGATGCTGGAGCAGGCCCTGGTCGCCCACGATTGGGTCGCCGAAGCGCGCTTGGGCGTGGTGCAGGAAAACCGCGCCTCCCTCGGCGCCTTGCTGGTGCTCAGCGAATCCGGCCTGTTTGCCCTGCGTGAGCACGGCCGCCGCAGCCTCACCGAAACCCTGCGCCGTCACCTCGGCGAGCACTGCGAAGCCCTCGCCCTGCCCCGGCGCTGGCGCTTGCTGCGACAACTGCCGCTGAACCCTCAGGGCAAGTTGCCTCAGGCCGACGTCGAAGCGCTGCTGCTGGCACCCCGTCCTAAGGCACCGGAGGTTCTGGAACAGACCGAAACCGATGGCGAGTGGAGCCTGCAACTGAGTGTACCGCCAGACCTTGCCTACTTCAGTGGCCACTTCCCCAAGGCCCCGGTGTTGCCCGGCGTGGTGCAGGTCGAATGGGCACTGAACCTTGGTCGCCAACTCTTGAACCTGTCCGGCGCGTTCGCCGGCATGGAAGTGCTGAAGTTCCAGCAACTGGTGCGCCCCGGCGATGAAATCCAGCTGCACCTGCGCTTCGACCCTGAACGCGGCAAGCTGTATTTCGCCTACCGCAACGACACCGCCACCTGTTCCAGCGGGCGGATTCTGCTGGGGACTGACAATGCATAATCCTTGCGCGGTCATCCCGGTCTACAACCACGAAACTGCGATCGCCACCGTGGTCGATGCCCTGCTCGCCCAAGGCTTGCCGTGCATTCTCGTGGACGACGCCAGCAGCAAATCCTGCGCAGCCGTGCTGGATGTTCTGGCCGAACGCGAGCGAGTGTACCTGGTGCGCCTCACCACCAATCAGGGCAAGGGCGGCGCGGTGATGACCGGCCTGCGTGAAGCGGCGCGACTGGGCTTCAGCCACGCCTTGCAGGTCGATGCCGACGGTCAGCACGACTTGCAGGATGTCGCGCGCTTTGTCGAAGAATCCCGCGCCCATCCGCGAGCGCTGATCTGCGGTTATCCGCTGTACGACGCCAGCGTCCCCAAGGGTCGCCTGTACGCCCGTTACCTGACGCACGTGATGGTGTGGATCAACACCCTGTCGCTACAGATCCGCGATTCGATGTGCGGTTTCCGGGTGTATCCGCTGGAGCCGACACTGGCGCTGATCGACTCGGCGCGGATCGGCAAGCGCATGGATTTCGACTCGGACATCCTCGTGCGTCTGTCCTGGCGCAACCAGCCGATGCGCTGGCTGCAAACCAGCGTGCACTACCCGCTGGACGGCGTGTCGCACTTTCGGATGTTCCACGACAACGTGCTGATTTCGAGCATGCACACACGCCTGTTCTTCGGCATGTTGCTGCGCTCGCCCGCGATCCTCTGGCGACGGTGGCGCGCATGACGGTCGAAACCGACAAAAAGCACTGGGCCGACCGCGAAGAGCGTGGCAGTTTCCTGCTGATGAAATTCACCGCGTTCGCCGCCAAGGTTCTTGGCCGACGCCTGCTGAGCCCGCTGCTGTACGGCATCGTCCTGTACTTCTTCCTGTTCGGCCGCACGGCCCGGCGCAGTGCCTGGCAGTATCAGCAGCGTCTCGCCGACTGGAGCGGTCGCCACGAATTGCGCCCGAGCCTGTGGCGCGTGTTCGGGCAGTTCATGGCGTTCGCCGATTCGCTGCTCGACAAGCTCGACGTGTGGAACCGCAAGCTGAGCATCGAGCAGATCGAAATCATCGACCCGGCGCTGCTGCGCAATCAGTTGCGCGGCAGTCGCGGGCAAATGCTGGTGGGCGCGCACCTGGGCAACCTCGAAGTGTGCCGGGCGCTGGCGGAGATCGGCGAAAAGGTCACCATGAACGTGCTGGTGCACACCAAGCACGCCGAACAGTTCAATCGTCTGCTGGGCGAAGCCGGGGCGACCAATCTGCGGCTGATCCAGGTCAGCGAGCTAGACCCGGGGGTCATGCTGCAGCTGAACGAACGCCTGGAGCGCGGCGAATGGCTGGCGATTGCCGGTGATCGCGTACCGCTGCATGGCGGCCGCAGCGTGACCGTGGATTTCCTCGGTCATCCAGCGCGATTCCCGCAAGGTCCGTGGCTGCTGGCCGGCCTGCTGAAATGCCCGGTCAATCTGCTGATGTGCCTCAAGCAACCTGACGGCCACTATCGCCTGACCCTGGAGCCGTTCACCGAGGCCGTGACCTGGACCCGCCGCGACCGCGAACAGGTCATTCATCAGTGGGCGACCCGCTACGCCGAACGCCTGAGTCACTATTGCCTCGAAGCCCCCAGGCAATGGTTCAACTTTTACCCTTTCTGGAAGACCGATGACGACGCCAACCCATGAGCCGGTAACCTTCGGCGAACGCCCTTTGCGCATCGAAGACGTGCTGGCCCTGGCCAACCGTCAGGCGCCCGTGCAGTTGCAGAGCGACGCCGATTACCGTGAACGCATCGCCAAAGGTGCGCGGTTCCTCGATTCGCTGCTGGACAAGGAAGGCGTGATCTACGGCGTGACCACCGGTTACGGCGACTCCTGCGTGGTCGCGGTGCCGCTGCATCACGTCGAAGCGCTGCCGCAGCATCTCTACACCTTCCACGGTTGCGGACTGGGCAAACTGCTCGACGCCCAGGCCACCCGCGCGGTGCTGGCGGCGCGTTTGCAGTCGCTGTGCCACGGCGTGTCCGGAGTGCGCATCGAGCTGTTGGAACGCCTGCATGCCTTCCTTGAACACGACATCCTGCCGCTGATCCCCGAAGAGGGGTCGGTGGGCGCCAGCGGCGATCTGACGCCGCTGTCCTACGTCGCCGCGACCCTGTCCGGCGAGCGTGAAGTGATGTTCCGTGGCGAGCGCCGCCAGGCTGCCGATGTGCATCGCGAACTGGGCTGGACTCCGCTGGTGCTGCGCCCGAAAGAAGCGCTGGCACTGATGAACGGCACCGCCGTGATGACCGGCCTCGCCTGCCTGGCTTACGCCCGCGCCGATTACCTGCTGCAACTGGCCACTCGCATCACCGCTTTGAACGTGGTGGCGCTGCAAGGCAATCCGGAACACTTCGACGAGCGTCTGTTCGCCGCCAAACCGCATCCGGGGCAAATGCAGGTTGCCGCGTGGCTGCGCAAGGATCTGGCGATCGACGCGCCGACCGCGCCGCTGCATCGCCTGCAGGATCGCTACTCGCTGCGCTGCGCACCGCACGTGCTCGGCGTATTGGCCGACAGCCTGAACTGGCTGCGTTCGTTCATCGAGACCGAACTCAACAGCGCCAACGACAACCCGATCATCGACGCCGAAGCTGAGCGCGTGCTGCACGGCGGGCACTTCTACGGCGGACATATCGCGTTCGCCATGGACAGCCTGAAAAACCTCGTGGCCAACGTCGCCGACCTGCTCGACCGACAACTCGCCTTGCTGGTGGACGAGCGTTACAACCACGGTTTGCCGAGCAATCTGTCCGGCGCCAGCGCCGACCGGGCGATGCTCAACCACGGCTTCAAGGCTGTGCAGATCGGCGCCAGCGCCTGGACCGCCGAAGCGTTGAAAAACACCATGCCGGCCAGCGTCTTCTCGCGCTCCACCGAGTGCCACAACCAGGACAAGGTGAGCATGGGCACCATCGCCGCCCGCGACGCCATTCGCGTGCTGGAGCTGACCGAACAGGTGGCCGCCGCCACGCTGCTCGCCGCCAACCAAGGTGTGTGGCTGCGTGGCCGTGATGAAGACGCACGGCCACTGCCTCCGTCGCTGGCCGCGATGCACGAAGCGCTGGCCCAGGACTTCCCGCCGGTGATCGAAGACCGCGCCCTGGAAGGCGAACTGCGCCTGTGTCTGCAACGCATCGCCGAGCAACACTGGAGGCTGCATGCGTAGTGCCGGAGTGCTTCACGCCGATACGGAAATCCTCGTGCCGTTCTTTGACGTCGACACCATGCACGTCGTCTGGCACGGCCATTACGTAAAATACCTGGAAGTGGCGCGCTGCGCGTTGCTCGACAAGATCGGCCACAACTACAACCAGATGGTCGACTCGGGCTACGCCTGGCCGGTAATCGACCTGCAACTGCGCTACGTGCGCGGCGCGGTGTTCGGTCAGCGGCTGAACGTGCGCGCCAGCCTGGTGGAGTGGGAAAACCGCCTGAAGATTCACTACCTGATCACCGACGCCGAGACCGGCGAACGCCTGACCCGCGCCAGTTCGGTGCAGGTCGCCGTCGAGGTGAGCAGCCGCGAGATGCAACTGGCGTCGCCGAAAGTCTTCACCGATGCCGTGGAAAGGATGCTGCGATGAATGTGTTTGTGAAATCCCTTGGGGCCCTTGCGCTGCTGACGCTGTCGTCGCTGGCCAATGCCTTCGACCTGCAACAGCTGAGCGATCAACTGGCGAAACCGGACGTGATCCACGGCCAGTTCATCCAGGAAAAGCACCTGCGTGCCCTGCCCCAGCCGCTGATCAGCAAGGGCAACTTTGTCCTCGCCAAGCATTACGGTCTGCTCTGGCTGCTGAAAACCCCGCTGCAGCAGGACTACCGCATCAACGCCAAAGGCATCGCCCGTCGTGACGTCAGCGGTTGGCAACTGTTGCCCGGCAAGAGCGCCGGCGCCGAACAGAACCGTCTGTTCCTCGCCGTGCTGCAAGGCGACAGCAGCGGCCTGCAACGGGATTTCGAACTGACCCTGAGCGGCGACGCGCAGCAATGGCAACTGACCCTGACCCCGCGCTCGGTGCTGCTCAAGCAGGTTTTCAATCAGATCAACATCACCGGTGGCACGCTGGTGAATACCATCGAACTGCTGGAAACCCAGGGCGACAGCACTGTGCTGCGCATGCAGGACAGCACCGCCGGCCAACCGTTGAGCGACGCGGAGCAACATGACTTTGCCGAGTGAACGCAGGCTGCCCTGGCTGTTCCTGATCCTGCTGATGGCCGTCGTCGCACTGGGCGCCTGGCAGTGGCGCGACGGCGCACCGTTGTCGGCGAACCTGATGGAGCTGGTGCCCGGCACGCATCCGGACGCGGTCGAGCAGCGTGCCGAACAACGCATGCAGGAACCGCTCAACCGGGAAATGCTGGTCCTGGTCGGGCATACCGATCGCCAGCAAGCCGTCGCCATGGCCCAGACTCTGGGCGAGCAATGGCAGGCCAGCGGGCTGTTCGAAAAAGTGCAGTGGAACCTGCAAGCCGATCTGCCCGCCCTGCGCACGCAATTGCTGCAAGGGCGACTGGCGATGCTCTCGGCGGATGATCGGCAACTGCTGATCGAACACCCGGACGCCTTCATCCAGCAACGGGTGCAGGCGCTGTTCGATCCGTTCACCGGTTTCAGTCTGGTGCCGAGCCAGGACGACTGGCTGGGCCTGACCGGACGCATCCAGAACAGCCAGCCGCAGCACGGCGCGGTGCAACTGGATATCGGCAGCGGAGCGTTGATCGCCGATGCCGACGGCAAGCGCTGGGTGCTGCTGCGGGCACGCACCACCGGCAACGCCTTCGACATGAATTTGCCGCTGCAAGTCGCCGCACTGCTGCAACACAGCCGCGAGCAAGCGGCGAAATCCGATGTGCAACTGCTGGCCGCCAGCGGTTTGCTCTACGCGGCCAACGGTCAGCAGCAAGCGACCCGGGAAATTTCCTGGGTCGGCGGCGGCGCCACGCTCGGTATTCTGTTGCTGCTGTTGCTCGCTTTCCGTCGCTGGCGGGTGTTGCTGGCCTTCATTCCGGTGCTGGTGGGCATGCTGTTCGGTGCGGTGGCCTGCGTGGCGCTGTTCGGGCATCTGCATGTCATGACGTTGGTACTCGGCTCTAGCCTGATCGGTGTAGCGGTGGATTACCCGCTGCACTATCTGTCCAAAAGCTGGAGCCTCAAACCGTGGCGCAGCTGGCCGGCGCTGCGCCTGACCGTCTCGGGCCTGACCCTGAGCCTGATCACCAGTGCCATCGGTTATCTGGCGCTGGCCTGGACGCCGTTCCCGGCCTTGACCCAGATCGCCGTGTTCTCCGCGGCCGGTCTGCTCGGCGCCTACCTGTCGGCGGTGTGCCTGCTGCCGGCGCTGTTGAGCAGCGTCGAATTGCGCCCGGCGCAGTGGCCGTTGCGGCTGGCCGAACGCATGGTCAGCCTTCGGGAAACCCTGCTGGAACACGTACGCACACCGATTCTGTTTGCCCTGCTGGTCGCGTTCTGCGCCGGCGGTCTGGTGCAACTGCAAAGCAAAAACGACATCCGCCAGTGGGTCGGCGCACCGCAGCATCTGACCGATGAAGCGCAGGCCATCGCCCGCATCACCGGTTATCAACCGACCAGCCAGTTCTTCCTGGTGCGCGCGGAAAACCAGGAGCAACTGCTGGAGCGTCAGGCCGCGTTGAGTGAGCGCCTGGAGCAATTGGTCAACCTCGACAAGTTGCAGGGTTTTCTGGCGCTCAACCAACTGGTCAGCCCGCCGAGCCAGCAACAGCAGGTTCGCGAAGCGCTGAACAAATTGCCGCAGTTCTGGCAGCCGCTGCTTGAAGTCGGCGTACCACTGACAGCGCTGCAAACCGAATTGACGCAGTTGCAGTCCCTTCCCGCCGAAGACATCGACACCGCGCTCAGCGGTCCGCTCGGCGAGCCCTACCGCACCTTGTGGCTCGGCCCGGTCGAGGGTGGTGTGGCGGCGATGGTCAGCCTGCAAGGACTGAACAACCCCGCACTACTGCGTGTGCAGGCGCTGGACCTGCCCGGCGTGGAGCTGGTGGATCGCCTCGGTGACTTGAACCGGGTGTTTGCCGAAACCCAGATCAGCGCCGCCGAACTGAAACTCGCCTCCTGCGTGCTGATCGTGCTGGTGCTGATCCTGCCGTTCGGTCTCGGTGGCGCGTTGCGCATCGTTTCCCTGCCGCTGCTCGCGGCGCTGTGCAGTCTGGCCAGCCTCGGCTGGCTCGGTCAGCCGCTGACCCTGTTCAGCCTGTTCGGCCTGCTGCTGGTGACGGCGATCAGCGTCGATTACGCGATCCTGATGCGCGAGCAGGTTGGCGGCGCGGCGGTCAGTCTGCTCGGCACCTTGCTGGCGGCGCTGACGACCTGGCTGTCGTTCGGCCTGCTGGCGGTGTCGAGTACACCGGCGGTGAGCAACTTCGGTCTGTCAGTAAGCCTCGGGTTGGCCTTCAGCTTCATGCTGGCGCCGTGGGCCGGGCGACATGCCCACACCGCGACAGTCGCGGAGCCGGCAGCATGATGGTCGTGGTCTTCTGGCTGATGGCATTGGCATTGTTCGCCGTGGCCACCCGCGTCGGCCGGCATTTCGGGTTGATTCCGATTGTCAGCCAGTTGCTGCTGGCCAGCTTCGCCCTGCCGCTGTTGATGTATTTCTGGATCGAACCGGGCTGGCAGCTCAGTGGCGCCGATCTGATTGCGCCGGACTGGCTGAAAAACCTCTACAGCCTGAGTTTTGCACTGTTGCTCGGGCACATTCTCAGCGATGTGATCGACCTGCGCCTGGATCGCCAGAGCGTGAAAATCGCCCTGCCGAGTTTCGCCGTGCCGTTCGCCTGCGGGCTGGCGACGGCGTACTGGCTGCTGCCGGCGCAACCGTGGATCAACTCGCTGGCCATCGGTCTGGTGTTCGCCATCACCGCGATCCCGGTGCTGTATCTGTACCTGCGCCACATCGACTACCCGCCCGCCGCGACCCGGCGTCTGGTGCAGACCGCGATCCTGATCGACCTGGCCTGCTGGACCCTGTTCGGCCTCGCCCAGGGCAGTCTGCACCTGAGCAGTCTGTTGCTGCCGCTAGGGCTGGCCTGCGTGCCGTTGCTGTTGCGAGTGTTCGGCATCCGCCGGCCGCTGACTTACAGCCTGGGTTTCTTTGCGCTGCTGGTGCTGGCCGAACACTACAAGCTCAATGCGCTGATTTTCGGCATCGGCTACCTGCTGTGCATGGCCGCGTTGAAGGTGCCATTGGTGCTGCCGCTGCCGGCGCGCTGGATGAACCGTTTGCAGACGTGGATCGCGATTCCGCTGATCCTCACTTTCGGCATCGTGCAGATCGATGTGCACAGCGCCCTCGCCAGCCTCGGCGCTGTGCAATGGGCAGCGCTGCTGCTGTTGCCGGTCGCCAGCAAAATCGTGGGCAACTGGCTGGGCCTCGGCTGGGCCGGTGCCTCGTTCGAAGGCGCCAGCCGCTGGCGCGAAAGCGTGCTGCTGAATATTCGCGGCCTGAGTGAAATCGTCTTTCTCAACCTGCTGTTGCAACAACAACTCATCAGCCCGGCGCTGTACTTTGCGCTGATGCTGATGGGGCTGATCGCGACGCTGTTGCCGGCCTTCATCGGCCTGCACCGTGCGTCACTGAACCCTATTGCCGTACCCAGGAGCTCGCGTGCCAATCGTTGAAATGGAATCCCGTCAGGTCGTGATCATCGGCGCCGGTCCCTCCGGCGCCATCGCCGCTGCGTTGCTCAAGCGCAAGGGGCACGACGTGCTGGTGATCGAGCGCCAGCATTTCCCGCGGTTTTCCATCGGCGAAAGCCTGCTCAGTCATTGCCTGGACTTCGTCGAAGAAGCGGGCATGCTTGAAGCGGTGAACGCCGCCGGATACCAGCGCAAGACCGGCGCGGCATTCGCCTGGGGCGAGCGCTATAGCGCGTTCGATTTCGGCGATACGTTCACCGGCGGCAAACCGACCACGTTCCAGGTGCAACGCGCCGACTTCGACAAACTGCTGGCCGATCAAGCCGCGCTGCAAGGTGTGGAAATCCGTTATGGCGATGCCATCGTCAGCGTCGATTTCAACCGCCCGCGTCCGCAACTCGATGTGCGTCGCGAAGACAGCAGCGAGTACCGTGTCGAGGCCGGCTTTGTCCTCGATGCCAGCGGCTACGGCCGCGTGCTGTCTCGCTTGCTCGATCTGGAAGCACCGTCGAATTTCCCGGTGCGTCAGGCCGTGTTCACCCACGTCGAAGATCACATCGACCACCCGGCCTTCGACCGCGAAAAGATCCTCGTCACCACCCATCCGCAGCATCGCGACATCTGGTTCTGGACGATTCCGTTCAGCAATGGTCGCTGCTCGGTGGGCGTGGTGGCCGCTGCTGAACATTTCAATGGTCGCGACGCCGATCTCGATGCCTGCCTGCGCGGTTTCATCGCTGAAACCCCGAGCCTGGCGAAGGTGCTGAACAACGCCGTGTGGGACACCCCGGCGCGCACCCTCGGCGGCTATGCGGCCAACGTCAAAACCCTGCACGGCCCGGGCTTTGCTTTGTTGGGCAACGCCGCCGAGTTTCTCGATCCGGTGTTCTCTTCCGGCGTGACCATCGCCATGCGCTCGGCGAGCATGGCCGCCGGTGTATTGCACCGACAGTTGCAGGGCGAAACCGTGGACTGGCAAAGCGAGTTCGCCGAACCCTTGAAACGCGGTGTCGACACCTTCCGCGCCTACGTCGAGGGCTGGTACGCCGGCACCTTCCAGGACGTGATTTTCCATGAGCAGGCTTCCCCGGACATCCGTCGCATGATCTGTTCGATTCTCGCCGGTTACGCCTGGGACGAACGCAACCCGTTTGTCAGCGAGGCACGCCGCCGACTGAAGACGATTTCCGAACTCTGTGCAAAGGACGCCCCATGAATTACTTGAGCGACAGCTACGTCGAGGAAACCCGTTTCGGCTTCTGGTTCCTGCGCAGCCACACCTGGCAGCACCATGTGCTGCGCGTGGCGATCAACGATTTGCGCGGCTTGTTCAGCGAAGCGCTGCCGGCCAACCCGGTGCTGCTGGATGCAGGCTGCGGCCAGGGCAAATCCTTCGGCCACCTACGCCAGACCTTCGCCCCACAGCGTTTGATCGGCGTCGATGCCGACCCCCACAGCCTGGAGCTGAGTGCCGCAGAGGCCGCGCGCCAGGGTTTCACCGTCGAGCTGATCGGCAGCGACTGCGCGACGCTCAATGTCCCGGATGCGAGCGTCGATCTGCTGTTCTGTCACCAGACCTTCCATCATCTGGTGGAACAGGAAAAGGCCCTGGCCGAGTTCTACCGGGTGCTCAAGCCGGGCGGTTATCTGCTGTTCGCCGAGTCCACCGAGGCTTACATTGATACGTGGGTCATCCGCTGGCTGTTCCGCCATCCGATGCACGTGCAGAAGAGTGCGGCGCAGTATCTGGAAATGATCCGCCAGCAGGGCTTCGAGTTCGGCGAACGGAATGTTTCCTACCCGTACCTGTGGTGGAGCCGGGCGAAGGATTTCGGCCTGCTGGAACGTTTTGGCCTGCGCAAGCCGAAACCGTTTGGCCAGCGTGAAGAAACCCTGGTCAACGTCGTGGCGCGCAAACCGCTGGAAGAGGCTGTCTGATGCTGCGTGTTCTGCTGCTCGCCTGCGTCCTGCTGCTGACCGCTTGCGCCAGCCAGGCGCCGCTGCCTGTGGATAACCCGACGCTGCCCTTGCCGCTGCAACTGCACATCGAGCGCCAGCAAGCCGGACAGCGTCAGGACTGGTTGCTGGTGATCCAGCGCGAGGGCCCGGGCATCCGCTGGTCGATGATGGATCCGCTGGGCATTCCCCAGGCCCGTCAGCAACTGATCGACGGACGCTGGCAGGCCGACGGCCTGCTGCCGCCGAATCCGGAAGCCCGGGAGTTGTTCGCCGCGCTGCTGTTCGCCCTGACGCCTGCCGGCGAACTGGCGCGCAATTACCCCACCGCGTTGCAACACGGCGGCCAACGTTCCTTGCCGGCACGCTGGGACGTCCGCTATTCACAGCCGTCGAGCTTCGAATTGAATCTGCCCCAAGGCCCGCACTATCGCGTGTCTCCCTTAGGTGAATCGACGCCATGACCGCCTACCTCAACGCACTCGGCGTGATCTGCGCCCTGGGCCGTGACAAGCAAGAAGTCGCCCGCCACCTGTTCGCCGGCGATTGCTCGGGCATGCGCCGCGAGGCTGGCTGGGTGCCGGAACGCGAGTTGCCGGTGGCCGCCGTGCGCGGTGATCTGGCGCCCGTTCCGCCGCAGATGGCGGCGCACAAGAGCCGCAACAATCAGTTGCTGCTGGAAGCCGCGTTGCAGATTCGCGAAGACATCGACGCTGCCATTCAGGCCTACGGCCCTGAGCGTATCGGTGTGGTGCTCGGCACCAGCACCTCGGGTATCGACGAGGCCAGCCAGGGGCTGGCGCATTACATTCGCAACCAACAGTTCCCGGCCGATTACGACTACCGGCAACAGGAACTCGGCGCCCCGGCGACCTTCCTCGCCGACTGGCTGCAACTGAGCGGCCCGACCTACGTGATTTCCACGGCGTGCACCTCCAGCGCCCGGGCCCTGATGAGCGCCCGGCGCCTGCTGGATCTGGGGCTGTGCGACGCGGTGCTGTGCGGCGGTGTCGACAGCCTGTGCAAGCTGACCCTGAATGGTTTCTCGTCGCTGGAAGCGGTGTCCGACAAGCGCTGCAATCCGTTCTCGGCCAACCGCAACGGCATCAACATCGGCGAGGCAGCGGTGCTGTTCGTGATGAGCAAACAGCGCGGCGACGGCCCGGCCATTGCCCTGCTGGGCGCTGGCGCCAGCTCCGATGCGCACCACATTTCTGCACCGGAACCGTCCGGCCGGGGCGCGTTGCAAGCGATGCAACAGGCGCTGGATCGCGCCCGACTGCAAGCCGCGCAAATCAGCTACCTGAACCTGCATGGCACCGCCACCCAGCACAACGACGCGATGGAAAGCCTGGCCGTTTCCACGCTGTTCCCGCAGGGTGTGGCGTGTTCCTCGACCAAGCCGATGACCGGCCACACCCTCGGTGCTGCCGGTGCACTGGAAGCCGCGTTCTGCTGGCTGAGCCTGAGCACCGACAACCCCGACCACGCCTTGCCGCCGCACGTCTGGGACGGCCAGGCCGATCCGGACCTGCCAGCGCTGAAGTGGGTGACCGCAAGCGAACGCCTGGCGTCCATTGCACCCCGCTACCTGATGAGCAACTCGTTTGCCTTCGGTGGCAATAACGTCAGCCTGATTATCGGAGACGCCCCATGAATGACTGGCCGCTCGCCGAATTGCTGCCCCACGCTGGCGACATGATTCTGATCGACCGGATCCTGAGCTTCGACGATGAGCAGATCCACACTACCCTCACGGTCAAGCCCGATGGCCTGTTCAACCTGCCCGACGGCAGCCTGCCAGCATGGGTCGGCGTCGAGCTGATGGCGCAGAGCGTCGCTGCATTCGCCGGCTGCCATGCACGACAGAAAGGCAATGCGGTGGAGCTGGGCTTTCTGCTCGGCACCCGCAAATTCGAATGCAATGTCGAGGCGTTTCCGGTCGGCTGCGAACTGACCATCCATGGCATCCGCTCGCTGGAAGATGACAACGGCATGGGCGTGTTCGAATGCCATATCAATGCGCCCGGCATCGAAGCCAGCGCCCGGCTGAACGTGTTCCGCCCGCCGCACGCGGCGCAATATCTTGAACAATTGAAGGAGTCGAACGATGACTGAATTCGTACTGGTCACCGGCTCCAGCCGTGGCATCGGCCGCGCCATTGCACTGCGCCTGGCCAAGGCCGGCCACGATATCGTCCTGCATTGCCGCAGTGGCGTGGCCGAGGCGCAAGGGGTGAAAACCGAAATCGAAGCGCTGGGTCGCAATGCGCGCATCCTGCAATTCGACGTGGCTGACCGCGAAACCTGCAAAGCCATCCTCGAAGCAGACGTTGAAGCCCACGGCGCCTATTACGGCGTGGTGCTCAATGCCGGACTGACCCGCGATGGCGCGTTTCCGGCCCTCAGTGATGACGACTGGGACGTGGTGTTGCGCACCAACCTCGACGGTTTCTACAACGTCCTGCACCCGGTGATGATGCCGATGATCCGTCGTCGCGCCGCCGGTCGCATCGTTTGCATTACCTCGGTCTCGGGGCTGATCGGCAACCGTGGCCAGGTCAACTACAGCGCTTCCAAGGCCGGCGTGATCGGTGCCGCAAAGGCGTTGGCGATCGAACTGGCCAAGCGCAAAATTACAGTCAACTGTGTCGCGCCGGGCCTGATCGACACGGCCATGCTCGACGAGAACGTGCCGGTGGAAGAACTGATGAAAATGATCCCGGCACAACGCATGGGCACCCCTGAAGAGGTGGCCGGTGCGGTGAATTTCCTGATGTCGGCGGAAGCGTCGTACATCACCCGCCAAGTCCTGGCGGTCAACGGAGGCTTGTGCTGATGAAGCGCGTTGTCGTCACCGGCATGGCCGGCATCACCTCGCTGGGCAGCGACTGGGACACCATCGCCGGCAATTTCGCGGCCAACCGCAGCGGCATCCGCCGGATGGACGAGTGGGATCGCTTCAGCGAGCTGAACACCCGACTGGCCGGGCCGATCGATGATTTCCTGGTGCCGGCGCACTGGACCCGCAAGCAACTGCGCAGCATGGGCCGGGTCTCGCGGCTGGCCGTCGGCGCGGCGGAAAAAGCACTGGCCGATGCCGGCCTGCTGGGCGACGAATCGATCAAGGACGGGCGCATGGGCGTGGCCTGCGGCTCGTCCACCGGCAGCACCGACGAGATCAAGGCGTTCGGCAACATGCTGCTGAATTCGGTGGCCGAAGGTCTGAACGCCAACTCCTACGTGCGGATGATGCCGCACACCACGGCGGCGAACATCAGCATCTTCTTCGGCCTCACCGGTCGCCTGATCCCGACCTCCAGCGCCTGCACCAGCGGCAGCCAGGGCATCGGCTACGCCTACGAGGCGATCAAGTTCGGCCGCCTGCCGCTGATGCTCGCCGGCGGCGCCGAAGAGCTGTGCCCGACCGAAGCCATGGTGTTCGACGCGCTGTACGCCACCAGCCTGAAAAACGATGCGCCGCAAACCTCGCCACGCCCGTATGACAAGGGCCGCGACGGCCTGGTGATCGGTGAAGGCGGCGGCATGCTGGTGCTCGAAGAACTGGAACACGCCCTCGCTCGCGGTGCGCACATTCACGCCGAAATCGTCGGCTTCGGCAGCAACGCCGATGGCCAGCACACGACCCGCCCGGAACAGGTCACCATGCGCCGTGCGATGGAGCTGGCACTGGAAGACGCCGGCCTCACGCCTGACGCCATCGGTTACGTGAACGGTCACGGCACGGCCACCGAGCAGGGCGATATCGCCGAGACCCTGGCCACCAGCAGCTTGTTCGGCGAACACATGCCGATCAGCTCGCAGAAGAGCTTCCTCGGCCACACTTTGGGTGCCTGCGGCGCGCTGGAGTCGTGGTTCAGCATCGAAATGCTCAACCGCGACCTGTACGTGCACACGCTCAACCTCGACGAAGTCGATCCGCACTGCGGCAAGCTCGACTACCTGCGCGGAGAATTCCGCCAGATGCACCACGACTACGTGATGAACAACAACTTCGCGTTCGGCGGGGTCAACACCTCGCTGATTTTCCGCCGCTGGACGCAACCGAATTAATCCAGGTCAAGGAGACCTCCATGCGCTTCAACCAACTCGCTGCCGCCCTGCTCATCTGTGCCTTGCCGGCCGTCAGCCAGGCCCGTGACACGGCGGTCTATCTGCCATTCGACAAAGCGGTCGCAGAGGCAACCCGCACCGGCAAGATCGACGGCAGCGTGAAATTCTATCTGGCGGGCAACGCCCCGGCCGGCAAAGTCAGCGTCGTCAGCCCTGGCGCGGTGACCAACAAGAAGACCAACGCCTTCAACAAGTCCGACCAGGAAGCCTGCGAGTGGGTCGTGCAATCGGCGATCATCAGCCTGCACCAGGCGGCGAAAAACGCCGGCGCCAATGCCGTGACCAACATCGTCAGCTTCTACAAGAGCAACGAGCGCAAGGATGCGAAAAACTATGAATGCCACGCGGGCGCGATCATGGCCGGCGTTGCGTTGAAGGGTGATCTGGCGACGGTTCAGTAACCGCCGGAAACGACAAAGGGCGCCTTTCGGCGCCCTTTTCAGTTCAGATCATGTGCTGGCATGCAGCTTCAGTCCCAGCGCTTTCATGACTTTGAGGATCGTTCCAAACTCGGGATTTACCTCACCTGACAGTGCGCGATAAAGACTTTCCCGTGACAGCCCTGCATCGCGCGCAACCTGGGTCATGCCACGCGCCCGAGCGATAGTGCCAAGTGCCTTGGCAATAAAAGCCGGGTCGTCACCCGCCTCCTCCATACAGGCGTCCAGATAGTTGGCCATGTCCTCTTCTGTCTTGAGGTACTCGGCTGAGTCCCAACGAGTGAATTGTTCGGTCATGGGTATTGCTCCTGCCAGGATTCCGCGATGAGCCTGGCTTGCTTGATGTCTCGAGATTGACTGCTCTTGTCTCCACCACAAAGGAGGATAACCAGCTGACGACCTTGCTGCATGAAATAGACCCGATATCCCGGGCCATAGTCAATTCGAGCTTCGCTGATCCCTTCGCCAATGGCTTTGACATCACCGAAGTTTCCCTCAGCCATACGATCAATTCGCACCTGAATACGCATCCTGGCGCGACTATCAGCCAGCTTCACAAGCCAGCTCGAGAATGTGGAGCTTCGAAGTATCTCAGTCATGCTCGCAAGTGTAGCCGTTGAGCTACACGCACTCTACATGGACTTCTCTCTGTCCGATATACGGCGTCTACACTCGTCATACCCGTAATTTGCTGCGCGTTACGTCAAGGAGATGACCATGCAAGCGAAAGCCCTGATCGCCGCCGCCCTCTTCAGCCTGCTTCCCGGCGCCAGCCACGCCACCAATTTGATGTACATGCCGTTCGAAACCGTGCTGTCGGATGCGATTCGGGCCGGGCGGCTGGATGGCAGTGTGAAGTTTTACCTGATCGGCAATGGACCTCAGGGGACTCAGCGGATGTTGCAGCGCGGCGTGGTCAGCGATCTGAAGACCAACGGCTTCAACAAGAGCGATCACGACTCCTGCGAGTGGGTGCTGCAGTCGAACCTGATTGCCCTGCAGGCCCAGGCCAAGCGCGTCGGGGCCAACGCGGTGACCAATATCGTCAGCTACTACGACCAGCATGTGCGCAAGGATCTGAACACATACGAATGTCGCGCCGGGGTGTTTGTGACGCGGGTGGCGTTGAAGGGTGATCTGGTGCGGCTGCGTTGATCAGCCGGCTTCGACCTTGCGCGTGAGCAATTCGACAAACGCCTTGGCCATCGGTGATTTCTGGTCCTTGCGCTGCACCAGCCACACGGCCGTCACGGCCTCGGAATCCAGCAGCGGTCGATAGACCACGCCGTCGATGCGCATCCGCTGATACGAGGCCGGCATGACCGACACGCCCAGACCTGCCGCCACCAGTCCGATGATGGTCATCGCCTCCCCCGCTTCCTGAGCGAAGTGCGGGCTGAAACCGGCGTCACGGGCCAGGCTGATCAGTTGCGAGTACAAACCACTGCCGTAGCTGCGGGGGAAGAACACGAACGGTTCGAGGGCCAGCGCCGAGAGGAACAGCCCCTCTTCAGAGCCCTGCGCCAGCGGATGTTTGGAGCTGAGCACGGCCACCAGCGGCTCACGCATGAGTTCGACCACGCTCAACGAATCCGGCAAACCCAGCGGCCGCATGATGCCGACCTCGATCGACTCGTCCACCAGTGCGTCGGCCACCATGGTGCTGCTCATCTCCCGCAGGTTCAGGTGCACGGCCGGGAAACGCTGGCGGAAGGAAAAAATCGCCTGGGGAATGGTCGAGTTGAACGGCGCCGAGGAGGTGAAGCCGATTTTCAATTCACCCAATTCACCGAGTTGCGCGCGGCGGGCCACGTCCGCCGCTTTGTCGACCTGGGCCAGCACCAGCCGCGCCTCTTCCAGAAACAACCGCCCGGCCTCGCTGAGCTCGACCCGACGATTGGTACGCTCGAACAGCCGTGCGCCGACTTCCTGTTCCAGCGCCTGAATCTGCTGGCTCAGCGGTGGCTGGGAGATGCCCAGCACCTGTGCGGCGCGGCCGAAGTGCAGTTCTTCGGCGACGGCGATGAAGTAGCGCAGATGACGCAATTCCATGGACACCCCATTAGGTCGTAAAAGCTATCAAACAGGTCGAACAATATATTGGATAGAAACATTAGCCAGCTATATGATTTTTTCATTGCTTGCCTGTCCGCGCCCTCCGAGGTCTGATGTGAAAACCGCCGTCGCTCCACTGGCCCATGAAGTCCCGCCCGCTGCGGCGGACGATGTACTGACCGAACTGCAAGAGATCTACATCGAGAAAGGCACGCCCGCGTTCATGCGCACAGTGCTGGCATTGTTCAGCGGCGGCTTCGCGACCTTCGCCCTGCTGTACTGCGTGCAGCCGATGATGCCGCTGCTGTCTCACGAATATTCGATCAACGCGGCGCAGAGCAGCCTGATCCTGTCGGTGGCTACCGGCATGCTGGCCTTCGGTCTGCTGATCACCGGCCCGATTTCCGATCGGGTCGGGCGCAAACCGGTGATGGTCGCCGCGCTGTTTGCCGCCGCACTGTGCACCATCGCCAGTTCGATGATGCCGAGCTGGCACGGCGTGCTGATCATGCGTGCGCTGATCGGGTTGTCGCTGAGCGGACTGGCGGCGGTCGCAATGACGTACCTGAGCGAGGAAATCCATCCGCAGCACATCGGTCTGGCGATGGGCCTGTACATCGGCGGCAACGCGATTGGCGGGATGAGCGGGCGTCTGATCACTGGCGTATTGATCGACTTCGTCAGCTGGCACACGGCGATGATGGTGATTGGTGGCCTGGCGCTGATTGCGGCGGCGGTGTTCTGGAAGATCCTGCCGGAGTCGCGCAACTTCCGCTCCCGCTCGCTGCACCCGCGCAGTCTGCTCGACGGCTTCACCATGCACTTTCGCGATGCCGGCCTGCCGCTGCTGTTTCTTGAGGCGTTCGTGCTGATGGGCGCGTTCGTCACGTTGTTCAACTACATCGGCTATCGCCTGCTGGCCGAGCCGTATCATCTGGACCAGGTGTTTGTGGGGCTGTTGTCGGTGGTCTATCTGTCGGGCATCTACAGCTCGGCGAAGATCGGTTCGCTGGCCGACAAACTGGGCCGCCGCAAAGTCCTCTGGGCCACCATCGCCCTGATGTTCGCCGGCCTGGCCCTGACGATGTTCACACCGCTGCCACTGGTGATCATCGGCATGCTGATCTTCACCTTCGGCTTCTTCGGCGCCCACTCGGTGGCCAGCAGCTGGATCGGCCGCCGGGCGCTCAAGGCCAAGGGCCAGGCGTCGTCGTTGTACCTGTTCAGTTACTACGCCGGGTCGAGCATCGCCGGGACGGCGGGCGGGGTGTTCTGGCACATGGCGGGATGGAACGGGATTGGCCTGTTCATTGGCGCGTTGCTGCTGGTGGCGCTGTTGGTGGCGTTGAAGCTTGCGAAGTTGCCGCCGCTGGGTGGCGTCAAAGCCTGATTCACGCCCACAAAAAAACGCCCGGCATAAGCCGGGCGTTTTTTATTGAAACATGATCACTCGTGATACTGCGCCGACAACTCGTGCACCGCACGCAGGAACGCGCCGGCATGTTCCGGATCGACTTCCGGGGTGATGCCGTGGCCGAGGTTGAACACGTGACCACTGCCCTTGCCGTAGCTGGCGAGGATGCGGCCCACTTCAGTGCGGATCGCTTCGGGTTTGGCGTAGAGCACGGTCGGGTCCATGTTGCCTTGCAGCGCGACCTTGTCACCAACGCGGGTGCGGGCGTTGCCGATGTCGCAGGTCCAGTCCAGGCCCAGTGCGTCGGCGCCAGCGTCGGCGATGCTTTCCAGCCACAGGCCGCCGTTCTTGGTGAACAGGATCACCGGCACCTTGCGACCGTCGTGCTCGCGGATCAGGCCGCTGACGATTTTCTTCATGTAGGCCAGGGAGAATTCCTGATACGCCGCCGCCGACAGGTTGCCGCCCCAGGTATCGAAGATCTGCACCGCTTGCGCACCGGCCTGGATCTGGCCGTTGAGGTACGAGGTCACCGACTGCGCCAGCTTGTCCAGCAGCAGGTGCATGGCTTGCGGGTTGTCGTAGAGCATCGCCTTGGTCTTGCGGAAGTCTTTCGACGAGCCGCCTTCGACCATGTAGGTGGCGAGGGTCCACGGGCTGCCGGAGAAACCGATCAGCGGCACACGGCCGTTCAGTTCGCGGCGGATGGTGCTGACCGCGTCCATTACGTAGCCGAGGTCTTTGTGTGGATCGGGGATCGGCAGGGCTTCGATGTCGGCCAGGGTGCTGACGACTTTCTTGAAGCGCGGACCTTCACCGGTCTCGAAGTACAGGCCCTGGCCCATGGCATCGGGAATGGTGAGGATGTCGGAGAACAGGATCGCCGCGTCCAGTTGCGGATAGCGGTCGAGAGGTTGCAGCGTGACTTCGCAGGCGAATTCCGGATTCATGCACAGGCTCATGAAATCACCGGCCTGGGCGCGGCTGGCGCGGTATTCCGGCAGGTAGCGGCCGGCCTGGCGCATCATCCACACAGGGGTGACGTCTACGGGTTGCTTGAGCAGGGCGCGGAGGAAACGGTCGTTCTTCAGGGCAGTCATGTCGGCATCCGGAAAAAAAGTGCGGGCATTTTCTCAGAGCGCGACGCAAAAGGCACGGTTGCAGGTCAGCCTTTTGTCTATCGGGTCAATTTGTCGCAATGATTTCGCGGATTTCAGCAACACCCTGAAAACAATGTGGGAGCTGGCAAGCCAGCTCCCACAGGTATTGCGGTGCAGTTTCGAACCGGGTTTAGACGCCCAGGTAATCCAGGATCCCCTCAGCCGCATTGCGGCCTTCGAAGATCGCCGTCACCACCAGGTCGGAACCGCGCACCATGTCGCCACCGGCGAAGATTTTCGGGTTGCTGGTCTGGTGCTTGTACTGACCTTGCTCAGGCGCAACGACGCGGCCCTGGCTGTCGGTCTGGATTTCGAACTGCTCGAACCACGGCGCCGGACTCGGACGGAAACCGAACGCGATGACCACGGCGTCGGCCGGGATGATCTCTTCGGAGCCCGGGATCGGCTCGGGGCTGCGACGGCCACGGGCGTCCGGTTCGCCGAGACGGGTCTCGACCACTTTCACGCCTTCGACCTTGTCTTCGCCGACGATCGCGATCGGCTGACGGTTGTAGAGGAATTTCACGCCTTCTTCCTTGGCGTTCTTCACCTCTTTGCGCGAGCCGGGCATGTTCGCTTCGTCACGACGATAGGCGCAGGTCACCGACTTGGCGCCCTGGCGGATCGAGGTACGGTTGCAGTCCATCGCCGTGTCGCCGCCGCCCAGCACCACGACCTTCTTGCCTTTCATGTCGACGAAATCTTCCGGCGACTTTTCAAAGCCCAGGTTGCGGTTGACGTTGGCGATCAGGAAGTCCAGCGCGTCGTAGACACCCGGCAGATCCTCACCGGCAAAACCGCCCTTCATGTAGGTGTAGGTGCCCATGCCCATGAACACGGCATCGTATTCGGCGAGCAGTTGCTCCATGGTCACGTCCTTGCCGACCTCGGTGTTGAGGCGGAATTCGATGCCCATGCCGGTGAAGACTTCGCGACGATTGCTCAGCACGGTCTTCTCAAGCTTGAACTCGGGGATGCCGAAGGTCAGCAGACCGCCGATTTCCGGGTTCTTGTCGAACACCACCGGAGTCACGCCGCCGCGCACCAGCACGTCCGCACAACCGAGGCCCGCCGGGCCTGCACCGATGATCGCGACACGCTTGCCGGTCGGTTTGACCTTGGACATGTCCGGGCGCCAGCCCATGGCGAACGCGGTGTCGGTGATGTACTTCTCGACCGAACCGATGGTCACCGCGCCGAAGCCGTCGTTGAGGGTGCACGCACCCTCGCACAGACGATCCTGCGGGCATACCCGGCCGCAGACTTCCGGCAGGGTGTTGGTCTGGTGCGACAGCTCGGCGGCCTGGAGGATGTTGCCCTCGGCCACCAGCTTAAGCCAGTTCGGAATGAAGTTGTGCACCGGGCACTTCCATTCGCAGTACGGGTTGCCGCAACCCAGGCAGCGGTGGGCCTGGTCGGCCGACTGCTGGGGTTTGAACGGTTCGTAGATTTCCACGAACTCTTTCTTGCGTTGACGCAACAGTTTCTTCTTCGGATCCTTGCGCCCGACATCGATGAACTGGAAGTCGTTATTCAGACGTTCAGCCATTGTTAAAACCTCATCAAACTCTTCAGGCGCATATCACTGCGGGTTGGCACGGGTGCTGGAAAGCAACGACTTCAGGTTGGCAGCCTTCGGCTTGACCAGCCAGAAACGACGCAGGTAGTCATCGAGGTTCTCGGCGAGTTCACGACCCCACTCGCTGTCGGTTTCCGCGACGTACTCGTTCAGCACGTTCTGCAGGTGGCTGCGATAGGCTTCCATCGCCTCGCCGCTGATCCGCTGGATTTCCACCAGTTCGTGGTTGACCCGGTCAACGAAGGTGTTGTCCTGGTCGAGCACGTAGGCGAAACCGCCGGTCATGCCAGAGCCGAAGTTGTAACCGGTCTTGCCCAGGACGCAGACAAAACCACCGGTCATGTACTCGCAGCAGTGATCGCCGGTGCCTTCCACGACGGTGTGGGCACCGGAGTTACGCACGGCGAAACGCTCGCCCGCAGTGCCGGCGGCGAACAGCTTGCCGCCGGTGGCGCCGTACAGGCAGGTGTTGCCGATGATGGCGCTGTTTTGAGTCTGATAAACGCTGCCCTTTGGCGGCACGATGACCAGTTTGCCGCCGGTCATGCCTTTGCCGACGTAGTCGTTGGCGTCGCCTTCCAGGTACAGGTTCAGACCGCCGGCGTTCCACACGCCGAAGCTCTGACCCGCAGTGCCCTTGAAGCGGAAGGTGATCGGCGCCTTGGCCATGCCCTGGTTGCCGTGCTTGCGCGCGATTTCGCCGGAGATCCGCGCGCCGATCGAACGGTCGCAGTTGCAGATGTCCAGATCGAACTCGGCACCGCTGAGGTCGTTGATCGCCGACGTCGCCATCTCGACCATTTTCTCGGCCAGCAGGCCCTGGTCGAACGGCGGGTTGCGCTCGACGCCGCAGAATTGAGGCTTGTCCGCCGGGATGTGGTCGCTGCCCAGCAGCGGAGTCAGATCGAGGTGATGTTGCTTGGCAGTCTGGCCTTCGAGGATTTCCAGCAGATCGGTGCGGCCGATCAGCTCTTCGAGGGAGCGCACGCCGAGCTTGGCCAGCCACTCACGGGTTTCTTCGGCGACGTAGGTGAAGAAGTTCACCACCATGTCGACGGTGCCGATGTAGTGATCCTTGCGCAGCTTCTCGTTCTGGGTCGCAACGCCGGTGGCGCAGTTGTTCAGGTGACAGATACGCAGGTATTTGCAGCCCAGGGCGATCATCGGTGCAGTACCGAAGCCGAAGCTTTCGGCGCCGAGGATCGCTGCCTTGATCACGTCGAGGCCGGTTTTCAGGCCGCCGTCGGTCTGCACCCGGACCTTGCCGCGCAGGTCGTTGCCGCGCAGGGTCTGGTGGGTTTCGGCGAGGCCGAGTTCCCACGGTGCGCCGGCGTACTTGATCGAGGTCAGCGGCGAAGCACCGGTGCCACCGTCGTAGCCGGAGATAGTGATCAAGTCCGCATAGGCCTTGGCCACACCGGCGGCGATGGTGCCGACGCCTGCTTCAGCCACGAGCTTCACCGAAACCAGCGCCTTCGGGTTGACTTGTTTCAGGTCAAAGATCAGCTGCGACAAGTCTTCGATGGAATAGATGTCGTGGTGCGGCGGTGGCGAAATCAGGGTCACGCCCGGTACTGCGTAACGCAGCTTGGCGATCAGCCCGTTCACTTTACCGCCCGGCAGTTGACCGCCCTCGCCCGGTTTGGCGCCCTGGGCGACCTTGATCTGCAGCACTTCGGCGTTGACCAGGTATTCCGGGGTCACACCGAAACGGCCGGTCGCGACCTGTTTGATTTTCGAGCTCTTGATGGTGCCGTAGCGCGCCGGGTCTTCGCCGCCTTCGCCGGAGTTGGAACGCGCACCGAGGCGGTTCATGGCTTCGGCCAGGGCTTCGTGAGCCTCCGGCGACAGGGCGCCCAGCGAGATACCGGCGGAGTCGAAGCGCTTGAGCACCGATTCCAGCGGCTCGACTTCACTGATGTCCAGCGGCATTTCGAGGGTCTTGACCTTGAACAGGTCGCGGATCATCGACACCGGACGGTTGTCCACCAGCGAGGTGTATTCCTTGAACTTGGCGTAGTCGCCCTGTTGCACGGCAGCTTGCAGGGTGTTGACCACGTCCGGGTTGTACGCGTGGTATTCGCCACCGTGGACGAACTTCAGCAGACCGCCCTGCTGGATCGGCTTGCGCGGACTCCAGGCTTCGGTGGCCAGTGCTTTCTGCTCGGCTTCGATGTCGACGAAACGCGCACCCTTGATGCGGCTCGGCACGCCACGGAAGCTCAGATTGCAGACTTCTTCGGACAGACCGATGGCTTCGAACAACTGAGCACCACGGTACGACGCGATGGTCGAGATGCCCATCTTAGACAGGATCTTCAACAGGCCCTTGGTGATGCCTTTGCGGTAGTTCTTGAACACCTCGTAGAGGTCGCCCAGGACTTCACCGGTACGGATCAGGTCGCCCAGCACTTCGTAGGCCAGGAACGGATAGACCGCCGACGCACCGAAGCCGATCAGCACCGCGAAGTGGTGAGGATCGCGTGCGGTGGCGGTTTCCACCAGGATGTTGGAGTCGCAGCGCAGGCCTTTTTCGGTCAGGCGATGGTGCACCGCGCCGGTGGCCATCGAGGCGTGGATCGGCAGTTTGCCCGGCGCGATATGGCGGTCGCTCAGGACGATCTGGGTACGACCGGCACGCACGGCTTCTTCAGCCTGATCGGCGACGTTGCGGATCGCCGCTTCGAGGCCGACGCTTTCGTCGTAATTGAGGTCGATGATCTGCCGCTCGAAACCCGGGCGGTCGAGGTTCATCAGCGAACGCCACTTGGCCGGGGAAATGACCGGCGAGCTGAGGATCACGCGCGAGGCGTGTTCCGGCGATTCCTGGAAGATGTTGCGCTCGGCACCGAGGCAGATTTCCAGCGACATCACGATCGCTTCACGCAGCGGATCGATCGGCGGGTTGGTCACCTGGGCGAACTGTTGACGGAAATAGTCGTACGGCGTGCGCACGCGCTGGGACAGCACGGCCATCGGCGTGTCGTCGCCCATCGAGCCAACGGCTTCGTAGCCTTGCTCGCCGAGCGGACGCAGTACCTGATCGCGCTCTTCGAACGTGACCTGATACATCTTCATGTATTGCTTGAGCTGATCGACGTCGTAGAAAGCCGAACCGTGATCGTTGTCTTCCATGGTCGCCTGGATGCGCAGGGCATTCTTGCGCAGCCATTGCTTGTACGGATGACGGGATTTCAGGCGGTTGTCGATCGCGTCGGTGTCGAGGATCTGACCGGTTTCGGTGTCCACGGCGAGGATCTGGCCAGGACCGACACGGCCCTTGGCGATCACGTCCTGCGGCTGGTAGTTCCAGACGCCGATTTCCGAGGCGACGGTGATGAAACCGTTGGTGGTGGTGACCCAGCGCGCCGGGCGCAGACCGTTACGGTCGAGCAGGCACACCGCGTAACGACCATCGGTCATTACCACGCCGGCCGGGCCGTCCCACGGTTCCATGTGCATCGAGTTGTACTCGTAGAACGCACGCAGATCCGGGTCCATGGTTTCGACGTTCTGCCACGCTGGCGGAATGATCATCCGCACGCCACGGAACAGGTCGATGCCACCGGTGACCATCAGTTCGAGCATGTTGTCCATGCTCGAAGAGTCGGAACCGACACGGTTCACCAGCGGGCCGAGTTCTTCCAGATCCATCAGATCGTTGGTGAACTTGGTGCGACGGGCCTGGGCCCAGTTGCGGTTGCCGGTGATGGTGTTGATCTCGCCGTTGTGGGCGAGGAAGCGGAATGGCTGGGCCAACGGCCATTTCGGCAGGGTGTTGGTGGAGAAGCGCTGGTGGAACACGCAGATCGCGGTTTGCAGGCGATGGTCACCCAGATCCGGATAGAACGCGGCCAGGTCGGCCGGCATCATCAGGCCTTTATAGATGATGGTCTTGTGGGAAAAGCTGCAGATGTAATGGTCGGTGTCGGCGGCGTTGGCCACCGACGAACGACGACGGGCGCTGAACAGCTTGACCGCCATGTCCTGATCGCTCAGGCCTTCGCCACCGATGTACACCTGCTCGATCTGCGGCAGGCGCTCAAGGGCGAGGCGGCCGAGGACGCTGGTGTCGATGGGCACTTTGCGCCAGCCGATCAGTTGCAGGCCTTCGGCCAGGATCTCGCGGTTCATGTTCTCGCGAGCGGCTTCGGCCTTGGCCGGATCCTGATTGAAGAAGACCATGCCCACGGCATATTGCTTGGGCAACTCGACGCTGAAGGTTTCCTGGGCAATGGCGCGCAGGAAGGCGTCGGGTTTTTGAATCAGCAGACCGCAACCGTCACCGGTCTTGCCGTCGGCATTAATCCCACCGCGGTGGGTCATGCAGGTCAGGGCCTCGATGGCCGTTTGCAATAGGGTATGACTGGGTTCGCCCTGCATATGGGCTATCAGGCCGAAACCGCAGTTATCCTTGAATTCATCTGGTTGGTACAGACCTGCTTTCATAGACACTTTCTCACCAGGCTGCCTCTTTTCGAGGCAAATTTCTTTTCAATTCAACCACTTGCATCTCGCGCCGAACGTACGCCGGCTTTGCGGGGGCAAAAGGGTGGTCATTGTACACAGCGACACAGACGCTCACAAATTTGACGACGAAATGTCGCAAATCTATGTCGCATTTGTGAAAGGTTTAAAGCGATCTGCTGTGCTAGTCAAAACTTTTTTAATTTTGACCGCAACGACTCAAAGACTACTGTGACGCAGACACCACAAGGCACGCGGCCCGTAAGGGCGGCGCGCACTTGTAGAAATTTTGAGGTGCTTGGAGAGGCGGCCTGGGTAAGGCCGCCGAATCTTCAGCGAGTTGTTGCCAGTTCCTGTTGGACGCTGGCGACAGTGCGAGGCCAAGGTTTACCAGCCTGAACCTTCGCTGGCAAGGCCTTGATGGCAGAAACGGCCGCATCACGATTGGCAAAGCTGCCATAGGTGATCACGTAGAGCGGCTTGCCGTTGAGGACTTTCTTGAAATAGCGGTACTCGCCGCCCTGCTCCTTGACGAAGCTTTGCGCAGCGGCTTCGGAGCTGGTGCCGAGGATCTGCACCACGTAGTTGCCCGGGGCTTGACCTGCGTACCAGCTGCCACCGGCGGCCTTGGCGACGGCGACCGGCTTCTCGGCGGCTTTCTCGGCCGGTTTGGCCGCTGCTACAGGCTTGGCAGGCGTTGGAGCAGGCTTGGCGACTGGCGCAGCCGGAACAGGCGCTGGCTTGGCCGTGGCAACCTGGGTCGGTGCCGGCGTCGGTTTGGCCGCAGGGACCGGAACCGGAGTCGGTGCAGGACCGGCAGGTACGCCAGCCGGTGGCGCGGTGGTGGTCACGGTCGGCGGTGTATTGCTCGAGCCTTCCAGCGGTACGCCGTCGTCACCTTCGGTGATCCCGCCGGCCGCTTCGGCCAATGGCTTGCGCATGACCGGTTGCGAATTGCCGACCAGCGGCAACGGCATCGGCTGGGTGTTACCGGCGAACTCCACGTTCGGCGCACCACCCTGGCCCAATGGCAGCTGAGCCTGTTCATTGGCCGGCGCGCCGGTGGTCGGCGCCTTGTTGCGACCGGGCATCAGCCAGGCGGCAGCGACCGCCACCACGACGACGGCGGAAATCGCCAATACGTGTTTCTTCGGCATGTTGAACCCCATACTTGGACGCTTCACCGCAGAGCGGCTGGCAATCATGACTTCGATCAGTGCATCGCGAGCGACCTGGTTGATGTTGCCGGGCCAACCCTCCGAGCTTTCGTGAATATCAGAGATCTGATCCGCGGTGAAAAGTTCGACACCACGGCCGGCACCTTCGAGCCGCTGGTCGAGATACTCGCGGGTTTCTTCTTCGGTGTACGGCTGCAATTCGATGACGTGGAAGCGCTCCTCCTCGAGGTGCAGGGCCTCAAGCTGGGCGATCAGCGACGACTCACCGAACAGGAACACATGCGGACGGCCTTCCGGCGCACCGGCACCCAAAGCCATCAGGGCTTCGAGGGCGGACTCGTCGAGCTGCTCGGCGTCATCCACCAGCAGGTAGACTTCCTGGCCGGTCAGCGCCAGTTGCACCACTTGATCGAGGATCGCCCCGACTTCGGCCTGCGCCACATTCAGCGCCTGGGCGACCTGACGCAGCACACCGGCTGCATCGCCGGCGCCACGGGCCGAGACGACAACACTCTGAACCGACTGCTTGTTGGTGCTGGCCACCAGCGCCTGGCGCAGCAACGTCTTGCCGCTGCCCTGAGGGCCGGTGACCACCAGCAGCAACTGGCTGTAACGCGCCAGGTGATGCAGTTGACCCAGCACCGGTTTGCGCTGGGCCGGGAAGAATTTGAAGCCCGGGACCCGTGGAGCGAAAGGGTCATGACTTAACTGGAAATGGCCGAGGAACGCCTCGTCGGCATGCAAACTAGTCATCGGAATCTTATTAACCTTTAAGCTGAGCCAGAGCGCGGTAATCCGCTCCCAGCGTGGCCTGTAGAACCTCTTTCGGATAATCGTCGGTCACTACCGCTTCGCCCATCCGGCGCAGCAGCACCAGGCGCAGACGACCGTCGATCACTTTTTTGTCAATTGCCATATGTTCGAGAAAATCGGCTTCGGTCATTTCTTCCGGCGGAACCACCGGCAAGCCGGCACGCTGGAACAGACGAATACCGCGATCACGCTCCTGCTCGCTGATCCAGCCGAGGCGCGCGGACATTTCCATCGCCATTACCGTGCCAGCAGCAACTGCTTCACCGTGCAACCAGACACCATAGCCCATGTGGGTTTCGATGGCGTGGCCGAAGGTGTGGCCGAGGTTGAGCGTGGCGCGTACACCGGTTTCCTTCTCATCGGCGCCGACCACCGCAGCCTTGGCGGCGCAGGAACGCTCGATGGCATAGGTCAGGGCTTTCTGGTCCAGTGAACGCAGGGCGTCGACGTTATCTTCGAGCCAGGTCAGGAACGGCTCGTCGCAGATCAGGCCGTACTTGATGACTTCCGCCAGGCCTGCCGAGAGCTCGCGCGCTGGCAGGGTTTTCAGGGACGCCGTATCGATCAGCACCACGTTCGGCTGATAGAAGGCACCGACCATGTTTTTGCCCAACGGGTGGTTGATGCCGGTCTTGCCGCCCACCGACGAATCGACCTGGGACAGCAGCGTGGTAGGAATCTGGATGAAATCGACGCCGCGCTGGTAGCAGGCGGCTGCAAAACCGGCCATGTCGCCGATCACACCGCCACCGAGGGCGATCACCGTGGTGCGGCGGTCATGACGGGCGGTCAGCAGACCGTCAAAGATCAGTTGCAGGGTTTCCCAGTTCTTGAAGGCTTCGCCGTCCGGCAACACCACGGAAACCACCGAGAACTGCGACAGACTGCGGGTCAGACGCTCGAGATAGAGCGGCGCAACGGTCTCGTTGGAGATGATTGCCACTTGCCGCCCATGGATGTGCGGCACCAGCAATTCAGGCTGATCCAACAGTCCTTCGCCAATATGAATCGGGTAGCTGCGCTCGCCTAGATCGACCTTGAGTGTCTGCATGTGTCCCCACAGTGAAGATGGAAGCAGGCGTCCTGCCTTGAATAATCGGATGTCCCCGGTCTTGAGAGGTGTGACGCCGCTTGCGTGCGATCCGCCACAACCCTCGACAGGACGCCGAGGATAGCGCATTTCGGGCGGCGCTTTAACGGGGTGGAAGTTGCGCCAGACGGTCAAGAATGTCGAGCACCACCATGCGTGGCGGCCGCTCGTCGGTTTCCACCACCAGATCGGCGATTTCCCGATAAAGCGGATCGCGGATGGCCAGCAGGTCGCGCAGGGTTTTCTCGGGATTGGCCGTGCGCAGCAGCGGGCGATTGCGGTCGCGGGAGGTGCGGCCAACCTGCTGTTCGACGGAGGCGTGCAGATACACCACCCGCCCGCCCTCGTGCAGGGCCTTGCGGTTGGCATCGCGCATCACCGCGCCGCCGCCCGTCGCCAGCACTACGCCGTCGAACGCGCACAGCTCGGCGATCATCGCCTGCTCACGATCACGAAAACCGGGCTCGCCTTCCTTGTCGAAGATCCACGGGATATTGGCGCCCGTACGCAGTTCAATTTCCTTGTCGGAATCCTTGAACGGCAGGCGCAGCTCTTTGGCCAGTAATCGGCCGATGGTGCTTTTTCCAGCGCCCATCGGTCCTACAAGAATCAAATTTCGCACAGAATCAACGACTCACAGCAATCGCCTGGTTATTCATGATACGCGGAGTGAGGAATACCAGCAGCTCGGATTTTTTCTCCGAAACCACATCACGCCGGAAAAGGCGGCCAAGATACGGCACATCGCCAAGAAATGGCACCTTATCTACGACCTTGCTTTGAGTATTTGAGAAAACCCCGCCAATCACGATGGTCTCGCCGTCGTTCACCAGCACCTTGGCGTTGACCTCGTTTTTCTTGATCGGCGGTACATCCTGCACTTTGTTCAGGTAGTCCGGCTCATCCTTGGTGACCTTCACCTCCATGATGATGCGGTTGTCCGGGGTGATCTGCGGCGTGACCTCCAGCGACAGCGAGGCCTCCTTGAACGACACCGACGTAGCGCCGCTGGAGCTGGCTTCCTGATACGGAATCTCGGTGCCCTTGAGGATTTTCGCGGTCTCCTTGTCGGAAGTGACCACCTTGGGTTGCGAGACGATTTCGCCGTTGCCGGTCTTCTCCATCGCCGTCAGCTCAAGGTCCAGCAAGACGTTGTCGGTGATGAACGCAATGCCGATCCCGGAGGTGTTGTTGACCGTACCCATGTCGACGAACGGCGAGTTGGTGCTGGTGCTGCCCGGCGTGCCGATGGTGGTCGACGAGCCATTGCTGACCCCGGAAGTGTTCCAGTTGCCCTTGTTCTGGATCGACCCGCCCCAGCGCACGCCCAGGCTCTTGTCGTAATCGACGTTGGCCTCGACGATCCGCGCTTCGATCATCACCTGGCGCACCGGAATATCCAGTTGCGCCACGATGCGCCGCAGTTCGTCGAGGCGATCCTGGGTCTGGTAGGCGATGATGTTGTTGGTGCGCTCATCGACGGTGATCGAACCCCGTTCATCGACCTTGGCCTCGGCGCTGGTGACCGACTGGAACAGCTTGGCGATGTCTGCCGCCTTGGCGTAGTTCACTTGCAGCAGTTCACGGCGCAGTGGCGCCAGTTCGGCGATCTGCTTCTGCGACTCCAGTTCCTGCCGTTCGCGGGCGGCGATTTCATCCGCCGGCGCCACCAGCAACACGTTGCCGACCTTGCGTTTGTCCAGGCCTTTGGTCTTGAGCACCAGATCCAGCGCCTGATCCCACGGTACGTTTTGCAGGCGCAAGGTGATCCCGCCCTGCACCGTATCGCTGGCCACCAGGTTGAGATTGGTGAAGTCCGCGATCAGTTGCAGCACCGAACGCACGTCGATGTCCTGGAAATTCAACGAAAGCTTTTCACCGCTGTAGCTGTTGCGGTCGGCGTTGCGCTTTTGCAGGTCGTCGATGGTCAGCGGACGGATACTCACCGTCAGCTTGTTGTCGGTCTGGTAGGTGGAATAGTCGAACGTGCCGCCGGGCTCGACGGTGATGGTCGCCCGATCGCCGCTGACGCCGGCATTGACGAACTGCACCGGGGTGGCGAAGTCCTTGACGTCGAGACGCACCCGCAGCGGTTCGGGCAACTGGGTGCGGGCGAAGTTGAGGATGATCTTGCCGTCGTGCTCCTGGATGTCCGGCGCGATGGTCGGGTCGGACAGGTCGATCACGACATTGCCCTCACCCGCCGTGCCACGCTGGAAGTCAACGCCACGAATGGCTCTGGCGACGGGTGCGTAAGTCCGCGCCGGGGCTGCCACCGGCGTGGCACGCGGTGTCTTCGCGACAGGTCGCGGTGCGCTGGCCTTGGTGCCCTGCCCGACCACCACGAACAGTGTGTTGCCCTCGACCCGGGCGTCATACGGCGCCAATTGCGTCAGGTTGATGATCAACCGGGTACGGTCATTGGCCTCGACCACCGTGGCAGAGCGCGCATTGCCGCTACCGAGATCGCGGGTCTTGGTCGCGAGCTGGCTGGCCACTCCCGGCAGGTCGAGGGCGATCCGCGCCGGCGAATCGGTGGTGTAACCCTTGGGCTGCGGCGGCGGACCGTCGAACGACAGTTTCAGCTCGACGCGATCACCCGGCAGCGCCGCCACGTCCAGCGTCTTCAGGTTGGCCGCGTGAACCATCGGTGAAAGCAGCGCTATCCATAGCGAAAAACCGAGGGTGGAGAAAATCCTGTTCATTGTTCGACTTCCACTATGAGTGCTCTTTCAAAGGAATGGTGCGCGGCCGCTCCAGCCAGGCGCCTTCGCCGTCGGGAACGATTTCGACCACATCGACCTGGGAGGCGCTGATCGCGACGATGCGTCCGTCGTTGCGCCCCAGGTAATCGCCGACCTTCAGCCGGTGCACCCCGCCCGCCCCGCGCAGCAGCGCAAAGGAACCGGAGGCATTGGAAATCGTGCCGACCATCTCGAACTGCTCGATGTTGAAACCTTCGAGGTATTGCTTGACCCGGTTCGGGTCCGGCTTGACGTTGCGCGAGCCGTGCTGCTGCCCGGCCAGATCGACCCGCACCTGACGCGAGAAAGGACTGCGCAGATTGGACGCGCTGTAGGTGAACGTCGGGTAGGAACGAAAGGTCGGCGTCGGCTCGATCTTGCCCGGCGGCCGCAGACGCACTTCATTCATGTACGCATCGAGATCGCCGAAGTCGTTGCCGCCGCAACCGCTCAGCCCCAGCATCAATGCCGACAACAGAAGAAAACGGATCGGGCTCATTTTTGCAGCCCCTTGTCGTTGTAGCGGTACGTCTTGGCGAGGATGCTCATGCGCAACTTGGTCCCGCCTTCCGGGTTGGCCGGCGCCAGCTCGAAGTCGTGCAGCGTGACGATCCGCGGCAGTCCGGCCACGCCGCTGACGAAGGTGGCAAGGTCGTGATAGGCGCCCGTGACGGTGATCTGGATCGGCAATTCGATGTAGAACTGCTGCGTCACCTCCGGCAACAGCTTGATTTCCTCGAACTCAAGACCGCTGCCCAGACCGGTGCGGGTGATGTCCTCCAGCAATCCCGGCACTTCGGTGTCACTGGGCAATTGCCGCAACAGCACGCCGAACGAATTCTCCATCTCCTTCATCTGCTGGGTGTACAGCTCCAGATTGGCCGCCATGTGCGCCTTGCTGGAGAACTGCTCCTTGAGCGTGGCTTCTTCCGTGCGTTTGGTTTCGAGCTCGCTCTCCATGTCACTGACGAAAAAGTTGTAGCCCAGGGCCAGCACCAGAATCATCAGCAGCGCCCCGGCCAGGCCTTTCACCGCCGGCGGCCAGGAGCCAATGTTGCTGGTATCCAGGTCGTTGAAGTCAATATTGCGCAGGCTGGCCAGCCATTCGGACGGTTTCATTGGTCGTCCTCCAGGTTTTTCGGCCGGGTCTGATGGACAGTCAACTGGAACACGTTGGCCTGATCCAGTTGCCCCGCCGTGGTTGCCTTGACCTCGTTCAGGGTCGGCGCATCGAACCAGTCGGACGCCTCAAGATTGCGCATCAGGTCGGAGACCCGGTTGTTCGATTCCGCCGCACCGCTGATCGACAGGGTCTTGCCGACCATCTTCACGCTGGTGAAATAGACGCCATCGGGCAGGGTGCGCGCCAGTTGATCGAAGATCCTCCCGCTGACCTGCCGGTTGCCCTGCAGGTCCTGGATGATGCGCATGCGCTCCAACAGTTGCTGGCGACGCGCCTTGAGTTCGCTGATCTGCTTGATCCGCTCATCGACCACGGCAATCTGCTTGCCGATGTAATCGTTGCGCGCCTGCTGATGTTCTATGGCCGTGCTGAATATCTGAGCGGCAATGAATACCGCGCCGACCGAACCGACCACCACGCCGGTCAGGGTCAGCAGAAAGCGTTTGCGCCGTTCTTCGCGGCGCTCCTCGCGCCAGGGGAGAAGGTTGATCCGCGCCATCAGTCGAAACTCCTGAGCGCGAGCCCGCAGGCAATCATCAGGGCCGGCGCATCACTGGCCAGGGCCCCGGCGTTGACCTTGCTGCTCAAGGCCATGTCGGAAAACGGATTGGCGACCTGGGTCGGGGTGTCGAGGCGCTCTTCGATCAACCGGTCCAGCCCCGGCACCGAGGCCGTGCCGCCGGCCAGCAGAATGTGATCGACCGCGTTGTACTGGCCGGAAGCAAAGAAAAACTGCAGGGAACGCGACACCTGTTGCACCAGCGCCTCGCGAAACGGCTGCAGGACCTCACCGACATAATCGTCCGGCAGACCGCCCTGCTTCTTGGCCAGCCCGGCCTGCTCGAGGGTCAGGCCATAGCGGCGCTGGATTTCCTCGGTCAGCTGGCGCCCGCCGAACAGTTGCTCGCGAGTGTAGATAATCCGCCCGTTGTGCAGGACGCTGAGGGTGGTCATGGTCGCGCCGATGTCGACCACCGCAACGGTCAGGCGCTCCTGCGAGGCTGCCAGTTGCGTGGCCAGCAGGCCGAACGAGCGCTCCAGCGCATAAGCCTCGACGTCGACCACCCGCGCGGTCAGGCCGGCAAGGGCCAGCGCCGCCTCACGGACTTCGACGTTTTCCTTGCGACAGGCGGCCAGCAGCACGTTGACCCGCTCGGGATTGCGCGGCGAAACGCCCTGGACTTCGAAATCGATGGCGACCTCGTCCAGCGGATAGGGAATGTATTGATCGGCTTCGATCTTGAGCTGGTTTTCCAGCTCGTCGTCGGACAGCCCGGCGTCCATTTCGATGACCTTGGTGATCACCGCCGAGCCGGCCACCGCCACCGCCACGCTCTTGAGCCCGGTGCGAGCCTTGGCCAGCACCCGGGACAGGGCATGCCCGACGCCTTCAAGCTCGGCGATGTTCTTCTCGACCACGGCATTGGCCGGCAACGGCTCCACCGCGTATGCCTCGACCCGGTAGCGCTCGCCCTGACGGCTCAGCTCCAGCAGCTTCACCGAAGTGGAGCTGATATCGATCCCCAGCAACGTATTGGTCTTTTTATTGAAGAGTCCTAGCACTACCAATTCCCTATGACTTTCCGTGAGTTACGGACTCTGTAATGCGCATTGCGTTCCCTCGCCCCGTCTTGACAGAAGCGCAAATGACGCCCCCAGCGGAAAAGTGCTTATAATGCCCAGCGATTTTTTCCGCTTTTTACTGCCGGCGCGGGCCGTTCTGTGTGTTCCCGGAACCCTGTCGCCCAATTCATTCTTTGCCCTGGATGTCCAAAAGCCTTGATTCGTCTGCTGAAATTCTTCGGTTGGTCCATCGTCGCCGTTTTCTGCGGACTGCTTTTAGTTCTCAGCGGCGCGTTTCTTTACCTTAGTCCGGGTTTGCCATCTGTGGAGGCGCTGAGAAGCATTCAGTTGCAGATTCCGCTCCGGGTCTACAGCAGCGACAACAAGTTGATCGCAGAATTTGGCGAAATGCGCCGTACTCCGATCCGTTTCGCCGACATTCCCCCCAATTTCATCAATGCGTTACTAAGTGCTGAGGACGACAACTTCGCCAATCACTATGGCGTCGATCCGAGCAGCCTGATGCGTGCCGCGACCCAACTGGTCAAGAGCGGGCACATCCAGTCCGGCGGCAGCACCATCACCATGCAGGTGGCGAAGAACTTCTTCCTGACCAGCGAACGCAGCTTCTCGCGCAAGACCACGGAAATCCTCCTGGCCCTGCAGATCGAGCGCCAGCTGACCAAGGACGAGATCCTCGAGCTGTACGTGAACAAGATTTATCTGGGCAACCGCGCCTACGGCATCGAGGCGGCGGCGCAGGTGTATTACGGCAAGTCGATCCGTGAGGTCAGCCTGGCGCAGATGGCGATGATCGCCGGCCTGCCGAAGGCCCCGTCGCGCTTCAACCCGCTGGCCAACCCGGCGCGCAGCAAGGAGCGTCGCGACTGGATCCTCGGGCGCATGTACAAGCTCGGCAAGATCACCGAAGCCGACTACACCGCTGCCATCAACGAGCCGCTGAACGCCAGCTATCACGTGCCGACCCCGGAAGTGAACGCGCCGTACATCGCCGAGATGGCCCGTGCCGAAATGGTCGGCCGTTACGGCAGCGACGCCTATACCGAAGGTTTCCGCGTCACCACCACGGTGCCGAGCAACCTGCAGGAAATGGCCAACACCGCGCTGCACGAAGGCCTGATGACCTACGACCAGCGTCACGGCTACCGTGGCCCTGAATCGCGCCTGCCGGGCAAGACCCATGAAGCCTGGGCCACCGAGCTGACCAAGCAACGCACCATCAGCAGCCTCGAGCCGGCCATCGTCACCCAGGTCGACAAGAACGGCCTGCAAGTGCTGACCCGTACCGGTGAAGAGCATGTGGCGTGGGACACCATGAAATGGGCCCGTCCGTTCCTCAATACCAACAGCATGGGCGCCGCGCCGCGTCAGCCATCGGATGTCGCGCAGGTCGGCGACCTGGTGCGCGTACAGCGCCAGCCGAACAATTCGCTGAAGTTCAGCCAGATTCCGCAGGCGCAAGGCGCGCTGGTGTCGCTGGATCCGCAGAACGGTGCAATCCGCTCGCTGGTCGGCGGTTTCGCCTTCGAACAGAGCAACTACAACCGTGCCATGCAGGCCAAGCGTCAGCCGGGCTCGAGCTTCAAGCCATTCGTCTACAGTGCCGCGCTGGATAACGGCTACACCGCCGCCACGCTGGTCAACGACGCGCCGATCGTGTTCGTCGACGAGTATCTGGACAAGGTCTGGCGTCCGAAGAACGACACCAACACCTTCCTCGGCCCGATCCGCCTGCGCGAAGCGCTGTACAAGTCGCGCAACCTGGTTTCGATCCGCCTGCTGCAAGCCATGGGTGTAGGCAAGACCATCGACTACATCACCCGCTTCGGTTTCAACAAGCAGGACCTGCCGCCAAACCTGTCCCTGGCGCTGGGCACCGCGACCCTGACCCCGATGGAAATCGCCACCGGCTGGAGCACCTTCGCCAACGGCGGTTACAAGATCACCCCGTACATCATCGACAAGATCGAAAGCCGCAATGGCGACACGCTGTTCGTCGCCAACCCGCCGACCGTGCCACAGGGCGGCGCGGCCACCGACGGCATCGCGGCACCGGCGACCCAACCGATCACCGTCGACGCAGCACCGGTTCCAGGGGAAGCACCGGGCAGCGCCGCAATGCCACAGGCTCCGGCAGTCGCCGAGCGCATCGTCGATGGCCGCACCACCTACATCCTCAACAGCATGTTGCAGGACGTGATCAAGCTCGGCACCGGTCGTCGCGCACTGGCCATGGGCCGCAGCGACATCGCGGGCAAAACCGGTACCACCAACGAATCCAAGGATGCCTGGTTCTCCGGTTACAACGCCGATTACGTGACCACGGTCTGGACCGGTTTCGACCAGCCGGAAAGCCTCGGCCGCCGGGAGTTCGGCGGCACCGTGGCGCTGCCGATCTGGATGAACTACATGAGCGCCGCGCTCAAGGACAAGCCGCCGCATGTACAGGCCGAACCGGAAGGCATCCTCAGCCTGCGGGTAGACCCGGTCAGCGGCCGCGCGGCTTCGCCGAGCACACCAGGCGCCTACTTCGAACTGTTCAAGGCCGAAGACACGCCGCCGTCGGTCAACGAGATCGGCAATGGCACGGCACCGGGCAGCCCGCTGCCGGCGGATGAACAGGCGCCGATCGATCTGTTCTGATCCTGACCTGCCAAAAAGCCCTGCCTTCGTGAGAAGGGCGGGGCTTTTTATTGCCTTCAGGATTGTGGCGGATGAACCGGCCAGACTCGAGCCAAAACCCTCAGGCACAAAAAAGCCCCGACTCTCACGAGCCGGGGCTTTCGCTTGAAGCGCTACAACGACTTAGCCGTTGAACACATCATCCACGCTTTTCAGCGGGTAGTTCTTCGGATACGGCAGGGTCGCTACGCCGGTCTCGATCGCAGCCTTGGCCACGGCGTCGGAGATCACGGTGATCAGGCGCTTGTCCATTGGTTTCGGAATGATGTACTCACGACCGAATTCCAGGGAGATACCGCCGTAGGCGTCGCAGACTTCCTGAGGAACCGGCAGCTTGGCCAGTTCGCGCAGGGCGTTGGCGGCAGCGATCTTCATTTCTTCGTTGATGCGCTTGGCGCGAACGTCCAGGGCACCGCGGAAGATGAACGGGAAGCCCAGCACGTTGTTGACCTGGTTCGGGTAGTCCGAACGGCCGGTGGCCATGATCACGTCGTTGCGGGTGGCGTGGGCCAGTTCCGGGGAGATTTCCGGATCCGGGTTGGAGCACGCGAAGACGATCGGGTTGGCCGCCATGCGCTTGAGTTGCTCGGCGCTCAGCAGGTTCGGGCCCGACAGGCCGACGAATACGTCAGCGCCTTCGATGGCGTCGTCCAGGGTGCGCTTCTCGGTAGCGTGAGCGAACACAGCCTTGTACTGGTTCAGGTCGTCACGGCCAGCGTGGATCACGCCGGTACGGTCGATCATGAAGATGTTCTCGACCTTGGCGCCCATGCTCACCAGCAGTTTCATGCAGGAGATGGCGGCAGCGCCGGCGCCCAGGCAGACGATCTTGGCTTCGCCGAGGGTTTTGCCAGCGATTTCCAGGGCGTTGATCATGCCCGCAGCGGTCACGATCGCGGTGCCGTGCTGGTCATCGTGGAATACCGGAATGTCGCATTGCTCGATCAGAGCGCGTTCGATCTCAAAGCACTCAGGTGCCTTGATGTCTTCCAGGTTGATGCCACCGAAGGTGATGGAAATGCGTTTTACGGTGTCGATGAAGGCTTGCGGGCTTTCGGAGTCGACTTCGATGTCGAAGACGTCGATGCCGGCGAAGCGCTTGAACAGCACGCCTTTACCTTCCATCACTGGCTTGGAAGCCAGTGGGCCGAGGTTACCCAGGCCCAGAATCGCGGTGCCATCGGAAATGACTGCAACCAGGTTGCCCTTGCCGGTGTACTTGTAGGCCAGTTCAGGATCGCGGGCGATCTCGCGCACTGGTTCAGCTACGCCGGGGCTGTAGGCCAGCGACAGGTCGCGGGCGGTAGCAGTGGCCTTGGTGAGCTCGACACTCAGCTTTCCTGGACGAGGATTGGCGTGATATTCGAGAGCGGCAGTTTTCAGATCAGACATTTTGGCATTCCGCTTTTTACTGTTGGACAGACTGGTCAGCGAGGATACGCGCCTCGCAAAGTCCCCACAAGACTGCCCGGTCACCCCTGTCAAGCGCCCTGCCCTACGACTTTGGGCCAAGAGCCACGGCGCACAAGGGTTAGACTGTTCACAATCGACAGAAAAAATGTCTACAACTTTTTCTTCAGCGGGACGATTGCAACATCGAAGGGTCGGTCAGCGGCAACAGCCAGCGAGCCTGACCGGGTTTCAATCCGCCCCGTCGTGAGCGGTCGACCACCCAGCCCCGAGCCTCGATCTGCCTGCCCTTCAGCGCTTGCAGGGCGTTGCCATCAAAACGCTCCAGCAGATTGGGTGCAACACGCAGTACAAGCTTGTCCTGCAACTCGATCCAGATTCCGCCACGATTGCGCTGAACCTTGCTCACACGCCCGCTGACGATGGCGAAACCCGAGCGTTCGATCTGCTCCGCTTTCAGTACAGGCGAGCGCTTCCACAAGCCAAGCCCGGCCTGCCGCGCGCTGCGTTCGGCGGCTTGCTGACAATCGACAAGATTGACATTCGGTGCCACCGCGACCTGGAATCCAAGGCCATCGGCGAGCATTTGCGCTTCGAGGTTCTCACCCTTGGCGCTGAAAACATGGGCGAGCGTACGCCCGTAATGGTCTTTTGCTTGCGCACCAAGGCGCAAACCGACCCGACCGCCACTGTCGGCCACCAAGGTTTCCAGGCGTTTGCGCGCCGCCACGGCAAACGGCTCGTCGCTGCGCCCCTGCTTGCCCAGCTCGGGCGTGTTGAGGCCGATCAGGCGTACGCTGCGCCCGTCGCTCAGACGCAAGGTGTCTCCGTCGACCACTCGCTGCACGGAGACGCCAGTCAGGCCGGCGGGAGCCGCACAGAACGCCTGGGCACCGGACAGCCAAATCGCGGACACAAAAAAGGCGCCCACAAGGGACGCCTTTTTCATCAGACCGGAAAAGCCGCTGAGGTTTTCCAGAATGAGGGGCCTTAGGCCTTTTTCGCGCCAAAAGCACCGAAACGGTCGGCGAACTTCTGAACGCGACCACCGGTGTCCAGAGTCTTCTGCTTACCGGTGTAGAACGGGTGGCACTCGTTGCAAACGTCGATCGCCAGGGCTTTGCCGAAGGTCGAACGGGTTTCGAACTTGTTGCCGCAGCTGCAAGTTACTGCAACTTCTGGGTAATTCGGGTGGATATCGGCTTTCATGGTGTTTTCCTCAGCTGGCGTGCCGCCATCCAACACGATTGTTGAATACCGCACGTAATTAGGCCGCGGATTCTACCAGACCTTTTCAATCACGCAAGCTGTCACCGAGACCGACCGTCTGCTAGGCTCCCGCCCTTCTTCACCGCCCCGCCTATGAGAATCCTCCGCGTGCCCGACGCCATTCTGCGCCTCGCCCTGCCCTCGCCCCTGCGCCGCCTGTTCGACTATCGGGCCCCGGCCGGCGTGCTGCGTTCGCAGTTGCAGCCGGGCATGCGCCTGCGGGTGCCGTTCGGTCGGCGGGAGATGATCGGGATTCTGGTGGAGGTCACTGACACCAGTGAAGTGCCGGTGGAGAAGCTCAAACCGGCGCTCGCGCTGCTGGACGCCACCCCACCGCTGCCGCCGGCACTGTTCAAGCTGTGCCTGTGGACCGCCCAGTATTACCAGCACAGCCTTGGCGACACCTTGAGCTGGGCACTGCCGGTGCTGCTGCGCCAAGGCGAACTGGCCGAAGCCCGCCAGGAACGCTTCTGGTCCGCCGCCCCCGGCGCCAGCCTCGACGACCCGCGTATCGCCCGCGCCCCGCGCCAGCGAGAAGCTCTGGCGACACTGGCCCAGCATCCTCATGGCGTCGCCCATCAGTTGCTGAGCAAACTGATGCTGAGCAAGGACAGCCTCGACCTGCTGCTGGCCAAGGATCTGGTGCAGGTGGAAGTGCGCCGCCATGCCCCCGGCGCGCGCCACGAACACTGGCTGGCCCAGCCCGAGCTGCCGCTCAACAGCGAGCAACGCGCCGCGTACGAGGCGATTCGCGCCGGGTTCGACAGTTATCACGCGTTCCTGCTGGCCGGGGTCACCGGCAGCGGCAAGACCGAAGTCTATTTACAGCTGATCCGCGAAACCCTCGAGGCCGGCAAGCAGGCACTGGTGCTGATCCCGGAGATCAACCTCGGCCCGCAGACCCTGGCCCGCTTCGAACAACGTTTCAATGCGCGCATCGCCCTGCTGCACTCGGCGGTCAATGACCGCGATCGCCTCGATGCCTGGCTCGCTGCCCGGGATGGCGAGGCCGACATTATTATCGGCACCCGCTCGGCGCTGTTCACCCCGATGAAAAATCCGGGGCTGATCATCATCGACGAAGAACACGACGGCTCCTATAAACAGCAGGAGGGCCTGCGCTACCACGCGCGGGATCTGGCACTGGTGCGCGCGCGGCAGGAAAACATCCCGATCGTGCTCGGTTCCGCGACGCCATCCCTGGAAAGCCTGCACAACGCCTACACCGGTCGGTACGGACTCCTGCGCCTGAACGAACGGGCCGGCGGCGCCAAGCAGCCACGCTTCCTGCGCCTGGATGTGAAAAGCCGTCCGCTGGACAGCGGTATTTCCGGGCCGATGCAGCAAGCCATCGGCCAGACCCTCGCCGCCGGCCAGCAGGTGCTGGTGTTCCTCAACCGCCGAGGGTTTGCTCCAACCCTGCTGTGCCACGATTGCGGCTGGATGTCCGAATGCCAGCGCTGCGATGCGCGGATGACCGTGCACCAGCGCTACGGCGAGCTGCGCTGCCACCACTGCGGTTACGTCGAGCGCGTGCCGCGCCAGTGCCCGAAGTGCAACAAGGTCGATCTGCGGCCGGTGGGCGCCGGCACCGAGCGCGCCGAGGAACGGCTGGCGATTCTGTTCCCGGACTATCCGGTACTGCGCGTCGACCGCGACAGCACCTCGCGCAAGGATGCGATGAACCAGTTGTTCGCCACGATCCAGAAAGGCCAGCCGTGCATCCTGGTCGGCACCCAGATGTTGGCCAAGGGTCACCACTTCCCCCGGGTCACCCTTGTGTCGATCCTCGATGCCGACGGCGGGCTGTTTTCCGGCGACTTCCGCGCCAGCGAACGCATGGCGCAGTTGATCGTGCAGGTCGCCGGGCGCGCCGGGCGTGCGGAGGAGCCGGGCAAGGTGATCATCCAGACCCATCTGGCCGACCATCCTTTATTGGTTCAACTGACCGAGCAGGGTTATTTCGCCTTCGCTGAACAAGCCCTGAGCGAACGCCGCGCCGCCGGCCTGCCGCCGTTCGCCCACCTCGCCCTGCTGCGGGCCGAAGCGCACAAGCCGGGGCAGGCCGAAGGTTTTCTCGATGAGGCCTGCAGCGAGGCCGAGCGTTTGCTGGCCGAACAGAATCTGACCGGCATTGAACTGCTGGGACCGGTGCCGGCACCGATGGAACGCCGGGCCGGGCGCTTCCGCGCGCAACTGCTCTTGCAGGCCACGGCCCGGGCGCCGCTGCACCGCTTGCTGGCGAGCTGGCTGCTGGTGCTGGAGCAGATGCCGAGCGGCCGAGCGGTGCGCTGGTCGCTGGATGTCGATCCGGTGGATCTGTACTGACCGGGCAAAACCGCTCGAATTGTCACCACACATCCACATCCTGCCTGCTAAGGTTGGCAAGCCCGTCTTCGCAACGGATAATGCCGAGTTTTTCCACCCGCGCATCGATGCGCCGCCGCGCTTGCGGTCGAAAGAGAAGACCATGAAAGACACCATTCGCCAGCTGATCCAACAAGCCCTCACCCAACTCGTCAACGAAGGTGTGTTGCCTGAAGGCCTGACGCCGGCGATCCAGGTGGAAAACGCCCGGGACAAGACCCACGGCGACTTCGCCAGCAACATCGCGATGATGCTGGCCAAGCCTGCGGGCATGAAGCCGCGTGACCTGGCGGAAAAGATCATCGCCGCCCTGCCGGCCGACGAGAACGTCACCAAGGCCGAAATCGCCGGCCCCGGCTTTATCAATTTCTTCCAGAACACTCAAGCGCTGGCCTCGCGCCTCGACGCCGCACTGGCCGACGCTCACGTTGGCGTGCGCAAGGCCGGCCCGGCGCAACGCACCGTGGTCGACCTGTCGGCGCCGAACCTGGCCAAAGAGATGCACGTCGGCCACCTGCGTTCGACCATCATCGGCGACGGCGTGGCCCGTGTGCTCGAATTCCTCGGCGATACCGTGATCCGTCAGAACCACGTCGGCGACTGGGGCACCCAGTTCGGCATGCTGATGGCGTATCTGCAGGAAAACCCGATCACCAGCGACGAACTGTCGGACCTGGAAAACTTCTACCGCGCCGCCAAGCAGCGCTTCGACGAGTCCCCGGAGTTCGCCGATCGCGCCCGTGGCCTGGTGGTCAAGCTGCAGGCCGGCGATGCCGAATGCCTGGCGCTGTGGACCAAGTTCAAGGACATCTCGCTGTCGCACTGCCAGAAGATCTACGAACTGCTCAACGTCAAACTGACCATGGCCGACGTGATGGGCGAAAGCGCCTACAACGATGACCTGATCAACGTGGTCAACGACCTGAAAGCCGCCGGCATGCTGGTTGAAAGCAACGGCGCCCAGTGCGTGTTCCTCGACGAATTCAAGAACGCCGAAGGCGAGCCACTGCCGGTGATCATCGTCAAGGCTGACGGCGGTTACCTGTACGCCACCACCGACCTGGCCGCCGTGCGCTACCGCAGCGGCAAACTGAAGGCCGACCGTGCGCTGTACTTCGTCGACCAGCGTCAGGCCCTGCACTTCCAGCAAGTGTTCGCCGTGGCGCGCAAGGCCGGTTTCGTGACCCATCCGATGGAAATGGAGCACATGGGCTTCGGCACCATGAACGGTGCCGACGGCCGTCCGTTCAAGACCCGTGACGGCGGCACCGTGAAGCTGATCGATCTGCTGACCGAAGCTCAGGAACGTGCCTACACCCTGGTGAAAGACAAGAATCCGGAGCTGGCCGAAGACGAGCTGCGCAACATCGCCAAAGTCGTGGGCATCGGCGCGGTGAAATACGCCGACCTGTCGAAGCACCGCACCAGCGACTACAGCTTCAACTTCGACCTGATGCTCAACTTCGAAGGCAACACCGCGCCATACCTGCTGTACGCCTACACTCGCGTGGCCGGCGTATTCCGCAAACTGGGCAAGGATTTCAGCGAAGTCGACGGCCAGATCGTCCTCGAAGCGGCGCACGAACAGGAGCTTGCGGCCAAACTGGCGCAGTTCGGTGAAGTGCTGAACAACGTCGCGGAAAAGGGCACGCCACACACTCTGTGCACCTACCTGTACGACGTGGCCGGCCTGTTCTCCAGCTTCTACGAGAACTGCCCGATCCTCGCCGCCGAGACCCCGGCACAAATGCAAAGCCGTCTGCGCCTCGCTGCGCTGACCGGCCGTACCCTCAAGCAAGGCCTGGAACTGCTCGGCCTGGAAACCCTGGAGCGTATGTAAGTTGGCTGCCAAGAAAAAACCTGCACCCAAGCGTGGCGCCAGCCGTTACCAAGCTCCTGCGAAGCAACCGATCCCGGGCTGGCTGTGGATGGCCATCGGCCTGACGGTCGGTGCGTTCATCGTGTTCCTGATGAAACTGGAGCCGGGCAAGGGCAGCGACACGGTCAAGCGCGAGAAGGTCGAGCAACAGCAACAACAGAAAGCCACCAAGATCGCCGAGGCCAACAAGACCCCGCCGAGCCCGACGCAACCGGTGAAGCCGAAGTACGACTTCTACACCCTGCTGCCGGAATCGGAAGTGATCGTGCCGCCTGACGCCGTGCCGGAGAAAACCCTGCCGACGCCACAGGTGCCGGCGATCCCGACCACGCCGGTGACTCCGGCTGAAGCGGCGAAGATCGACACGGCGCGCGCCCAGGCTGCGCTGGCCGGGATCACCCCGCCGCCAGCGCCACCGGTGACCAAGGCTGCACCGGTGACCAAGTTCTTCCTGCAGGCCGGCTCGTTCCGCAAGCAGACAGATGCCGACAAGGTCCGCGCGCAGATCATTCTGCTCGGCCAGGCGGTAGCGGTTGAGTCCGGAACCGTGAAGGATGAAACCTGGTACCGCGTACTGGTCGGTCCGTTCAGCAACCGCGAACAACTGACCACCGCCCAGAAACAACTGGCGGGCGCCGGTTTCAGCAACCTGTTGTTACAACAACGCCAGAGCCGCTGATTCCCCCTGAATGATCCTTCCCCCGCTCTGCGTGGGGAGGATCAGCGCGACAACACCGCTCGTCCCCTCTCCCTCCCCGCAGTTGAAATCCTCTCCACCACCCCCATATGAATGGGCATAAGGCATTTTCGCCCCGCAGTGTGGAGACTCTTCCCTTGACCACCATCGTTTCAGTCCGCCGCCACGGCAAAGTCGTCATGGGCGGCGACGGCCAGGTTTCTCTCGGCAACACCGTGATGAAAGGCAACGCGAAGAAAGTTCGCCGCCTGTACCACGGCCAGGTCATCGCCGGTTTCGCCGGTGCCACCGCCGACGCCTTTACCCTGTTCGAACGTTTCGAAGGCCAGCTCGAGAAACATCAGGGCCACCTGATCCGCGCCGCCGTCGAACTCGCCAAAGAATGGCGCACCGACCGCTCCCTGAGCCGCCTCGAAGCGATGCTCGCGGTCGCCAACAAGGACGCCTCCCTGATCATCACCGGCAACGGTGACGTAGTCGAACCGGAAAACGGCCTGATCGCCATGGGTTCCGGTGGCGGTTACGCCCAGGCCGCTGCCAGCGCGCTGCTGAAGAAGACCGACCTGTCGGCCCGCGAAATCGTCGAGACCGCTCTCGGGATCGCCGCCGACATCTGTGTATTCACCAACCACACCCAGACCATTGAGGAGCAGGATCTCGCTGAAGAAGCCTGAGTCGGCCCTGCGCCACGGCTTGTTTCTGCTTGAGGACCGTCAATTATTATGTCCATGACTCCCCGCGAAATCGTCCACGAACTCAACCGCCATATCATCGGCCAGGACGATGCCAAGCGCGCCGTCGCGATTGCCCTGCGCAACCGCTGGCGCCGCATGCAGCTGCCTGAAGAGCTGCGTGTTGAAGTGACCCCGAAGAACATCCTGATGATCGGCCCGACCGGTGTCGGTAAAACCGAGATCGCCCGTCGCCTGGCCAAGCTGGCCAACGCGCCGTTCATCAAGGTCGAAGCGACCAAGTTCACTGAAGTCGGCTACGTCGGCCGTGACGTCGAATCGATCATCCGTGATCTGGCCGATGCCGCGATCAAGATGCTGCGCGAGCAGGAAATGACCCGCGTGCGCCACCGCGCCGAAGACGCTGCCGAGGACCGCATCCTCGACGCCCTGCTGCCGCCGGCACGCATGGGCTTCGGCAACGAAGACGCGCCGACCCAGGATTCCAACACTCGCCAGCTGTTCCGCAAGCGCCTGCGCGAAGGTCAGCTGGACGACAAGGAAATCGAGATCGAAGTCGCCGAAATGGCCGGCATCGAGATCGCCACGCCGCCGGGCATGGAAGAAATGACCAACCAGCTGCAGTCCCTGTTCGCCAACATGGGCAAGGGCAAGAAGAAGGCCCGCAAGCTCAAGGTCAAGGAAGCGCTGAAGCTGGTGCGCGATGAAGAAGCCGGTCGCCTGGTCAACGAAGAAGAGTTGAAGGCCAAGGCCCTGGAAGCGGTCGAACAGCACGGCATCGTGTTCATCGACGAAATCGACAAGGTCGCCAAGCGCGGCAACGTCGGCGGCGCCGATGTGTCCCGCGAAGGCGTACAGCGTGACCTGCTGCCGCTGATCGAAGGCTGCACCGTCAACACCAAGCTGGGCATGGTCAAGACCGACCACATCCTGTTCATCGCCTCCGGTGCGTTCCACCTGAGCAAGCCGAGCGATCTGGTGCCGGAGCTGCAAGGCCGTCTGCCGATCCGCGTCGAACTCAAGGCCCTGAGCCCGGAAGACTTCGAGCGCATCCTCAGCGAACCGCACGCCTCGCTCACCGAGCAATACTGCGCGCTGCTGAAGACCGAAGGCCTGAACATCCAGTTCCAGCCTGAAGGCATCAAGCGTCTGGCGGAGATCGCCTGGCAGGTCAACGAAAAGACCGAGAACATCGGTGCCCGTCGCCTGCACACGCTGCTCGAGCGTCTGCTGGAAGAGGTGTCGTTCAGCGCCGGCGATCTGGCCAGCGCCCACGACGACAAGGCGATTCTGATCGACGCCGAGTACGTCAACAGCCACCTGGGTGAATTGGCGCAGAACGAAGATCTGTCCCGTTATATCCTGTAAGCCATACTTACAGTGGTCGTGAAACTGTGGGAGCCATCGGCTCCCACAATTTTTTCCACCTGACGGAACACCGGCGATGACCCAACTCCCCACCGACATCAAACTGCACAAAGCCTCGAAAACCCTGTCGCTCAAATACGCGTCCGGCGAGGAATACACCCTGCCCGCCGAATTCCTGCGCGTGCATTCCCCTTCCGCCGAGGTCCAGGGCCACGGCAAACCGATCCTGCAATTCGGCAAGCTCCACGTCGGCCTGACCAAGGTAGAACCGGCCGGTCAGTACGCACTGAAACTGACCTTCGACGACGGTCATGACAGCGGCCTGTTCACCTGGGATTACCTCTACGAACTGGGGCGACGTTATGACGCACTCTGGGCGGATTATCTGGCCGAGCTCAAGGCCGCCGGCAAAACCCGCGACCCGGACGAGTCCGTCGTCAAGCTGATGCTCTAGTCCGCGCCTCGGACTGTTTAGAGGGCATTTTCTAAATTCATCTGTTTGAATGCTCCGCTAAAGCGGCCCGGGATCGGCTGCTTGCGAAAAAAATTAAACTCGGGTAACCAATGGAGCTGGCAAGTTCCCTGCAGTGCTCTACGACTGTAAAGCAGCTATGCAGAATCAACGGTCACCCGAGCAGTAGTACCTGGCATTGGCTGTGGAACTGCACAGCAGAAACCGGGTACTCGTCTCAGGACAATGGAGCGTCGTAGATGAGTAACAAGAATAACGATGATTTGAAGTACCAAGCCTCGGAAAACACCCTGGGGCTGAATCCTGTCGTTGGGCTTCGCGGAAAGGATCTGCTGGCCTCTGCTCGAATGGTGCTGACCCAGGCCATCAAACAACCGATCCATAGCGTCAAACACGTCACTCATTTCGGCATCGAACTGAAGAACGTGCTGTTCGGCAAATCAGAACTGCAACCGGCAGGCGATGACCGTCGCTTCGTCGACCCGGCGTGGAGTCAGAACCCGCTGTACAAACGTTACCTGCAAACCTATCTGGCGTGGCGCAAGGAACTCCATGCCTGGATCGACGACAGCAGCCTCTCGCCCAAGGACATCGCGCGCGGCCACTTCGTGATCAACCTGATGACCGAAGCCATGGCGCCGACCAACACCGCAGCCAACCCGGCAGCGGTCAAACGCTTCTTCGAAACCGGCGGCAAGAGCCTGCTCGACGGCCTCTCGCATCTGGCCAAGGATCTGGTGCACAACGGCGGCATGCCGAGCCAGGTCAACATGGGCGCCTTCGAAGTCGGCAAGACCCTGGGCGTGAGCGAAGGCGCGGTGGTGTTTCGCAACGACGTGCTGGAGCTGATCCAGTACAAGCCGATCACCGAGCAAGTCCACGAGCGCCCGCTGCTGGTGGTGCCACCGCAGATCAACAAGTTCTACGTATTCGACCTGAGCCCGGACAAGAGCCTGGCGCGCTTCTGCCTGCGCAACAATGTGCAGACCTTCATCGTCAGCTGGCGCAACCCGACCAAGGAACAGCGCGAGTGGGGCCTCTCGACCTACATCGAAGCCCTGAAGGAAGCGGTCGACGTGGTCACCGCGATCACCGGCAGCAAGGACGTCAACATGCTGGGCGCCTGCTCCGGCGGCATCACCTGCACCGCCCTGCTCGGCCACTACGCCGCCACCGGCGAAAACAAGGTCAATGCCCTGACCCTGCTGGTCAGCGTGCTGGACACCACCCTGGACAGTGACGTCGCCCTGTTCGTCGACGAGCAGACGCTGGAGATGGCCAAGCGTCATTCGTATCAGGCCGGCGTGCTGGAAGGCAAAGACATGGCCAAGGTCTTCGCCTGGATGCGCCCCAACGATCTGATCTGGAACTACTGGGTCAACAACTACCTGCTCGGCAACGAGCCGCCGGTGTTCGACATCCTGTTCTGGAACAACGACACCACCCGGTTGCCGGCGGCGTTCCACGGCGACCTGATCGAGATGTTCAAAAACAACCCACTGACCCGTCCCGATGCACTGGAAGTGTGCGGCACGCCGATCGACCTCAAGAAGGTCACGGCCGACATCTTCTCGCTGGCCGGCACCAACGACCACATCACTCCGTGGAAGTCCTGCTACAAGTCGGCGCAGCTGTTTGGCGGCAAGGTGGAATTCGTGCTGTCCAGCAGCGGGCATATCCAGAGCATTCTGAACCCGCCGGGCAACCCGAAATCGCGCTACATGACCAGCGACGAAATGACCGCCAATGCCGATGACTGGCAGGAAAACTCGACCAAGCACGCCGATTCCTGGTGGCTGCACTGGCAGGCCTGGCAGGCGGCGCGTTCGGGCGAACTGAAAAAGGCACCGACGAAGCTGGGTAACAAGGCATATCCGGCAGGTGAAGCCTCGCCGGGCACCTACGTACACGAGCGGTAACCGATACACCTCACTCCCTGCGGGGAGTGAGGTGAACACTGAGATTGCGACCCACAGGGCCCTGAAGCATGCCGCAACCGTTCATCTTCCGTACCGTCGAGCTGGATGGCCAGACCCTCCGGACCGCCGTACGCCCCGGCAAGCCTCACTTGACGCCCTTGCTGATTTTCAACGGCATCGGCGCCAACCTGGAGCTGGTGTTTCCTTTTGTCGCGGCGCTGGATCCGGACCTGGAAGTGATCGCCTTCGACGTGCCCGGTGTCGGTGGTTCTTCGACGCCGAGCCGGCCGTATCGCTTTCCGGGCCTGGCCAAACTCACGGCACGGATGCTCGATTACCTCGACTACGGCCAGGTCAATGTGATCGGCGTGTCCTGGGGTGGCGCGCTGGCGCAGCAATTCGCCCATGACTATCCCGAGCGCTGCAAGAAGCTGGTACTGGCCGCCACGGCGGCGGGCGCGGTGATGGTGCCGGGCAAGCCTAAGGTGCTGTGGATGATGGCCAGTCCGCGCCGCTACATCCAGCCGTCCCATGTGATCCGCATTGCCCCGATGATCTACGGCGGCTCGTTCCGTCGCGACCCGACGCTCGCCGCCAGCCATGCGGCCAAGGTGCGTTCGGCGGGCAAGCTCGGCTACTACTGGCAACTGTTCGCGGGCCTTGGCTGGACCAGCATTCACTGGCTGCACAAGATCCATCAGCCGACCCTGGTGCTGGCCGGCGACGATGATCCGCTGATCCCGCTGATCAACATGCGCCTGCTCGCCTGGCGGATCCCCAACGCGCAATTGCACATCATCGATGACGGGCATCTGTTCCTCATCACCCGGGCCGAAGCCGTGGCGCCGATCATCATGAAGTTTCTCCAGGAGGAACGTCTTCGCGCAGTGATGCACCCCCACCCGACACCGCTGGGCGGATAACCGGCCCGGTCCGGTTTTCTGGACAGCTCCTTGCAGAGCTTTTTCAACGTGCGTGGCAGGACGCCGCGCAGGCAACAAGCCGCAACAGCGTCTATGGTGTTCTGGTTCGGTGTGTTTGTTTTTGACCTGAAGACGAAGGAGTGTTGAGTCATGCGCGACAAACCAGCGACGGGCGTAGTGCCCAGTCCCGCCGTTTTCATCAATGCACAAAGTGCAATGACCGGCCTGCGAGGCCGCGACCTGATTTCGACGTTGCGCAGTGTAGCCGCCCATGGTCTGCGCAACCCCATTCACAGCGCGAAGCACGCGTTGAAACTCGGTGGCGCGCTCGGACGCGTGCTGCTCGGTGAAACCCTGCACCCGACCAACCCCAATGACAGCCGGTTCGCCGATCCGGCCTGGAGTCTCAACCCGTTTTACCGCCGGGGCCTGCAGGCCTATCTGAGCTGGCAGAAACAGGTGAAGAGCTGGATCGACGAAAGCAGCATGAGCGACGACGACCGCGCCCGCGCGCACTTCGCTTTTTCCCTGATCAACGACGCCGTGGCGCCCTCCAACACGCTGCTCAATCCGCTGGCGATCAAGGAGCTGTTCAACTCCGGCGGCCACAGTCTGGTACGCGGTTTGAGTCATCTTTTCGATGACCTGCTGCACAACGACGGCCTGCCGCGCCAGGTGACCAAACAGGCTTTCGAAGTCGGCAAGACTGTCGCCACCACCACCGGTTCGGTGGTGTTTCGCAACGAACTGCTCGAGCTGATCCAGTACAAGCCGATGAGCGAAAAGCAGTATTCGAAACCGCTGCTGGTGGTGCCGCCGCAAATCAACAAGTACTACATTTTCGACCTGAGCCCGAGCAACAGCTTCGTCCAGTACGCCCTGAAGAACAGCCTGCAGACCTTCATGATCAGCTGGCGCAACCCGGACGTGCGTCATCGCGAGTGGGGCCTGTCGACCTACGTCGAGGCCGTGGAAGAAGCGATGAACATCTGCCGGGCGATCACCGGCGCCCGCGAGGTCAACCTCATGGGTGCCTGCGCTGGCGGGCTGACCATCGCTGCGCTGCAGGGGCACTTGCAGGCCAAGCGGCAGTTGCGGCGGGTCTCCAGCGCGACCTATCTGGTGAGCCTGCTCGACAGTCAGATCGACTCCCCGGCGACGCTGTTCGCCGACGAACAGACCCTCGAAGCGGCCAAGCGCCGTTCCTATCAGAAAGGCGTGCTGGACGGTCGCGACATGGCCAGGGTGTTCGCCTGGATGCGGCCCAACGATCTGATCTGGAGCTACTTCGTCAACAACTACCTGCTGGGCAAGGAGCCGCCGGCGTTCGACATCCTCTACTGGAACAACGACAGCACCCGCCTGCCCGCCGCGTTTCATGGCGATCTGCTGGACTTCTTCAAGCACAACCCGCTGATTCATTCGGGCGGCCTGGAAGTCTGCGGCACGCCGATCGACCTGCAGAAAGTCACGGTCGACAGTTTCAGCGTGGCCGGCATGAACGACCACATCACGCCCTGGGACGCGGTCTATCGCTCGACCCTGCTGCTGGGCGGCGAGCGGCGCTTCGTGCTGTCCAACAGCGGCCACGTCCAGAGCATTCTCAACCCGCCGAGCAACCCCAAGGCCAACTACGTCGAAAACGGCAAGATGAGCAGCGACCCTCGCGCCTGGTACTACGACGCGAAAAAAGTCGACGGCAGTTGGTGGCCGCAGTGGCTGGAATGGGTCCAGCAGCGCTCCGGCACCCTGCGCGAAACCCAGATGGCCCTTGGCAACGCGAACTATCCACCGATGGAGGCGGCGCCCGGCACTTACGTGCGTGTGCGCTGACCGGCCCCAACCGCCTTTTAAGAAGACTGGATGAAAACAAGCGAACGGATCCTCGAATGTGCCCTGCAGTTGTTCAACGAGAAGGGCGAGCCGAACGTCTCCACCATGGAGGTTGCCAATGAAATGGGGATCAGCCCCGGCAACCTCTACTACCATTTCCACGGCAAGGAGCCGCTGATCCTCGGGCTGTTCGAGCGCTTTCAGAGCGAGTTGGCGCCCTTGCTCGACCCGCCCGCCGATGTCGAACTGGCACCGGAGGATTACTGGCTGTTCCTGCATTTGATCGTCGAGCGGCTGGCGCAGTACCGGTTCCTGTTCCAGGACCTGTCGAACCTGGCCGGACGTCTGCCGAAACTGGCCAAGGGCATCCGCAATTTTCTCAACGTCCTGAAACGCACGCTGGCGTCACTGCTGGCGCGGTTGAAGGCCTCGGGGCAACTGGTCAGCGATACCCAGGCGCTGGGGCAACTGGTGGAGCAGATCACCATGACGCTGCTGTTCTCGCTGGACTATCAGCGGATTCTTGATCGCGAGGGGGAAGTGAGGCTGGTGGTTTACCAGATCATGATGCTGGTTGCGCCGCATTTGTTGCCGCCGGTGAAGGTGGCGACGGAGAGAATGGCTTTGCAATACCTCGAAGATCACGAGTGACCGCCCAAACAAAAACGCCCGACCTTCACAGGCCGGGCGTTTTCTTGAGCCCTGAAAATCAGGACTGACTGGTCGGCGTCGACGGAGTCGATGCAACAGTCGAAACAGGTGCCGGGGTTGGAGCCGAGGCGGAGTTCGACGTGCTGGCCAGTGCTTGCGGTGTGGTCACCGGTTTTGGTGCGGCAGCTTTCGGCGCAGCGGCTTTCGGCGCGGCCGGTTTTTTCACTGCAGGTTTTTTCGCTGCAGCCGGTTTGGCGGCAGGCTTGGCAGCGGGTTTGGCGGCAGCGGTTTTCGCTGCTGGCTTGGCCGCTGGTTTTGCAGCAGGTTTGGCGGCGGCCTTGGCGGCGACCGGTTTGGCTGCGGCTTTTACTGCAGGCTTGGCCGCAGCGGTTTTGGCTGCTGGTTTTGCTGCCGGTTTGGCGGCGGCTTTAGCCAGTGGCTTGGCAGCGGTTTTGGCCGCAGGCTTGGCTGCTGCGGTTTTGGCCGCGACAGGTTGGGTTTTCAGGCCGGTGAGTTTCTCGATCTGCTTGGTCAGGGTATCGACCTTCTTGTGCAGATCCTTCACCTCATTGCGGCTCGGTACGCCCAGGCGCGAAATCGCACTGTTCAGGCGCTTGTCGAAAGCCCCTTCCAGCTGATCCCAGGTGCCCAGCGCGCGATCTTTCACGCCGCTGATGCGCGATTTGGCCGAGCTCGCGGTGTCCTTGGCAGCATCGACTTTCTTGCCGACCGCAGCCTTGGTGAGCTTCTCGGCTTTCTCGCCGTCTTTGACCAATGTATCGAAGAGCTTGCTGCCGTCAGTGTCGATCTTCGAGTACACGCCTAAACCAGCCAGCCAGATCTTGCGGGAATAGTCTTCGACTTTTCCGATCCACGAGCTGCCTTCTTTATCGGTGTTCTTTTTACCAGCCATCCCGTTCTCCTTAAGATTTACGCGCGACGCGTTCGAGCAATGCCGTCAGCTCATCGAGCTTAGCAGAGAGTGCCTCAACGTCATGTTTAGACGGAATGCCGATACGATTCAAGGCACTGGCGACACGCGTGTCGAACGCCTTCTCGACCTTGTCGAGCTGAACTTCGACGCGACCTTTGAAAGAGCTGACTTCACTCTTGGCTTCGTCGATCTCGGCGTTGGCCGCTTCGAGTTTTTCGGTGACGGCTTTTTTGCCTTTCTTTTCAACAGTTTGACCAGCCTTGATCAACTCCTGAAAGTACTCGCTGCCCTCCTGACCGACCTTGGTGTAGGCACCCAGGCCTGCCAGCCAGATCTTGCGGGCATAGGATTTGACGTCGCTCAGGGCTGAAGTCGAGGCGTCGATTTTTTTCTTCAAAATAGCTTTGGCCATGGTGCACCTCACGCGCAGAAGGTTTGAGGAACTGCCCTGACGAGTGTCGGGCTCAGGCACAAAGTAGGGAGAAAAATTAGAAACGGCACCCTAACAACTGACATAAAAGGCAGGTGCACGAGAAAAGAAAGGGGAGCCCGAAGCTCCCCGTTTGTCCTGATCAGACCAGCGCTTTATCCAGCGCCTTTTCGATCTCGGCTTTGATCATGCCGCTCATGGCCGACATCATCAGGCCCAGCTCGACATCGACCCGGATCGAATCCTCGGCCACATGCACCGCACCCTTCACGCCCGAACGCTTGAGGTTCAGGGTGTCACCCGCCCACTGCGGCTCGAGGCCATATTGATCGGAGAGTTTCTGCGCCAGTTTGTCGGCTTTCTCGCGGGCAACTTCCTTGCCCAGGCTGTGGGCACGCTCAACACTGATATGGGCCATTGAATGACTCCTGCTTTTTGAATGGGGCTATGAATGCCTGCAACGAATCTTGACCGCCACTGCGGCAAATCGTCCCGAAGGTTGACCATCTTACCTTTAGCCATTCCAAGACAAAGCATGGCTTGGGGATTAGAATGTCGCGCATTCTCTTTTGGTGACAGCGATATGACTGATCAGCGCAAAGGCAGCGATGCCGAACCCACCACTCACTTCGGCTTCAAAAACGTTCCGGAAAGCCAGAAAGCGGAAAAAGTCGCTGAGGTGTTCCACTCCGTGGCCGCCAAGTACGACCTGATGAACGACCTTCTGTCGGGCGGCATGCACCGTCTGTGGAAGCGCTTCGCGATCGAGCTGTCGGGCGTGCGCGCCGGCAACCGCGTGCTGGACATCGCCGGCGGCACCGGCGACCTGACCAAAAAGTTCTCGCACCTGGTCGGCCCGACCGGTCAGGTCGTTCTCGCGGACATCAACGAATCCATGCTCAAGGTCGGCCGTGACCGCCTGCTGGATGTCGGCGTGTCGGGCAACGTCGAGTTCGTCCAGGCCGACGCAGAAAAACTGCCGTTCCCGGATAACCATTTCGACTGTGTGACCATCGCCTTCGGCCTGCGCAACGTGACGCATAAAGAAGACGCCCTGCGCTCGATGCTGCGCGTACTCAAGCCCGGCGGCCGTCTGCTGGTGCTGGAATTCTCCAAGCCGACCAACGCGCTGATGTCCAAGGCCTACGACGCCTACTCGTTCGCCTTCATGCCGTTGATGGGCAAGCTGATCACCAACGACTCGGAGAGCTATCGCTACCTGGCCGAATCGATCCGCATGCACCCGAATCAGGAAACCCTGAAGTCGATGATGGTCGACGCCGGTTTCGACCGCGTGACCTATCACAACATGACCGCAGGCATCGTCGCCCTGCACCGCGGCATCAAACCCTGATGCTGCTGACCGGGCTGCTGGCCAGCGTCGAACTCGGCCTGAACCGCGTGCTGCGTCTCGACAGCACGGCGCTGCCGCGACTGGCGCATCTGACCGGCAAAGTGATTGCCGTGGATTGCCGCAGCCCGGCGTTGCAACTGTTCATCCTGCCGAGCGACGAAGGTTTGATGCTGGCGTCCCGTTGGGAAACCGGCGTCGACTGCACCCTGCGCGCCCCGGCCTCGAGCCTGGTGAAACTGGCCCTGAGCAAGGACAAGACCGCGGTGCTGCACGCACCGGAAGTCGAACTCGACGGCGACAGCGGCGTGCTGCTGGAACTGGCGGGCGTGCTGCAGGACCTTGAGCTGGACTGGGAGTACGAACTCTCGCGCTGGCTCGGCCCGGTCGCCACGCAACTGGTCGGCGGTCACCTGCGCAGCCGCGCCCGCTGGTATCAACAAGGATTTGCCAGCCTCAACCAGAACCTCGCCGAATACCTGGCCGAAGAATCGCGCACCCTCGTCGGGCAGCGCGAAGCCGAAGCCCGCTTCAGCGAACTGGACCGGATCAAACTCGATCTGGAACGTCTCGAGGCGCGCTTCGAGCGCCTTTCCCGATCCCTCGACCCAAGCGATAACGCATGAAGCTGCTCGCCGTCCGCCGTCTGTTGCGCATCCAGCGCGTCGTGATCCGCTACCGCCTCGATGATCTGCTGTTCGATCTGCCTTTGCCTTGGTTCCTGCTGGCGCTGCGCTATGTCCTGCCGTGGCGCTGGTTCCCGCGCAAGCCGCTGGACCTGAGCCGTGGCGCACGCCTGCGCCTGGCCTTGCAGGACCTGGGGCCGATCTTCATCAAGTTCGGGCAGATCCTCTCGACCCGCCGCGACCTGCTGCCGGAAGACATCGCCGATGAGCTGATGCTGTTGCAGGACCGCGTGCCGCCGTTCGATTCGCAGCTGTCGGTCAAACTGATCGAAGAACAGCTGGGCAAGAAGATCAGCGAAGTATTCAGCCGCTTCGACGTCGAACCACTGGCCTCGGCCTCGGTGGCGCAAGTGCATGCCGCGCAGCTGAAGACCGGCGAAGAAGTGGTGGTCAAGGTGATCCGCCCGGGCCTGAAACCGGTGATCGCCCAGGATCTGGCGTGGCTGTTCATCCTTGCCCGCGCGGCCGAGAAGGTCTCCGCCGACGCCCGCCTGCTGCACCCGGTGGACGTGGTCAGCGACTACGAAAAAACCATCTATGACGAACTCGATTTGCTGCGCGAGGCGGCCAACGCCAGCCAGTTGAAGCGCAACTTCGAAGGCTCCCCGCTGCTCTACGTGCCGCAAGTCTATTGGGACTGGTGCCGGCCGAAAGTGCTGGTGATGGAGCGTATCTACGGGATTCAGGTGACGGACCTGGCGACCCTCGCCGACCAGCGCACCGACATGAAAATGCTTGCCGAACGCGGCGTGGAGATCTTCTTCACCCAGGTGTTCCGTGACAGTTTCTTCCACGCCGACATGCACCCGGGCAACATCTTCGTCAGCACCGTCAATCCGTGGAGCCCGCAGTACATTGCGATCGACTGCGGCATCGTCGGCAGCCTGACCCCGGAAGACCAGGATTATCTGGCGCGCAACCTGTTCGCCTTCTTCAAGCGCGACTACCGCCGCGTGGCGCAATTGCACATCGATTCGGGCTGGGTGCCGGCGGAAACCAAACTCAACGAATTCGAAGCGGCGATCCGCACCGTGTGCGAGCCGATCTTCGAAAAACCGTTAAAAGATATTTCATTTGGCCAGGTGCTGATGCGCCTGTTCCAGACTGCGCGCCGCTTCAACATGGAAGTGCAGCCGCAACTCGTGTTGCTGCAAAAGACCCTGCTGAACATCGAAGGCCTGGGCCGTCAGCTGTACCCGGATCTGGACCTGTGGAACACCGCGCAGCCGTTCCTCGAACGCTGGATGCGCGAACGCGTCAGCCCGAAAGCCTTGATCGGCAACGTACAGAGCCAGTTCGAACAGCTGCCGCACCTGGCCAACATGGCCCGCGACCTGCTCGAGCGCATGTCCCAGCCCCACGCCAACGACCCGCCACCACCGTGGAAAAAGCGCAAGGACGACTGGTTCCTGCGCCTGCTCGGCAGCGCCCATCTGGCGGGCGGCACGATCCTCGCCGCCGGTGGCCCGCTGAATGAACTGGGGCATTGGCCCGCCGGGATCATGGTGGCAGTCGGCTTGTATCTGGTCGTTCGCCGATAGCCAGTTGCGTGATCGGCTGGCACACTGTTTCAACGCCTGAACCCGACTATTGAAGTGTGGGTTCGCTGTCGGAGTCGAAGATGAAAAACTGGCTGGACGAGATCAAGTGGGACGCCGATGGCCTGGTGCCGGCGATTGCCCAGGATCACAAGACCGGACGCGTGCTGATGATGGCCTGGATGAACCGCGAAGCCCTGGAGCTGACCGCATCCGAAAACCGTGCCATCTACTGGTCACGTTCCCGTGGCAAGCTGTGGCGCAAGGGCGAAGAGTCCGGCCATGTGCAGACCCTGCATGAAATGCGTCTGGACTGCGACGCCGACGTGATCATCCTGATGGTTGAACAGATTGGCGACATCGCTTGCCATACCGGCCGTCAGAGCTGCTTCTACCGCGTCTTCGAAAACGGCGACTGGAAAACGGTCGACCCGGTCCTGAAAGACCCGCACGCCATCTATTCCGCAGGACACAAACATGAGTGACACCCTGACCCGCCTCGCTCAGGTACTTGAAGAGCGCAAGGGCGCTGCTGCCGACAGCTCATATGTAGCTAGTCTGTATCACAAGGGCCTGAACAAGATTCTGGAGAAGGTCGGCGAAGAGTCGGTCGAAACGATCATTGCCGCCAAGGACGCCGCCGTCAGCGGTGACTGCAGCGACGTGATCTACGAGACCGCCGACCTGTGGTTCCACAGCATGGTCATGCTCGCCCAGCTGGGGCAGCATCCGCAGGCTGTACTCGACGAACTGGATCGTCGCTTCGGCCTGTCCGGACACGTCGAGAAAGCCTCGCGTCCGTCCGCCTGAACAACTTTTAGAGAGGAACAGCAACATGGGCATTTTTGACTGGAAACACTGGATCGTCATTCTGGTTGTCGTGGTGCTGGTGTTCGGCACCAAGAAACTGAAAAACCTCGGCACCGACGTCGGCGAGTCGATCAAGGGCTTCCGTAAAGCCATGAACGACGACGAAAAACCGGCCGATCCGACCGTCACGCCTGCGCAGCCGGTGCCACCGGTCCAGCCGCAAGCCACCGCTCAGGCCAACCCGCCGCACACCATCGACGTGCAGGCGCAGAAAGTCGAAGAGCCGATCCGCAAAGACGTGTGAGCACTGACTAATGTTTGGTATCAGCTTCTCTGAACTGCTGCTCGTCGGTCTCGTTGCCCTGCTGGTGCTGGGCCCCGAGCGTTTGCCGGGTGCCGCGCGCACCGCCGGCCTGTGGGTCGGGCGGCTGAAGCGCAGCTTCAACGCGATCAAACAGGAAGTTGAACGTGAAATCGGTGCCGACGAAATCCGTCGGCAACTGCACAACGAACACATCCTGTCGCTGGAGCAGGAGGCGCGGAAGATCTTCACGCCACCGGTTCAGCAGGAGCCGACGCCGGTGCAGCCGGCGTCAGACCAGACGCCAACGCCGCCTGTCGCAGAGCAAACGATTCATGCGCCGGCGAGCGTCGAACACGTCTCTGCCGCAGCCGCTGAAACTGCCCCGGTCATGAAACCGATCGAACCCGTTGCTCCAGCCGCCGCGCCAGCCACACCAGCGCCCCAAGACACTACTTTGCCGCCGCGAGCCCCATGAGCGATCTCCCCGAAAACGACCAGCACATGCCGCTGGTATCGCACCTCACCGAGTTGCGCACCCGCCTGCTGCGTTGCGTCGCGGCAATCTTCATCATCTTCGCCGGGCTGTTCGCCTTCACCCAGCAGATCTACACCTTCGTCTCGACGCCGCTGCGCCAGTACCTGCCGGCCGGCGCGACGATGATCGCCACCGACGTGTCGTCGCCGTTCCTGACGCCGCTGAAGCTGACGATGATGGTCTCGCTGTTCCTCGCGATTCCGGTGATCCTGCACCAGATCTGGGGCTTCATCGCACCGGGCCTGTACAAGCACGAGAAGCGTGTGGCGGTGCCGTTGCTGATTTCCAGCATCCTGCTGTTCTACACCGGCATGGCGTTCGCCTACTTCTTCGTGTTCCCGCTGATCTTCAAGTTCTTCGCCTCGGCCACCCCCGCCGGCGTGGAAATGATGACCGACATCACCAGCTACCTCGATTTCGTCATGACGCTGTTCTTCGCCTTTGGCGTGGCGTTCGAAATCCCGGTGGCCGTGGTGCTGCTGGTGTGGATCGGCGTGGTCGACGTCAAATACCTGAAGAAGATCCGCCCGTACGTGATCATCGGCTGCTTCGTGGTCGGCATGATCCTGACCCCGCCGGACATCTTCTCCCAGACCCTGCTGGCCGTACCGATGTGGATGCTGTTTGAAGTCGGCATTCTGTTCGGCAGCCTGGTCAGCAAGCGCGAGCGCCCGGACGAAACCGTCGACGACCACAACGACCAGCCGCCAGCGACCCAGCCATGAACCTGCTGTTGTTAGAAGAGGCCGATTTCATTGCGGCCGACCGCGTCGTGCTGCGCGACCGGCGCCTGACCCACATGCAGGAAGTCCATCGCTCGGAAGTCGGCGACAGCCTGCGGGTCGGGCGTATCAACGGCTTGATGGGCTCCGCCGAGCTGCTGCGCCTGGAAGCGGGCGAAGCCGAGCTGCAGGTCACCCTTGATCAGCCACCACCGGCCAAACTGCCGCTGACCCTGGTACTCGCCCTGCCTCGCCCGAAGATGCTGCGTCGGGTGTTCCAGACCGTGGCGACCATGGGTGTGTCGAAGGTGATTCTGGTCAACAGCTATCGCGTCGAGAAAAGCTTCTGGCAGACGCCGTTTCTGGAGCCGGAAGCGATTCGCGAGAACCTGATCCTCGGCCTCGAACAGGCCCGGGATACCGTGCTGCCGGAAATCATCATCGAGAAGCGCTTCAAGCCGTTCGTTGAAGACCGCCTGCCGGCCATCAGCGACGGCACCCTCGGTCTGGTCGGCCATCCGGGCAACTTCCCGCCCTGCCCTCGCGCCTTGAGCGAACCGGTGACCCTGGCCATCGGCCCGGAAGGTGGCTGGATTCCCTACGAAATCGACCTGCTGGGCAAATCCGGCCTGCAACCGGTGCAACTCGGCGATCGCATCCTGCGGGTCGAAACCGCCGTCACCGCCCTGCTCGCCCGTCTGTTCTGAACCTGCCGGCGCCATTCGGCGCCGGACAAATCGCGTTACAGATTGCCATCATCCAGCCGATACAGTCTCCATAAGTCCAATTAGTGGTCCGAGGGGAGTCGTCGCATGTACCGTTGGTTAGCCGAGAATCTTGGAAACGTCAGCGTCAAACGCAAGCTGGGCATCGGTTTCGGCCTGGTGCTGCTGCTGACGCTGTTGATCACCTTCACCGGCTGGACCGGCATGAGCGGCATCATCAGCCGCGGTGACAAACTCGGTTTCATCTCCAGCCTCAACGAGCTGACCAAGGACCTGCGTCTGGCGCGCCTGGACTACGAAATGCGCCGTGGCGAACAAGGCCCGGGCGCGGTCAATGACCTGCTCGGCAAACTTGACAGCGGACTGCAGACCGCTCGCAGCCTGATCGAGCAACCGTCGGACGCAACGAAAGTCGATCAGCAACTGGCGGCCGTCGCCGAGTACAAACGCGCCTTCGCCGACATGGTGCAGGCCGGCGCCAACCGCGAAGATGCCCGCAGCAAGCTGGGCGCCACCGCCGACAACGCCGTGGCCAAGGTCGCCGAAGTCGAAAAATCCATGCTGCAGGGCGACAGCGTTGCCCAGTTCAACGCGGTGATCGACCTGAGCAAGCTGATCCAGCAGGCGCGCTTCCAGGTCCGTGGCTACACCTACAGCGGCAAGACCGAAGCCGAGCAACCGGCCCTCGACGCCATCGACAACGCCCTGAAAAACCTCGAGACCCTGCCGGCCAAACTGCCCGAGCAACACATCGCCAACCTGCAACAGGCCACCGACTCGCTCAAGGCCTATCGCGCAGCCGTCAGCCAGTTCCGCGACTCTCAGGTGGCCAGCGCCAAGGCTCTGGCCCGCATGTCGGTGCAGGGCGACATCCTGCTCGATGTCAGCAAGCAGCTCACCGAATCCCAGACCGTCGTTCGCGACACCGACGCCGCCAGCGCCAAGAACCAGTTGCTGATCGCCACCCTGCTGGCCGTGGCCTTCGGTCTGCTGGCCGCCTGGGCGATTACCCGACAGATCATCATTCCACTGAACCAGACCCTGAAAGTCGCCGAACGCGTAGCCTCCGGCGACCTGACCCACAACCTGATCTCCCAGCGCCGCGACGAACTCGGCCAGTTGCAGCGTTCGATGCAGAGCATGACCCAGGGTCTGCGCGAACTGATCGGCGGCATCAGCGACGGCGTCACCCAGATCGCCAGCGCCGCCGAAGAACTGTCCGCCGTGACCGAACAGACCAGCGCCGGCGTGAACAATCAGAAAGTCGAGACCGATCAGGTCGCCACCGCCATGAACGAAATGGCTGCCACCGTGCAGGAAGTCGCGCGAAACGCCGAGGAGGCTTCGGAAGCCGCCGTCGCCGCTGACCAGCAGGCCCGCGAAGGCGACAAGGTGGTCGGTGAAGCCATTGCCCAGATCGAACGTCTGGCCACTGAAGTCGGCCATTCCACCGAGGCCATGGGCGAGCTCAAGCGCGAAAGCGACAAGATCGGCAGCGTGCTCGACGTGATCAAGTCCGTGGCCCAGCAAACCAACCTGCTGGCCCTCAACGCCGCCATCGAAGCGGCCCGTGCCGGTGAAGCCGGTCGCGGTTTTGCGGTGGTCGCCGACGAAGTCCGCAGCCTCGCCCAGCGCACCCAGAAGTCCACCGAAGAGATCGAAGAGCTGATCGTCGGCCTGCAGAACGGCACCCAGCAAGTGGCGACGATCATGGACAACAGCCGTACCCTGACCGACAGCAGCGTCGAGCTGACCCGCCGTGCCGGTGGTTCGCTGGAAAGCATCACCCGCACCGTCTCGGCAATTCAGGCGATGAACCAGCAGATCGCCGCGGCGGCCGAGCAGCAGAGCGCCGTGGCCGAAGAGATCAACCGCAGCGTGCTGAACGTGCGGGATGTGTCGGATCAGACGTCGGCAGCGAGTGAAGAGACGGCGGCGTCCAGCGTCGAACTGGCGCGCCTGGGCACTCACCTGCAAACGCTGGTGGGGCGGTTCAAGGTTTAAACCGCGCAAACAAAAAAATCGCAGCCATTGGCTGCGATTTTTTTTGCCCTGCGTTTAGAGGACTTGCCGCAGGAACGCCTGGGCTCGCGGATCCTTCGGCGCGTCGAAGAATTCCGTCGGCGAAGCATCTTCCAGCAGTTTGCCGTGATCGAAGAACAGCACCCGGTCCGCCACTTCCCGGGCAAAGCCCATTTCGTGGGTCACGCAGACCATGGTCATGCCTTCCACGGCCAGATTCTTCATCACGTCCAGCACTTCACCGACCATTTCCGGGTCGAGGGCCGAGGTCGGCTCGTCGAACAGCATGACCTTCGGGTCCATCGCCAACGCCCGGGCAATCGCCACGCGTTGCTGCTGACCGCCGGACAGACGCGAAGGGTATTCGCGGGCCTTCTGCGCAATCCCGACCTTCTCCAGCAACGCCAGGGCCTTGGCCTCGCTTTCCTTCTGGCCGCGCTTGCGCACGACTTTCTGCGCCAGGCACAGGTTTTCCAGCACGGTCATGTGCGGGAACAGATTGAAATGCTGGAACACCATGCCGACTTCGCGGCGGTAGGCGTTGACGTCGGTTTTCGGGTCGGCCAGTTGCAGGCCGTCGATGCTCACCGAACCGGAATCGAACTCTTCCAGGCCATTGAGGCAGCGCAGGAAGGTCGACTTGCCGGAACCGGACGGGCCGAGCACCACCAGCACTTCGCCCTTGGCCACATTGGTGCTGACGTGATCCACGGCGCGCACCACCTGACCCCGGGTGTCGAAGACTTTTACCAGATCGCGGACTTCAATCACTTTGCGCGAGCCTCCGCTCAAGCCGGCTGGCGATTTTCGACAGCGGCAGGTTGATCAACAGGTACAGGCCGGCCACGCAGAACAGGATTTCGAACGGCGAAAACGAGGTGGTGATCACTTCACGGCCGCTCTTCAGCAGCTCAGTAATCGCAATCACCGACACCAGCGAAGTGTCCTTCACCAGACTGATGAACTGTCCGGCCAGCGGCGGCAGCACGCGTTTGAACGCCTGCGGCAGCACCACATGGCGCATCGACTGGCCGGCGCTCAGACCCAGCGAACGGGCCGCTTCGTTCTGCCCGCGGGCAATCGACTGCACGCCGGAACGGATGATTTCCGCCACGTAGGCGCCGGTGAACAGCGACAGCGCAGCGATCCCGGCGAACTCCCGGGACAGGTTCATCACCGTGCCGATGAAGAAGTAGAAAATGAAGATCTGCACCAGCAGCGGCGTGCCGCGCACCAGTTCGACATAGATCGTCGACAGGTCGCGCAGGGTCGGGTTGCTCGACAAGCGGCACAGCCCGGTCGCCAGACCGATCAGCAGCCCCAGCACGCCGGACACCACCGACAGCCAAAGCGTCGTCCACAGGCCCCACAGCAGCGGCCCCGCCGCCCAATGCCGGGTCACACCCACGACGTCGCCTTCAGCCACATCGTCGCCCTGGGCGAATTGCAGGCTGTTTTCGTCGACGGTCAGGTGCTGCTCGTCACCGGCATCGTTGCGCAGGGTAACCTGCGCGCTGCCGCCCTTGCGCACCAGTTCGCTGACGGTGGAGATGTCAGTCGCGCGCTGGGTTTCCTCGGCCTGATAGGCGAAGTACTGCGGCACGCGGTTCCAGCGCCATTCGTAGGACATCAGCGACGTGGCGTAATACAGCGCGCCAGCCAGGCCGACCAGCACCAGCACGGTCAGGACGTGCCAGGGCCATTGGGCTTTTTTCTGTTTCATGGGTTTAGCGAAATCCGAAAGTTGTGTCGCCGGGGAGGCCGCCTTCGCGGGCAAGCCCGCTCCCACAAGGGACCGGGTCAGACACACCGATCACTGTGGGAGCGAGCTTGCTCGCGAATGGGGCGACTCGGTCTATAGGACCGAGTTATTCCATGTCCTTGAGCCACTCGGTGCTCTTGAACCACTTGTCATGGATGCGATCGTAGGTGCCGTCTTCGTGGATCTGGTGCAGGAAGTTGTTGATGAAGTTGATGCTGTCGTAGTCACCCTTCTTCAGACCGAAGGCCAGCGGCTCGTAGGTGAACGGCTTGTCGAGGAACACCAGTTTGCCGGCGCCGACCTTGTTCACCGCGACCACGTTGTACGGCGCGTCGTAGATGAAGGCGTCAGCCTTGCCGTTGACCACGTCGAGCACGGCTTCCTGCTCGTTGTCGTAGCCGTGGTACTTGGCCTTGGCGATCAGCTTCTTGGCGACCATTTCGCCGGTGGTGCCGAGTTTGGAGGTGATGCGGTAGTCGGCGGTGTTCAGGTCTTTATAGGACTTGATGGTGCCTTCCAGCTCCTTGCGGATCAGCAGGGTCTGGCCGACCACAATGAACGGTTCGCTGAAGTTCAGGCGCAGGTTGCGTTCCTGGGTCAGGGTCATGCCGCTGCCGATCATGTCGAACTTGTCGGTCATCAGCGCCGGGATGATACCGTCGTAACCGGTCGAAACCAGCTCCAGCTTGACGCCCATGGCCTTGGACATGGCTTTGAGGATGTCGACTTCGAAACCGATGATCTCGCCGCGCTTGTTAGTCATCTCGAACGGCATGTAGGTCGGGTCCATGCCGACTTTCAAGGTGCCGCGCTTGACCGCGTCATCGATTGCGCCGGCCTGCGCCGCATTGACTGCAACCAGTGCCGTGACGCCGACCAGCAGCATCGACAGATACTTCTTCATCTTCAAGTCCCCAAAACCATTGCGTTTGCGGCGCGAAAACCGACAGAGATGGACAAAAGTGTCCGGGTGCGCCAATTCGGGGACGGATGCTAACGCACTCGTCCGTTTGCACAAGGTTTTTTCATGAGTGGCTGACCGATGCCAGCATTCGGCAGGCAAAAAAAACCCCGCTTTCGCGGGGTTTCTTCATCAGGCCGGTTGCGCCTGCAAACTCACAGGCTTGAGCGGCAGCAACGGCGCATGGGGATCGGCTTTCACCGAAGCCCGCCATGCATCCAGCCACTCGGCGTGACCTTCGGCCCACACCTGCTCATGCAGACGGGCCAGGGCCACCGGATCGCTCAGCAGTTGCAGGCGATCATGGTTGTTCAGCCCGGCCGGGCCGACCTTGATCGCGTGACGCACACGCTCCTGACGCAGCCACTCGATCGGCTCGGCCTGACCGTGACGCGAGGTCGCCAGCGAGCACGCCAGGGCGTTCTGTTGTGGATCGACCACGGCGCGGACGAAGCCGTCGTTCAGCGCGTGCCAACGGTTTTCGTGAGTGTACTGATCGGTAGCCAGCAGTGCCTGTGGCGGATTGTATTCCTCGGGGATGAGGAACAGGCTCTCGTCACGGGATTTGAGGCCCAGGCCCACACGACTGGAAATCACCGACACCGGAATCGACAGCATCAGCGAACCGACGATCGGCACCAGCCACCACAGGAAGCTCGGGTTCAGCCAGATCACCAGCAGCGCCCAGAAGAAGCCCAGCAGGGTCTGCGGACCGTGGCGCTTGACTGCTTCGCTCCATGGCGTGGAGTCGTCGTCACGCTGCGGCGAGTTCCAGGTCGCGGCCCAGCCGAGGAACGCGGCCAGGACGAAGCGGGTGTGGAAAATCATCCGCACTGGCGCCAGCAACATGGAGAACAGCATCTCCAGCAGCATCGACAGGGTCACCTTGAACTTGCCGCCGAACTCTTTCGCGCCCTTGGCCCAGATCAGGATGATGCTCAACAGCTTCGGCAGGAACAACAGCACGATGGTCGTCGAGAACAGCGCGATCGCCTTGTCCGGGTGCCATTGCGGCCACAGCGGATAGAGCTGGCGCGGTTCGAGGAAGTACTGCGGCTCCATCAGCGTGTTCACCGCCAGCAGCGCGGTGGACAGCACCAGGAAGAAGAACCACAGCGGTGCCGACAGGTAAGACATAACGCCGGTCAGGAACACCGCGCGGTGCACCGGGTGCATGCCTTTAACCAGGAACAGGCGGAAGTTCATCAGGTTGCCATGGCACCAGCGACGATCACGCTTGAGTTCGTCGAGCAGGTTCGGCGGCAGTTCTTCGTAGCTGCCCGGCAGGTCGTAGGCAATCCACACGCCCCAGCCGGCACGGCGCATCAGCGCGGCTTCGACGAAGTCGTGAGAAAGGATCGCACCGGAGAACGCACCTTTGCCCGGCAACGGCGCCAGGGCGCAGTGGTCGATGAACGGCTTCATGCGGATGATCGCGTTGTGACCCCAGTAGTGGGATTCACCCAGCTGCCAGAAGTGCAGGCCGGCAGTGAACAGCGGGCCGTAAACGCGAGTGGCGAACTGCTGCATGCGCGCATACAGCGTGTCCATGCCCGAAGCGCGCGGCGCGGTCTGGATGATGCCCGCGTCCGGAGTCGCCTCCATCAGGCGCACCAGACTGGTCAGGCACTCGCCGCTCATCACCGAGTCGGCGTCGAGCACGACCATGTACTTGTAGTCACCACCCCAGCGACGGCAGAAGTCGTCGAGGTTGCCGCTTTTGCGTTTGACGCGACGACGACGGCGGCGATAGAAGATCTTGCCGAAGCCCTTGGCTTCACGGCAAACGTCCAGCCAGGCCTGTTGTTCGGCAACACAGATATCGGTGTCGTTACTGTCGCTGAGCACGAAGAAGTCGAAGCGATCCAGGTCACCGGTGGCCGCGACGGACTCGAAGGTCGCGCGCAGACCGGCGAACACCCGAGGCACGTCTTCGTTACAGATCGGCATCACCAGTGCGGTGCGCGCGTCTTTCGGAATCGGCTCGTTGCCAGCACTTTTACCGGAGATCCGGTATTTATCGTGGCCGGTGAGCAACTCGAGGAAGCCCATCAGCGCGGTCCAGAAACCGGCCGACACCCAGCAGAACAGAATCCCGAACATGATCAGGATGCTGGTCTGCAGCGCATACGGCAGCACTTGCGTGGCGGTTTGCAGCAGCGGTTGATGCAGGACTTCTTCCAGGTCGACGAACGACCAGCCCTGGTACGGCATGATGCCTTTCATGTACCAGCCGGCGACGATGGTCTGGCCGAGCATCAGGATCAGCAGGATGTAGCGACGGATCGAACCGACGGTGCGCCAGCGGGCGGCCGGCAGCACGTTCTGGTCTTTCGGCGGCTGCGGCGGGTTGGTCCGGCCGGTCAGGCGACGCCAGCCACGCACCAGGATATTGGTGCGCCATGGCTCCGGCACGACCTTGGTCCGACGGATCGGCGGCGTGGCCTTGAGGCTGACCCGGCCGCTGGCGTCGAGCACCAGCATTTCCGCGTCTTCCAGCTCTTCGGCAGTGCTCAGGGTCAGGCGCTTGCCCACCGAAGCCTGGGCGGCTTCGGTCGGCGCGTCGAACGTCGAGGACGACAGGCGTTGATGCAATTCGCTGAAGGACTGGCAGCCCGCGAGTTCCGCGCGCTGCTCGTCGGTCATCGGCAGATGCGCCAGATACTCGGACAGAGTCTCTGGCTGTACTTGAGAGTTACTCATCGGCAGGCAACTGATAGCTCCAGGTCTCGGTCAGGACTTCTTCAGTCGAGGCCGGTTCCGGTGTGGCTGGGGCCGCGTCCGCAGCCGCTGGCTGCTTGGCGTCTTTGTTGGCCTTGTCCTTGGCATCTGCCGCTGGCTTGGCGTCGGCCTGTTTGGCTTCGGCGGCCTTGGCTTCCTTGTCGGCTTTTTCCTGTTGCTTGGCGGCGATCTTGTCGGCCTTGGCAACCGAGGAGTTGGAAGCCGGCAGCGAGGTCTTGGCCAGATCGGCCGGAACGATGTTCTGCACCAGTGCGGCACGCATCTCGGTCGACTTGCTCGCGTCCTTGATCTTCATCCGCAGGGTCAGGCGCCAGCCCTTGGTTTCAGGGTTGTAGCGCACGCTGTTCTCGACCAGTTCGGCGTTGTCGCCGACGCTGACCTGGCTGCGAACGTCCGCATCCGGGGCCAGAGCCGCCAGGGACGGGCCTTCGAAATCGACCAGATAGGCAACGCTGCCATCCGGCTGACGGATCAGGTTCGATTGCTTGACGTCACCAGTCGAACGCAGGGTCTGCTTGACCCAGGCGCTGTCCGGCGCGTGAATCGCCGCTTCGTCCATGGTCCAGTGCATGCGGTAGGCGAAGTCCAGCGGCTGGCCTGGCTCCGGCAGTTTTTCCGGGTTCCAGAACGCAACGATGTTGTCGTTGGTTTCGTCGGCGGTCGGGATCTCGACCAGATCGACGGTACCTTTGCCCCAGTCGCCCTTCGGCTCGATCCAGGCGCTTGGACGCTTGTCGTAGCGGTCGTCGAGGTCTTCGTAGTGGCTGAAGTCACGGCCACGCTGCAGCAGACCGAAACCACGCGGGTTTTCGACGCTGAACTGGCTCACCGCCAGATGTTTAGGGTTGTTCAGAGGACGCCAGATCCACTCGCCGTTGCCGGCATGGATCGACAGACCGCTGGAGTCGTGCAGTTCGCGACGGTAGTTGAGCACTTTCGACGGCTGGTTGGCGCCGAACAGGAACATGCTGGTCAGCGGCGCGATGCCGAGCTTGCCGACCTTGTCACGCAGGAACATCTGACCTTTGACGTCGACAATGGTGTCGCTGCCCGGGCGCAGGATCAGGCGGTAGGCGCCGGTCGCGCGCGGCGAGTCCAGCAGGGCGAAGATCACCAGGTGCTTGTCGCCCGGCTTCGGCTGCTGAATCCAGAACTCGCGAAAACGCGGGAATTCTTCGCCGGACGGCAGAGCGGTATCGATCGCCAGGCCACGGGCCGACAGACCGTAGGTGTGACCCTTGCCGACGACGCGGAAGTAGCTCGCGCCCAGCATGGTCATGATTTCGTCTTGCTTGTCAGCCTTGTTGATCGGGTACAGCACACGGAAACCGGCATAGCCCAGTTGTTCGGTGGCCTTAGGATCGAACTGCAGATCGCCGAAATCGAAACGGCTCGGATCGTATTTGATCTCTTCGACGGTGTTCGCGGTGATTTCGTTGATTTTCACCGGCGTATCGAAGTGCATGCCCTGATGATAGAAGGACAGCTTGAACGGGTTCTTCTGGTCGGCCCATTCGGCTTTTTCGGTGCGGAAACGAATCTTCTGATAGTCCGCGAACTTCATGTCACGGAATTCGTTCGGCAGGTTGCTGCGCGGGGCTTCGAATTTTTGCCCGGCCAGCTCTTTGGCCTTGGCCGACACATCGTCAAGATTGAATGCCCAAAGCTGGCCGGCGCTGAGCAGGCAGAGCACTGCCGAGCCCGCTACCAGAGCGCTGCGCAAGCGTTTGGCAGACAATTTTGCTGCATTACAGGGACTAACAATCACGAGCAACCCTCGCCGAAAACAGATCAATAAACCAACGGCCAGATGAAGTGCCTGTGAGGTTTTCGGTACAAAAATACCGGCCTTGCAGGGCACCCTTGCCAAGTTGGCGAGCATTGTTCCGACTCCGCTGGGTCGAAATGATTCCCCAATCGGATCCGGACAAGTCTCTACCTAAGTCAAAATGGACCAACGAACGCTGATCCCCGTAGCGCGCGATTATCTAGTAGCCCGCGTGACAACGCATCAGGGGTAACAAAGTATTTATCGCGAAAATTCCCTGTTTTCAGTCGAAAAGCCCTTAAAAACTTGTTTCAAGCGCTTTCATGTCTGTAACAGGAAGGTTACCGGGCCATCGTTGACCAGGTGCACCTGCATATCCGCGCCGAATCTACCTGATGCCACAGTGCCATGCATCTGTTTCGCTTTGCTTAATAGATAGTCGAACAATTCCTCGCCCAGCGCCGGAGGGGCGGCGGTCGAGAAACTCGGACGCAGCCCGCTTTTGGTGTCGGCAGCCAGGGTGAACTGAGAGACCAGCAGCAGCCCGCCGCCCACATCCGCCAAAGACAGATTCATCTTGCCCTCGGCGTCACTGAATACTCGATAGTTAAGCAGCTTATGCAGAAGTTTGTCGGCGCTGGCCTGCGTGTCGTCGGGTTCGACCGCCACCAGCACCAGCAAACCCTGATCGACGCTGCCGACCACCTCCCCCGCCACTTCGACCCGCGCGCCTTTCACGCGCTGCAAAAGCCCCTTCATGCTTCTTCGGGCGGCAGGTCGAGCAGGCGCCGGGCCATTTTGCTGGCGGCGCGCACCAGTGCATCGGTGATGCCCGGTTCGGACGCAGCGTGACCGGCATCGCGGATCACCTGCAGCTCGCTGTTCGGCCAGGCCTGATGCAGCTCCCACGCATTGTCGAGCGGGCAGATCACGTCGTAACGGCCATGGATGATCACGCCCGGCAAATGAGCGATCTTGCCCATGTCGCGAATCAGCTGGTTCGGTTCGAGGAAGGCGTTGTTGGTGAAGTAGTGGCATTCGATCCGCGCAATCGACAAGGCGCGCTGCGGCTCGGAGAAACGGTCGACCACCAGCGGGTTCGGGCGCAGGGTCGCGGTGCGCCCTTCCCAGGTCGACCAGGCCTTGGCGGCATGCATCTGGGCGATCTGGTCGTTGCCGGTCAGGCGCTTGTGGAAGGCGCTGAGCAAATCGTCGCGCTCGTCCAGCGGGATCGGCGCGAGGTAGTCCTGCCAGTAATCGGGGAACAGACGGCTGGCCCCGGCCTGGTAGAACCATTCGATTTCCTGCGGACGGCAGAGAAAGATCCCACGCAGGATCAAACCATGCACACGCTCCGGGTGGGTCTGCGCGTAAGCCAGCGCCAGAGTCGAACCCCAGGAGCCGCCGAACAGCACCCATTTATCGATGCCCAGATGTTTGCGGATGCGCTCGAGGTCTTCGACCAGATCCCAGGTGGTGTTGTTTTCCAGACTGGCGTGGGGGGTGGAGCGTCCGCAACCACGCTGGTCGAAGGTGACGATGCGATACAGGTTCGGATCGAAGTAGCGACGGCTCTGGGCATCGCACCCGGCGCCCGGGCCACCATGGATGAACACCACCGGCAAACCTTCCGGTGAACCGCTTTCGTCGACGTACAGCGTATGGGTGTCGTCGACGGCCAGATCGTGCCGTGCGTGAGGTTTGATCTGCGGAAACAAAGTCTGCATTGCGCGCTCCGTAAGGGGTCGAGGTCATCCCTGGGGGGACTTCTATTATTCTGCCGTCCGGCATCATAAACCCGATTTACGTCAATGAGCATGCCCGCACGCTGTCACATTTTGTCAGCCATGAACCCCAGCAGGTTTTCGTAGAGGCGATCGACTTCGGCGGCCTGATGCCGCGCCCGCAGGCAGCCGTGCACCAGCCCTTCGCCGTAATACAGCGTGGCCTCGCCCCCGGCGGCGGACAGTCGTTCGGCGTAGCGCACACCGTCGTCGCGCAACGGATCGAACTGCGCCACGGCGATCCAGGCCGGGGGCAGTCCGCTGAAGTCATCGGCAAACAACGGCATGGCCCGGGCATTCGGCTGTGGCGTGCCGCGCAGGTACAACGCGTGATAACAATCCACGTCGCTGCTGGAGAGTAACGGCGCATCGCTGCACTCGCTGCGCGACGGCAGTTGTTCGTCACCGCCCAGTCCGGGATAGATCAGCACCTGGGCTTTAGGCGGCGCTTCGCCGGCATCGCGCAGGGCCAGGCACAACGCAGCAGCGAGATTGCCGCCGGCGCTGTCGCCGGCCACCAGCATGCGCTCGGGGTCGACGCCGAGCGATCCGCTGCGCAGGGCACGCCAGACACTCAGGCAATCGTCGAACCCGGCGGGAAACGGATGCTCGGGCGCCAGCCGATAATCCACCGCCACCACCATCGCCCCCAGCGCCATGGCCAGTTCGCAGCAGATGAAGTCGTGGGAATCGAGCCCGCCGACTACCCAGCCACCACCGTGCAGGTACACCACGCAAGACGGTGACGCCACGGGTGGGCGATAAGCGCGGACCGGCACCACGCCCAACCGAAAGTCCTCTACCTCAAGCCCTGCCGGCCGCGGCGGGGTGAACGCCCGGCACATCTCGTCATAGCCACGGCGCAATCCGGCGAAGCTGCTGTCATCACTGGCGAAGCTTTCGGTTCTGGCGACGAACGCCGCCATCGCCGGTGAAAGTGGATAACTGCCCATCAGTTTTTCAGGCTGGCCTGGACCGTGGCCACGCCGTCCTTGCCGTCGAAACTGCTGACCCCCGCCAGCCAGCGCTGCAGATCTTGCGGATGCTCACGCAGCCAGGTCTTCGCCACTTCCTGAGGTGTCTTGCGCTCCATGATCGGCACCATCAGCTGGCTTTCCTGGGCGGCGGTGAAGGTCAGGTTTTCCAGCAGTCGATGAACGTTCGGGCAGCGCTCGGCGTAGTCCGGCGCGGTGACGGTGGAAACGGTGGCGGCGCCTTCGTTCGGGCCGTAGACGTCTTCGCTGCCGGTCAAGTAGGTGATTTTCATGTTGATGTTCATCGGGTGCGGCGTCCAGCCGACGAACACCACGAATTCCTTGCGGTTCACCGCCCGCTGCACGGCGGCGAGCATGCCGGCTTCACCGGACTCGATGATCTTGAAATCCTTCAGGCCGAAATGGTTGGTTTCGATCATGGTCTTGATCGTGGTGTTGGCGCCGCTGCCAGGCTCGATGCCGTAGATCTTGCCGCCGAGCTGATCCTTGAATTTTGCGATGTCGCCGAAGGTTTTCAGCCCTGCCGCCGCGACGTAATCCGGCACTGCCAGCGTCGCCTGAGCATCCGCCAGGCTTGGCTTGTCCATCACTTTGACTTGATTGGCAGCCAGGAACGGCGCGATGTTCTTGTCCATCGCCGGCTTCCAGTAACCGAGGAAGATATCCAGGCGTTTATCGCGGATGCCGGCAAAGATGATTTGCTGCACGGCGCTGGTCTGCTTGCTTTCATAACCGAGACCGTTGAGCAGCACGTCGGCCATGCCGCTGGTGGCGATCACGTCGGTCCAGTTGACCACGCCCATGCGCACGGTTTTGCAGGATGCATCATCGGAAGCCATGGCGCCGGCGCTGAGCAGCGCACTGCCGGTGAGGATTAACGCACAACGAGTGAACAGTTTTTTCATGTGGGATCGTCTCGTGCGGCAGCGGTTTATTGTTCGGATCGGTGTCTTCTTGCACCGTGGCCGAAACATTACGCAGCAGGCGAGACGGAAAAGCGACCTGTGGCGACCGGGATTTGCACGGTGGCGACAGGCGCTCTCCAAAACAGACTCAGTTGTAGTGCTTTGCGCCCCAGGCGAGCAGCCCTTGCAGCAACTCCTTGAGCACCACCCGCGTCGGCTCCGCCAGATCGGCGCGGTAGCGGAACGGTTCGAACTCTTCCATATAGGTGCACTGGCCCAGCTCCAGTTGCACGGCGTGGATGTTTTCGGCCGGGTTGCCGTAGTGACGGGTGATGTGGCCGCCCTTGAAGCGTCCGTTCAGCACATGGCTGTAATCGCCGTGGCGTGCGCAGATTGCTTCCAGTTGCGTGGCCAGTTGTGGATCGCAACTGGCACCGTTGAAGGTGCCGAGGTTGAAGTCCGGCAGCTTGCCGTCGAACAGGTGCGGGATGATCGAACGGATCGAGTGCGCATCGAACAACAGTGCGTAACCAAACTCGGCCTTCAGCCGCGCCAGCTCTTCCTGCAAGGTGCGGTGGTACGGCGTCCAGATCTGCTCAAGGTACGTCGCGCGTTCTTCTTTCGACGGTTCCTTGCCTTCCTTGAACAACGGAATGCCATCGAACAGCGTCGCCGGGTACAGCCCGGTGGTGGCGCCGGCATACAACGGCTTGTCGTCGGATGGCCGGTTCAGATCGATGACGAACCGCGAATACTCGGCCGCCAGGGTGCTGGCGCCCAGTTCGGCGGCGAAATCGTAGAGCTGCGGAATATGCCAGTCGGTGTCCGGCAGGCTTTTCGCGTCCGGGATCAACCCGGCCTCGACCGCCGGGGTCAGGCGCACGCCCGCGTGAGGCATGCTGATCAGCAGCGGCACGCGACCTTGTTTGAAGTTCAGAACCTTATCCACAACCGCTCTCCTACAGACTTGATTCAACGCCGTGACGCACGACGCGTTTGTCCAGTTCACCACCCAGCCAGTAAGCCAGATCCGCCGGCCGGTCGATCTGCCAGGCGACGAAATCCGCGACCTTGCCGACTTCCAGCGAACCGTGGGTATCGGCCATGCCGAGGGCTTGCGCCGCATGAATGGTGGCACCGGCCAGAGCTTCTTCCGGGGTCATGCGGAAACAGGTGCAGGCCATGTTCAGCATCAGGCGCAACGACAGTGCCGGCGAGGTGCCGGGGTTGAGGTCGCTGGCAATGGCGATCTTCACCTTGTGCTTGCGCAGGGCTTCCATTGGCGGCAATTGGGTTTCACGCAGGAAGTAAAACGCCCCCGGCAACAACACCGCGACGGTATCGGACCTGGCCATGGCGATGGCGTCGTCTTCATCCATGAACTCCAGGTGATCGGCGGACAACGCGTGATAGCGCGCCGCGAGGCTGGAGCCGTGCAGCGACGACAATTGCTCGGCGTGCAGCTTCACCGGCAGACCCAGTTTTTGCGCGGTGATGAACACACGCTCGACCTGCTCCGGGGAGAACGCCAGGTATTCGCAGAAAGCATCCACCGCGTCCACCAGCCCTTCGGCGGCCAGTGCGGGCAGCATTTCGGCGCAGATGTGATCGATGTAATCGTCAGCGCGATCCTTGTATTCCGGCGGCAACGCGTGAGCCGCCAGACAGGTGCTGCGTACGCTGATCGGCAGTTCGTCGGCGAGGCGGCGGATGACCCGCAGGATCTTGCGCTCGCTGGCCAGGTCGAGACCGTAGCCGGATTTCATTTCGACCGTGGTCACGCCGTCGCGCATCAGGCTTTTCAGGCGTTTGGCGGCGCTGGCGAACAGCTCGTCTTCCGAGGCTTCACGCGTCGCCCGCACGGTGCTGGCGATGCCGCCACCGGCTGCGGCGATCTCGGCGTAACTGACGCCTTGCAGGCGCTTCTCGAATTCACCGCTGCGGTTACCGCCGAACACGGTGTGGGTGTGGCAGTCGATCAGGCCGGGGGTGACCCACGCGCCTTGCAGATCGTTGACCGCCGGGTATTCGCCCGACGGCAATTGAGTGCGCGGGCCGATCCACTCGATGTGTGCACCGGACGTCACGATGGCCGCATCCTCGATGATCGAGTAGACGCCTTGCGCCATGGTTGCGACGTGGCAGTGTTGCCAGAGGGTTTTCATCCCTTAGTCTCCACAGTATTCAGAATCGAATCGCCAGCAGGCTGGCTCCCACGGGTTGCGCGGTGCTCTTGTGGGAGCCAGCCTGCTGGCGATGAGTGCATCACAGGCTCGGCAGCAACTTCGCCGGAACCAGTTCAGTCAAGATGCGCGAAGCCAGCAATTCGGTCGCCGCATTGATGTCCGGCGCAAAGAAGCGGTCCTTCTCGTAGAACGGCACTTCACGACGCAGAATGCCCCGGGCCTTTTCCAGTTTGGTCGAGGTCTTCAGGCCGTTGCGCAGGTCCAGACCCTGCACCGCCGCCAGCCATTCCACCGCGAGAATGCCGCGCGTGTTCTCGGCCATTTCCCACAGGCGTTTGCCGGCGGCCGGAGCCATCGACACGTGGTCTTCCTGGTTGGCGGAGGTCGGCAAGCTGTCCACCGAATGTGGATGAGCCAGTGCCTTGTTCTCGCTGGCCAGTGCGGCCGCAGTCACCTGGGCGATCATGAAGCCGGAGTTCACCCCGCCGTTGGCCACCAGGAACGGCGGCAGTTGCGACATGTGCTTGTCCATCATCAAAGAGATGCGACGCTCGCTCAGGGAACCGATTTCGGCGAGGGCCAACGCCATGTTGTCAGCAGCCATGGCCACCGGCTCGGCGTGGAAGTTGCCACCGGAAATCACGTCGCCTTCGGCGGCGAATACCAGCGGGTTGTCGGATACAGCGTTGGCTTCGATCACCAGCACCTCTGCGGCCTGACGGAACTGGGTCAGGCAAGCGCCCATGACTTGCGGCTGGCAGCGCAGCGAGTACGGGTCCTGGACCTTTTCGCAGTTCTGGTGCGAGTCGGACACTTCGCTGCGCTCGCCCAGCAGATCGCGGTAGGCAGCGGCGGTGTCGATCTGGCCTTTCTGGCCACGGGCGGCGTGGATGCGGGCGTCGAACGGCGAGCGCGAACCCAGTACCGCTTCAACTGTAAGACCGCCCAGCGCCAGCGCGCCGGCGAACAGGTCTTCACCTTCGAACAGACCGCGCAAAGCGAATGCGGTAGACACCTGCGTGCCGTTGAGCAGCGCCAGACCTTCTTTCGCGGCCAGGGTCAGCGGGGTCAGACCGGCGACTTTCAGCGCTTCGGTGGCTTCCATCCACTCGCCCTTGTAGCGCGCCTTGCCCTCACCCAGCAGCACCAGAGACATGTGCGCCAATGGCGCGAGGTCACCGGAGGCACCGACCGAACCTTTCAACGGAATGTGCGGGTAAACCTCGGCATTGATCAGCGCGATCAGCGCATCGATCACCACACGGCGGATACCAGAGAAACCACGGCTGAGGCTGTTGACCTTGAGCACCATGATCAGGCGCACCAGCTCATCGCTGATCGGCTGGCCGACGCCGGCGGCGTGGGACAGCACCAGCGAGCGCTGGAGGTTTTCCAGGTCTTCGCTGGCGATGCGGGTCGAGGCCAGCAGGCCGAAACCGGTGTTGATGCCGTAAGCGGTGCGGTTCTCGGCGAGGATCTGCTCGACGCAGGCGACGCTGGCTTCGATCTGTGCGCTGGCGCTGTTGTCGAGGGTCAGCTTGACCGGTTGCTGATAGACATCACGCAGTTGGGCCAGGCTCAGTTGGCCGGGAATCAGGTTCAGCGCAGTCATTTAAATGCTCCTTTTGAGGCATTGTTATTAACTACCAGTCGCTCCGGAGCATTCCGTTATCCGTCGCTTCTCGTCTTTTGGACGATCCGCGCCTTGGCACGCTGGTATGGGTAATTGTCAGTGCAAATTCGGCAGTACGTGGTGCAGCAGATCCGGGTCTTTCAACACGCTCGCGGCAGCGGCGATATCCGGCGCCAGCCAACGGTCCTGATCGTAGGCCGGGACCTTCTCGCGCAGCAGTCGCCACGCCACATCGGTGCCGGCGCCGAAGCGTTGTTCCTTGAGAAATTCAAAGGCCTGAGCCGCCAACAGGTACTCGATGGCGAGGATCTGCGTGCAGTTTTCCAGTGCGCGATGCAGCTTCAGCGCGGCGTTGGTGCCCATGCTCAGGTGGTCTTCCTGCAGACCGGAAGTGACGTAGTTGTCGAGCACCGCCGGTTGCGCCAACTGGCGGTTTTCCGCGCACAGCGACGCGGCGACGTATTGCACGATCATCATCCCGGAGTTCACCCCCGGATTGGCCACCAGAAACGCCGGCAGACCGCTGACGTGCGGGTTGATCAGACGGTCCAGACGCCGCTCGGCAATCGAGCCGATTTCGGCCATTGCGATCGCCAGCAAATCCGCCGCCAGCGCTACCGATTGTCCGTGCGGGTTGGCCTGGGACATCACCCGGAAGTTGTCCGGCGTACCCAGCAGCAACGGGTTGTCGGTGCAGCCGTTGAGTTCGGTTTCGATCTGTTTGATCGCGTGTTGCAGTTGATCGCGCGCGGCACCGTGCACCTGCGGGATCGAGCGGATGCTCAGCGCATCCTGAGTGCGAATGCCTTTGCTCTTCGCGATCACTTCACTGCCATCGAGCAGCGCCCGCAGATTGACGCCGACCTGTTGCATGCCCGGGTGCGGCTTGAGCGCGATGATCTCGGCGTCGAATGCGGCGATCTGGCCGCGCTGAGCTTCGAAACTCATGGCGCCGACCACGTCTGCCCATTGCACCAGACGCGTGGCATCGGCAATCGCCAGGCAACCGAGACCGGTCATGCATGGCGTGCCGTTGACCAGGCACAAACCGTCCTTCGCCCCGAGCTGCACCGGTTGCAGGCCTTCTTCGGCCAACGCCTGCTGCGCGGAAATCACTTGCCCGCGATAGCTGACATTGCCCACGCCCAACAGCGTGATACCGATGTGAGCCATGTGGGTCAGGTAACCGACCGAACCCTGGGACGGCACTTGCGGGGTGATGCCGCGATTGAGCAACGCCAGCAGTGCTTCGACCACTTGCCGATGAATCCCGGATTTGCCGTGGCTGTAATTGCGGATCGCGGCGCACATGATGGCGCGGGTCTGCTCGTCGGCCAGTACCGGGCCGACGCCGCAGGCGTGGCTGAGCAAGGTGTTACGCGACAACTGACTGAGTTGTTCGCCCTGCAACGAGACGTTGGACAGACCGCCCAGCCCGGTGTTGACGCCATAGGCGCGCTCGCCGCTGGCGACGATACGCTGGACGATGCCCTGAGCATTTTCGATGCGCGCCCAGGTCTGTGCCGACAGCTCGAGCTGCGCGCCGTGACGGGCTACCGCGACCACATCCTGCCAGCGCATCGGAGCGTCGGCGATAACGATTTTTTCAGCCTGGGACATCTAGAACCTCTTTAACCTGATCGTCACGGAATGCACTCCCACGCAGACGGTTCGACGTGGGAACGAACCTCAAACTACCGCCGCCCGCCGCTGCACGAAGCGGTCGACATATTCGTCCGCCGGCGAATGCAGGATCTCTTTCGGCGTACCGACCTGGATCAGGCGGCCGTCCTTGAGGATCGCGATGCGGTTGCCGATGCGCACGGCCTCGTCGAGGTCGTGGGTGATGAAGACGATGGTCTTGTGCAGAGTCTTTTGCAGCTCCAGCAACTGGTCCTGCATCTCGGCGCGGATCAGCGGGTCGAGGGCGCTGAACGCCTCGTCCATCAGGATGATGTCGGTGTCTGCCGCAAGCGCGCGGGCCAGGCCGACACGCTGGCGCATGCCGCCGGAGAGCTGGTGCGGGTATTTGTTTTCGTAGCCCTTGAGGCCCACGGTATTGATCCAGTGCAGCGCGCGCTCGGCGCACAGTTGCTTGCTCTCGCCGCGCACTTTCAGGCCGTAGGCGACGTTGTCGAGCACGGTCTTGTGGGGCAGCAGGCCGAAGCTCTGGAACACCATGCTGATCTTGTGCCGGCGAAATTCGCGCAGGGCGTCCATGTCGTATTGCAGGATGTCCACGCCGTCCACCAGGATCGCGCCGCTGGTCGGGTCGATCAGGCGGTTGAAGTGGCGCACCAGCGTGGATTTGCCGGAGCCGGACAGGCCCATGATCACGAAGATTTCGCCGGTGCCGATGCTCAGGGACAGGTCGTTGACCCCGACCACGCAACCGGTCTCGTTCAGCACCTGATCCTTGGTCTTGCCCTGGCCGACCATCGCCAGTGCATCCTTGGACCGGTTGCCGAAAATCTTGAAGACGTTTTTGACTTCGATCTTGCTCACGGTTGCGTTGCTCATTTGCTCACCTCATGCCGTGGCCGACCGTACGCCTGGGTAATGCGGTCGATGACCACTGCGAGAATCACGATCGCCAGACCGGCTTCAAGACCGCGTCCGACGTTGAGGGTCTGGATGCCTACCAGCACATCTTCACCCAGGCCACGGGCGCCGATCATGGAGGCGATCACCACCATCGACAGGGCCATCATGGTGGTCTGGTTGATCCCGGCCATGATGCTCGGCAGGGCCAGCGGCAGTTGCACGCCGAACAGTTGCTGCCAGCGGTTGGCGCCGAAAGCGTTGATGGCTTCCATCACTTCACCGTCGACCTGGCGGATGCCCAGATCGGTCAGGCGGATCAGCGGCGGTGCGGCGTAGATCACGGTGGCGAAAATCGCCGGCACCTTGCCCAGGCCGAACAGCATCAGCACCGGGATCAGGTACACGAAGCTGGGCATGGTCTGCATGATGTCGAGCAGCGGCATCAGGAACGAACGCAGGCGATTGCTGCGGGCCGAGAGGATCCCCAGCGGCACACCGATCAGCACCGAGATGACCGTGGCGACCATCATCAGCGCCAGTGTCTGCATGAGTTTGTCCCAGAGGCCGACGGCGCCGACCAGGAACAGCAGGCCAACGATCACAGCGGTGGTCACGACCTTGCGCGTGGCGTGCCAGGCAACGCCCGCGACGATGGCCAGCATCAGCCACCACGGCGCGGCGCGCAGCAGGCCTTCAAGGTTGACGATGGCCCACAGCAGGGTGTCGGAGATATGGCGGAACACGTCACCGTAGTTGGTGACCAGTGCATCGACCCAACCGTTGACCCAGTCGGCGATGGAAAACGTAAAGCGTTCGGGAAACATAAGCGGCTCTCAATCAGAAATCTCAATCAAGCGATGACGGCAATTCTCCCGGCCAGCCTCACGGTTAGCCGGGAGGTATCGACCTACAGCGCCGCGTCGATTTTCTTGGCAGCGTCGTCGCTGACCCACGCATGCCAGACCTCAGGATGTTCCTTGAGGAAGATTTTCGCCAGCTTCGGCGACTCGATCCGCTCCTTGGTCATGCGGCCCAGGTTCTGGTTCAGCAGGTCGATCGGCAGGTTGACCTTTTCCAGCACGGCCACCAGCTCGGGGGCTTCCTCGTGGAAAGTCTTGGACAGGCCGACCTTGATGGTCACGCGCTTGTCGACGCCCGGTTTCTCTTCCAGTTTGACCGCGTCGATCTGGCCCATCAGCGGGGTTGGCGACCAGTAGTAGAACAGGATCGGCTCGCCGCGCTTGTAGCTCGACAGCACCGCCGCATCCAGCGCCGGGCCGGTGCCCGGACGGAAGTTGGTGTAGCTGTTTTCCAGGCCGTAGCTTTTCAGCATTTCGCTGTTGTCCAGCTCGCAGGTCCAGCCGGCCGGGCAGTTGTAGAAGCGGCCCTTGGAAGGCTCTTCGGCGTCCTTGAAGATCGCCGAGTATTTGCCCAGATCAGCGATGTTTTTCAGGTCCGGGGCCTTGGCTTCGATCTTGCGCTTGGCATCGCCTTCGATCACGTAGCGCGGCACGTACCAGCCTTCCACCGCACCGACGACAGGCGCGCCGACACCGACGACCTTGCCGGCCTTCTCGGCCTTGTTCCAGACCTCGCTGCGGCCGACCCACTCTTCGGCAAAAACTTGAATATCGTTGCTGCTCAGGGCGTTTTCCATGGTGATGGAGTTGCCCGGCAGGCTGTCGGTCTTGCAGTCGTAACCTTTCTCCAGCACGACCTGCAGCACGTCGGTCAGCAACATCGCGCTTTCCCAGTTCAGGCCGGCGAATTTCACCGGTTTGCCGGATTCGCACCAGCCGGCGGCCTGGGTGGCACCGGCACTGGCCAGCAGGCCCATGGACAGCAATGTGGTCAGCAGGGTCTTGTTCGATTTCATTGTTGTGACGCTCCTAATCATGAATTGGCTTACGGCAGTTCAAGAGGCATCCAGCCCTGTCCACGTCCAGATCAGGCCTGCGCCGCAGCGCGGCCGGTCCCGTTTGCTTCAGGTTGTACAACGCTGTTCTGCTCGACCGGCAGAATCAGGTGATCGGGCACGCTGCCGTGCCATTTCTTTGCGCACACGTAGTAAAGCGCAGCGGGCAGCACCAGACCGATGATCCACGAGATGTCCACATCACCCAGTGCGGCCACCAGCGGACCGGTATAGAACTTGGTGGAGATGAACGGCAGCTGCACCAGCACACCGAACACATAGACGCTGATCCCGAGGAGGTTCCAGCGACCGTAGCGACCGTTCGGGTCGGCCAGCGCCGGGACGTCGTAGTGCTCACGGGTAATGCAGTAGTAGTCCACGAGGTTGATCGCGCTCCACGGCGTGAAGAACGCCAGCAGGAACAGGATGAAAGACTTGAAGGCACCGAGGAACGAGTGCTGGCCGAGCAAGGCGATCAGGGTCGCGGCACCGACGATCACCAGCACGAACACCAGGCGCTGCATCCGGGTGACCGTCAGGTGGCCACGGAAGCCGCTGATGATGGTCGCGATGCACATGAAGCTGCCATAGGAGTTCAGGGTGGAGATGGTCACCTTGCCGAACGCGATGCTGAAATACAGCAGCGCAGCGGTGGCACCGGTGCCGCCCAGACCGACGATGTAAGCCACTTCATGGCCGGCGAACTGGCCGTTGGCCGAAGCCGCCGCGAACACGCCGAGGATCATCGCCACTTGCGCGCCGATCACCGAGCCGGCGCCGGCAGCAAAGAAGGTTTTCACCGAAGAAACCTTGCTCGGCAGATAACGCGAATAGTCCGCCACGTAAGGGCCGAAGGCGATCTGCCAGGACGCGGCCAACGACACCGCCAGCAGGAAACTGCTCCAGCTGAAGTGACGGATTTGCAGGAGTGCGCCGACGTCCACTTGACTCAGCAGACGGCTGAACAGATAAACAAAAGCGATCACGCCAATGACACTGGCGATACGGCCGATCCAGTGGATCACCCGATAGCCGAGCACCGTGACCACCACAATGACGCTGGCGAACAGCAGGATGCCGACGGTGTCGCTGACCCCGAACAACTGGCCCAGCGCCTGACCGGACAGCACCGTGCCGGTGGCGGTGAAGCCGAGGTACATCAGGCACACCAGCACGATCGGAATCGCCGCGCCATACACCCCGAACTGCACACGGCTGGAGATCATCTGCGGCAGGCCCAGCTTCGGCCCTTGCGCCGCGTGCAGCGCCATGACGCCGCCGCCCAGCAGTTGACCAATCAACAGACCGATCAGCGACCAGAACACATCACCGCCCAGCACCACGGCCAGGGCCCCGGTGACAATCGCGGTGATTTGCAGGTTGGCACCCATCCACAGGGTGAACTGACTGAATAGACGACCGTGTCTTTCCGCTTCCGGGATGTAGTCGATCGAACGCCTTTCGATCAACGGTTTGTTGCTTGCACGATCGGTGTTGCCAGCCATGATTCAACCTCTGTGGATTGTTCTGGGTTTTGTTGTTGTATTGGCTTGAGCGGGAGCGAGCACGCTCGCTCCCGCCGTTTTTTATTTGCCGGTGATCATCGGCAGGTTCAGCCCTTGCTCCCTGGCGCAGTCGATGGCGATCTGGTAACCGGCATCGGCGTGACGCATGACGCCAGTGCCCGGGTCGTTGTGCAGCACACGAGCGATACGCTCGGCTGCTTCATCCGTACCGTCGCAGACGATCACCATGCCCGAGTGTTGCGAGAAGCCCATGCCGACACCGCCGCCGTGGTGCAGCGAGACCCAGGTCGCACCGCTGGCGGTGTTGAGCAAGGCGTTGAGCAGTGGCCAGTCGGAGACGGCATCGGAACCGTCCTGCATCGATTCGGTTTCGCGGTTCGGGCTGGAGACCGAGCCGGAGTCGAGGTGGTCGCGACCGATCACGATCGGCGCCGACAGCTCGCCGCGACGGACCATTTCGTTGAACGCCAGACCGAGCTTGGCGCGCTGGCCCAGACCCACCCAGCAGATACGCGCCGGCAGGCCCTGGAAGCTGATGCGCTCGCGAGCCATGTCCAGCCAGTTGTGCAGGTGCGCGTCGTCCGGGATCAGTTCCTTGACCTTGGCGTCGGTCTTGTAGATGTCCTGCGGATCACCCGACAGCGCCGCCCAACGGAACGGGCCGATGCCACGGCAAAACAGCGGACGGATGTAGGCCGGTACGAAACCCGGGAAGTCGAAGGCGTTTTCCACGCCCTCTTCCTGAGCCATCTGGCGGATGTTGTTGCCATAGTCGAAGGTCGGGATGCCTTGTTTCTGGAAATCCAGCATGGCTTTGACGTGGACGGCCATCGATTGCTTGGCGGCTTTGATTACAGCGGCCGGTTCGGTCTTGGCGCGGGCGCGGTATTCGTCCCAGGTCCAGCCGGCCGGCAGGTAACCGTTGAGCGGGTCGTGGGCGCTGGTCTGGTCGGTGACCATGTCCGGGCGCACACCGCGACGGACCAGTTCCGGGAGGATTTCGGCGGCGTTGCCCAGCAGCGCAATGGAGATGGCCTTGCCTTCTTTGGTGTACTTCTCGATGCGCGCCAGGGCGTCGTCGAGGTCTTTGGCCTGCTCGTCGACGTAACGGCTTTTCAGGCGGAAATCGATGCTCACCTGCTGGCATTCGATGTTCAGCGAGCAGGCACCGGCCAGGGTCGCGGCCAGCGGCTGGGCGCCGCCCATGCCGCCAAGGCCGGCGGTCAGGACCCAGCGGCCCTTGAGGTTGGAATCGTAATGCTGGCGACCGGCTTCGACGAAGGTTTCGTAGGTGCCCTGCACGATGCCCTGGCTGCCGATGTAGATCCAGCTGCCGGCGGTCATCTGGCCGTACATGGCCAGGCCCTTGGCGTCGAGTTCGTTGAAGTGTTCCCAAGTCGCCCAGTGCGGCACCAGGTTGGAGTTGGCGATCAGCACGCGCGGGGCGTTGCTGTGGGTCTTGAACACGCCGACCGGCTTGCCGGATTGCACCAGCAGGGTCTCGTCGTCATTCAGGTTGGTCAGGCTTTCGACGATCTTGTCGTAGCACTCCCAGTTACGCGCGGCGCGGCCGATGCCACCGTAGACCACCAGTTCTTTCGGGTTTTCGGCCACTTCCGGGTCGAGGTTGTTCATCAGCATGCGCAGCGGCGCTTCGGTCAGCCAGCTCTTGGCGGTCAGCTTGTTGCCGCGTGCGGCGCGTATTTCGACATTGCGGAATTTTGTAGGCTTGTTGTCAGTCACGAAAAAGACTCCTCAGCGATCAATTCAAACCAACCCTGGCGGTGGGCAAGCGGCTTGTGCGCTTCAATGCGCGACAAGCGAATCAGGGACGCTGCGGAGAACCTCTGACGACTCATACGCATACGTCTTTACTTGTACATACAAGCATATGCAATCGAGCGGCCAACTTTTTGGGGGGCTGTTCAACAAAAACGCCGGGCAAGTCTGGAGGACGCCTGAATCAAGGGTTGTGGCGTGTATGAATTTTTTCGCGAGATGGGTTTGAACAAGCGGAAGGCGAGTTCATGTGCGTGGTTTTGCGCCACGCTGGGGCGTTCGGTAACAAGTTGGTGCGCGTTCGGGAACGTCGGGATGAAAAAAACCGCCGCTCTCAACAGCCCCTACAGGCACTGTTCAAAGCGGCGGTTTTTCACGAGTCGGATCAGCGTGCAGTCAGTTCGATCACACAGCAGCCCGCGTTGACGGCGATTTCCACCAGACCGGTGTTGCCGTCCAGTTGCAGGCAATCATGTCGACCAAGCTGCGCAGCGCTGTCACCGACCCGCACTTGCAGCAACTCGCTGACACTGAAAACGAGAACGGTGCCGGCGGAGCTGAAAAACCGTTGCTCGCCATCCAGCCACTGCAAGCGTGCGCTGTAACGCTGCGGCGCGTAGATCAGGTTGAAATCGCGAATCGCCCCGCCGAGCAAGGTGCAGGACACCTGGCTTTCACCGCTGAAGGCAAACGGGTCGAGGGGTAACAACGGACGGGTGTCGTCACCGTCGACACACAGGGTCATACCGTCGCCCTGCAACACCGTGATCACCCGTTGATAACCGGTGAACGTCGAGAAACCACCGGATTCGGCGATGTCGGCAATCGACAGGCGCCAGCCGAAACCGTCGAGGCCGGCACCGGCGTCACGGGTGATTTCCTCGGTGCTGCCGCCGCCGTTTTTCCACGGCATGCGCGGGTAACCTTCGGCGCGTAAAACCTTCAACTCTTTCATTTATGGAACCGACCTTCCAGACGATGACGGGAACCGGGGTGGATCAGGCGCGCTGCCGTTACTGGCTGACGACCCGACCAGGTGCGGCGACGGATCAGCAGGCACGGCTCGCCTTTTTCGATCTGCAGCAATTTGCATTCGGACGGCTCGGCGAGGATCGCTTCGACCACATGCTCGCCTTCGGTCAGCGGCGCAACCTGGTTCAGATAGGCGTAAGGCGTTTGCAGGGTGAAGTCCTGCTTGAGGTATTCCGGGGCGACCAGCGCGTTGACGAAACGGTCTTCGATCTGCACCGGAATGTCGTTTTCGTAATGCACGATCAGCGAGTGGAACACCTTCTGCCCTTCGCGCATATCCAGCGCCAGCGCACGTTCGGAACCAGCGGCCTCTTCCTCCAGAGTGATCACCTGGCAGGTGTGGCGATGGCCACGGGAGGCGATTTCGTCGGCGATGTTGTGCACTTCGAACAGCGCGGACTGGCTCTTCGGCTCGGCGACGAAGGTGCCAACGCCTTGCATGCGCACCAGCAGACCGTCGGCGGTCATTTCCCGCAGCGCGCGGTTGATGGTCATGCGGCTGAAGCCCAACTGGCTGACCAGCTCGCTTTCCGACGGCACGCGATAATGCGGCGGCCAGTTACCACTGTCGATCTGCTGGGTGATCATCTGTTTGACGCGGGCGTACAAGGGCGCCGGACTGTCGCCCATGTTCGCGGCCAACGGAGAAACTGGAGGCGGAGTCGGCACGATGGATCCCTGTTCATTGGATAAGGTTGCTAGCTTGCCGGAGTTTACCGAGCAGGCAAACGTCTGTATATGTATATACAAATAACACACGATGGGGTGCTGAACCATGTCCGCCTTCTTTGCCGAACGCGCGCTGCTGCCTAACGGATGGGCCAACAATGTACGTCTCGAGGTCAGCGCCGACGGCGTATTGACCCGAATTCAGGCCGATTCCACCGCAGACGGCGCCGAACGGCTGAGCGGTCCGCTGCTGCCCGGCATGCCGAATCTGCACTCCCACGCGTTCCAGCGAGCGATGGCCGGGCTGGCGGAAGTGGCCGGCAATCCCAATGACAGTTTCTGGACCTGGCGCGATCTGATGTACCGGCTCGTCGGAAAAATCAGCCCGGATCAGCTCGGCGTGATCGCCCGCCAGCTGTATATCGAAATGCTCAAGGCCGGTTACACCTCGGTCGCCGAATTCCATTACGTCCACCACGATCACAACGGTCAGCCGTACGCCGATCCGGCGGAGCTGGCGTTGCGCATCAGCCAGGCCGCCAGCTCCGCCGGCATCGGTCTGACTCTGTTGCCGGTGCTTTACAGCCACAGCGGTTTCGGCGGCCAGACGCCGAACGAAGGTCAGCGCCGATTCATCAACAGCACCGAAAACTACCTGAAACTGCAATCGCGCCTGCAACCTTTGCTGGCGCAGCAGAAGGCCCAGTCGCTGGGATTGTGTTTCCACTCGTTGCGCGCGGTCACCCCGCAACAAATCAGCGAAGTGCTGGCGGCCAGCGACAAGCAATGCCCGGTGCACATCCACATCGCCGAACAGCAGAAAGAAGTCGACGACTGCCTGAGCTGGAGCGGTCGCCGCCCGCTGCAATGGCTGTACGAAAACACCGAAGTCGATCAGCGCTGGTGCCTGGTCCACGCCACCCACGCCAATCCGGAAGAAGTCACGCTGATGGCCAAGAGTCGCGCCATCGCCGGCCTGTGCCTGACCACCGAGGCCAACCTCGGCGACGGGATTTTCCCGGCGGTGGATTTCCTCGCTCAGGGCGGACGCATGGGCATCGGTTCCGACAGCCATGTGTCGTTGAGTGTGGTGGAAGAATTGCGTTGGCTGGAATACGGCCAGCGTCTGCGCGATCAGCGGCGCAATCGTCTGTATGGCGCGGATCAGCCGATGGTCGGCCGCACGTTGTATGACGCGGCGCTGGACGGTGGAGCTCAGGCGCTGGGCCAGCCGATCGGCGCGCTGGAGGTCGGCAAACGCGCCGACTGGATTGTGCTCGATGGCACGGATCCGTACCTGGCCACGGCCAGCGGTGACGGGATCCTCAACCGCTGGCTGTTTGCCGGTGGCGACCGTCAGGTGCGCGACGTGCTGGTCAACGGCCAGTGGGTCGTTCGCGACGGGCGACATGCCGGGGAAGAGGACAGCAATCGCGCCTTCACCCAGGTGCTGCGAGAGCTTTTGGGCTGACACAAAAAAACCTGTGGAGGGCAACCTCCACAGGTTTTTTGTTGTGCGTCAGTTGGACGTCTTGGCCATCTGCTGATCCGATGCTCGCCAGATCAACCGCGTGGTGTCGTAACCCTGCTGACGCGCCTTGCTCAGCAGTTCTTCGCGCACCACACCATTGACAGTCGGCGTGCGCGACAACAGCCACAGGTAGCGACGGCTCGGGTCGCCAACGATGGCAGTCTTGTAGTCGTCACTGACGTACAGCACCCAGTATTGACCCTTCGCCGAGCCCGGAATCAGCCGCGAAAACCAGGTATCGAACTCGACCCACAACTTGTCGGTCTTGCCCGGCACCTGTGGATAAGCCGTGCCCTTGACCTCTTCCCATTGCCAGTCCTTGGTCAGGCAACGGTTGAACACGCCCAGGTTGCCGTCCGATTCGAGCGTGTAACGGGCTTCGGATTGTGCGCAGTTGCGCTGGAAATACATCGGCAGTCGCGCCAGCTCGTACCAGGTGCCCTGGTAACGCTTGAGGTTGACGCTGCTGACTGTCTTGGGCGCCAGCGGATCTTCACCGGTGGTGGCGCAGCCGGCCAGTACCAGGCCGGCAAAAAGGACAAGCAATAACCGCTTCATTGTTTTTCTCCCGTGGGCGCGTAGCCCCGGTTTACTTCAGGCCTTGGCCGGAAAACATCAACACTTTGTCACCGGCGTACTGCACGCTGATAAAGCTGTTCTTGTCGCCCCAGGTGCAACTGGACATGCCGAGAGCGCCCGAGCAGTCGGTGGGCTTGCCGAGCAGCGTCTCCACTTCGGCCTTGGCCATGCCGGCCGAGAGCTTCGAGTAGTTTTCCTGATTGACCTTGCTGCATGCGGCCAACAGCACGCAAAACGACAGAAGGGCGATAGATCGCAGCGACATGGTGTAACTCCTGGAACGGAAGGGGGATGGCCTGGCGCCAACCAGAAGCTTAGAAGAGAAAACCCCTGTCTGGTTCCCTCGGCGGGTGGCTATTTATTGTCCCACTCGTCCGGCATTCATCGGTAAATCAGACACTTTGTAGGGCTATTGAGCATTTCGTCGCCTTTAACAAAAGCGTCCTCATCTTTGTCGCGCGGCGGTCGAAATAAGAGCAGCGCAAAGCCCGAGAGTGTGGCAAATTGCCGCCCTTTCTTGACCAGCCCCTTCGCGGTAGCTCACTTAATGACCAGAAACATGAAATTCAGCCACAAGATCTTGTTGGCTGCCGCCCTCGTGGTGGCCGTAGCGTTCGCCTGTTTCATTTTGTTCAACGACTATCGACAACGCGAAGCCCTGCAAAGCAGCACCGAAGCGTCCATGCAGGAACTGGGCAGCCTGACCACCAGCAACATCCAGACCTGGCTGGAAAGCCGCATCCAGTTGCTGCAATCGATGTCGCAGCAGGTTGTCGCCGACGGCAGCGCCCCGGCCAGCCTGAAACGCATCATCGACCTGCCCGCCTACACCGGCAATTTCCAGCTCAGCTACTTCGGCGGCGCCGACGGCGTAATGTTCTCGGTCCCGGCCGGCAACCGCGCGCCGGATTACGACCCGCGCGCCCGTGGCTGGTACAAGGCCGCGAACAGCGCCCAGCAGACCATCGTCACCGAACCGTACATCGCCGCGTCGTCGGGCAAACTGGTGATCACCGTCGCCACCCCGGTGCAGCGCCAGGGCCAGATGATCGGTGTGGCCGGCGCCGACATCGACCTCACCAGCGTCAGCGCGATCATCAACTCGCTGAACTTCGGCGGCCACGGCCACGCGTTCATCGTCAGCGCCGACGGCAAGATCCTGATCCACCCGGACAGCAAACTGGTGCTCAAGACCCTGGCCGAGGCTTACCCAAGCGGTGCACCGAAAGTCAGTCCGGGCCTGAAAGAAGTCGAGTTCGACGGCAAGACCCAACTGATCTCCTTCACCCGCGTCAACGGCGTGCCTTCGGCCGATTGGTATGTGGGCCTGGTGCTGGACAAGGACACCGCATTCTCGATGCTCAGCGAGTTCCGTACCTCGGCGCTGATCGCCATGGTCATCGCCGTGGTGATCATCATCGCCCTGCTCGGCATGCTGATCCGCGTTTTGATGCAACCGCTGCTGACCATGGGTCGCGCCATGCATGACATCGCCGAAGGCGAAGGCGACCTGACCAAGCGTCTGGTGATCCATGGCCACGACGAGTTCGGCGCGCTGGGTTTGTCGTTCAACCGTTTCGTCGAGCGTATCCACACCTCGATCCGCGAAGTGTCCTCGGCCACCGGGCAGGTCAACGAAGTCGCCCTGCGCGTGGTCGCGGCGTCCAACTCGTCGATGTTCAATTCCGACCAGCAGGCTTCGCGCACCAACAGCGTGGCGGCTGCAATCAATCAGCTCGGCGCCGCCGCCCAGGAAATCGCCCAGAACGCCGCCCTCGCCTCGCAGCACTCCAGCGACGCGCGCAGTCTGGCGGTCGACGGCCAGCAGGTTGTGGATAAAACCATCCATGCGATGCAGCAACTGTCGGCGAAGATCAGCGACTCCTGCGGCAACATCGAAACCCTGAACAGCAACACCGTGAACATCGGGCAGATTCTGGAAGTGATCACCAGCATCTCCCAGCAGACCAACCTGCTGGCGCTCAACGCCGCCATCGAAGCCGCCCGTGCCGGTGAGGCCGGTCGTGGTTTCGCCGTGGTCGCCGACGAAGTGCGCAACCTGGCGCACCGCACCCAGGACTCGGCGCAGCAAGTGCAGAGCATGATCGAAGAACTGCAGGTCGGCGCGCGTCAGGCGGTCGGCATCATGACCGAGAGCCAGCGCGAGAGCGAAAGCAGCGTCGGCATCGCCAACCAGGCTGGCGAACGCCTGGAAAGCGTGACCCAGCGCATCGGCGAGATCGACGGGATGAACCAGTCGGTGGCGACCGCGACCGAAGAGCAGACGGCGGTGGTCGAGTCGATCAACGTCGACATCAACGAGATCAACACGCTGAACCAGGAAGGTGTGGAGAACTTGCAGGCGACGTTGCGCGCTTGTGCGGATCTGGAGCAGCAGGCTGCCCGACTCAAGCAGTTGGTGGGTAGTTTCCGGATCTAAGGCGCTCTCACTGATCTCTTCGCGGGCCTTTCTGCGAAGAGGTCAGTCGTCTGGATGCTGATTCAGAACCGCGACCCCGGCTGCGCAAGAAACTCCAACTCCTCCACCGTAGACTCCCGCCCCAACACCGCATTGCGATGCGGAAACCGCCCGAACCGCGCAATCACCTTTTGATGCCGCTCGGCATAATCCAGGTTGTCGGCAAACACCCCGCGCTCCGCCTCCGGCTGTTCAGCCACCAATTCGATGAATCGCGAGACTGCTTCATTCTGCACCGCGAGGTTTTCGCAGTGTTCGAAGACGAGGTAGATGAAGAGGCGCTGGATCGGCTTCAACTGCCGGTCGAAATCCGCCGCGATGCCTTGGGCAACCAGTTTCTGCGCTCGCAGATCGCCGGAAAAAGCTTTGGGTGTATCGCGAAAGATCATTCGCGGAAGTTGATCGAGCAGCAGCACCACCGCCAGCCAACCTTCGGGACGTTGCGTCCACTCGGTCAATCCGCCAGCGAGGGCCTGATCGACAAAGACCCCGAAACGCTCACGCGCTTCGAGATCCTGGCTGTCTTTCTTGCCGAACCACAACCCGCCCTGTTGCGCCGTCACTTCAGTGGCTGACTCGGAGTGACCGAACCACCAATCGAGCAACGGCTGCCAGGGCGCGGTCATGGCTTATTCCTTGTGGTAAGCCGTGGCGCGAGCAACTTCTTCTTTCGAGCCGAGGAACACCGCTACGCGCTGGTGCAGGCCTTCAGGCTGGATGTCGAGGATGCGCTGGTGACCGTCGGTGGAAGCGCCGCCCGCCTGTTCCACCAGGAACGACATCGGGTTGGCTTCGTACATCAGGCGCAGTTTGCCTGGCTTGGACGGCTCGCGGCTGTCGCGCGGGTACATGAACAGACCGCCACGGGTCAGGATGCGGTGCACGTCGGCAACCATCGCCGCGACCCAACGCATGTTGTAGTTCTTCTTCAGCGGGCCTTCTTCACCGGCCAGCAGTTCCGAAACGTAGCGCTGTACCGGGGCTTCCCAGTGACGCTGGTTGGACATGTTGATCGCGAATTCCTGGGTGCTTTCAGGAATGGTGATGTCTTCGTGGGTCAGGACGAAGCTGCCCATTTCGCGGTCCAGGGTGAAGCCCTTCACGCCGTTGCCCAGGGTCAGGATCAGCATGGTCTGCGGACCGTAGATCGCGTAACCGGCAGCCACCTGCTGGGTGCCTGGCTGCAGGAAGGCCTTTTCATTCAGGGCTTCGTTCTGGCTCAGGTATTCGTTCGGGCAACGCAGTACCGAGAAGATGGTGCCGACCGGCGCGTTGATGTCGATGTTCGACGAACCGTCCAGCGGGTCGAATACCAGCAGGTAGGCGCCTTTCGGGTATTTGCCCGGGATCTGGTAGGCGTTGTCCATTTCTTCGGACGCCATGCCGGCCAGGTGACCGCCCCACTCGTTGGCTTCGAGCAGGATTTCGTTCGACAGCACGTCGAGCTTCTTCTGCACTTCGCCTTGCACGTTTTCCGTGCCCATGCTGCCCAGAACACCGCCGAGGGCGCCTTTGGACACGGCGTGGCTGATCTCTTTGCAGGCACGCGCCACCACTTCGATCAGGAAGCGCAGATCGGCAGGAGTGTTGTTGCTGCGGGTCTGCTCAATCAAATAGCGACTCAGGGTAACGCGGGACATGGACGGCTCCGGTGGAATGGGGGGCTGAAAACCCGCGCAGTTTACAGGGAGTCTGAAACCGTAGCGAGCAATGACGCCCGCTAACGTGCGTCGGGTGCGATTCCTGCTATCAGACGTGATGAATCCGGGAGAGTTCAGGCACCGGATTCAGCGTAGTTGGAAACCCGACGGGTGTGGAGGCCACACCCGTCATATTCAGGACTTCGCCGGCAGCTTGCGCAGCAGACTGAAGGCCATCGCGGCCAGAAACAGCACACTGAGCAGCAACACTGCCCACAATCCGATTTTCTTCCAGTTGGTCTCGGCAACAGCTGCTGTCGTTGCCGTCGTTGTCTGCGTCGCGACTGCATCGCCCTGCACCGTGGCCTTGCCCAGCGTGGCCAGTTTCTCCGGTTTGAAGTCAGGGATCAGGGTCGAGAGCGGCAAATTCGCCGTTCTCACCGTCGGATTGCCCAGCGCCAGGCTGTAAGGCCCGTCACCGCGTGCAAGAAAGATCACCTGAGTGGCGCGCACCGCGTACTTGATGCTCGGCGCCTGTTCGCCGAGGCCGCCGCCGCGTTCGTCGACCGTCAGTTTCAACTGCTGGACGGTCTGCCCGTAAAGCTGCAACTCGTTCTGCACCACGTCCTGGCCGTTCTGGGTCAGGCGATAGAGCAAGCCGCTGCTCAACGGCTGCCACGGCAGACTGGTTTCGCGGCGCCCCGAGAGCGTCACCGGCGCCAGGCTGTTGGGTTGTTTCAACTCGACCTGGACCCGCTCGACATTCAGCCCCATCGGCAACTGCCAGGTGTATTCACCGGCCTTGGTGCTGCTGCCGGCCAATGCAGGCGACCAGACCAGCGGCAACGGCAGGTTTTGCGGGTCGCTGCTTTTCAGTTGCGCCGAAGTCAGGGTCGGGGCCGCATTGGGCGAATCCCACAACAACCGCAGATAGCGCGCCGATTGCCCCGGCAGCGCGACTTCATGCTGTTCGATACGCTCATCGGAAAAGGTCAGGCGCGCGACCTGGCCTTCACCCCATGGCTGCCAGTGCTGCAAGTCGTCACTGGCCTCGATGCTGAAACGCTGGAAGCCGTCGCGCTCGCTGGTCCAGTCAAGAATCAGTTGCTGCAGCGGTGCCTTGATCGCACTGGCATCGAGCAGCCAGCCGCGCAGCACTTCCTCGCCCGCTTCCAGTTGGCTGGAGGGTTGCACTTCCACCAGCGTGCCGGTGGTGGTCGATTGCACGCGCACGCTCGGTGCGCGTTCGGTGGCATCCGCCGAGTTGTACAGCGGGAACCACTTCACCGTGTTCATGTGGCCGTCGTCGCGGGTCTGCGCCGATTCCCGGGCCAGCGCATAGGCCTGCGGTTCACCGGCGGCGTTGAACACCCGCAGGTCACTGAGATCGGTCTGACGGGCCTGCAACTGCACGTTCAGCGGCAGCTCGAGGCGATACCACGGGCCTGCGCCGCTGACCGACAACGGCACCTGCGCGGCGAAGTCCGCCGGTTTTTCCTGGGCGCCGGCCGTCATGGCCACGCCCAGCAACAGCCACCCGAGATTAAGCTTGCGACTCAAGACGACACTCCTTCGGTTTCCGGGGCCGGTTTGTCCGCCGCCGGTGCAGCTTCGACGCGTTTGGGCGGCAGTGGCGCGAAGTAGCCCACCACCAGCAGCAACACGCCGACGCCGATAAACGAGACGATCCGGGCCAGCCCGCCACGGTTGCTCAATTCGACAAAAATCAGTTTGGCCACCACCAGCGCAATCAGCGCCGCACCGATCAGCCACACTTCGCGGCGATGGCGCAGGTGCCCGCCGATCATCAGCCCGAGCGCCATCAGCGTCCAGACGATGGACAACCCGGCCTGCACCAGCATCGATTCGAGCAACAGGTCCAGCTCGAACGGAATTCCCGCCCAGTGGTGCGCGGCGCGGGTCACCAGCGCGGTACAGAAGGCGAACAGCGAAACACCGGCGATCAGTTGCGAGGCGTGAGCGGCGTAATCCTTGCGGATCGACAGCTCGGATACCGCACTGCGCGACCAGACATAAACGCTGAACAACGCGATCAGCAGGCCCAGCTCCAGCGGGTTGATCAGCGGCACGTATGGCAGCGGTTCGGCGTTGCCGTCGCTCACTCCGTTTGCCAGCCAGAACCAGATCAACATCAACACCGCCAGCGGCGCCGCTGCGTACAAGCGGTACTCGCGAGAGAACGCTGCCACCGGCCACGGCCAGTTGCGCGGCGCGGCCATCAGCAACAGATACACGCTCGGCAGAATCGCCCAGCCCAGCCAGCGCCAGGCATTGTATTGCTCGGACAACAGCAGCAAGCCGTAGCGCAGCTCCAGCGCCAGCACGCCGATCAGCAGCCAGCAACCGAGCACATGCGCGGTGCTCAAGGCCCGCGCCGGCAGCATCGGCGCCAGACGCCGCAGGCTGAAGAAATGCACCGCGAACACTGCTGCCCACGCCAGCCAGCCGAAGTTGGCCGCTGGGTGATAACGCGAGTGCCACGCAGCGAGCAACACCAGTCCGGCCGCCGGAATCAGCAAGGTGCAGAGCAAGCCGAGCGACGGCCATTTCAGGCGCAATGCCAACACTGTCCACAACGCGACACTCAACGCGGCGACCAGCAGCAACAACGTCGCCTGCAGATTCAGCGGCGCAAAACGCAGCACCTCACTAATCCACGCCAACGCCCACCAACCAGCGCCCCACACCAGCAACACTTCGGACAGCCGCTGCAAACTCAGCACATCGAATGCCGAAGCGTGATTACCCAATTGCAGGCGCCACGCACCGATCATCGCCGCCAGCCCCAGCACCAGCGGCGTCCAGAACCCGCCATGAGCGAGCGGTCGCATACCTTCGCTGGACAGCGGCCCGAGCAGCTCGGGACCGGCCAGCAAAAACGCCGCGCCGCCGATCAGTTGCAACAGCAGACCGAAGACAAAACTCACGCGCTGCTTGAGGTACAGGCTGAGCCAGATGATCAGCAAGCCACTGGCCGCCCATACCGCGCTCGCGGTCTGCCACGGCAGCACGAACAACACCGCCAGATTGATCAGCACCAACCCCGCCAGCAGCACCACCGACAAACCGCGCAGCAGCCGCACATCGCTGCGCACCATCTCGTCACGCGCCGCCAACAGCATGCCGGCGATCAGTGCCAGACCGATCAGCGAGGCGCTGAGCAAACCGCTCCAGCCAGCGCTGAACACGGCCGCCGAATCCTCACCCGCCCCTTGCAGGCGCAACAGGAACAGCGCACCGCCGAGCAGTTGCACGGCAAATGCGCAGAACAGGAACGTGCGCGATTGCAGGCGCAAGCCGACAAACAAGGTCAACAGTCCGGCCAGGGCCCAACTGATTGCCGTGAACTGGACGAAGAAAAACAGCGGCGCCAGCAGATAGAGAAAAGTCAGGCCGAGACTCGCCAACACCGGCAGGCCTTGGCGCTCCCACGCCGAGGTGAATTCCGCCGGGGCTTTGCGCAACTGATAGAAGCTGAACAGCAACGCGACGCCCAGCATCAACGTCCCCAGCGGCGCACCGTCGAGCAGGCTGCTTTCACCGACACGCAACTGGCTGAGAAACGCCAGCGCCGAGCCCAGTTGCAGCAGCAACGCAAAGGCCCGGGCGAAAGGCCGGTGCTGACGCAAGCCAAGCCAGAAAATCCCCGCGCCCTCCACCGCCCAGGCCGCGGAGGTCCAGCGCGCATCCAGCCCCAGCGGAATCGCCAGGCTGGCGAAAATCACCCCGAGCGCAAGGCAGGTCTCGCCCAGCAACAACGCCCGACCGCCCATCAGCGCCCGAGCGAGCGCCATGTAAATCATGCCCAGTGCCAGTGCACTGAACGCGGCGGCAAATTCCAGATGCTGCACCAGCGCGAATTGCAGACCGAAACCCACCAGCGGCGGCCCGAACAGCATGGTGCCGTCGACGTAGTCGCCCTTGCGCGCCGACCACTGCAGCAGCGCCTCGCGATCGCTCTCTACCGGTGCATCCGGCATGTCCAGCAGCTTGCGCCGGGCAAACAGCAGGCCGATGGCCAGGTACATCAGGAAGAACAGAATCAGGAACGGCTCGGTGCTCCACAGCAGTTCCGGCGCATACGAACGCACGCCCCAGGCGAAACCGATGCCGAAGGTGCCGGCGAAACCGATCAGGTTGAGCAGACGCCAGGCCTTGAACCAGGCGATGGCGAGAATGCCGGCGTTGAGCAATGCGAAATAGCTGAACAGCGCGACATGGTTGCCGGCGCCGGTGGACGTCAGGATCGGCGCGGCAAACCCGCCAAGCGCAGCAACGCAGGCCAGGGCCAGGGAATCCTGGGTGATGGCCAGAATGGCCGAGAACACCGTCACCGCCACCAGCAATCCCAGCGCGGCGGACGGATCGAGCAGCGGATGCAGACGCATCGCCGCAAATACCGTCAGGTACAACACTGCAATCCCGGTGCCTTGCAGCATCAAGGCGTAGCTCGTGTTGCGATGGCGCAGCCACCAGCCCAGCGCCAGCAATCCCAGCGCCGCCGCCGCGACCCCGGCGTAACGCATTTCGATCGGCACCACCATGCCTTCGGTAGCGTAGCGCAGCAGGAAGGCCAGACCGAAAAACAACAGCACCACGCCGACCCGCAACACGGTGTTGCCACCGAACAACCAGTTACGCGCAGCGCTGATGCCGCGCTCGATGAGGTTCGGGCCACGAGGTTCGGCAGGTTGCTGTGGTTCGGGAGCGTCGGGGGTTACGGCGTCGAGACGCCAGGCATCGGCCGGTAGCGGCTGACTGGCTTCGCTGGCGACGGCGGAGAGAGGTTCGAGTTCAGGTGGCAACTCCCAGACCAGTTCAGGGGCCGCAGCCTCTTCGGCGACCTCGTCGGGCTCGACCAAAGGCTCGGGGACCGGTTCCACGCCTGGCGCCGGCACCGCATGCGAGGGCGATCCCTCCAGCAGATACAGGCGCTGCGCAACGCCTTGCAACGCCACCTTCGTCTGTTCAAGTTGCCGCTGCTGCTCCGCCACCTGCGAGCCGAGGCGCATGATGCGGATCGTCTGCCCGATCGCCAGGCCCAGCAGCGCGCCCAATAGCGCAGAACTGAACGATTCGTCGAGCAGCCAACCGAGCAGCAGCCCGATCAACATGAACATCCATTGCATGGTCGATATCCCTGAGCAGCCCCGAAGCGGGGCGAAACCAGGGCTCAGTATATCGGCCCGGCCCAACAAGCGTGGGGCCGGGCGCACATTTGTCGCTAAAAGTTACTCCAGCGCCTTCCAGATATCCGTGGCGTACTCGCGAATCGTCCGGTCCGACGAGAACCAGCCCATCCGCGCGGTGTTCAGCACCGCCGAACGCCACCAGTTGTTGGAATCGTGCCAGAGCGCATCGACGCGCATCTGCGCTTCCCAGTACGAGTCGAAGTCGGCGCAGACCAGGAAGCGGTCGTAGTCCACCAGCGAATCGATCAGCCCGGTATAGCGCGAGGTGTCGTCCGGCGAGAACACGCCGCTGCGGATCGCCTGCAACACGTCATTGAGGCGATGGGACGCCGCAATGTCCGGCACCGCGCTGAACTCGTGGTTCTGCTTGCGCGCTTCGACCTGCTGGGCGCTCAGACCGAAGATGAACATGTGCTCGGCACCGATGCGCTCGCACATTTCCACGTTGGCACCGTCGAGGGTGCCGATGGTCAGCGCGCCGTTGAGGCCGAACTTCATGTTGCTGGTGCCCGAGGCTTCGAAACCGGCAGTGGAGATTTGCTCGGACAAATCCGCCGCCGGAATGATGCTTTCCGCCAGACTGACGTTGTAGTTGGGCAGGAACACCACTTTAAGGAGCCCGCGCACGGTCGGGTCGTTGTTCACCACCCGGGCGATGTCATTGGTCAGTTTGATGATGAGTTTGGCCTGGTGATAACTGGCCGCCGCCTTGCCGGCGAAGATTTTCACCCGTGGCACCCAGTCGGTTTCCGGCTGGGCACGAATCGCCTGATACAGCGCCACGGTGTGCATCAGGTTGAGCAACTGACGCTTGTACTCGTGGATCCTTTTGACCTGCACGTCGAACATCGCCGCCGGGTTCACCGCGATCCCCAGCCGTTCATGAATCAGATAGGCCAGCGCTTTTTTGCTGTGCAGCCGCTGCTCGGCGAAGGCCTTGCGGAAAGCCGCTTTTTCGGCGAACGGTTCAAGGTCCAGCAGGCGCTCTTCGGGGTTGTCCAGCACATCCGGGCCGAGGGCATCGACCAGCATCGAGGTCAGTTCAGAGTTGGCCTGGTACAACCAGCGGCGGAAGGTGATGCCGTTGGTCTTGTTGTTGATCCGCTCCGGATAGAGCTTGTGCAGTTCGGCGAACACGGTCTTGCGCATCAGTTGCGTGTGCAGGCCCGACACGCCGTTGACGCTGTGGGAGCCGAGGAACGCAAGATTGCCCATGCGTACCCGGCGGCCGTTGTCTTCTTCGATCAGCGACACCGCGCGCAGCACGTCGAAATCGTGGATGCCCTTGGCCCGCAACGAATCGATATGCTGGGCGTTGATCAGGTAGATGATCTGCATGTGCCGCGGCAGCATGCGCTCCATCAGGCCCACCGGCCAGGTTTCCAGTGCTTCGGGCAACAGCGTGTGGTTGGTGTACGAGAGCGTATCGACGGTGACTTGCCACGCCGCATCCCATGCCACGTCATAGACATCCACCAGAAGACGCATCAGTTCGGCGACGGCGATCGAGGGGTGCGTGTCGTTGAGCTGGATCGCCGCGTGATCGCCCAGGGTCAGCACCGAGGTGTGCATGTTGCGATGACGGCGCAACAAGTCCTGAAGCGAGGCGGCAACGAAGAAGTATTCCTGACGCAGGCGCAATTCCTGCCCGGCTTCGGTGCTGTCTGCCGGATAAAGAACGCGGGAAATACTTTCGGCCCGGGCCACTTCGGCCACAGCGCCCAGGTGGTCACCGGCGTTAAAGCGCTCCAGGTGCAAGTCCTCCATCGCCCGGGCGCGCCACAAGCGCAAGGTGTTGACGCTCGCCCCGCGCCAGCCGACCACCGGGGTGTCGTAGGCAATCGCCCGCACGGTTTCTGCCGGGTGCCAGACCTGTTTGCTCTTGCCGCTGACATCGGTGACGGTCTCGACGCTGCCGCCGAAGCCGATGCTGTAGACGACCTCCGGCCGCTCGAACTCCCACGGGTTGCCGAAATCCAGCCAGTGCTCGGTCTGTTCCTGCTGCCAACCATCGACGATGGCCTGGCGGAACAACCCGTGCTCGTAACGAATGCCGTAGCCGTGACCGGCGATGCCGAGGGTCGACATGCTTTCCATGAAGCACGCCGCCAGCCGTCCGAGGCCGCCGTTGCCCAGCGCGGCGTCGGGCTCCAGCAAGCGGATGCGCTCCAGATCCACACCCAGTTCGGTCAGTGCCTCACGGGCAACGTCGAGCAGGCCGAGGTTGCTCAGGCTGTCGTACAGCAAACGGCCGATGAGAAATTCCAGCGAGAGGTAATACACCCGCTTCTGACCTTTGCGGTAGATCTGCCGGGTGTGGTCCATCCAGTGCTCGACCATGTGGTCCCGGGCCGCCAGGGCGATGGCTTCGAACCAGTCATGGTCGAAGGCGTGATCCGGGTCTTTGCCCACCGCGTAGGTGAGTTTGGTCAGGACGGCGTCGCGGAATGCGGCCACCTCTGCTTCGCGAACTAGTGGTTCTTGAGTCATCGATAGGACCTCGAGCGAGCGGGGAATTGTCAGAGCCTAGACGGTCTGACCGACGGTGGCGGCTCTGGTTCGGCAGTTTTTCCTGAGAGTGCGGGATCGTTCGGCAATACCTTGGCGAATGCCTGAATGAATGCAGGGGCCGTGCCGAATTGTCGGCCCCGGTGATGACAGAAAGAAAAAATCTGGCGAAAGGTTGTTCAAAAATCCACCAGTCCCGGTATGATCGCGCGCCCTGATGCACACGCCTGGTAAACCCCGATGATGAAGCCCAACCTGATCGCCGCAGCCGAGATCGACCGTCTCGATACCTGGGCCAAATATTCGGCCCCGATGTGCGGCTCGTGCGTTTCCAGCTGCTGCACGCTGCCGGTCGAAGTCAAGATCAAGGATCTGGTGCGCATCGGTGTGGTCGACGAGTTCGAACTGGGCGACCCGCCGAAGAACATCGCCAAGCGCCTGCAAAAGGAAGGTCTGGTGGAGCGCTTCAACCAGAAGTCGGGGATCTTCACCCTGCAGCGCATGAGCAACAACGATTGCTACTACCTGGATCGCAAGAGCCGGTTGTGCACCATTTATGACAAGCGCCCGGACACCTGCCGCAACCACCCGAAGATCGGCCCGCGCCCGGGATATTGCGCGTACAAGCCGAAGGAAGTGGAGCGGGTGCAGAATTCGCGGTCGATCGAGAAGTTCTGATCGGCCCTTGATCGTCCCCACGCTTTGCGTGGGAACGAGATATCAAAAAAGCCCGAACAAAAAAAAACGCCCCCGGTCTCTCGACCGGGGGCGTTTTTTCAAGCCTGGGCTAAATTACGCCTTGGCTTTCTTGGCAGCGCGGGTACGCTCGCTTTCGTCCAGGATCTTCTTGCGAAGACGGATGGACTTAGGAGTAACTTCGCACAGCTCGTCTTCCTGGATGTATTCCAGAGCCTGTTCCAGGGTGAAGCGAACAGGTGGGACCAGAGCGATGGTTTCGTCTTTACCCGAAGCACGCATGTTGTCGAGCTTCTTGCCTTTGGTTGGGTTCACACCCAGGTCGTTGTCGCGGGAGTTCTGACCAACGATCTGACCGTTGTAGATCTCCTGGCCGTGTTCTACGAACAGCTTGCCACGAGCCTGCAGGGTTTCCAGGGAGTAGGTCAGTGCCTTGCCGGTTTCAACCGAAACCAGAACGCCGTTCTGACGGCCGGACATGTGGCCCGACTTCACTGGAGCGTAACGATCGAAGATCGAAGTCAGGATGCCAGCACCGTTGGTCAAGGTCAGGAACTGGTTACGGAAACCGATCAGACCGCGAGCAGGGATGTTGTATTCCAGACGAACACGGCCCTTGCCATCCGGCACCATGTTGCTCAGGTCGCCTTTACGCAGACCCATTTCTTCCATGACCTTGCCCTGGGATTCTTCAGGGATGTCGATGGTCACGTTTTCGAACGGTTCCTGCTTCACGCCGTCAACTTCACGGATGATCACTTCAGGACGGCCCAGGGCCAGCTCGAAGCCTTCGCGACGCATGGTTTCGATCAGTACCGACAGGTGCAGCTCACCACGGCCGGATACCTTGAACTTGTCAGCCGAGTCGCCTTCTTCAACGCGCAGTGCAACGTTGTACAGCAGCTCTTTGTCCAGACGATCCTTGATGTTACGGGAGGTCACGAACTTGCCTTCTTTACCGCAGAATGGCGAGTCGTTTACCTGGAAGGTCATGGAAACGGTTGGCTCGTCAACGGTCAGAGGCTTCATCGCCTCGACGGTGTTGATGTCGCACAGGGTGTCGGAGATGAACAGTTCGTCGAAACCGCTGATGCAGACGATGTCGCCCGCAGCTGCTTCTTCAACGTCAACGCGGTGCAGACCGTGGTGACCCATCAGCTTCAGGATACGGCCGTTGCGGCGCTTGCCGTTGGCGTCGATAGCGACAACCGGAGTGTTCGGCTTGACGCGACCACGAGCGATACGGCCAACACCGATAACACCCAGGAAGCTGTTGTAGTCCAGAGCGGAGATCTGCATCTGGAACGGACCGTCACGGTCAACAGCCGGAGCTGGAACGTGGTCGACAACCGCTTGGTACAGCGCGGTCATGTCTTCGCCCATGGCGGTGTGGTCCAGACCGGCGATGCCGTTCAAGGCCGAAGCGTAAACAACCTGGAAGTCCAGTTGTTCTTCGGTGGCGCCCAGGTTGTCGAACAGATCGAAGATCTGGTCCAGAACCCAGTCAGGACGCGCGCCCGGACGGTCAACCTTGTTGATCACCACGATCGGACGCAGGCCGGCTTCGAAAGCCTTCTTGGTCACGAAACGGGTTTGCGGCATTGGGCCGTCTTGAGCGTCGACCAGCAGCAGCACGGAGTCAACCATGGACATAACGCGTTCAACTTCGCCGCCGAAGTCGGCGTGGCCCGGGGTGTCCACGATGTTGATGTGGTAGCCGTTCCAGTTGATGGCGGTGTTTTTCGCCAGAATGGTAATGCCGCGCTCTTTTTCCTGGTCGTTGGAGTCCATCACGCGCTCGTCGTTGAGCTCGTTGCGCTCCAGGGTGCCGGATTGACGCAGGAGTTTGTCTACCAGGGTGGTCTTACCATGGTCAACGTGGGCAATGATGGCGATGTTGCGTAGATTTTCGATCACTTGTGTATCTCGATCAGAGGATTCGGTTTGCTGACAAGTCTTGGCAGCGATTAGCAGTAGTGTCCGGCATGGCCGTTACAGCTTGACGGCGGTGTCGGGGGGCCGGTGACGCAGGCCACAGGCAAACAGCCCCGGGCACTTAGCTCGGTCGATAAACGCGCACATTGGCATGCCCCTCACTGAGCAAATGGTGAGCATGCAGGCGACTCATCACGCCTTTGTCGCAATACAGCAGGTACTGGCGAGTAGGGTCCAGTTCCTTGAAACGTGCGTTCACTGCATAGAACGGCATCGTCTGTACTTCTATGCCCTCGAGTTCCAGCGGCTCATCCTCGGCGGCATCCGGGTGACGGATGTCGATGACGATCTGGCCGGCCAGTGCCTCGCTGACTTCTTCGATTTGCAAATCCTGGCCCAATTCGTCGATCACCCGATCGATCGGCACCAGTCTGGCGTTTGCGAGCGCACGCTCGAGCACCGCCATGTCGAATTCCTGCTCTTCGTGCTCGACCCGGCCACGCTTGGCGGCGGTCTTCGGGTTGACCGAAATGACCCCGCAGTACTCCGGCATGTGCCGGGCGAAATCGGCGGTGCCGATCTCGTTGGCCGTGTCGATGATGTCCTGCTTGTGGGCGACGATCAGCGGACGCAGGACCAGTTTGTCGGTCACACAGTCGATCACCGACAGGTTCGGCAGCGTCTGGCTCGATACCTGGGAGATCGCCTCGCCGGTGACCAGCGCATCAATGTGCAGGCGCTCGGCGATGGCCGAGGACGCGCGCAACATCATACGCTTCAATACGACGCCCATATGACTGTTATCGACCTTGCCGAGAATTTCGCCCAGGACTTCTTCAAATGGAACACTGACAAATAGCACGCGTTGCGAGCTGCCGTACTTCTTCCAGATGAAATGCGCGACTTCCATCACGCCCAATTCGTGAGCACGACCGCCCAGATTGAAGAAGCAGAAGTGCGCCATCAGGCCGCGACGCATGATCTGGTAGGCCGCAACCGTCGAGTCAAAGCCGCCGGACATCAATACCAGCGTCTGCTCCAGCGCACCGAGCGGATAGCCGCCGATGCCATTGTGCTGGCTGTGGATGACAAACAACCGTTTGTCGCGAACTTCGATGCGGACTTCGATTTCCGGCGCTTTCAGGTCGATTCCGGCGGCACCGCACTCACGGCGCAGCTTGCTGCCGACGTATTTTTCGACGTCCATCGAGCTGAATGCATGCTTGCCCGCACGTTTGCAGCGCACCGAGAAAATCTTCCCGGCCAGTGCATCGCCATAGTGCTGCTTGCACTTCTCGGTGATGTCGTCGAAGTCGCCCAGCGGGTACTCGTCGATCTGCAGAAAGTGCGCGATGCCCGGCATGCAGGTCAGGCGCTCGCCCATCTCTTTCAGGGCCTTGGGATCGGTCACGCGGGTTTCCAGCTCGAGATTGTCCCACACACCGTTCACCACCACGGCCGGGTCCAGGTCGCGGAGCACGGTGCGGATGTTCTTGGCCAGCTGGCGGATGAATTTCGTCCGGACAGGTCGGCTTTTGATGGTGATCTCGGGGAAGACTTTTACGATTAGTTTCATGAAAACAGCGCGCGCTGGGCCAGCCGAAAAAGGGGGGCGCGGATTATAGCGGAAATTGCTCAAGGTTTAACCAGTTAATGTGCAGAAGGTTTTGTATGCACCAAAACGGGTCATTTTCGACTTATGACGCTACATTAAAGGGCGAGATTTTCAGCCTTTATGCGTTTCGCACCTTAATAAGCGTGAATTTGGGGCAAAAAACCCATGCTGGGGCACTGGCATGCAATTTGCTCCCTTGTGAGGCAGGTTGCCTTGGCAGAGTATTCGCGCCGGCATCACCAACATTTAAGGGCATCCACTACCAGCCCTAAGCCACCCGGAGGACACTATGTCGAAGTCGGTTCAACTCATCAAAGATCATGACGTCAAGTGGATTGATCTGCGCTTCACGGACACCAAAGGCACTCAGCACCACGTGACCATGCCGGCTCGCGATGCGCTGGAAGACGACTTCTTCGAAGTTGGCAAGATGTTCGACGGTTCCTCCATCGCTGGCTGGAAAGGCATCGAAGCCTCCGACATGATCCTGCTGCCGGACGACGAAACCGCCGTTCTGGATCCGTTCACCGAAGAGCCGACCCTGATCCTGGTCTGCGACATCATCGAACCTTCGACCATGCAAGGTTATGATCGCGACCCGCGCGCCATCGCCCACCGCGCCGAGGAATACCTGAAGACCACCGGTATCGGTGACACCGTATTCGCCGGTCCAGAGCCTGAGTTCTTCATCTTCGACGAAGTGAAGTTCAAGTCCGACATCTCCGGCTCGATGTTCAAGATCTACTCCGAGCAAGGCTCGTGGATGTCCGACCAGGACGTGGAAGGCGGCAACAAGGGCCACCGTCCAGGCGTGAAAGGCGGCTACTTCCCGGTTCCGCCGTTCGACCACGACCACGAAATCCGTACCGCCATGTGCAACGCACTGGAAGAAATGGGTCAGACCGTTGAAGTTCACCACCACGAAGTGGCAACTGCCGGTCAAAACGAAATTGGTGTCAAGTTCAACACCCTGGTGAAGAAAGCTGACGAAGTTCAGACTCTGAAATACGTTGTCCACAACGTGGCCGATGCCTACGGCCGCACCGCGACCTTCATGCCGAAGCCTCTGTACGGCGATAACGGCTCGGGTATGCACGTTCACATGTCCATCGCCAAAGATGGCAAGAACACCTTCGCTGGCGAAGGCTATGCCGGCCTGTCCGAAACCGCCCTGTACTTCATCGGCGGTATCATCAAGCACGGTAAGGCCCTGAACGGCTTCACCAACCCGGCCACCAACTCCTACAAGCGTCTGGTGCCAGGTTTCGAAGCTCCGGTGATGCTGGCCTACTCGGCTCGCAACCGCTCCGCCTCGATCCGTATTCCTTACGTCAACAGCCCACGCGGCCGTCGTATCGAAGCACGCTTCCCGGATCCGGCTGCCAACCCGTACCTGGCTTTCGCAGCACTGCTGATGGCCGGTCTGGACGGTATCCAGAACAAGATCCACCCAGGCGATGCCGCTGACAAAAACCTGTACGACCTGCCGCCTGAAGAGGCGAAAGAGATCCCGCAAGTTTGCGGCAGCCTGAAAGAAGCCCTGGAAGAGCTGGACAAGGGCCGCGCGTTCCTGACCAAGGGCGGCGTATTCTCCGACGACTTCATCGATGCCTACATCGCTCTGAAATCCGAAGAAGAAATCAAGGTCCGCACCTTCGTACACCCACTGGAATATGAGCTGTACTACAGCTGCTGATCCGGTAGCGCTGCACTACGCGGCGTGACAAAAAGAGGCCTCCTTCGGGAGGCCTTTTTTATTGCCCGGATGTTTACCGCCCGAGCCATCCCCGCCCGACTGGCCTATGCTGCAACCCATCGTTTTCTTTTCCGGTCGATTTCATGGGTCGCACCTTTCTCTACATCCTGATGCTGATCGCCCTGCCCGCCGCCGCGCAGATCTACAAGTTCACCGACGCCAACGGCAACACGGTGTACAGCGATCACTCGCCGGACGGCATGAAGGCACAGGCGGTGGAGTTGCCGCCGCTCAACAGTGTCCAGCCTCAGGCACCGAGTGCGCCGTCACCGGACACGGCCAGCCGTGCGCCTGCGCGCAATGCCTATGAGGTGCTGGAGCTGACCGGCCTGCCCACCGAAGAAGCCCTGCGCGCCAACAACGGCACGTTCACCGTCAGCGTACTGATCAAGCCGCGCCTGCAACCGCCGCATCAATTGCGCCTGTTGCTGGACGACGCACCTTACGGTCAGCCAAGCAATGTGCCGATCCTGCAACTGGTGAACGTCGACCGGGGCGAGCATCGGCTGGCGGTTCAGGTGATCGATGGCGAGGCGATCATTCAGCAGAGCCCTGCTGTGGTTTTCGCTGTGCAACGGGTGCACAAGCCATGACTCGCGGATTGATCGCTGTGTGTCTGGCCCTGTTTGCGCTTGGCGCATCCGCCGAGGTCTTCACGTACGTCGATTCGCAGGGTAATCGCGTCTACACCGATCAACCCCGTGGCAACGCCAAGCGTGTGCCGCTGGCCACCAGCAATCGCATGGCCTCGAACCCGACCGGGGCGGCGCCCATCACCAAGGCCAAAAAATCAGCGGAGCAACCGCTGTTCCGCTACGACATGCTGCGGGTGCTGGTTCCCGAGCCGGACGCGACCATTCGCAGCAGCGCCGGCGAATTGATCGTCAGCATCACCAGCGAACCCGGCCTGCAAAAAGGTCATCGCTATCGCCTGTTGCTGGACGGCCAGCCCACCGGCGAACCCGGACTGAGCCCGGTGTTCCCGCTGAGCAATATCGATCGCGGCAGCCATAACCTGTCGGTGGAGATCCTTGATGCGCAGGATCGCATCGTGGAGCGCACCGCCAATCAGCCGTTCCATATGCAGCGCATTTCGCTGGCACAGAAGCGCCAGGTCAAACCCTGCACCACTGACGACTACGGCGTTCGCCCGGAATGCCCGCTGAAAGACAAACCCGCCGAACCGAAAAACCCCTTCCTGCGTTTCTTCTAACGCCGTTCAGCTTTGCGCACTATATTGGTGCAACAGTCTGCACCGTACTCACAATCCAACCCATTTTGGTTCGAAAGTACCCGCCAGGGCCGGCTGATCGCCACGCAAACGAGCGTCAAACGCCCGTTTCAGGGGATGAGCGCTTCTTTTCGGAGCCTTGGTTTGGTTTTTGCATTTTCCTCGCACCGGCGCTTCGTTTCTCGCGCACGCCTTGCTCCAAAAGAGGTCCTGATGACCATAAGCGACGCACTCCACCGATTGCTGCTCGACAACCTGACCACCGCCACCATCCTGCTCGACGCCGAATTGCGCCTCGAGTACATGAACCCGGCGGCGGAGATGCTGCTGGCCATCAGCGGTCAGCGCAGCCATGGCCAGTTCATCAGCGAGCTGTTCACCGAATCCACCGAGGCGCTCAATTCGTTGCGCCAGGCGGTGGAACAGGCGCACCCGTTCACCAAGCGCGAAGCGATGCTCACCGCCCTCACCGGCCAGACCCTGACCGTCGACTACGCGGTGACACCGATCCTGAGCAGCGGCGCGACCCTGCTGTTGCTGGAGGTTCACCCCCGCGATCGCTTGCTGCGGATCACCAAGGAAGAGGCGCAACTGTCGAAGCAGGAAACCAGCAAGATGCTTGTGCGCGGCCTCGCCCACGAGATCAAGAACCCGCTGGGCGGCATTCGTGGTGCCGCGCAATTGCTGGCCCGGGAGCTGCCGGAAGACAGCCTGCGCGACTACACCAACGTGATCATCGAAGAGGCCGACCGCCTGCGCAATCTGGTCGACCGCATGCTCGGCTCGAACAAACTGCCGTCGCTGGCCCTGTGCAACGTCCACGAAGTGCTGGAGCGCGTCTGCCAGCTGGTCGAGGCCGAAAGCCAGGGCTGCATCACGCTGGTGCGCGATTACGACCCGAGCATTCCGGACGTGCTGATCGACCGCGAGCAAATGATTCAGGCGGTGCTGAACATCGTGCGCAACGCGATGCAGGCGATCAGCAGCCAGAACGAGCTGCGCCTGGGCCGCATCAGCCTGCGCACCCGCGCCATGCGCCAGTTCACCATCGGCCATATCCGCCATCGTCTGGTGACCAAGATCGAGATCATCGACAACGGCCCGGGGATTCCGGCGGAACTCCAGGAAACCATTTTCTTTCCCATGGTCAGCGGCCGTCCGGACGGTACCGGACTCGGCCTGGCCATCACCCAGAACATCATCAGCCAGCACCAGGGCCTGATCGAGTGTGACAGCCATCCAGGCCACACCACCTTCTCGATCTTTCTGCCACTGGAACAAGGAGCCACATCGACATGAGCCGTAGTGAAACCGTGTGGATCGTCGATGACGACCGTTCTATCCGCTGGGTCCTGGAAAAAGCCCTGCAACAGGAAGGCATGACCACCCAGAGCTTCGACAGTGCCGATGGCGTGATGAGCCGCCTAGCCCGCCAGCAGCCGGACGTGATCATCTCCGACATCCGCATGCCGGGTGCCAGCGGTCTGGATCTTCTGGCGCGGATTCGCGAGCAGCACCCACGACTGCCGGTCATCATCATGACCGCACACTCCGATCTGGACAGCGCTGTCGCCTCCTATCAGGGCGGCGCTTTCGAATACCTGCCCAAGCCGTTCGACGTCGACGAAGCGGTGTCGCTGGTCAAGCGCGCCAACCAGCACGCCCAGGAGCAGCAAGGCCTGGAAGTGGTGCCGGCCCTGACCCGCACCCCGGAAATCATCGGCGAAGCGCCGGCAATGCAGGAAGTGTTTCGCGCCATCGGGCGCCTGAGCCACTCCAACATCACCGTGCTCATCAACGGCGAATCCGGCACCGGTAAAGAACTGGTGGCCCATGCCCTGCACCGCCACAGCCCGCGTGCGGCCTCGCCGTTCATTGCGCTGAACATGGCGGCGATTCCGAAAGATCTGATGGAATCCGAGCTGTTCGGCCACGAGAAAGGTGCGTTCACCGGCGCAGCCAACCTGCGTCGCGGGCGTTTCGAACAGGCCGATGGCGGCACGCTGTTCCTTGATGAAATCGGCGACATGCCGGCAGATACCCAGACCCGACTGCTTCGGGTGCTGGCCGACGGCGAGTTCTATCGCGTTGGCGGGCACGTGCCGGTCAAGGTCGATGTGCGGATCATCGCCGCGACCCACCAGAATCTGGAAACCCTGGTTCACGCCGGGAAATTCCGTGAGGACTTGTTCCACCGCCTCAACGTGATCCGCATCCATATCCCGCGCCTGTCGGACCGTCGCGAAGACATCCCGACCCTGGCCAAGCACTTCCTCAGCCGCGCCGCGCAGGAGCTGGCGGTGGAGCCTAAGCTGCTGAAAAGCGAGACCGAGGAATATCTGAAGAACCTGCCATGGCCGGGCAACGTGCGGCAGCTGGAAAACACCTGCCGCTGGATCACGGTGATGGCGTCCGGGCGTGAAGTGCACATCGGCGACCTGCCGCCGGAGCTTCTGAGCCTGCCGCAGGATTCAGCACCGGTGACCAACTGGGAGCAGGCGCTGCGCCAGTGGGCCGACCAGGCCTTGGCACGTGGTCAGTCGAGTCTGCTCGACAGCGCGGTGCCGGCGTTCGAGCGGATCATGATCGAGACAGCGTTGAAGCACACTGCCGGGCGTCGCCGTGACGCTGCGGTGCTGCTGGGCTGGGGCCGCAATACCCTGACCCGCAAGATCAAGGAGCTCGGCATGAAGGTCGATGGCGGGGATGACGATGAGGGTGATGAGGGCTGAGATTCAGTGCCGGCCTGCACCGCCGCAAGGCACCGTGACCCGTAATCGGGCACGGTCGCTAGCTCAACCTGGTATCGCAACACGCTGAAAAAACCATCCAGTGAAAAGACGAAGGCCCCGTATTACGGGGCCTTCGTCATGGTGCAGGGCTTTTTTGTTTCAAAACGATAAAAACTGGCACGTCCCCTGCAATAACCCTTTCAGGTGATTCGATTCACCCACCCTTTCGGGGGCCTTGGTACAGGCAGGCCGGGGATTCCCCTCTTTACACCGGACTCGAAGAGTCCACCCTTTTGGGGCCCTTGATACAGGCAGGTCAGGGGTTCCTTCTTTACACCGGCTCAGCACGCCATGCGATGAGCCCGCCCGTTTCGGGAACCTTGGTACAGGCAGGCCGGGGATTCCCTCTTTTATTGCTCCCGGAGACGGATCTCCAGCCGCCAGCGGTCATCGACCGCCTGGCCGGCCCACTCCCCTTGCAGCGGCCGCGCCGCCAGCACCGTCAGCAGTAAACCACCGTCACTCAATCGCGTCCGCCAGTTCCCGTCTTTGCCGTTGATCTTCAACTGGCCCTTTTGTGCCTTGCCCTCGGCCTGAAACAACAGGGCGAGCGTGCCATCGACGATTTCGCCATGCAGCTTCGGCTCATTGTTGAACCAGACCGCCAGACCGCCATCGATCACCTCGACCTGTTGCAATACGCTGGGGTCGGGGGTGGTCAAGCGGCCGATCATCATCCCGACCATCAGGCCGAAAATCGCCAGCGAACCCATGACTCGCGGGAATAGTTTCGAACGCGGGTCGGCTGGCGGCGTAGAATGCGCGTCATCTTTACCTTCGGAGCCGTGCATGTTTCACGTCATCCTTTTTCAACCGGAAATTCCACCGAACACCGGTAACGTTATCAGGCTGTGCGCCAACAGCGGCTGCCACCTGCATTTGATCGAACCGCTGGGCTTCGAGATGGACGACAAGCGCCTGCGTCGTGCCGGTCTCGACTACCACGAGTACGCCACGCTGCAACGCCACGCCGACCTGGCCAGTTGCCTGGAAAGTCTCGGCCACCCACGGCTGTTCGCCTTCACCACCAAGGGTTCGCGACCGTTTCACGATGCCGCGTTCGTCCCGGGCGATGCCTTCATCTTTGGCCCGGAAAGCCGTGGCCTGCCGCCGGAAGTGCTGGACGCCCTGCCCGCCGAACAGCGCCTGCGCCTGCCGATGCGCGAAGGCTGCCGCAGCCTGAACCTGTCCAACACCGTGGCAGTGGCCGTGTACGAAGCCTGGCGACAGAACGGCTTCAAGTAACGATCACCGCCCATGAAAAAAGCGCCTGTAACGGCGCTTTTTTCGTTGTTGCATCGACCGCTTACTGAACGGTCGGAGTCTCGCCGGCTTCCTGCATGCGCTGCAGCTCTTGCGCGTACAGGGCGTCGAAGTTCACCGGGGCCAGCATCAGGGCCGGGAACGAACCACGGGTCACCAGGCTGTCCAGGGTTTCGCGAGCGTACGGGAACAGGATGTTCGGGCAGAACGCACCCAGAGTGTGGCTCATCGAAGCCGCGTCCAGGTTCTTGATCAGGAAGATACCGGCCTGTTGCACTTCAGCGATGAAGGCGACTTCTTCACCGTTTTTCACGGTCACGGACAGGGTCAGCACGACTTCGTAGAAATCGCCTTCCAGCGCTTTCTGACGGGTGTTCAGATCCAGACCGACGGTCGGGTCCCACTGCTGGCGAAAGATCGCCGGGCTTTTCGGAGCTTCGAAGGACAGGTCGCGAACGTAGATGCGCTGCAAGGAGAATTGCGGTGCGGTTTCTTCTTCGCTGGCTGCAGTGTTCTGTTGGTCAGTCATCTCAGATCCTTTCTGATCTTGGGTCTTTTGGGTTCTTGGTGAGGTGCAGCAGTTCAGGCCTTGAGCAGCGCGTCGAGCTTGCCGGCGCGCTCCAGGGCGTACAAATCGTCACATCCGCCGACGTGGGTGTCGCCGATCCAGATCTGCGGCACGGACGTGCGTCCGGCTTTCTGGGCCATGGCGGCGCGCACTTGCGGCTTGCCATCGACCTTGATCTCTTCGAAGGCCACGCCTTTGTTCGCGAGCAGGTACTTGGCGCGCGAGCAGTAAGGGCAGTAATCGCTGGAGTAGACGATGACTTCGCTCATATCACTTCACCAGCGGCAAGTTGTCGCCTTTCCAGCTGGAGATCCCGCCGGACAGCTTGGCGGCGGTGAAGCCGGATTTCATCAGCTCGCGGGCGTGGGTGCCGGCAGTCTGGCCCAGGGCGTCGACCAGAATGATGGTCTTGGCCTTGTGCTTTTCCAGCTCGCCGATGCGGGCGGCCAGCTTGTCCTGGGGAATGTTCACCGCGCCAACGATGTGACCGGCGGCGTATTCCTTGCTCGGACGGATGTCCACCACCACGCCGGCTTCCTTGTTGACCAATGCGGTCAGCTCGCCCGTGCTCAGGCTTTTACCGCCGCCCTGCACCGTATGCGCCAGCAGCAAAGCCAGCAGTACGACGAAGATACCGACAAGAATGTAGTGGTTAGTGGCAAATTCAATCAGGTGAGCAACCATCGAAGGAGGTTCCAGGGCGTTAAAATGTCGGCCAGTATACACAGCCACTATGGTCGGCCAAACCCCGTCCGGCGGTGACGCCGCAGGAACTTAGCTTTAAACTGCCACTCCCTTTTCCATCGCCCTCTTCTTTATTAGCCACGAGTGGATTCCATGACTACCACGCCTAAACCTTTGGTCCTGATGATTCTCGACGGCTTCGGTCACAGCGACAGCCCCGAATCCAACGCCGTCTTCGCGGCCAAAAAGCCTGTGCTGGATCGCCTGTGGGCCACCGTGCCGAACGGCCTGATCTCGGGCAGCGGCATGGACGTCGGCCTGCCGGACGGCCAGATGGGCAACTCCGAAGTCGGCCACATGAACCTGGGCGCCGGCCGCGTGGTGTATCAGGACTTCACCCGCGTGACCAAGGCGATCCGCGACGGTGAGTTCTTCGAGAACCCGACCATCTGCGCCGCCGTGGACAAAGCCGTGGCCGCCGGCAAGGCCGTGCATTTCATGGGCCTGCTGTCGGACGGCGGCGTTCATAGCCACCAGGATCACCTGATCGCCATGGCAGAGTTGGCCTTCAAGCGTGGCGCCGAAAAGATCTACCTGCACGCCTTCCTCGACGGCCGTGACACGCCGCCGAAAAGCGCTGCTTCGTCGATCGAACTGCTCGACGCGACCTTCCAGGCACTCGGCAAGGGCCGCATCGCCAGCCTCATCGGCCGCTACTACGCCATGGACCGCGACAACCGCTGGGACCGCGTATCCCAGGCCTACAACTTGATCGTTGATGGTAAAGGCGAATTCAACGCCGCCACCGCCCAGGAAGGCCTGGAAGCCGCTTACGCCCGTGGCGAGAGCGACGAGTTCGTCAAGGCCACCAGCATCGGTGAGCCAGTAAAAGTTGAAGACGGCGACGCCGTGGTGTTCATGAACTTCCGCGCCGACCGTGCCCGCGAGCTGAGCCGTGTGTTTGTCGAAGACGGTTTCAAGGAATTCGAGCGCGCACGCCAGCCAAAAGTGCAGTACGTGGGCCTGACCCAGTACGCCGCCAGCATCCCGGCCCCCGCAGCCTTCGCGCCGGGCAGCCTGGAAAACGTGCTCGGCGACTACCTGGCGAAAAACGGCAAGACTCAACTGCGTATTGCCGAAACCGAGAAATACGCCCACGTGACCTTCTTCTTCTCCGGCGGTCGCGAAGAGCCGTTCCCGGGCGAAGAGCGCATTCTGATCCCGTCGCCGAAAGTCGCCACCTATGACTTGCAACCGGAAATGAGCGCGCCGGAAGTCACCGACCGCATCGTCGATGCCATCGAGAATCAGCGCTACGACGTGATCGTGGTCAACTACGCCAACGGCGACATGGTCGGCCACAGCGGCGTGTTCGAAGCAGCGGTGAAAGCCGTGGAATGCCTGGACACCTGCGTCGGCCGCATCGTCGAGGCCCTGGAAAAAGTCGGCGGTGAAGCCCTGATCACGGCCGACCACGGCAACGTCGAGCAAATGGCCGACGAAGCCACCGGCCAGGCGCACACCGCGCACACCACCGAGCCGGTACCGTTCATCTATGTCGGCAAGCGTGACCTCAAGGTCCGTGAAGGCGGCGTACTGGCGGACGTGGCGCCGACCATGCTCAAGTTGCTGGGCCTGGAAAAACCGGCGGAAATGACTGGCACTTCGATTCTGGTCTGATATCAAAAACGCCCTGTAATCAGCCTGAAACGGCTTTTTATGACGAACGCCTCAAAGCAGTTGGCTTTGAGGCGTTTTTTTTGCCGCGTGGGGCGGGCATACTAGGCCGTCCCTTACCCTGGTGCCGCCCGCCCCTATGCTTCGCGTCCTGATCGCCCTCGCTCTGACATGCCTGCTCCAACCGGCCTTCGCTGACGAGCGTGCGCAAACCCAACAGCAGTTGGACGCCACGCGTCAGGACATCGCCGAGCTGAAAAAGCTGCTGGGCAAGCTCCAGGAAGAAAAATCCGGGGTGCAAAAGGAGCTCAAGGGCACCGAAACCGAGATGGGCAAGCTCGAAAAGCAGGTCGATGCCCTGCAAAAAGAGCTGAAGAAGAGCGAATCCGAGCTGCAGCGGCTCGATGCGGAGAAAAAAAAACTCCAGAGCGCGCGCACTGAACAGCAGCGACTGATCGCCATCCAGGCCCGCGCGGCCTACCAGAACGGCCGGCAGGAATACCTCAAGCTGCTGCTCAATCAGCAGAATCCCGAGAAATTCGCCCGCACCCTCACCTATTACGACTATCTGAGCCAGGCCCGCCTGGAGCAGTTGAAGAACTTCAACGAAACCCTGCGTCAGCTGGCCAATGTCGAAAAAGACATTTCCTCGCAGCAAGCCCAGTTGCTGGTGCAGAAAAGCGACCTCGACACCCAGCGTGACGCCCTCGACAAGGTTCGCAAGGAGCGCCAGCAAGTTCTGGCCAAGCTCAATGACGACGTGAAAGCCCGCGACCAGAAACTGGCCGCCCGCGAGCAGGATCAGGCAGACCTGTCTAAAGTCCTTAAAACCATTGAAGAAACCCTGGCCCGCCAGGCCCGTGAGGCAGAAGAAGCGCGGCAGAAAGCGCTCATCGCCCAGCAGGAAGCCGAAAAAAAGCGTTTACGTGAGGCCCAGGCCCGCGCCGATGCGGACTCGGACACCAGCGACGCCCCGCGAAAACAAGCCAGACCCACACCTGGCGCGCTGGTTTCCAGCAGCGGCGAGACGTTCGGCGGCCCTTTTGCTGCCACCCGGGGAAAACTTCCATGGCCGGTTGATGGTCGACTGCTGGCACGCTTCGGTGAAACCCGTGGCGACGATGCCCGCACCAAGTGGGACGGCGTGATGATCAGCGCCGCCGCCGGCAGCCAGGTGCACGCCGTACACGGCGGGCGCGTGGTGTTTGCCGACTGGTTGCGCGGTGCCGGGCTGCTGGTGATCCTCGATCACGGCAACGGTTTTCTGAGTCTTTACGGTCATAACCAGACGCTGCTGAAGTCGGCTGGTGACGTGGTAAAAGCCGGTGAGTCCATCTCCACTGTCGGTAGCAGTGGCGGGCAGGACACACCAGCGCTGTATTTCGCAATTCGTCAGCAGGGTCACCCGAGTGATCCGGCGCAATGGTGTCACGCGCAAGGATAAGCGCGTCGCCTAATTCAGGAGTTCGTTCGACATGCTGCATTTGTCCCGCCTTACCTCGCTGGCCCTGACGATCGCCCTGGTGATCGGCGCGCCTCTGGCGTTTGCCGCTCAACCGGCCCCGGCTGTCGCTCCGGCAGGCACTGCCGCGACTTCCAAGGCCCCATTGCCGCTGGAAGAGCTGCGCACCTTTGCCGAGGTCATGGACCGGATCAAGGCCGCCTATGTCGAACCGGTGGACGACAAGACCCTGCTGGAAAACGCCATCAAGGGCATGCTCAGCAACCTCGACCCGCACTCGGCCTACCTTGGCCCGGAAGATTTCACCGAACTGCAGGAAAGCACCAGCGGTGAGTTCGGCGGCCTGGGCATCGAAGTCGGCTCGGAAGACGGTTTCATCAAGGTCGTGTCGCCAATCGACGATACGCCAGCGTCGAAGGCCGGCATCCAGGCCGGTGACTTCATCGTCAAGATCAACGGCGCACCGACCCGCGGCCAGACCATGACCGAAGCCGTGGACAAGATGCGCGGCAAGATCGGCCAGAAAATCACCCTGACCCTGGTCCGTGACGGCGGTACGCCGTTCGATGTGACTCTGGCCCGTGCGGTGATCCAGGTGAAGAGCGTCAAGGCGCAACTGCTCGAGTCGGGTTACGGCCTGATCCGCATCACCCAGTTCCAGGTCAAGACCGGCGAGGAAGTCTCCAAGGCCCTGGCCAAGCTGCGCAAGGACAACGGCAAGAAGCTCAACGGCATCATCCTCGACCTGCGCAACAACCCGGGCGGTGTGCTGCAGGCAGCGGTGGAAGTGGTCGACCACTTCATCACCAAGGGCCTGATCGTCTACACCAAAGGCCGGATCGCCAACTCCGAGCTGCGCTTCTCCGCCACCGGCAAGGACGAAAGCGAAGCGGTACCGATGGTCGTGCTGATCAACGGTGGCAGTGCCTCGGCCTCGGAAATCGTCGCCGGCGCCCTGCAGGACCAGAAACGCGCCGTGGTCATGGGCACCACCAGTTTCGGCAAGGGCTCGGTGCAGACCGTGCTGCCGCTGAACAACGACCGTGCGCTGAAGATCACCACCGCGCTGTACTTCACGCCGAATGGCCGCTCGATCCAGGCCCAGGGCATCGTCCCGGACATCGAAGTGCGCAAGGCCAAGATCACCAACGAGGCGGACGGCGACTACTTCAAGGAAGCCGACCTGCAGGGTCACCTGGGCAACGGTAACGGCGGCGCGGACAAACCGACCGGCTCCGGCGGCAAGCCGAAAGCCATGCCGCAGGATGACGATTACCAGTTGGCCCAGGCCCTGAGCCTGCTCAAAGGCCTGAGCATCACGTCCGGCCGTTGAGGATGTCTTTGCGTTTCGTCTTTGCCCTGCTGTGCTGTCTGGCGGGTGCTGTTCACGCAGAACCTGCCAGACCGACACCGCAAAAAGCCTACCTGACACTGATCATCGACGACCTGGGGCAGAACCTGCCTCGGGATCGTCGCGTGCTGGCCCTGCCCGGACCGGTCACCACGGCGATCATGCCCGACACCCCGCACGCCACCGAATTCGCCCGCGAAGCCCATCGCGCCGGCAAGATCGTGATCCTGCACATGCCGATGGACCCGGCCACCGGCCCGTTCGCCTGGCATCCCGAACTGCCCATCGAAGAGCTTGAGAAGCGTCTCGACGCTGCATTCAAAATGGTCCCGTACACCGCCGGCATCAACAACCACATGGGCAGCCGCATGACGGCACAACCGGTGGCGATGGCGTGGTTGATGGGCGAGCTGCAACGCCGCCACAAGTTCTTCGTCGACAGCCGCACCAGCGCCCAGACCGTCGCTGCGCAACAAGCGCAGAAGATCGATCTGGCGAGCGTTTCGCGGGACGTGTTTCTCGATGACGAGCGCACCGAAGCGGCGATCTATACCCAACTGCAGACCGCGATCACTCTGGCGCGTAAACAGGGTTCGGCGGTGATGATCGGCCATCCTTATCCACAGACGCTGGCGGTGCTGGAGCAGGAGCTGCCGAAGCTGAAAGCTCAAGGCATCGAGTGGATCGACATAAAGCAGATGATCAGTGTGCGCAGCAATCGCGCCACGGCCGCTCATGGCAAAGACGGTGTCTATCGCTAATGCCGGCCCATACATAGTTACCGCCAGCCCCCTCACCCACTTCCGGATAGTGAAACCTGCAACCGGTAGCGACTCAGCCGAGTCGCCTTTCACTATCAGGAATTACCATGACGATCAATGACAACAACGCCGCCCCTTCGCGGCCAATGGAACCCATCAAGCTCGACAACCTGCTGATCAGCTTCACCACAGAATTTCAGCGGGTGTGGGACACCAAAAACCTTCGCTCGAGCCCGGCCGGCTTCTGGCGCCCCGCCCCGCCCCCCGATGTGTTGCCGGGTTATTTCTCGATGGGCGATATTGCGATTCCCGGATTTGCCAACATCAACGGCACGAACGTTGCGGCCGTTGTACGAGAGGCGGACTCCCCGAGCATCGACAGCACCAAGGGCAAAGCACTCAGGCGGCCCGACAACTTCGAACTGGTCTGGAAGGACTCAGGCTCGGGCGCAAAAACCTACGTCTCGATCTGGCGCCCGATCCCTCCTGAAGGCTACGTCGCTCTTGGTCTGGTATGCGCCAGTGATCATGAAAAACCATCGGTCAATTCGGTACGTTGCGTACGTATGGATCTGGTAACGCCTGCCACTGCCGGCCCGTTGATCTGGAGTGATAAAGGCAGCGGCGCAAAGCAGAACTTCAGCGCTTGGAGTATTGAGCCACCGATCGCGGAAGCAGGAGAAATCTGCTTTTTACCCGGCACGTTCACCGGCGTGCAGAGCCATTCCAGACCTTCGTCATACCTGGCTTCCTACGCGTTGCGAGTACCGCTCACCGTGCAGTCTAACGCCGCGCCAGCAACCCCGATGCTGTCGGGGTTCGGATCGCCCTCCCCCATCGAGCCGGCTACGGTTACTCAGGTCACCCGGCTTCCGTGGTTCGCAGTCAGAGACGATATGCACCCGCTCGAACAGCTGCGGCTATCGCCGTACTACCGCCTTGAAAGAGCGGATCGGTACGTGTTGGTCGGTCACGAGCATAACGCGGGGGACCAATATCGATCTGTCAAATGGACGGCAGCGCGGGCTCAAAATGCGTCTTTACTGCAAGTGTTCAATCGACTGACAGCCATCGAGTTCGACAGGGCCTGGCCGATCAGGACACCCGGTGATAACTGGGCGATACGATTTTCGGCCAGCCTGACCAAAACCTTCACTCACACCGAAACATCGTCCGGCGGATGGGGGAAATTCTATCCCCTGGAGGTTGTCGCCCTGGCAGCGAAAAACACGATGGTTGCGGTATATCAATTGCAGAGCGAGTACCGGCTGCTGCGTGTGGACAACACGGCAGTGACATTCGGCGTCGAGTACAGCGATGACGAAAGCCTCTTTCTGAGCCAGTACCCGTCCGAAAAAGACGCCGTGATCACCTGCCCCTCGCCGAAGGCATCCGATCATGAACAGGGCGAGGCCTCTTTCGGGCAGGATGAAATCCCCGTCCTGCCGACGGAACAAGTGATGGTGACTACAGATACCGCCCCATGATCTCGTCGACCACGCCGTCCTTGCGCATTTGATCGAGCGCGGCTTGAAGTTTGGCAACGGCGGCGTCCGGCACTTCCTTGTTCAGCGCCAGATACAGTTCGGCGCTGTTGAAGCGCAGCACAGTCTTCAGCCCGGTCACGCCATCCTGCCGAGCCAGATAACGCCCGGCAGGATCGCCGGTGGCCCAAAGGTCGATCTGGCCGCTGACAAGCTTTTTGGCGTTGTCCTGATCGCGCAATACCACCACCGGCTTCAGGCCCTGCTTGGCCAGGGTCTCGGCAATCGCATCGCCCTTGTAAGCGCCGATCTTGTATTTGCGCGCGTCATTGAGGGTTTCGAGGGTGATCTTGCTGTCGGCCTTGGCCAGCATGACCCAGTCATCCGGGCCGATCGGGCCGACCCATTTGAACAGGGTCTCGCGATCCGGCAGACGCGCCATGACGAAAGCACCGTAACCGGGATTCTCCAGCGCCAGCTTGTAGACCCGCTCCCAGGGGAAGCGCAGGGTCAGGCTGTAAGTGATGCCGGCACGCTTGAACATCTCGCGCACGATGTCCGTGGCGATGCCGTTGATGTTTTCGTCCTGGGCGAAATTCTTGCCGTTCTTCGCCATGTTGTACGGCGGGAAGTTTTCGGTGAGGAGCACCAGATCGGTGTCGGGATTTTCTGCGGCGTGGCCAGTGTTGATCAACAACACGGAGGCACTGGCGAGGGCGAGAAGCAGGCGTTTGATCATGTCGGGCTACCGAAATCCATGGCGTGCCCAAGAGTGCCTCGGGTACGCCATGCTGTCCACTGGCCTGTATGGTTTAACGCATTACGATGCCGCGTTTAGCCATGTAGGCTTTGGCTTCCTGAACGGTGTATTCGCCGAAGTGGAAAATACTCGCCGCCAGTACTGCACTGGCGTGGCCTTCGAGAATCCCGTCAGCCAGATGCTGCAGGTTGCCGACGCCACCGGAAGCGATCACCGGAATGCCCAGCGCATCGCTGATGGCGCGAGTCACGCCAAGGTCGAAGCCGTTTTTCATGCCGTCCTGATCCATGCTGGTCAGGAGGATTTCACCGGCACCCAGGCCTTCCATTTTCTTCGCCCACTCGACCGCGTCGAGGCCGGTCGGTTTGCGGCCGCCGTGGGTGAAGATTTCCCAGCGCGGGGTTTCGCCCGGGCCGGACACCTTCTTCGCATCGATGGCGACGACGATGCATTGCGAACCGAAATGCTGCGCCGCTTCGCCGACGAATTCCGGGTTGAACACGGCAGCGGTGTTGATCGACACCTTGTCCGCACCGGCATTGAGCAAGTTGCGGATGTCCTGCACGGTACGTACGCCACCGCCGACGGTCAACGGGATGAACACCTGGCTGGCCATGCGCTCGACGGTGTGCAGCGTGGTGTCGCGACCATCGACGCTGGCGGTGATGTCGAGAAAGGTAATCTCGTCGGCACCCTGCTCGTCGTAGCGACGGGCGATTTCCACCGGGTCGCCGGCGTCACGGATGTTCTCGAACTTCACACCTTTGACGACCCGGCCGTTGTCCACGTCCAGGCAAGGGATGATGCGTTTGGCCAGCGCCATGGTCAGTCCTCAGCCTTGGTACGAGTCGCAGAAAGCTTGCGCTTCGGCGACGTCGAGAGTGCCTTCGTAGATCGCCCGGCCGGTGATTGCGCCGATGATGCCTGGCGCCTTGGCGTCGAGCAGCGACTTAATGTCACCCAGGTTGTGAATGCCGCCGGAAGCGATCACCGGGATCCTGGTGGCAGCAGCCAGCGCGGCGGTGAACGGTACGTTGCAGCCCTGCATCATGCCGTCTTTGGCGATGTCGGTATAAACGATCGAGGACACGCCGTCAGCTTCGAACTGCTTGGCCAAGTCGATGACCTGCACCTGGCTGATTTCAGCCCAGCCATCGGTGGCGACAAAACCGTCTTTGGCGTCGAGGCCGACGATGATCTTGCCCGGGAACGCGCGGCAGGCTTCGGCAACGAACGCCGGCTCTTTAACAGCCTTGGTGCCGATGATCACGTAGCTCACGCCAGCCTTGACGTAGTGCTCGATGGTTTCCAGCGAACGGATGCCGCCGCCGATCTGGATCGGCAGGTTCGGGTAGCGCTTGGCAATCGCGGTCACCACTTCGCCGTTGACCGGCTGGCCTTCGAAAGCGCCGTTCAGATCGACCAGATGCAGACGGCGGCAACCGCCCTCCACCCACTTGGCAGCCATGCTCACCGGGTCATCGGAGAACACTGTGGAATCTTCCATGCGGCCCTGGCGCAGACGTACGCAGGCACCGTCTTTGAGATCGATAGCGGGAATAATCAGCATCTGGCAAACCTTCAAATTTGAATGTTCAGCTTGGCTCGGAAATCAGTTTTTCTCGAGCGCCCACAGGTCGCTTTCGATGCTTTCAAACCGCTCCTTGAGGTGGGTCTGCACATCGAAAATCGCCCTGTTGTAATAGTGCGGAGCAATTTCGCGGGTAAACAGCTCAAGAATTTCCGCCGCCTCGAACGAACCCAGGTCCAGTTCGAAACGATCCTCCATGAACCGCTGGATCTTGCGATTGGCGTCGCTTTCCTGCTCGGGCGTGAGGGTCAGGATCGGCGGTTTCTTCTTGGCGGCCATTTACCAGCGACCGTCCCACGCTGCGAAGTTCTGCAGCAATTGCAGGCCATGGGTATGGCTCTTCTCCGGGTGGAACTGCACGGCGAAACGCGACCCTTCGGCCAGCGCTGCGGCGAAATCGACACCGTAATGACCGCTGCCGACCACTTGGCGCGGGTTACCGGCGGCGATGTAGTAGCTGTGCACGAAGTAGAAACGCGCCAGGTCCGGAATGTTGTGCCACAGCGGGTGATCCACCGACTGCTTCACTTCGTTCCAGCCCATGTGCGGGACTTTCAGGTGCTCGCCGTCTTCATGCAGGTCTTTGCCGAAGAACTTCACCGCGCCCGGGAACAGGCCGATGCAGTCGACGCCGTCGTTCTCTTCGCTGGTGTCGAGCAAGGCTTGCATGCCGACGCAGATGCCGAGGAACGGGCGATCCTGGCTGACTTCACGTACCAGCGAGTCGAAACCGAGGCGACGGATCTCCGCCATGCAATCGCGGATCGCGCCGACGCCGGGAAAAACCACGCGGTCGGCTTCGCGGATCACGTCCGCATCGCTGGTGATCAGCACCTTGCCAGCGCCGACGTGCTCGAGGGCCTTGGCCACCGAGTGCAGGTTACCCATGCCGTAATCGATGACTGCAACCGTCTGCATTACAGCACGCCCTTGGTCGAAGGCATCTGGCCGGCCATGCGGTCATCCAGTTCGACGGCCATGCGCAGCGCGCGGCCGAAAGCCTTGAACACGGTTTCGATCTGGTGGTGAGTGTTGGTGCCGCGCAGGTTGTCGATGTGCAGGCTGACCAGCGCGTGGTTGACGAAGCCCTGGAAGAATTCCTGGAACAGGTCGACATCGAAACCGCCAACGGTGGCGCGGGTGTACGGCACGTGCATCTGCAGGCCCGGACGGCCGGAGAAGTCGATGACCACACGCGACAGCGCTTCATCGAGCGGCACGTAGGCGTGGCCGTAGCGACGGATGCCTTTCTTGTCGCCGATGGCTTGTGCGAAGGCCTGGCCGAGGGTGATACCGACGTCTTCCACGGTATGGTGGTCGTCGATATGCAGATCGCCCTTGCATTGGATATCCAGGTCGATCAACCCGTGACGGGCGATCTGATCCAGCATGTGCTCAAGAAAAGGAACACCGATATCGAATCGGGCCTTTCCGGTGCCATCAAGGTTGATCGAGGCTTTGATCTGGGTTTCCAGAGTGTCGCGCTCGACAGACGCCTTACGTTCGGCCATCACCAGCTCCGCAAAATCATTGGGCGAAAAAGGCAGCCATTATAGGGGCGCGGGGCCGAAACAGAAACACGAGACGTGATATGGCAGACGGATAGAAGCCCGTGTTGTCGGGGATAGACATGTCCATACAAGCCATTTCAGACAGCCCGAAACAACTGTGGGAGCGAGCTTGCTCGCGATGAGGGCCGCACATTCAACATCACTGTCGACTGTCAGACCGCAATCGCGAGCAGGCTCGCTCCCACAGGTTTTGGTGCTGGCCTGAGATATCAGGCCGGCAACTTCAGCTTTTTAGTGAAACAGAACCGCCGTCTTCTGCAGGGTCACCCACACACCCCACGCCAACGGAATCCCGACCACCAGCCACGCAGCGATTGCCAGCGGCTTGCTGCCCGGCGCGGCTTTCCACTCCAGCACAGTGCTGCTGTCAGCACCCTTGTCGTGGCCCAGCGCCTGCTCGGCCGCCAGTTCGGCGTCGGTCATGAAGTACTTGTCCGCCACCGGGCGCACCAGCAGGTTGCACAGGAAACCCAGCACCAGCAGGCCGGCGAGAATGTACAGCGTGATGTCGTAAGCCGCGGCGCGTTCAACGCCGATGCTCAACTGATATTCACGCAGATAGTTCACCAGCACCGGACCCAGCACGCCAGCGGCGGCCCAGGCGGTCAGCAGACGACCGTGGATCGCGCCAACCATTTGCGTACCGAACAGGTCGGCCAGATAGGCCGGAACGGTCGCAAAACCACCGCCGTACATCGACAGGATGATGCAGAACGCCGCCACGAACAGCGCAACGTTGCCCAGGTGACCGAGGTTCGGGATCAGCGCGTACAGCGCAAAACCCAGTGCGAAGAACACGAAGTAAGTGTTCTTGCGGCCCAGGTAGTCCGAGAACGATGCCCAGAAGAACCGACCGCCGATGTTGAACAGGCTCAACAGACCGGTGAAACCGGCCGCAATCGCTGCGATCGAGGCCAGTTGCCCGGCATCCAGCTGACCGAACGGCAGATCATTGCCCAGCAGCTTGCCGCCGAACACTTCCTGCAACAGTGGCGAAGCCATGCCGAGGATGCCGATACCGGCGGACACGTTCAGGCACAGCACCAGCCACACCAGACGGAATTGCGGGGTTTTCCACGCTACATTCACGTGAACGTGACGGTGGGTGATCATCGCATTCGAGGCTTTTTTCGCCGGTGCGGTCCAGCCTTCAGGCTTCCAGCCGGTTGGCGGCACGCGGTAAGCCAGTGCACCACCGATCATGAACACGAAGTAGATCGCGGCCATGGCCACGAAGCTCTGCCATACGCCCACGCCAGTCGGCGAAGCGAAATGGCTCATCAGTGCGGTTGCCAGTGGAGCGCCGACCATCGCGCCGCCACCAAAACCCATGATCGCCATGCCGGTGGCCATGCCGCGCTTGTCCGGGAACCACTTGATCAGGGTCGAGACCGGCGAGATATAGCCTAGGCCCAGACCGATACCGCCGATCACGCCGGAGCCGATCCACATCAGCCAGATCTGGTGAGTATAAATACCCAGCGCGGAAATCAGCAGACCGCCGCACCAGCACAGTGCCGATACAACGCCGGCCTTGCGTGGCCCGGCGTGTTCGAGCCAGCCGCCCCAGATCGCTGCCGAGCAGCCGAGGAAGATGAAGAACAGGGTGTAGATCCAACCGAGCATGGAGATCGGCCAGTCGCATTGCGACGAGAAGACTTGTGCGATGAAGCCCATGTCCGGCGCGCAAGCCACCGGTGCGGTGATGCCCAGCGCTTTGGACAGCGGCAGCCAGAACACCGAGAAACCGTAGGCCATGCCGATGCACAAGTGGATGGCCAGAGCGGCCGGTGGTACCAGCCAGCGGTTGAAACCGGGCTTGGCGATGATGCGTTCCTTGGACAGGAACGCAGGCTGGGCGGCGCTGAGGCCGTCCGCCGTGATGCTCGTGCTCATTGTGTATCCCCCAATTATTAGTATGTGTTCGTCAGCCGCTGCTCACCCCCGGCCTTTATGCACGCAGGCATGACCGTGTTAGTGGGTGGAGCTCCTTGAAGCGCGACCAAAAGTCGCAGAGGGACGGACGAACGGGCGAAGGTTACCATCTGCACGTGACAGAAAAACCAAACTGATATCACCTTTTTCGAGTCATCTGATCCCATATGACCGGGGAACCCTCCCGCCGACCGTTGTCGAAGCGCTGCACGCCGCGGTTCAAGAGGCTCCTCAGGACACCGCACCAGCACGGGGTCAGGCAGCGCTATACTCCCCGGCTAAATTACGAATTCGACTAACTACAAGGACTCGCCCATGAAAGCGTTCGGCAAAATCCTGGGTCTGGTACTTCTCGGGCTGTTGCTGATCATTGTGGCGGCGGGCTTCGCCCTGACCCACTTCTTCGATCCCAACGACTACAAAAACGAGATCCGCCAGATAGCCCGCGACAAGGCCCACATCGAGCTGACGCTCAATGGCGATATCGGCTGGAGCCTGTTCCCGTGGCTTGGCCTGGAATTGCACGAGGCCAGCGTCGCCACCCTGATCAAGCCTGACGAGCCGTATGCCGATCTGCAGATGCTTGGTCTGTCGGTGCGCGTGCTGCCGCTGCTGCGCCGCGAAGTGCAGATGAGCGACGTGCGCGTCGAAGGCCTGAACCTGCGCCTGAACCGTGACAAGAACGGCCACGGCAACTGGGAAGACATCGGCAAGCTGCCGACTGCCGCCCCTGCGCCGGGCAGCACCCCGCCAGCGGCCGCCGGCGAACCGGTCGCCGAAACACCTGCCCAGCCGGAAAAGCCACCGCAGCCGATCCGCCTCGACATCGACAGCCTGACCGTCAACAACGCACGGGTTGAGTACAACGACGAGCAGACCGGCAAGCAGTTCAGCGCCGAAAGCATCCAGCTGAGCACCGGTGCGGTCCACGATTCAACCAACATTCCGCTGAAAGCCACGGCGTTCCTCAGCACCAATCAGCCCGTGCTGCGGGTACGCACCGAGCTCAATGGCGAGCTGCGCATCGAGCGCGCCCTGCAACGTTACAAGTTCGAAGACCTGAAGCTCTCCGGCGAACTGACCGGCGATCCGCTGCAAGGCAAAGCCATGACGTTCTCCGCCCAGGGCCAGATGTTGCTCGACAAGGCCGCCAACGTCGCCGAATGGACCGGGATCAAGATCTCCGCCAACCAGTTGCGCGCACTGGGTGAACTGAAGGCCAACGATCTGGACAAGACCCCGCAAATCACCGGCGCGATCTCCATCGCCCAGTTCGACCTGGCGAAGTTCGTCGACAGCATCGGCCAGACCCTGCCGGCCATGGCCGAAGGCAGCCTGAGCAAGGTCGAGCTGGTCAGCCGTGTCGCTGCCACGCCCACCAGTCTGGCGCTGGACAACATCAACCTGAAACTCGATGACAGCAGCTTCAGCGGCCGCATCGCCGTCGAAGACTTCGCCAAGCAATCTCTGCGGGCGATCCTCAAGGCCGACACCTTCAATGTCGACCGCTACCTGCCGCCGAAATCGGAAAAAGCCGCCAGCGCCACCCAGGCGCGCCAGACCGAAGTCGCCAGCACCGAAGCCGATGCCATGGCCAGCGCCGGCAGCACCCCGCTGCCGGACAAACCGAGCAAAAGCGCCTGGAGCACCGAGCGCCTGTTCCCGGTGGAGCGCCTGAGCAAACTGGACGTGAACGCCGACCTGACCTTCGGCCAGTTGACCCTCGACAAATTGCCGATCCAGAACGCCGCACTGAAAGCCACCGGCCAGGGCGGCCTGCTGACCCTGGAAAACCTGCGCGGCGAGTTGTACAACGGCGAATTCGAAGCCAAGGGCACGCTGGACGTGCGCCCGAATGCACCGCTGTTGAACCTGCAAACCCGGATCAACCGCGTGCCGGTGGAAAAAATCCTCGAAAGCCAGGGCAAGAATCCGCCGGTCAAAGGCCTGGTGAACCTCACCAGCACCGTCACCGGTAGCGGCAACAGCCAGCAAGCGCTGATCGATACCCTCAACGGCAACGCCAGTTTCGTGATCAACAACGGCGTGTTGCTCAACGCCAACCTTGAACAGCAGCTGTGCAAAGGCATCGCCACCCTCAACCGCAAATCCCTGAGCGGCGAGCCGCGGGGCAAGGACACGCCGTTCCAGGAGCTCAAGGGCAACCTGACCTTCCGCAACGGCGTGGCCAACAACCCGGACCTGAAAGTGCGCATCCCGGGGATGACCGTCAACGGTGACGGCGACATCGACCTGAAAGTGCTGGGCATGGACTATCGCGTCGGCATCATCGTCGAGGGCGACACCAGCGCCATGCCGGACCCGGCCTGCCAGGTCGGCGAGAAATTCGTCGGTATCGAATGGCCGCTGCGCTGCCGTGGCCCTCTGGAGCTGGGCGCCAAGGCCTGCCGCGTGGACAACGAGCGCCTCGGCCAGGTCGCGACCAAAATGGCCGGCGACAAGCTCAGCGAAAAAATCGACGAGAAACTGGGCGACAAAGTCAGCCCGGAACTGAAAAACGCATTGAAGGGGCTGTTCAAGCGATGAGAGCGGAGCAGTTTTCCACGGCGGTACTGGAATGGTTCGACCGCCACGGCCGCCATGATTTGCCCTGGCAACAGAACATCACCCCGTATCGGGTGTGGGTGTCCGAGATCATGTTGCAGCAGACTCAGGTCAGCACCGTGCTCAATTACTTCGACCGTTTCATGGCCGCGTTGCCGACGGTCGAAGCCCTGGCCGAAGCGCCGGAGGACGAAGTGCTGCACCTGTGGACGGGCCTGGGTTACTACACTCGTGCGCGCAACCTGCAGAAGACCGCGAAGATCGTCGTCAGCCAGTACGGCGGCGAGTTTCCCCGGGATGTCGAGAAGCTCACGGACTTGCCGGGCATCGGCCTGTCCACTGCCGGTGCGATTGCCAGCATCAGCATGGGCCTGCGCGCGCCGATCCTCGACGGCAACGTCAAACGGGTGCTGGCGCGGTTTACTGCGCAAGAAGGCTATCCAGGCGAACCGAAGGTCGCCAAACAGCTGTGGGCCAACGCAGAGCGCTTCACGCCGCAGGATCGGGTCAACGCCTACACCCAGGCGATGATGGATCTGGGCGCCACGCTGTGCACCCGCAGCAAACCGAGCTGCCTGCTGTGTCCACTGGAAAAGGGCTGCGAAGCACACATGCTCGGCCTGGAGACGCGCTACCCGATTCCCAAGCCGCGTAAAGCCATCCCGCAGAAACGCACGCTGATGCCGCTGCTGGCCAACGAGGATGGCGCGATTCTGCTTTATCGCCGCCCGTCCAGCGGATTGTGGGGCGGTTTGTGGAGCCTGCCGGAACTCGACGACCTCGACGACCTGCCACACCTCGCCGCGCAGCACTCGCTGGAACTGGGCGAGCAGCAGGCGCTGCCAAGCCTCGTCCATACCTTCAGCCATTTCCAGTTGTCCATCGAACCCTGGCTGGTCCAGGTGCAGGAAGCCGGCGGTCACGTGGCCGAGGCCGACTGGCTCTGGTATAACCTCGCCACCCCGCCGCGCCTGGGCCTCGCCGCCCCGGTCAAGACCTTGCTCGAACGCGCGGCCGCCGTCTTGAATGCAGGAGAGTCGACATGACCCGCACCGTAATGTGCCGCAAGTACAAAGAACAACTCGAAGGTCTGGAGCGCCCACCGTACCCGGGCGCCAAGGGCCAGGACATCTTCGAACACGTCTCGGCCAAGGCCTGGGCCGACTGGCAGAAACACCAGACCCTGCTGATCAACGAAAAACGCCTGAACATGATGAACGCCGAAGACCGCAAATATCTGCAGGGCGAAATGGACAAGTACTTCTCCGGCGAGGAATACGCCCAGGCCGAAGGCTACGTTCCGCCAGCGGAATAATCAGCGGAAATCGGGGGCCTGATCGTAAGCGACGGAATTAATTTAAGAAATTTTAAAAAAGTCGTTGACGTAAATCCGAAAAACCCTTTTAATGCGCCCCGTTGCCCAGATAGCTCAGTCGGTAGAGCAGGGGATTGAAAATCCCCGTGTCGGCGGTTCGATTCCGTCTCTGGGCACCAAATACCGAAACCCTGAATCGCAAGATTCAGGGTTTTTTTATGCCTGCGATTTGATGGCGGCGGAATCCGACCCATCTCGCAGCTCGAAAAGAACCCGCGATCCCTTTCCAGAGATCGCGGGTTTTGTCTTTTCAGCCGATCAGTAAGCCATCGACCAGCTCAACGTATACGTCCGCCCACGACCCTGATAGTCATACAGGTACGCCGGGCCGTAGGTCGGCGAGTAGAACAGCGTCGCCCGCTGCCCCCAGACCGTGCTGTATTGCTTGTCCAGCAGGTTCTGGATGCCGCCGCTGAAGGTGCCGAATTCGGTGTCGCGGCTGCTGAGCAGGTCGAAGGTGGTGTAGCCGCTGATCTTGTGGTCGGCATCGTCCTTGAGGGTGAAGGCGTGATTGCCTTGCAGGCGGGCGCTGGTACGGTCGCCCTTCCAGCCGACGAACGCGGTGGATTTCGACAGCGAAGCATAGCGGGCGTCGCGCTTGATCCAGCTGCCGTTGGCGCCCTCTTCTTCCGAACGCACCAGGTGCAGGGTGCTGCCCGCTTCCCAGCCGCTCTGGAAGTGTCGGGTCAGCGCACCTTCGAAACCGTAGTCGCGGCTCTTCTGGTCGATCACGTCGATGGTCAGGGTGGCGCTGTCAGTGGTGATGACTTTGTCCGACCAGATGTAATACAGCGCCGCCTGAGCGTCCCAGTCGCTGTCGGAGTAGCGCCAGCCGGTTTCCACCTGACGGCTCTTGATGCCGGCCAACGGGTTGTCAGCGACGCTCAGGCCCGGCTTGCCGTAAAATTTGGCGGGGTCCGGCAGATCGAAACCTTCGCCGTAGTTGACCCACACTTGATGACCGTTCTTGAAGTCGTAGATGGTGCCGAGGTTGTACAGGTTGACGGCGTAATCGTTGCTGCCGCCGGCGATGCCTTTGAAGTTGCCGACATCCACGTCCATTTGCTGACGGCGCATGCCGCCGGAGACGGTCAGGTTGTCCGTGGCGTACCAGTCGAGCTGGCCGTAACCGGATAGGCCATCGACGCGGTAGCTCGGATAGCGCGGTGCCTTGCTCAACGTATCCAGATCCAGCCCGCCGCTTTCCGAAGACACGCGCTGATCGAAGGTGCTCTGCTCGGCGTTGAAGCGCTCGCGATCCAGGTCCACGCCATAGGTGAACTTGAAGGATTGCCACTCCTTGGCGAACAGCGCCTTGAGGCTGCTGACCTCGAAGTTCTGTTGCGAAGCGGCGAAGTACACGCCCTTGGAACCCACCGGTTTGCCGGTGTTGTAGTAAGGGAACGGGTAGAAGTTGTTGTCTTCCTTGCGATACGACGCTTGCAGGTAGAAGTCCTGCCCCAGTACATCGCTGTGGTGGTAGTTGGCATTGAGCAGTACGCGTTTGGTGCGCGGATCGAGGTCGGTGGAGTAACCGCTGCGCAGTTCGGCGTCTTCCAGATTCGACGGCTTCTGGTATTTCAGGTTGGGAAAGTAGATGCCGGTGTCGCCGTTGTTACCCGAGTCGTAATACTGCGCCAGCAGATCGAGGGTCTGCTCGTCGTTGAAGCGCATCGCCAGGCTGCCCATGACGTCGATGGTGCGGTTGTATTGCAGGTCGGTCTGGGTGTTGTCGATGAAGATCTGGTCGCCAGCACCGTCGTAGAACGCCTTGTTCTGCTCGCCGGCAATTCCGAGGCGACCGCTGATATTGTCGTTGCCGCCGCTGACCGATTGCGCGATGCGCGTGGAGAGATCGTCACTGTTGTTGAAGCCGCTGCTGGCACCGATCTGGGTTTCGAATTGCGCCGGGCCCGGAGTGGCCTTCTTGGTGACGATGTTGATGATGCCGCCGGTGGCGCCACCGCCGTAAATCGCACTGGCACCGGACAGCACTTCGACGCGCTCGACGTTGAACGGCGAGATGCTGTCGAACTGGCGCGACAACCCGCGCGAGCTGTTCTGGCTGACGCCGTCGATCATCACCAGCACGTTGCGCCCGCGCATGTTCTGGCCGTAGTTGGTACGCCCTTCCGGCGCCAGGTCGAGGCCCGGCACCAGTTTGCCGATGGCCTCCTTGAGGCTGACACCGGTCTGCAGTTGTTCGCGCAACTGGGTCTGATCGACGACCCACACCGTACCGGGAATCTCACTGATGGCGGTGCTGGTGCGCGAAGCCACGCTGACCTCGATCGGCTTGAGCGTCATGGCATCCGCCGGTGCCTTTGCACGGCGGAGGATCACCGTCCGCGCGTCGCTGAATTCCCAGTTCATGCCGCTGCCGGCCAGCAGCGTCTGCAACGCCTGGGCAACGCTCATCGAACCGTTCAGCGCATCGGCCTGCACGCCTTCGACGTCGGCGGTGGTGTAGAGCAGGCGCAAGCCGGCCTGATCGGCAAATGCGGTCAGGGATTGATCGAGGGACTGGGAAGGCAACGAGAGCGTCACCTGGCGCTGTTGTGCGCCGGTTTCCTGCGCGACGCTGCTCCGGGGCTGTGCCTGCACCAGCGCGGAGCCGAACAGGCCGGCGATGATCGCCTGAGCCAACAGGGTCCGGTGCACGATGTTTCTGCCGTGGTTGCTGCGCGTCTGTGCCGACTGCTTGAACATACCTTTCACGTCTTCCTTCCCAGCCAAAATGAATGCGTCAATGAGAATGAGTTTCTTCTCAGTCCCACTACGACGATTCGGCAGGAAGGAACTTGCAGTCGCTTTATGAAAAAAGTTTCAGATCAGTGCAGCACCGCCAACCAGGGCAGGTAGGTGACCTTCAGCGGATAGCGTTGCTCTAGCGTTCGCAGCGAGCCTTGCGGGTCGTTCAGTTCGAACACACCGCTGACCGGCAGCGCCGCCAGTTCGCGGTCGGAGATCAGGATCCTGCCGTGCTGATAACGCTCCAGCTCGCCGATCACTTCGCCCAGCGGGCGCCCGTTGAAAATCAGCTTGCCGCGCTGCCAGGCCGTCAGACTTGCGGCGTCGACTTTTTGTCCGGCGAGCAGTGGCTGGCCGGGCTGATGCTCCAGTCGCTGATTGGCTTGCACCAGCATCGGCTGGTGCTGGCCGCTGAGCTGAACCTGACCGGTGCTGACCACCAGTGTCACGGCGTCACCCTCGCGGCGTACGCTGAAGGCTCCGCCACTGGCCTGCACACGCTCATCGCCTATGCGCACGACAAACGGCCGGGGATCGGATGCCGGTTCGAACAACGCTTCACCTTCGCGCAGGATCACGGTGCGCTCATCGTTGGAATAGGCCAGCGAAAACGCGCTGGCGCTGTTGAGGATGACCTGGCTGCCATCGGGCAGCGTTACGCGCTGCTGCTGGCCGACGCTGGTGTGATAGTCGGAGCTGAGCGCCGGCCATTGCTGCCAGCCTGTCACTCCGGCAATCGCCAGCACCACCGATGCAGCCAGCGCCGGCCACCAGTGCCTGCGCCGACGTGCAGCCGGGTGCGTTTTCGGGTGCTGCCTGGCGGTTGAAGTCTGGCCGATCATCGACCACAGCATCTGCGCCTCATCGGCCAGGGTTTGATGAACCGGACTTTCACTGCACCACTGCTGATAGGCGAGCCGATCGGCCGCAGTGGCCTTGCCCGAGTTGAGCAGCACCACCCAGTCGAGTGCGGTGTCTTCAAGGCTTTGCGAAGGGTCGGTCATGGCGGCATCGTGGCTGGAAAGGGAAAGGTCACGCATGGTTGGTCTTCAACCAGTCGCGACAGTGACGCAGGGCCTGGCCAATGTACTTGGCCACCATGCTTTCGGAGACGCCCAGTTCAACGGCGATTTGCGCCTGGGTCAAGCCTTCGAGGCGATTGAGCAGCAATGCCTGCCGCGCATTGGGCGACAACTGCTGCAGGGCGTCGTCGAGAATCCCCAGACGCTCCTTGGCCAGAAACGCCGCCTCCGGCGCGGGGGCAGGATCGACGACCTGGGAATATTCCAGATCGTCGCCGAGACTGCCGCTCAATCGCTGCTCGCGACGCAAAGTATCGATTGCCAGATTGCCCGCCACCCGGAAGATGAAACCACGGTCGTTGAGCACCGCCACCGACTCGTCGATGTTCAGCAGCTTCAGATAGGTTTCCTGCGCCACGTCGGCCGCTCGCTGCCGGTCGCTCATGCGTCGGGTCAGGTAATTCAGCAAGTCGTCGTAGTGTTCCTGAAAACTCAGCAACAGGCGGGGGGCTGGCGGCATCGAGGGGCGAGTCCGGGTTCGTTTGACTGAGCCAATGTGATCCTTTCACGGGCGTTAATGAGAAACAGTATCAATCATTGAACGATGAGTTTTCAACGCTGACGGGTTTCGGTCACCGCGGATCCGCGCTACTTTGGCCGCCCCTTACGGAAGAGGGTCATCACGTCGATGAACCAGAAACGAACCCGCGTCCCCCTGCCCCATCCGCCACCTTATCGGCAGAGCCGGACTTCATTCTGGCTGACCCTGCTTGTCGGGCTGTTGATCACGTTCGCCATTGGCGCGTCGATCTACCTGATCATCGACAGCCTGATCAGTGGCTCGATTACGACGACGAACCGCGGCCCGCGCACAACTTTCCTCCGGGATCTGCAACCGCGCCGGTACTGGTTCGAAGTCGTGTGGCAAAGCCTCATCCCCCTGATGCTGGTGAGCGTTGCGCTGTTCGGCTTACGGATCTACCGGAAAGTGCGCAAGTGATCGCGAAGGACGGGATTCAGGGCAAATCCCGTCCTTACCGACGCTATTGATGCCAGTCCCAATGGAACACCAGATTGCTGGCTGCACCACTGCCGACATTGGCAACGTCCCGGCGCACCTCGCCATTGCGGGTAGCGACCACGGTGTATTTGCCCGGAGGCAACTGTGCATAAACCAGAGGCCCGATCTGGTTCAGATTAAGCACCGGTTGCCCCGTCGCTTTCTGCACAACGAGGTCGACGTCCGAGGTGTACAGATTTTGCGCACCGACCGCGAAGGTCATGTGCAAGTTGTAACCAGCGGACTGTTGAATCGCCCGCGACTCGTCCAGGCCAATCCCGCCGGACAGATAATTAATCCCGTTCTGCTGTTGCTGCTGGACTTGCACGCCGGCGCTTTCGATAGGCTCGGCACTCGTGGCCTGTGCCATGAGCGGAAACATCAGAATCGCCACAGCGGCGACGGGCAACATGAGTGAAGTGACGCGTTTCATGATGAGTACTCCCGGGTTCTCGCAGAACCCAATCGTTACTCCTGTTTAGATTTTACGATGCGGGGCTGGTTTTAGATTGATTGGGAGTTGTCCTGGGTGCGAAAAGGACTACGCGTTGTATTCCCCAATCAATGCCGTCTTCGGTCAGTTCCCGCAAAAACCGTTCACCCTTCCTTCAGTTGAACCAGACATGGCCGGCATCGCCAAGCCGTGGGTTATTGGCATGCTCTCGCTTCTGTTTCTCCTGAGCCGGAAGACCTGATGAGCCAACTTGAACCTGCTGATACGCAAGATCCGAAACTCGATTCGTTACTGGGCAACCTCGGTGACTTGATACGTGAAGCGCGAAAGAAAGTATTGCGAACGGTCGACACGATTCAGGTCCAGACCTGCTGGCAGATCGGGCGGCATATTGTCGAGTTTGAACAACAGGGGGCCCGGCGGGCCGGGTATGGAAAGTTTTTACTGGCCACATTGGCGAAAGGGCTGACTACAGACTTTGGAAAAGGCTTTGACGTAACCAACCTTCGAAAAATGCGGCAGTTTTATCAGCTCTTTCCAATTCGAGACGCACTGCGTCTCGAATTGAGCTGGACCCATTACCGCAGGATTTTGCAGGTCGAAAGCGAATCAGCCCGGCAGTGGTACATGAACGAATCCGCCTCGCAAAACTGGTCAAGCCGCGCTCTGGATCGGCAGATCAACACGCTCTACTACGAACGTCTGTTGATGAGCAGAGACAGGACCGACGTCTATGCAGAGGCAGCCACCAACATCGCCGCGATGAAAAACAATCCCCGTGAATTCATCCGCGATCCTGTCCTTCTGGAGTTTCTCGGCCTGCCCTCACCGGGCAAGCTTCAGGAATCCGAACTGGAACAGGCCTTGATCGATCAGCTCCAGGGTTTTCTCCTCGAACTGGGCAAGGGCTTCGCCTTTGTCGGTCGCCAGCAACGCATCAGCGCCGGCGACGATGATTTTTACATCGACCTGGTGTTCTACAACTATCTGCTCAAATGTTTCGTCATCATTGACCTCAAGCGCGGCAAACTCAGTGCTCGGGACGTCGGGCAGATGGACATGTACATCCGTATGTACGACGACCTCAAACGCAGCGAGGGTGACGGGCCCACAGTCGGGATCATTCTCTGTGCGCAACAGAATGAATCGGTTGCGCACTATTCGATGCTCAAGGGCAATGAACAACTGTTCGCCAGCAGCTACAAACTGGTGCTGCCGAGCGAAGATGAATTGCGAGCGGAATTGAATCGTGAACAGCTTCAACTCGAAGAGCGCCTGCGCAATCAGGCGAGTGAATAAACACTGACGGATTGTTCACGAGAGCTGCCGAGACTATCGTTGGCAGCTACTTCGCGAAGGTCGAGAGCCATGGGTTTTCAAGAGACGCACGCACTGGAAAATGCTCAGGACAGAGTCGCCCTCACAGGCGAAGTTCAGGACGAACCCTTCCGGGAGCCCGCCGCCGACGGTTATGTTCTTGGCGGGTTCACCTGGCGCCACGCTTCACCTGACCCACAGCGCCCGGTTGTGATCATCAACGCCGCCACCTCGGTGCGTTGCCGTCACTATTCGCGCTTTGCCGCTTACCTGTTCGCCCACAATTTCGATGTGATCATCTTCGACTACCGGGGTATTGGTGAGTCGCGGCCGAAGTCGATGAGGCATTTGCAGGCCTCGTGGACGGATTGGGGAGCACTGGATTTCGAGGCGATGCTCAATCGCGCTCAGCGGGAGTTTCCCGGCCAGCCGATCGATGTGGTCGGGCACAGCTTCGGCGGTTGTGCGGCGGGGCTCGGCGCTTCCGGATCAGCGATCCGACGATTGGTAACCGTCGGCGCTCAGTTCGCCTACTGGCGTGATTACGCCCCGGAACATCGCTGGCGCATGTTCGGCAAATGGCATTTGCTGATGCCCCTGCTGACGCTGTTTTGCGGTTACTTCCCCGGCAAGCGTCTTGGCTGGCTGGAGGACACGCCCGCTGGTGTGGTGCGCGACTGGAGCACGCCTGCCCCGCGGTATGAACGGCGTCCGAGCGGTCGGGCGATGTTGGCGAAAAACGGCCATCTGCCCTTCGCCAACGTCCGCGCAAACACCCTGGCGCTCAGCATCAGCGACGATCCTTACGGAACCATTCCGGCAACCGAACGCCTGCTCGATTACTTCCACAACGCGCAAAAGACCCACCTGCGAATCGAACCGCAGGACATCGGCGAACAAGAAGTCGGACATTTCGCCTTTTTTCGCAGCGCATACCAAGCCACACTATGGCCCATCGCGCTGACCTGGCTGCAAACCGGCGCACTGGCCCCCGATACACCGGGGCGGCAAGTGCCGCGCAGTTGAGTCCCCTCCAACGCATCACGGAACACACACCATGGCTTCCGCCAACAAGCAGCAAAAACGCGCCGCCCGGGCCAAGACCAAGGCCAAGCAGAACCGCACCAAACGCGCCGAGGCACCGGTCGAGCTGGACCCGAACGACGACCGCATCGATTTCGAATCGGTGGACCTGACCGAACTGTTCAAGAAAATGATCGACGCCGAGAAGATCAGCCAGCAGGCCATGTGCACCGCGTTCCTCGAGGACCCGTTACTGGAGCTGGTGTACGAGCAGGAAGGCGAAGAAGGCGCGATGGATTTCATCCTCGCCGCCCTGATCGAGTACCGCCAGTGGTCCACCGAGACCGACGAAGCCGGTGCCCTGGCGTGGATCGAGTCGCCTGATTTCCAGAAAGACTATGTGGCCGCGTCCGACGCGATCGCCGCGCAAACCCAACAGAAAGACTGAGTTCCCATGGCATCCCTGAACAAACAGCAGAAACGCGCCAAACGCGCCAAGGCCAAAGCCAAGCAGATCCGCATGGTCGGCCGCAAACCTCTGGCCCTGGACGATGACCACGGTCACCTGGCCGAGCCGATCCCGGAATACACCCTGGCGATGTTCAGCAAAATGCGCGACGCCGAAGCCGTCAGCCGCGACGACATGCTGCTGACCCTGCTGCGGGAACTGGCGTTCATCATCGTCGACCATCCTGAACTGCTGGACATGGAAAACGCCGACGACGAAGGCATGGCTGCGACTCACCTGGCCGCCGACATGCTGATCGACTATCGCATGTGGGCCGATGGCATGGATCGCGAGACAGCCCAGGCCTGGCTGAGCGAGCCGCAGTTCATCACCGACTTCGGGAAGGCACTGGACACCTACGGCCAGTCGCTCGAAACGCAGGAAGAAAAAAGCGAATAAACCTCGCCCGCAAACAAAAACGGCCGCTTGTCATCGCTGACAGCGGCCGTTCTGCATTACGCGATACGGATCAGTTCAACACCACCGCACCACGGTTTTCTGCCTTGCGACGACGCGCCACGAGCATGCCGGTCGCGACAACCACCAGGCTCAGCAGGCCGGTCGCGAGGATTTCCACGCGGTGGGCTTCCTGGAACAGCATGATGGTCAGGGCGGCCACGATGAACACGATCACCGCGTAGGTCAGGCCCGGGAACAGCCACATGCTGAAGACGATTTTCTCGCCGCGAGCCATGCGTTGTTTACGCATGCGCAGCTGCGAAACCGCGATCACCAGGTACACCAGCAGCGCGATGGCGCCGGAGCTGGCCAGCAGGAACTCGAACACCGCAGCCGGGGCCACGTAGTTGGCGAAGGTGCACAGGAACGCCGCGCCAGTGGACAGCATCACCGCCCAGTAAGGCGTGCCGCTCTTGTTGGTGCGAGTTGCCATGGCAGGAGCATCGCCACGCTTGCCGAGGGAGAACAGCATGCGCGAAGAGGTGTACAGCGCCGAGTTCAGGCAGCTGGTCACAGCAACCAGAACCACGATGTCGACGATCATCTTGGCGTTAGGGATGCCCATGCGCTCAAGCACAGTCTGGTAGGAGCCAAGGCTGGCCAGCGCTGGATCATTCCATGGCACCAGGGCTACGACGATGAAGATCGATACGAGGTAGAACAAACCGATCCGCCAGATCACCGAGTTGGTGGCCTTGGAAATCTGCTTGCCCGGGTTCTTCGATTCCGCGGCCGCGATGGTCACGATCTCGGTACCCATGAAGGAGAACATGGTGGTCAGGATCGCGCCCAATACAGCGCCCAGGCCGTTTGGCAGGAAGCCTTGAGTGTCGAAGATGTGCGAAACGCCGCTCACCTGGCTGTTCGGCAGGAAGCCGAAAATCGCCGCCACACCCAGAATGATGAAACCGATGATCGCCACGACTTTGAGCAGGGCGAACCAGAATTCGAACTCACCGTAGTTTTTCACGCTGAACAGGTTGGTCACGGTCAGCAGCATGGTGATGATCAGCGCGAAGGCCCAGATTTCCACACTCGGGAACCAGGCGTGCAGGATGGTCGCGGCGGCGTTGGCCTCCAGCGGGATCACCAATACCCAGAACCACCAGTAGAGCCAGCCGATGGTGAAACCGGCCCAGTGACCGATGGCGCGGTCGGCGTAAGTCGAGAAGGAGCCGGTGTCCGGCGAGGCAACAGCCATTTCGCCGAGCATGCGCATGACCAGCACAACCAGCATGCCGGCAGCGGCATAGGCCAGCAGCACGGCCGGGCCGGCAGCGGCGATCGCGTGGCCGGAGCCGACGAACAGACCTGCACCGATCACACCGGCGATCGACAGCATGGTCACATGACGCGGTTTGAGCCCCTGTTCGAGGCCATTGGAGCTTGGGGTACTGCTCATTGAAACTACCTTTGCGAGGAAAGCGATTGCGTCCGGCCCGTCTGGCGTTCCTTCTCGTAAAAAGAATCCAACGGGGCGTTCCAGATTCTGCACGCAATAATTGCGCCAAAATGTTTCAAAGTCTTCTGGCCCGCGGTTTTTAGCGCGACCGGACGGTCATCGCAAGTCCTTGAGAATACTGGCCTTTCGCCAAAGCGTTACCCTGCGACTCACTTTTCAAACGAACGAGCGCACCAGAAACACACTGAAAAAGTGCGGGATGCACAATAAAAGGGCGAATGAGGAACGTTCGGCCGGATAGCGCTTCCAACACCCCGCCAAAGGTGGCAACATCGCGCCTTTTTTTACGCGACACCCACGGGAATCAACGTTCAAACGCCCGTTCGGTTGTTGACGGGGCGACAGTCTGCTGCGCTGATGCGACAACCTGCCACACGCCATCCGTTTACCGCTCGTAGCGCTGTTGGCTGCCATTGAAACGCTATGCTAGCTTGGCCGCCTCGCCAGGAAGGCCACCAACAGCTGGAGCGCAACATATATGAGGAACGCACATGGCTGAGGCCACGCCCGCGCTTGAAATCCGCAACCTGCACAAACGCTACGGACAGCTTGAGGTGCTCAAAGGCATCTCGCTGACCGCCCGCGACGGCGATGTGATCTCGATCCTCGGTTCCTCCGGTTCCGGCAAGTCCACGTTCCTGCGTTGCATCAACCTGTTGGAGAACCCGCACCAGGGCCAGATCCTGGTTGCCGGCGAAGAACTCAAGCTCAAGGCCGCCAAGAATGGCGAGCTGGTTGCCGCCGACGGCAAGCAGATCAACCGCCTGCGCTCCGAGATTGGTTTTGTGTTTCAAAACTTTAATCTGTGGCCGCACATGAGCGTGCTCGACAACATCATCGAAGCCCCGCGCCGCGTGCTCGGCCAGAGCAAGGCCGAAGCCATCGAAGTCGCCGAAGCCCTGCTGGCCAAGGTCGGCATCGCCGACAAGCGCCACGCCTACCCTGCGCAACTGTCGGGCGGTCAGCAACAGCGCGCGGCGATTGCCCGCACGCTGGCGATGCAGCCCAAGGTGATCCTGTTCGACGAGCCCACCTCCGCCCTTGACCCGGAAATGGTCCAGGAAGTACTTAATGTCATCCGCGCATTGGCCGAAGAAGGCCGCACCATGCTGCTCGTGACCCACGAAATGGGGTTCGCCCGTCAGGTGTCCAGTGAAGTGGTGTTCCTCCACCAGGGCCTGGTCGAAGAGCAAGGATCGCCACAGCAGGTGTTCGAAAACCCGCTTTCGGCGCGCTGCAAACAATTCATGTCCAGCAACCGCTAACGGAGCTACCCGCATGCAGAACTACAAAAAGGTCTTCCTGGCCGCCGCCGTCTCCCTGGCGTTCAGCGCCGGCGCCATGGCCGAGACCCTGAAGATGGGCATCGAAGCCGCTTACCCGCCGTTCAACAATAAAGACGCCAGCGGCCAGGTTGTTGGCTTCGACAAAGACATCGGCGACGCCCTGTGCGCCAAGATGAAAGTCGAGTGCAGCGTCGTGACTTCCGACTGGGACGGCATCATCCCGGCCCTGAACGCCAAGAAGTTCGACTTCCTGATTTCCTCGCTGTCGATCACCGACGAGCGCAAGGGTGCGGTGGACTTCACCGACCCGTACTACTCGAACAAGCTGCAGTTCATCGCGCCGAAAAACGTCGACTTCAAAACCGACAAGGACGCGCTCAAAGGCAAGATCATCGGCACGCAACGCGCGACCCTGGCCGGCACCTGGCTTGAAGACACCTACGGTAGCGATATCCAGGTCAAACTCTATGACACTCAGGAAAACGCCTACCTCGACCTGACTTCCGGTCGTGTCGACGCGATCCTCGCCGACAAGTACGCCAACTATGACTGGCTGAAAACCGATGCCGGCAAGAACTACGAGTTCAAGGGCGACCCGGTCGTGGAAAGCGACAAGATCGGCATCGCCGTGCGCAAAGGTGACCCGCTGCGTGAGAAGCTGAACGCCGCATTGAAGGAAATCGTCGCCGACGGTACCTACAAGAAGATCAACGACAAGTACTTCCCGTTCAGCATCTACTGATCCTGACGTGCGGGACCTGCGCCGTGATCCGACGGTGCAGGCTCCCGGCCTTGCCTGCCGCGATTTGAAAAGAAATCCATGATTATCGACCTCTACGGATTCGGCCCGGCGCTCGCCGCCGGCGCGCTGATGACCGTCAAACTGGCACTCACGGCCCTGTGCCTCGGGCTGGTGCTCGGTCTGCTCGGCGCCCTGGCCAAGACTTCCCCGTACAAGCCGCTGCAATGGCTTGGCGGCACTTATTCGACCCTGGTGCGCGGCGTCCCGGAATTGCTCTGGGTGCTGTTGATCTACTTCGGTACGGTCAACGCCATGCGCGCGCTCGGAGAGTTCTTCGGCAATCCCGAACTGGAACTTAGCGCCTTCGCCGCCGGCGTCATCGCGCTGGGCCTGTGCTTCGGCGCCTACGCCACGGAAGTGTTGCGCGGCGCGATCCTCGCCATTCCCAAGGGCCACCGTGAGGCCGGCGTGGCCCTGGGCCTGTCGAAATGGCGGATCTTCACCAGGCTGATCATGCCGCAGATGTGGCGCATCGCCCTGCCCGGTCTGGGTAACCTGTTCATGATCCTGATGAAGGACACCGCGCTGGTATCGGTCATCGGCCTGGAAGAGATCATGCGTCACGCGCAGATCGGCGTAACGGTGTCCAAACAACCATTCACCTTTTATATGGTCGCCGCCCTCATGTACCTGTGCCTGACGGTGCTCGCGATGACCGGCATGCACTTTCTGGAAAAACGCGCCGCCCGCGGCTTCGCGAGGAGCGCTCAATGAACTGGGAAGTCATCATCAAGTGGCTGCCGAAACTGGCGCAGGGCGCGACCCTGACCCTGGAACTGGTGGCCATCGCCGTCATCGCCGGTCTGCTGCTGGCAATCCCGCTGGGCATCGCCCGCTCGTCGAAGCTGTGGTATGTGCGCTCGCTGCCCTACGCCTACATCTTCTTTTTCCGTGGCACGCCGTTGCTGGTTCAACTGTTTCTGGTCTATTACGGCCTGGCGCAGTTCGACGCGGTGCGCAGCAGCGCGCTGTGGCCATACCTGCGCGATCCGTTCTGGTGCGCGACCGCGACCATGACCCTGCACACTGCGGCGTACATCGCCGAGATCCTGCGCGGCGCGATCCAGGCGATTCCGCCGGGCGAAATCGAAGCGGCGCGGGCACTGGGCATGTCCCGGCCGAAAGCGCTGTTCTACATCATCTTGCCGCGCGCCGCCCGCATCGGCCTGCCGGCCTACAGCAACGAAGTGATCCTGATGCTCAAGGCCAGCGCCCTGGCCAGCACCGTGACTTTGTTGGAACTGACCGGCATGGCGCGCACGATCATTGCCCGCACTTACCTGCCGGTGGAGATCTTCTTCGCTGCCGGCTTGTTCTATCTGGTGATGGCCTACGTGCTGGTTCGCGGTTTCAAATTGCTGGAACGCTGGCTGCGCGTCGATGCGTGCCAGGGACGCTGATTCTTCTTACGTGCTGACGGGCGAGGCCTTACTCGCCCGTTTCACCGCACTGGATACATTTCTCACAGCACATCATGCGCTGTGGAAGCCTCGCCCGTTTACTCATCTGCAACTTCCCTGGGAAGCGTCCTGCCCGGAGCTGGCTTCGTGGCTACGCGGGCGCTCACTGGAAGAAGCGGAAAACGCTCACAACAACCCTGCCGAACTCTTGAGTGCGCCGGAGCCGTTTGCTTCATTGGCGGCGTTGTCGCTTGAGCTGAGTGTGGTGGGTGAGTTGCCCGCACACTCACTGGAAGCTGCCAACCATCGCCTGAATGTCGATGTACCGGGGCGCAAATGGCAGCAGATCGAGGCGTTCGCCAGCCGCTTGTCGTTTGCCTCACAACCGAAGCACTGGCTGGATTGGTGTTCAGGCAAAGGCCATTTGGGGCGGCGCCTGCTCGGCGCTGGTCAGCAGCTCACCTGCCTGGAGTATGACCCGGTGCTGGTCGCCAGCGGTCAGGCGCTGAGCGAGCGTCATCACCTGCATGCGCTGCATGTCGAACAGGATGTGCTCGCGGCGGACACGGCTTTATTGCTGAACAGCGAACACACGCCTGTTGCCCTGCACGCTTGCGGCGATCTGCATGTGCGGCTGATGCAACTGGCTTCGGCGGCCGGCTGCCGACAATTGGCGATCGCACCGTGTTGCTATAACCGGATCAGTCGTACTGAATATCAGGCGTTGTCCTGCGCCGGTTCGCGATCAGCCCTACAGCTCTCGCTGGAAGATCTGTCGCTGCCGATGAGCGAAACCGTCACCGCCGGCGCCCGCGTCCGACGTCAACGCGACACCTCCATGGCCCGCAGACTGGCTTTCGATTTGCTGCAACGGCAAGTACGCGGCATCGACGAATACCTGCCGACACCTTCCCTGCCGAGCGCATGGCTGGAAAAACCGTTCGCCGACTTCTGCCGCGACCTGGCAGCGTTGAAAGAGTTATCCACAATCGGCGAGCAGGATTGGCCGGCACTGGAAACCGCCGGTTGGCAGCGATTGGCCGAAGTTCGCAACCTGGAACTGCTGCGCGGACTGTTCCGACGGCCGTTGGAACTTTGGCTGAATCTTGATCGGGCACTTTTCCTCACCGAGCAGGGATACGTTGTACGTCTCGGCACCTTCTGCGAAGCGCCGCTCACACCGCGCAATTTCCTGCTACTGGCGGAACGCGCTTAATTCTTCACATCCTGTGGATAACTCTGTTGATGGAATTCTCGTGGATCCAATATCCACGCCTGTTTCAAGCCATTAACAGCCTTGGTCATTTTTTGTTCACATGAATAAAAAACCGGTAAAACAGGGATTTGCGATTCAAATGAGAACCCGTCCACAAAATCCTCTCTAAGCCCGCCTTCTTCAAAGCCCGTTGTGCATAAGCCCCCAAGCAAAAGGACATAACCGCCGAATCACGGACGCAGGGAACGGAAAATTGCACCTGCCAACCACCCTTGCTATACAGGCTCACACCGTGCCGGCAGCGCACGCACGAACAAGAAGAACCTGACCGACAGGGAGCGACCGTGACGTTCATCTCTTACGCACAGAATTTCGAAGACATCCGCCTGTGGCGCGCCCTTAAATTCTTCGAGAATGGCTTCTATATAGATGTCGGCGCCAACGACCCGACCCACGATTCGGTGACCAAGGCGTTCTATGATCGCGGCTGGAGCGGCATCAACGTCGAGCCGATGCAGAACTTCCACGACGCCCTGCGCCAGCAACGCCCCCGCGACACCACGCTGCAATGCATCGCCAGCGATGAACCCGGCGAAGTGACCTTCTACGGCATTCCCGGCACCGGCCTGTCCACCGCCGACCCGGTCACCGCCCAGGAGCGTCGCGACCTTGGCCTCGATGTGCGCAGCCTCACCGTCAAGGCCCGCACCCTGACCTCGATCTGCGAAGAACACGTCGCCGGCCGCGAAATCCACTTCCTGAAAATCGACGTCGAAGGCCACGAAGAAACCGTGCTGCGCGGCATGGACTTCGTCCGCTTCCGCCCGTGGATCATCCTCATCGAAACCCCGTTCGAACGCGACCACACCTGGGAACACCTGATCACCGACGCGGGCTACACCAACGTCTGCTTCGACGGCCTCAACAGCTACTTTCTGGCCGACGAACACCTGAACCTCAAACCCGCCTTCGACATGCCGCCCTGCCAGCTCGACAACTTCCAGCTATGCCTCGGCCACCCCTTCGCCCACCCTGTCAGCCCCGGCGAAGCCGACGCCCTGGCGCAAATCAGCGCCGCCACGCAGCGCGCCGAACACGCCGAAGCCCAACTGCGCGCCCTCCAGAACAACCGCGTCTGGCGAGCGATCCAGAAACTGCGCAACGTCCTGCGCCGAGCCTGATCGACGCCCGCGCAAAAATAGTCAGAATTCAGGGGTTTACAGAACCAACCCAGTCGCTATAATCGTCGCCCACACGCCGGTATAGCTCAGATGGTAGAGCAACTGACTTGTAATCAGTAGGTCCCGGGTTCGATTCCTGGTGCCGGCACCATACAAAACAAAGCCCCTGCAGAAATGCAGGGGCTTTGTTGTTTCTGGGGTTTGGAGAATGCTCTTGCCGCAATGGGGAGTTTTTTGCGCTGGACTTCGGTATCCGGTGATCGCCACCACGCTCTATAGAACACTGACAATAGATCGAAAAATAAATCGATCGAAAAATAAATCTGTCGTCTTTTCTAGCTATGAACGTGCTCCGCCAGTTGCAGGTTCATGGAGCGCTTACGATTAATTGGTCGTTTTCACGAAGGAATGCAGCACAACGACCATGTCTGCGAATTTGGCCAAATAGACGCACCGAAATGCAGGGCTGCCGTTGATGATGAGCTCAATCGCCCTAGTCCCAACCGACTCCGTTAGCGACTTGACCGGCCGTTCAGGATCCTGCCCATACTGAATGCGACACAGGTCTTTGCCAAAGTCGTCTTGAACATCCTCTGCCCTCACAGCAAGAAAACGTTCGTCTGGTGCCAACCGCTTCCAAAGTGCGATATTTATGGGCGCTGGGATAGGAATAATATTTTCAGACGTACATTACCGCGCGAACCAAAAAAATCAATACCGCCTAACCTTTGAGTTCAGGGCCGGCTGGGAAAGTGGCGCCCCATTCAGCGATTTTTAGGCTTTTCATTTCCCAATTAGTTTCCCTGCAGACCAGATAATAAAGTCCAATTTCTTATTCTGACTAATTATATTAGCGTATCTTGGAAACACCTTATCAAATAGCTGAAATATTTCATCAAGCGATCCGTCTGAAATTATTTTCTCGTAGTCAGCTGATAATTCGGAGTAGAATTTCAAAAGATGATCAACTCTTTCGTCTACAGGCTTACCAGACAAAGGCGCTCTGTAGCCGTACATCTTTGCCACTTCAGAATCATAGATTGGCAATGAAACATTGACGGTGTTCGCAAGTTTTGTGACGAATGAAAACTGCAAACTCACCGATCCCTTTCTGTTCCTAATCTCATACAGATCCATGCAAATATTTTTGATATTTGGCTGGCTTGACCTAGAAGCCTCAAGGCGCTCAAAATATTTTTCCTTGAACTCGTCAGTTAGCCCTGCATTGTCTAAACGGTAGAAAGATCGGAATACAAACTGAAAAACCTTGTTATCAATAGCGGACTGTCCCTCCCACTGCTCTTGAAGAAAGCAGTAAACTGCCAACGACTCCTCTTGAAGATTTCCGATTATCTGGGTAGATGATGCGTTTATTTTTTTTGTATCTAGACCAATAGTCATGAGAAAAACCTAGCAATTAAGCAAACGGGCAGAAAAGCACAGTTTTTGGCTGTCCAACGAACGAAACGAACAGTTTCGTCAGACGGATAAAGATTAAGCAGGCTCCCCTACACTTTCTTCGTCCTCTGACTCCACCTCATCGTTTGGATCAGCAGGAAAAGGGCCAAGGAGGCGCTCAGTGATGAGATGCCAAGCTTCTATATAACGCTGCTTGTCCTTAACTTTTATCCAAAACATATAGCGACTCATCGGGCGCTCAAGATAAGAGGCAACATCCGAGAAGGGAACAATAAATACTTCAGGATGTGGATTCCTGATAGAGCTCGGGGTGCCCTTTAAGTTCACGAAAGCATAAAAATTGACGCCCCTTTGAGCGTCTTCCCCTTGCATCCAACGTCCCATTCCCACCTGTTTTTATCTTTATTCTTGTCTCTCTTAAAAACACGACGGGCGCTACTGGAAGTTTTTACCTGTATTGATATTGAACCATTCCCACCTACATCGCCGACCATCAAGTCTATAACAGGCGAACCGCCTCTAGTCAGAGTCGTCGGATAACCCATTGCCGAGAGCTTATAGGCCACATAATGCTCGCCAGCAGCGCCCGTTAATGAAGTTGCGCGCTTTGACATATATCCATTAACCTTTAATATTCTGTCGCACACAGCATAGGCGCACAGCTTGCTACGCGCCCTACGCATGTTTTTTTCATGCCACGGGTTAAGCACACACTCGAACGGGGCAACTTATAGATTGAGCTACTTAATTAAGCTCCATTCATTCCGACCGCAATCGGGGCAGTCGAATCTTTCCGACACGAATTTTGTTATCTCATCGGAGAATGCTAGCATCGCCACACCGCCCGCAACGATTGCCACGCAGATAGCTAAGGCAAATCCAGTGCCCGCAAAAAGGTAAGCAATCCAAGCGTACCCTCCAAATCCCACCATACCTCCGCCTAGCACTTTGAAGAAAAACTCTTTATTCGCTTCTTCTTCGTAACCGCAACACTTGCATTTAATTCTTGGCATTTACAAACCTATAATTGAATTGCGCGATTAGCACGCATTAAAAATATCATGTCACATGAGTTTCTTAACATAGACATCAGATGGTGAATAAGCCCCCTGACGGGACGGGTGGGCAACACTCCTTGTCATTTTCGTGCTCCCTTTACGTTGCGGGTTTCGCAGACAGGATGACCGCTTCGGGGAGTTATACACCCTGGGCGGCAAGACCAAGCTGCCTGACCAGACTCATGATCGAGTTCGCGTCAGACACTACTCCACTCACACCTAGCGAGTCTATTGCGAAGGTGGTTGCCATCCTCGGCAGCAGAATCAGTCCGTTTGTTCTCGACGGGCCTCGATGCCCAGAAACTGATAAGCCCCGGCAATACTCAGCCCTGCGGCTTGATCTTGTGAGAGGACTTGTCGGATCGCTTTTTTAAGACCGATACGCCGTAGTCATTTTTCAGGGCATCAACAACGGTCTCGAAGAACTGAGCCTTCTGGTTCATCAACTCAAGCTACTACTCAAGCTCTTTGATCCGCTGCTCTGGAGTGAGCGTTTTTGGAAGCGGACATCGCACAGCGCCTTTCGGGCCGGATCGACACCCCTTGACTCCAATCCTACCGACCATGCTTACGCACCATATCAGGACCGTCGACCGCCCCCAGATGCGATATCGAACTCAAGGCTATAGGTCATCCAGCGAAACCTTCACTCGCTGAGGGCCGGCAAGGCGCTCGCGAATGGTCGCTAGCAGCGCCTCATCCTCTTCGGTCATGAGCACAGGTTTAAAAGGCAACTGCCCGCGCTCGGCGACTTACTGCAAGGCTTGGCGCGTGAGCTCGGAGGGCGTAACACCCAAGCGCTCAAGCTCACGATAGGCTCGGATTTTAAGATCGTCGTCGATACGAACATTGATGGACTCCATAATGGCTTACTCACCGTAATGACAATTGTCTTTACAGCGGCGTAATTCTGGGCAGCAGACAAGTGGCTTATGGGCACAAACCGACGAAGGACAAGGCCGTTGCACGCCGATTCGATTCCACAAATAGCCATAAAGTGCTGATTTATTTATAGCTACGTAACGAGGTACGACCCAAAATCCACCAAATTCCAGTCCCGCGAATCCTCTGCCCTCACAGCCAAAAACCGTTCGTCTGGTGCCGGCGCCATACAAAACGAAGCCCCTGCAGAAATGCAAGGGCTTCGTTGTTTCTGGGGTTTGGTTTTCCACTCCTAATGCCCACTCCCGAAAGCTATAGCTGTCGGGAACGCTCCATCATTCGGTTGTGGAATCTACGCAGCCTCAACCGAAAGCAAAATCCGCCGCCCAAGCTGCTGCAATGCACGCTCGACATTCTCGATTTTGGAGTGATGCAGGAAATCGACTAACCGATCTACCTGGGGCCGTTGCACCCCCAAACGTTGTGCCAGTTCAGCTTTGCTAACCCCAGACTCCAAAAGCGTATTCCACAGCCCAACCTTTGCGGCAGTCAATGCAGGCAGACGCAAAACAGCGTCACTTTCCTGCTCTCCCGCATCACCTGTCGGAATCAACCGGCGATCATCAACGTAGATCGACAAGGCTGTTTCCATTGCATCAATAGCACCGTCGAGTACTTCCTCAAGAGTGTCGCCAGCGGCGTGCATCTCTGGAATTTCTGCGCAGGACAACCAGACACTGCCCGGTTCCTCGTGGACTTCCAACGCATATTCGAACATCGCGTTTCCTCTCATTGGGGTACAACTGGGTCCAACTGCATGCCGAAATTCGATGTCGCTCTCGCACATCACTCGGCATTTCGGTAGAGCGACCGTGCAACATATTTGTTACTCAAACAACATAAGTGTTGCGTGCGAGTATGTCGGCCTCCTCGCCACCACCTGGCCACGATTGCGCTCAATCCTCCCCCACGCTACCTTCAAACCCGTCGCTGCCAATTCAGCGACCGGGCCTGAGAACCCGCGTAAGATGCAGGCGCACCAGCGCCCCAACCCACGTTTGCCGGCGCTTTTTTATGCCTGCAATTCCGTGTAATGGCGGCTGTGCGTGGGAGGCCTTCGGGTCTGCCGGGTTCCTGTATCTCCGGTTTCTCAGCCTGCGCATAGCTGCCACCCTTTCGCCTGAGAACGAAGTGGCAGCGCTCATTTGATACAGGGAGTTTCACAAATGATTAGCATCGATCCGTCCAAAGTCTGCCCCTTCCACCAACCAGCCAACGGTAGGTGAAGCCATGACCAATCCCCACGATCTGAAAACCCTCGGCCTCACCCACTTTTCCTTCCAGTCCAACCACGCCCTCTTCCGCACCAACCCCGGCGTCCCGGTCGTCACCGCCCTCTCCCACGCCTCGCATCTGCTGCATATTTCCAAACTGCTTACCTCAGATACCTCTGCCGCCAACGACCCGGAACTCCATGCCTGCGCCTCGCAATACTTGCAGGAGTTGAGCAAGGCGCTGGTCGATGACGCGGTCAAAGTGTTGAGCCCAGCCCCATAAACCGTCGCCCACAAAAAGCCCTCGCATCTACGCAAGGGCTTTGTGTTACCGGATCAATCAGTGCCCGGCGCTCTGCCCACCATCCACATGCAGAATCTCGCCGGTCACAAAGTTCGCGTTATCGAGATACACCACCGCCTGCGCAATATCGTCGATCTCGCCCATGTGCCCAACCGGATGCAGCGCACCCAGTGCCGCGTGGGTTTCCGCGCCATGCATCGGCGTCTTGATGATGCCCGGTGATACTGCGTTCACCCGGATTCCGCGTTTGGCGTATTCGATGGCCAGGGATTTGGTGGCGGCGTTGAGGCCGCCCTTGGTCAGCGAAGCGAGGACCGAGGGCACGCCTTCGATGGCGTGGTCGACCAGGCTGGTGGTGATGTTGACCACGTGGCCCTTGCCCTGTTTTTCCATCTCGGCGATGGCCAGTTGGGTGATGTAGAAGAAGCCGCTGAGGTTGACCGACAGCACCGCCGCGTAGTCTTCCGGGGTGTAGGCGGTGAACGGTTTGGCGACGAAGATGCCGGCGTTGTTGACCAGGGTGTCGATGCTGCCGAAGCGTGCCACGCCTTCGCTGATCACGCGCTTTGCGGTGGCCGGGTCGCCGATGTCGCCAGCGATGGTCAGGATCTGCGGGTCGTTCGACGGTTTGATCGAGCGCGAAGTGGCGACGATGTTGTAGCCCAGCTCACGGAAGGCCTTGACCATGCCTTCGCCCAGACCTTGGGAAGCACCGGTGATAACGACGGTTTTTTTCGAGTGGCTCATGATGAAATCCTCAACAGATTGATGGTGATCGACAAGACAGCGGGCGCGGTCAGGACTGATTCCGCTCCGCCAGTTGCCGGCGGTATTCGGTGGTGGTGATACCGGCGTAGCCCCAGTTATCGGTGTCGACTTCTTCGATCACGATGTGGGTCAGGTCCGGGCGTTTGTTGAGGACGCGTTCCAGGGTCTCAGTGATTTCGGCGATAACCTGAGCTTTTTGCTCACGGGTAACACCGTCGCGGGTGATGCGTACGCTGACAAATGGCATGACGACGACTCCAGTGACCTGCCCTCGGGATGATGGTCAGGTGTTGGAGCTCAATTTAGGCGTGAGCCGGGAGGGGAAAAAGTAGGGGTGGGGTACTTCGTTTGTGAGGTGGTGTAATGAATAGTCTGTAAAAATCGCGCCAAAATTCCTTTGAAAATCCGCCCAAACGCACTCAAACCGTGCACTTTTTTTGACCCCAATCACCCCCGCGTCACCAAAAACCCCGATCCTGTGTCAGCCTCCAGCCATCGGCGGGGACATCAATTCGCTACTAATTGCGCGACAACTATGCTCAGGTACAGGAATATAGCCGGCAAATGGAGCCGTTCAGGCCGTCACGTACACAACAATACCCAGCCCACTTCAGAGGGCATTACCCATGGATAGCAGAACCTTACGCAACCTCATGCGCATCGTGCAGACCGGCTCCTTGTCGGCCGCAGCCGAGCATTCGTGCCTGACCGTGCAGGCCCTGGCCGCGCAGTTGAACAAGGTCGAAGAACAGTTCGGTTTCCGCTTGTTTCGCCGTTCCAACAAAGGTTTGACGCTGACGCCGCAAGGCACCGAGCTGACGCCTTATATGGACAGAGTGCTGATTGCCACGCGGCAGATGGAAGAGAAAGTCGAAGCATTGAAGGTGCCGGGACAGCGCACGTTGAAAGTGGCGTTGAACACCACGCTGGACCCGGACTTCAACCGGCGATTGATCGGACGCCTGATCGATGTGTTCCCCGACTACCAGATGGAATTCAGCTACGCCGAGTCGATGGAAAATCTCAGCAAGCTGAAGAACGAAGACTTCGACCTCGCGGTGCTGATCGGCCCGCAGCGTCCGGGTTTGCCAAGCATTGTCCTGCCTGAAGTGCAGGTGCAGGTGGTCGGCGCGCACTGCGGTCAGGAGAACGATCCGCTGACGTTGCTTGGCAACAAGTTTCAGGTGCGTCCTGCAGAAGATTGCCCGTATTCCCACAGCTTTTTGCGTTTTCTCGACGCCGGGCTGGGCAATCACGAGAACAGTCAGCGGACGATTTATTCCTGCAGCGAAACGCTGACCCTGTCGCTCATCACGCAGATGGACGCCGTCGGCATGGTCTCTCGCGAGGCCGCGCAGAAGAACGGCCTGACGATTTTCCCCGGGTTCGAGGATTTCCTCGAAGTGCGCCTGGCGGTGAACAACCCGGATCTGTCCGGCCAGGCGTTGAACGACGTGGTCGATCTGCCGCTACATGAACGAGCCGAGCGCAATGTACGCAGCCGTCCCAACCGCCACACTGAGAAAGAGGTTTTTGCTGAAATACGCACATAACAGCGTCGGAATCGCTGCATAGAATTCCGGGCGATCGAGCTGTATGTGCTGATCCTTGATCAACAAGGGTGTCAGGCTGATCGCAGCGACGATCGCCACCGGCAGGTATTCCAGCGCCCGGGCGACGAAGGGTGGCCAGTGCTCGGTGTTGACCTGCAATGGCAAGGCCCGTGGCAGGAAGGTCACGGCCATCATCAGCGCGACCACCAGAATCAGGAACGTTTGGTCAGGCATACACCTACTCCGCAGCCCACAAACGTGGCGATGAAAACGTTGAACGGCGAGCTGCCAACCAGGCTCAGCGCGCCCATGCAGACCACTGCGGCCAGGGCGGCGATGAGTTTGTTGCGGGTGTTGCACAGCGAGACCAGCACGTAGAGCATCATCGCGGTCAGCGCATAGTCGAGCTGGTATTTGATCAGGTGCGAGGCGTACTGCGCGCACAGGGCGCCGAGCAATCCGCCAATCACCCAGGAGGTGTGGCAGAACAGGTTGAAGCCGATCAGATAACGGATGTTCACCGGCGCACCGGTGCCGAGCTTGACGCTGTGGAAGGCGAACGATTCATCGGTCAGGCCGCCGGCATAGCACCAGCGCTCCATGCGGCTCAGGCCCAGCGCCCGCAGGGCCTTCGCCATGTAGACCGACATCAGCATGTGCCGCGCATTGATCAGAAATGTAGTCAGCACGATGGTAGTCAGCGACGCACCGCTGCTGATCAGCGCCAGCGCCGCGAATTGCGAAGCCCCGGCATACACGAACAGACACATTGCCACCGGCAACCACAACGGCAGCCCGGCGTTGACCGCCATCAGCCCGAACACGAACGACACGGTGAAATAACCGGCCACCACCGGGCTGGCTTCGGCAAACGTGCGCGACGGCTGACGGTCGACCATCAGCGGCGCACTGCCGGATGTTTCATTCATAGATCCCTCTCAAATGTCCGTTCGCCGTGAGGTTCACAGAAACCCTGGGCAGTCCAGAAACGCTTGCCCGCGAGGTTAGCATCATCGACGAACAGGAACATCCGCAGCACACCGACCCGTTTCATATCGGCCGACGCCGCCTCCACCAGACGCTGGCCGACGCCCTGGCTGCGATAGCGCAGGCTGACCGCCAGATGGTTGATGGTGCCGCGACTGCCGAGCATGCCGCCCAGCACCGCCCCGACGATCTCGCCTTCAACATCGAAGGCCAGATACGCCGTGGTGGTTTTCTGGATCAGCACGCCGCGCAGGCACTTGGCGTCCTGCCATTCACAGAACGATACTTCGTCGAACTGGCGGAAGAAACGCTCCATGCGCTGCGCGTCCTTGGCCGTCGCGCGCCGCAGCACCACCGGCGTCGAGCATTCGACGCCGTCTATTTGGGTGATCTGATTAGCGAACAATGTCGAAAGCGGTCCCGGGCCGCGAGAAGGAAATCGCCAGAATCTGCCGGTACGCCATGGCATGGGAATGGGTGTTGCGCGCCGGTGTCACGTAGTGGCGCATGTCGCGGTCGAGGAAGTAAGTGGTGTCGAGGATTTCCTGGTAGGTGGTCGACGCCAGTTGCTGCTCGTGAATGTCGTACAGGCGGCTTTCGGCACCCTCGACATTGTTGCGACCCCAGAAGTGCACACCGCTGAACGGGTAACCGTCGCAGTGAATGCCTTCCGGCGTGATTTCCAGTTGTTTGCCCGGTTTGATCTCGATGCGGATCTGATGGATCTGGCATTGCCAGATTTCATCATGCAGCTCTTCCGGCAACACGCTTTTGTACACTTCGAAATCAGTGTCGATCAGACTGCGCATCACAGGCGATTCGATGACTTCGTCCGAGAAGTCCTGGAAGTGTCGCACCACTCCGCCCACGTAGGCGTTGTTTTCCTTCGACTGCACGTATGCGCGGTGTTCCAGCTGCTTCAGCTCGCGCGTCTTGGGGTTGTATTCAAAGTCGCTGTAACGACGGTAACGCATGCCGGCTTCGGCCTGACCGTAGTAACTGTCAGGCTCCATGTTTTCCCAACTTTTGGTCAGTCTGACGAAGTCGGCGAAATGACCGTAGAGATTGAAGTCAGCACCCTGCACATTGGCGTACTTGTCGCGCCGTAGCGATTCGCCCACTTCTCTGGTTAAAACGATCATTACCAAATTCTCCGCTGCATTGAGCGGCCTAATCTATTAGGTGGAGAATTTGCGTCCATGAGAAAAAATTTCAGGCATTTAAAGCCCTGTTTGAAACGCGATTTGAAACGGCCTGAAAGTGCATTTCAAATGACAAAAACACGGGTTTTCATGTTTTTTTCAGAAAAACCGTCAAAAAAAAACCCCGAACCAGTCGGGGTTTTTTATCGGTTTTCGCGGGTTCAACCGATCATCAGAAGATGTTGATCGGATAATCCACGAACACACGCAGCTCGTTGCCGCTGACGTTGTATTCGCTGGATTTCTGCGAAACACGCAGGATCGAGCTACGTACTTTCACGCTCAGGTCTTTGGCCGGGCCGCTTTGCACGACGTATTTGAACTGGTTGAAGATTTCGCGCTCGGTGCCGCCTTCGCTGGTGGACGTGGTGATGTTGTCGCCACGTACGTACGCGAAGTTGTAGCTCAGACCCGGTACGCCGAATGCGCCGAAGTCCAGGCCGTAGCCCAGCTGCCAGCTGCGCTCGTCTTCAGCGTTGAAGTCCGACCAGTAGGAGTTGGCCAGGTAGATGGTGTTGCCACCGTCACCTACGCGACCCTGACCTTTCTGGTAGCCGCCGTAGGCGTAACCCAGGTTGCTGTCGCCGGTGGAACGCTGGTGCGCCACCGTGAACGAGTGCGGGCCGGTGGCGAAGGTCGCTGCCAGGCTCCAGATCTTGTTGTCGTCGCCGGTCACACCGTTTTCGCGGACATAGGAGTTGTCCAGCTTGGTGCGGTAACCGTTGAAGTCCAGGGTCAGGGACTGATCCTTGTCGATCGGGAACACGTAGTTGGCGTTCACGTATTGCTTCTTCAGCACGTCTTCGACGTCGGAAGCGTACAGCGCAGCCTTGAATTGTTCGGTGAACTGGTAGCTACCGCCCAATACGTTGATCGACTTCAGACCACCGCTGTCACGGCCTTCAGCGCTCTTGCGCGACTCGGCGGTGAAACGACCGGCATCCAGTTGCAGGCCTTTGATCTCTTTGGAAGTGATCAAGGTACCGGTGTAGCTTTCCGGCAGCAGACGCGAGTTGTCGTAGTTCAGCACCGGCAGGGCCGGCATCTGGTCACCGTAAGTCAGGGTGGTGTTGGACAGGCGGAATTTCACCGCCGCGCCGCCCTTGGACAGGTCGTTGGCCGGTTTGCCGCTGTCGCCCTTCTTGAAGAAGTCGATGCCGCCGGCGCCGCTGCGATCTTCGCTGCGCTCCAGGTTCAGGGCGTACAGGCCGAATGCGTCAACGCCGACACCGACAGTACCCTGGGTGAAACCGGACGAGAACGTACCGATGGCCGCCTGGCCCCACTCGGATTTGTCCTTGTTGCCGTCTTTGTAGTCACGATTGATGTAGGCATTGCGCAGCAGCACTTTGAGGCTGCTGTCTTCAACAAAACCCTTGGACTCGGCCTGGTCGTTAGCCATGGCCTGAGTGGCGCTCAACATCCCCAATGCGATCAGACTGATCCGCTTGTTCAACATTTTGTTTTCCTTATTACGGGTTGAAACGCGCTGTGTCGAACGGCTGAAACGGCGCTTGATGCACTCTTTTATTCACCCCGAAACAAAAAGGCCCGCTCAAGACAATGTCATGGCGGGCCTGCTCCTGATTTTGAGTCATGGCGGTTAGCCACAGGCGTTGGGCCGAATCGTAGCCGCGCCCTGAACAATGTGTCAATTTCAAGAATCGTCTTTAAATAGGCAAAAATCGTCTAATAAAAGTAAATTTTTCGAAAGCTTCGTGCGGGGAAATGCCTGTAGTCAGGGATTTGATGCCCGGTCACGCACAACCGTCGAGGCCACAGACCGGCAGGCCTTGCGCGTCGGGTGCCGACGGAATCGACTCGCTCAACCATTGTGCAAACGCCTGCGGTTTGCCGAGCCACGGGCCGATATCGATCAGGGTGAACTGGCCGTCCTGTTCCAGCGCGAAGGTCGGGAAGCCTTGGCCACCAAGTTTCGCCAACAGTGCGCGGCTGTTCTTTATGTGTTGATCGGTGTCAGTCGCTTTCAGGGTTTTGAGGAACGTGTCCGCCTCGTAGCCCATCTCTACCGCGCACTCCACGAGGACGGACTCATCGGCAATTCGCCGGCCTTCTACATAGTGTGCGGTTTGCAAACGACCCAGCAGTTCCAGTCCACGCCCATCGATGCTTTCTGCTGCCATGACTGCGGCAATCGGCGGAGCCGAATCAAATACCGCCGTGTGATCACGCAACAGGCCTTCGAAATAGGCTTCGCCGAACGGCTGCCCGGTGTACTCGGCAATGCGCCGGTCGTGAGGCATTACATAATTGCGCAGTTGCGGTGAAACGCTCTGGCGGTTGGCACCCGTCATCATGCCGCCAGCGTGGCCGATTACCGGCAACACTTGCTGTGCGGCCTGGACCAAAGGTTTGGCGCCGTAGCACCAGCCGCACAGAGGGTCGTAAATGTAGTGAAGGGTCATGTGAAAACTCCGGGAAATCGATGGCAGCCACGTTAATCCCTCGGTGGTTGCGGAAAAACGCCGGAATGGCTTTCAGTCTGTTTCGGCAATCGGTCGAATGCCGTCGTTATCCGCGCAGATACAAACCAGAAACAAATTGACACAATCAAACCACGGAACTTTTCCGGAATAATTAACGGAAGCAAATGCAAAGCATTACCATTCGCGCGCTCGAATTCTTCCACCCTTTCGGATGCGCTTTTCAATGCCTGCCCCGTTCCGTCTCACGCCCGTCACGCTTGGGCTTTCTGCCTTTTTGTCCTCCGGTTTCGCTTACTCCGCGACCGAGCTTCCTGCCACGTCGATCAGCGCCGAAGCGCAGGCCGACGACCCGCGCGTAAAGGTCAGCAACACCGCGACCCGCACCTCCACCCCGGTGCGCTACGTGCCGCAGGCGATCGACTCGATCAAGACCGCCAACGTCGCGGACTACGGCATCAATGACATCGAAGACGCCCTGAGCGGAATCCCCAACGTCAGCGGCGGCGGCGACACGCGCTTCGACAGCCTGCGCATCCGTGGTTTCGATGCCAGCAACGATTTCTATCTGGACGGCATCCGCGACGACAGCCAGTACAAGCGCGACTTGCACAACATCGAACGCGTCGAAGTGCTCAAGGGCCCCGCCGCCGTGCTGTACGGCCGTGGCAGCCAGGGCGGGATCGTCAATCGCGTCAGCAAGGCACCCGAGGCCGGCCGCCGCTCGACCATCGAGGCCCAGGGCGGCAGCGAAGATCTGCGCAGCCTGTACGCCGACCTCAGCGCCGACCCGAGCGAGAACATCAGCCTGCGCCTGAACATGGGCAACATGGACGAAAACAGCTTCCGCGACGGCGTCAGCGGCAACCGCAAACTGTTCGCGCCGTCGATGAACTGGCAGCTCACGCCTGACCTGAACTGGCTGGTGCAATACGAATACAGCCGCTACAACCGCACGCCGGATCGCGGCATTCCCGGGGTCGGTGGACGTCCGGCCGACGTTGGCCGGGACACGACCTACGGCAACGATCACGACTTCATCGACGACAAGACGCAATCCCTGCGCTCGCGACTCAGCTATGAACTCAACGACAACTGGCAACTGCGCCACACCCTCGGTGTGTTCAAGCTCGACAGCGATTTCGACAACACCTACCTCACCGGCTTCGACGCGAAAACCAACAAGGTCACCCGCCAGCACTGGCAACAGGACCTGACCACCCGCAACGTCTACAACAACGTCGAGCTGGAAGGTGGATTCGACACCTTCGGCCTCGAGCATCGCCTGCTGACCGGGATCGAAACCGGCAGCCAGCGCCGCGATCCGACGCTGTACAACGCGGCCACTGGCCGGGGCACTCAGCCGGTGCCGTCGCTGGACCTGTACAACCCCAACCGCGACCTGCGCCACACAGGGCGCATGCAGGTGTCGAGCAGCAGCCACACCGAAGTCGAAAGCCGCGCGATCTATGTTCAGGATCAACTGCGCCTGAACGATCAATGGCAACTGCTGGCCGGCCTGCGCTACGACACTTTCGATATCGAGTCGACCAACAAGCTGCGCAACATTTCCGAAGACCGTGACAGCCACAGCACCAGCCCGCGATTCGGCGTGGTCTGGACGCCGTTGCAGAACCACTCGTTCTACGCGTCGTGGACCAAGACCTTCTCTCCGGTCGGCGGCGGTCTGATCGGTATCACCCCGGGTGCGGCCGGCAACACCAACGACCTGAGCCCGGAGCTGACCAAGCAGAAGGAAATCGGGGTCAAGAGCGACTGGCTCGACGATCGCCTGAGCACCACCCTGGCGATCTACGAGCTGGAGCTCTACAACCGCCGCACCACCGATCCAAACGACCCGACCCTGACCGTACTCAGCGGCCTGCAACGTTCACGCGGGATCGAGCTGACCGGCACCGGCAAGATCGTCGGCAACTGGTATGTGCGCGGTGGCGTCGGCGTGCAGGACGCGACCATCGAGAAGGACAACAACGGCCTGGAAGGCAAGCGCGTCAACAACGTCGCCAAGCACAACGGCAGCCTGTTCCTGACCTGGAAACCGGAAATGGGCTGGTACGGCGAAACCGGCCTGACCCTGGTCGGCCAGCGTTACGCCGATAACGCCAACACCACCGTGTTGCCGGGCTACGGTCGCTGGGACGCCCTGGTCGGCTACCGCCACAAGGACTGGGACCTGCGTGCAGCGCTGAACAACATCACCGACCGCGAGTATTACGCTTCGGCCACCAGCGCCTTCCAGATCCAGCCGGGCGCACCGCGCAGCCTGGTCATGACCGGTACCTACAGCTTCTGATTCGCGCCCATAAAAAAAGCGCTGCCATCCCGGCAGCGCTTTTTACAATCCTTGTTTGTTCTTCTTATCCTTCCATCACATCCCAAAGTGCATCCAGTTCGGCCTCGCTGAACAGGCCAGCGGGGTAACGCTCGATCATCATCCGGCGCGGATCAGGTTCCCTGATCTGACGCGTTCCATTGGACTTCAACCAGTGCGCGACAATCTGGAGCGACTCACTATTTACAGCCATGGGATGCAACGTCCGCTCGCTGATTACGTTCACTTCGGCGTTCATTTCAGCGCTCTCTCCCCGTTCGTGAGCGGCTAAGTTATCCAAGGTTTATGACAGAACTGTTGAAGTTCTCCCCCCTCCCTAGTGCGTCATGAGCGATACAAGAGCTATGCCAACGTAATGAAATTGTCGACCGGCGGACATAAAGAAACCCGCAGTCCTGACGGGCTGCGGGTTTCTCTTCAAGCGTGGGCAACAAATGACTGCCCGGTCGATTTTCCAATCAACTCAAGCTGTTACATCCGCACTCACTCTTTGTGCGGCGCGGGTTGCTGTTGGGTAAGGCAGTGAATGTTGCCGCCCCCCAGTAACAGTTCGCGGCCCGGCACCATCACAACTTCGTGTTGCGGGAACAGCTTCTGCAGGATCTCCCGGGCTGGCGCGTCCATCGGATCGTCGAAGCTTGGCGCGATAATGCCGCCGTTGACGATCAGGAAGTTCACGTAGGATCCGGCCAGACGCACGCTCGGATTGCGCTCCTGAGTGCCGTCCACCGGATCCACGCCCGCGCATTCCTCTTCGGTGGCAAACAGCGGCCCCGGGATCGGCATCTTGTGCACCGTGAACGGGCGACCCTTGGCGTCGGTGCTGCTTTCCAGCACCTTCATCGCAGCCTGGCAGCGCGGGTAGTTCGGATCCTGCGGATCGTCGGTCCACGCCAGCAGCACTTCACCCGGACGCACGTAGCAGCAGAAGTTATCCACATGGCCGTCGGTTTCGTCGTTGAACAGGCCATCCGGCAGCCAGATGATCTTGTCCACCGACAGGTTGTCGCGCAGCACCGCTTCGATGTCTTCGCGGTTCAGGTGCGGGTTGCGATTGCGGTTGAGCAGGCATTCTTCGGTGGTGATCAGCGTGCCTTCACCGTCGACGTGAATCGAGCCACCCTCGAGTACGAAGCCCTCGGTACGGTAGCGCGGGCTGCGCTCGATTTCGAGGATCTTGCCGCCGACCTGGGAATCGCGGTTCCACGGGGAATACAGACCGCCGTCAAAACCGCCCCAGGCGTTGAAGTCCCAGTTCACACCGCGCACTTCACCGCTGTTGTTGATCACGAAAGTCGGGCCGCTGTCGCGGACCCAGGCGTCATCGCTGGACATCTCGACCACGCGGATATTCGGCACATCGAGGCGCGCGCGAGCGTTTTCGTACTGGCCGGCGGAGACCGCCACGGTCACCGGTTCGAAACGCGCGATGGCCTTGGCCACGGCAGCATGAGCGGCCTGCGCCGGCTTGCCGCCCAGACGCCAGTTATCCGGACGCTCGGGCCAGATCATCCAGGTCTGGGTTTGCGGCGCCCATTCGGCCGGCATGTAGAAGCCATCGGCGCGTGGGGTACTTTTCAAGGTGGTCATGTCGATCAGGACTCCAGGGAACGGTCGAGGTTGTTCAACGCGCCGAACAGGTTTGGACGACGGACGATGGCGACTTTATAAACGATAAATATCGACTTTAAAAGCTAAAAACAAATACCGAGTTTTGTTTTTACCGATTAATACCGATAGAAATCGGCATTAATCGGACTACCACAGGCTCAGAGGCCTTCTTCCAGCACCTTCGACAGCATGTCGACAAAGAAATCCACACTCTGCCGTGAAGTGACCATCGGCGGTTTGATCTTGAGGATGTTCAGGTCATCGCCGGTCGGCTGCATGAAAATCCCCAGCTCCCGCAGGCGATCACACAGCAGCGTGGTTTCTTCGGTCGCCGGCTCCAGGGTCTGGCGATTGCGGATCAGTTCGACCCCCAGATAGAACCCCGAGCCATGCACTGCGCCGACCAGCGGATGTTTATCGATCAACGCCTCCAGCCGCTGCTTGAAGTGCCCGCCGACGACCTGAGCGTTTTCCCAGAGTTTTTCTTCTTCCATGACATCGAGCACCGCCATGCCGATCTGGCAACTCACCGGGCTGCCGCCGGCGGACGAGAAGAAGTAGCCCTCGGCCTCCAGCGCCTCGGCGATTGCCCGACGGGTGATCACCGCGCCCAATGGCTGGCCGTTGCCCATGCCTTTGGCCATGGTGATGATGTCCGGCACCACGCCTTGCTCTTCGAAGCCCCAGAAGAAGTGGCCCATGCGCCCGTAGCCGACTTGCACCTCGTCGGCGATGCACACCCCGCCCCGGGCGCGCACCAGTTCATAGACTTTCTTGAGGTAGCCCGGCGGCAGCGAAATCCCGCCCGCATTGCCGTAGACCGGCTCGCAGATGAATCCGGCCAGTTGCCGTTTCTGTTCATCGATTTTGGCCAGGTTGTGTTCAACGCTGCGCACGTAATCCGGTGCCGAATCGAGGCCACGGAATTCGCCGCGATAGATGTTCGGCGCAGTCACCGGATGCACCCAGTCCGGACGGCTGCTCAGGGCTTGGGGGTTGTCGGCAATCGACGTCGATACCGCGTCCGCACCGACCGTCCAGCCGTGATAGGCCTCCAGCACACTGAGCATGTCGCGCCCGCCGCTGTAGGCCCAGGCCAGACGGATCGCCAGATCGTTGGCCTCGCTGCCGCTGTTGACCAGGAACACCCGATCCATGCCTTCCGGCGCCAGTTTCAGCAAGCGTTCGGAAAACTCCGCGACCGCCGCATAGTTGAACCGCGAGTTGGTGTTGAGCAATGACCACTGCCGACTCGCGACCGCCGCCATGCGCGGATGGCCATGTCCGAGCACCGCGACGTTATTGAGCATGTCGAGGTAGGAGCGGCCCTGCATGTCGATCAGGTGATTGCGCCAGCCGCGTTCGATACGCGGCGGGTCGACGTAATAGTGTTTCTGGGTGCGGGCGAAACTGGCGTCACGGCGCGCCAGCAGGGTTTTCGCATCCAGTTCCGGTTCGGCGTCGCAGGCCAGGCCCAGCAGTGCTGCCGGCGATGGCGACAGCGCCTGCCACGCCGGCGCGTGGGTCGGCGTGCAGAACAGCGGTGCCTCCAGATGCGCATCGCGGACCAGTTGCACAATCAGCGGCCCGTCCACCGAACCCAGCACCTGGCCTTTGACCAGCGCCGCACCGCCCTGCAACGACGGCGTCACGCCCCGCAGACGCAGGCTCAGTTGCGGGCCGTCGAGTCGCAGCGCGCCGTCGGCTGACAAATGCAGTACGCCGGCGAACGGCGCTTCGACCGCTGTCCCTTGAGGCACACGCAATTCGACGTGCAGCGGGAACGTCTCTGGTTCTTCGGCGCTGTCAGGCCGGGTGCGGGACAAACGGAATTGCCCGTATCGACTGGCAGCCAGTCCATGGATCGCGGCGGCTTCATTCAGCAGGCGTTGATCGATGCCTGGCTGTTCCCAGTTACCGGCCTCGAAATGCGCGCTCAATACACCCAGATCAATCAGCGCGAACTCGCGCCCGACCAGACCGGGCAACAACGGTGCGAAGCCTTCACTGTCGATGGCCGGCAATGCCTGCCCGACCGCCGAGAGAATCGCCGCCTCCATCAGCGCCAGCGGCACCGACGTCGCGACCCGGAAGATCTCCCACTCATGAGCAAGGTTGTCGCGGCTGTAGGTATTGCCCGGATCGATGCTGACCTGTTGCTCGCCACTGAGCACCAGCACCGCCGCCCGCGTCACGATCAGCGGCCACAGCGCCTGCAATTCTTCGTGTTGCAGCGGATTGACCGCGTGATAGGCCTGCACCGCCGGCAGGATCACGAACGGATCGCCCCCGGCGTGATGCAGCAACGCGGCACAGGTGACCGACAGATCGGTGATGCGCCAGGTACGCACCAGATCGCCGAAATCGATGACACCCTGCAACTGCCAGTGCCGCCGGGCATCACGTTGCCAGACCACGTTGTCGTCGGTGATGTCCATGTGGATCGCCTGCACCGGCAGCTTTTCCAGCAACGGTTGCAGACGGCGACCGGCCTGTTCGGCGGCATCTGCAATCAGTGCGCGCTGGTGCTGATCCCCGATCACCGGCAGCAGATGCTCGATCAGCGCGCTGGCGTGGCGCGCGTCCCACTGCAAGGTGCGTTCGAGTCCCGGATGGTCGAACCCGGCCAGGGCCAGGTCCATTTCGCCGCAGAGCCGACCGAATCCGGCAACGACTTCGTGGCCAAGATGATCGAGCGCGGTCAGCGGCTGACCTTCGATGTAGTCGAGCAGCCGCACGTGCACCGCTTCACCGCCGATCTCCAGCGACAACAGGTCCTGGCCGTCATTGGCCGGAATGACCCGGGGAACATGGACATCGCAATGTTCGGCCAGATACTTCAGGCCGGCGTGCTGAGCCTGCAACTCCACCAGTGAATAGTCGCCCCGGCAGATCTTCAACACGAACCGCCCGCGCTCACTGTCCACGCGATAGTTGAGGTCCTGCTGACTGCCCAGCGCCTGCAGCGTGCCGCTCAGCCCGTAATGCTGCGACAGTACCTGCAAGGCCTGCTCAGCAGTGACCTGTGGGCCTGGAAGACTGGCGCGGTGAATCAACGTGGCGAACGACATGGAACGACCCCTGAAATTTTATTAGGCGCCTATATCGCCACTGCTTCGGGCGATAAGCAACCCCCGACCATCCGTCCCCCGTGCGCTGTGTGGCGGGCATATTTGCAAGTCTGCACTCGCGCCCACCGGCACTTTGCGCAAGAATGTCGGCCATCCAAACCAGTCACTGGAAAATTTTCATGAATGTAATCACCACCGACCTGCCCGGTGTTCTGATCATCGAACCCAAGGTATTTGGTGACGAGCGCGGTTTCTTTTACGAAAGCTTCAATGCCAAGGCTTTTCAGGACGCAACCGGCCTGGATACACAATTTGTTCAGGACAACCATTCCCGCTCGCAAAAAGGCGTCCTGCGCGGTTTGCATTACCAGCTGGAAAACACCCAGGGCAAACTGGTCCGCGTCACGGCCGGTGAAGTGCTCGACGTGGCCGTCGATATCCGTCGCAGCTCGCCGCACTTCGGCAAATGGGTTGCCGTGCGTCTGTCCGCCGACAATCACCGTCAGCTGTGGGTACCGGAAGGCTTCGCCCATGGTTTCGTGGTACTGAGCGAATTCGCCGAATTCCTCTACAAGACCACGGACTACTACACCCCGTCGGCCGAGCGCAGCATTCGCTGGGACGACCCGGATCTGGGCATCGACTGGCAACTGGACGAAGCACCGAAACTGTCCGCCAAGGATCAGACAGCGGCCTTGCTCAAGGATGCCGACGTCTTTTCCTGAAGTGCCCCAAGCCTAGGCATAATGCGCCTGTATCCACAGGCGCCCGATGCTCATGACTCCGACCCTTCCCCGCCGCCCCCGCTGGCGCAGCCTCGCCCTGCTGGCACTGTGCCTGGCCCCGCTGCTGTGGCCGCTGGAACATCTGGCCGAGCGCTACTACCGCAGCGAACTGATCGGGCAGAACCGCCAGACCCTCGACCTCTACGTCGCCAACCTGCTGGGCACACTGCATCGCTACGAAGTGCTGCCACAGATCCTCGGGGATCTGCCGGCCCTGCGGGCGATCATCGGTGCGCCGGACGACGGCGTCACCCAGGGCAATGCCAACCGCCTGCTGAAAAACATTGCTGCCCAGACCGGCGCCGAAGTCATGTACCTGATGGACACCTCCGGCCGGACACTGGCCGCATCGAACTGGGACAAGCACGACAGTTTCGTCGGGCGCAATTTCTCGTTCCGGCCTTATTTCAGTGAAGCCATGGCCGGGCGCCTGGGCCGCTTCTTCGGCCTTGGCACCACCTCCGCCAAACGCGGCTACTTCTTCGCCGCGGCCGTGCGCAATGGCGAAAAAATCATCGGCGTGCTGGTGATCAAGGTCGATCTCGACCACACCGAAAGTCTGTGGGGCAAAACCCCGGAGCAACTGTTGGTGACCGACCACAACGGCGTGGTCATCCTCACCTCGCGTCCGGAATGGCGCTTTCGCTCGACCCGCCCATTGAGTGGCGACGAACGCTCGGCAATCACCGCGATCCAGCCGTATCCGACCCGCGAGCCGCGTCCATTGAACCTCAGCCCGACCGCCTGGCTGACCCAGACCCGGGACATCGAAGAAACCGGCTGGAGCGTCAGCATCCTGGCCCCGCGCACGCTGATCGACCGTCCGGTGCGCACCGTGGTGGCCGTCGGCGGCGCCACGCTGTTGGTGGTCATGCTATTGCTTGGTCTGATGATGCAGCGCCGTCGCCATTACCTGGAGCGAATCGCATTCGAAGCCAAGGCGCGACGGGAACTCGAAGGCCGGGTCGCCGAACGCACCAGCGATCTGGAAGGGCTCAACCGGCGTCTGAAACAGGAAGTGCTGGAACGCGAACAGGCCCAGCAGGAACTGGTACGCGCCCAGGACGATCTGGTGCAGGCCGGCAAGCTGTCGGCGCTGGGCACCATGTCGGCGAGCATCAGCCACGAACTCAATCAACCGCTGGCAGCGATCCGCAGTTACGCGGAAAACGCCGAAGTGTTGCTTGATCATCAGCGCACTGAAGATGCTCGCGGCAACCTCAAGTTGATCAGCGAACTGACCGGGCGCATGGCATCGATCATCGCCCACCTGCGCGCCTTCGCCCGCCGCGATCGCCACGCCCCGGAAAGCGTGGCCCTGCAACCGGCGCTGGACGATGCCTTGGCGCTGCTGGCCAAACGTCGCCGGAGCATGGATGTCGAGCTGATCCGCGACCTGCCCGCCGCAACCTTGTGGGTCGAGGCCGGGGAAACCCGTCTTCGCCAGGTCCTCGGCAATCTGTTGGCCAACGCCCTCGACGCCCTGACCGAGAAAGGCCCGCCGCGCAAATTGTGGCTGAGTGCCGAATCCACCGGCGAGGGCGTCAATCTGTACATTCGCGACAACGGTCCGGGTTTCTGCATGGAAGCCCTGGGCCGCGCCAGCGAACCGTTTTACACCACCAAGACCCGCACCCAGGGGCTTGGTCTGGGGTTGGCCATTTGCGAAACCCTGATGCGCGCCTTTGGTGGTGAACTGTCGTTCGCCAACCACAAGCAAGGTGGCGCCTTGATCACCCTGCGGCTGCGCGCCGGCGCGCCCGGGGTCAGCCTGCAACCGTCCGAGGATCGAAGTGCATGACCATCGACAACCGCATTCAGGTGGTGCTGATCGACGACGATCCGCACCTGCGTCAGGCCCTGGGCCAGACGCTGGATCTGGCCGGCCTGAAAATCCTTCCGCTGTCCGAAGCCAAGGGCCTGGCCACCCAACTGGAGCGTGACTGGCCGGGCGTGGTGGTCAGCGACATCCGCATGCCCGGCATGGACGGACTTGAGTTATTGAGCGAACTGCACGCCCAGGACCCTGAGTTGCCCGTACTGCTGATCACCGGTCATGGCGACGTGCCGCTGGCCGTGCAAGCCATGCGCGCCGGCGCCTACGATTTTCTGGAAAAACCCTTCGCCAGTGACGCCCTGCTCGACAGCGTGCGCCGCGCACTGGCCCTGCGCCGTCTCGTGCTGGACAACCGCAGCCTGCGCATGGCCCTGAGCGACCGCAACGAACTGAGCGCCCGACTGGTCGGCCACTCGGCCCCGATGGCACGCCTGCGCGAGCAGATCGGCGCACTGGCCGCGACCAAGGCTGACGTCCTGATCCTCGGCGAAACCGGTGCCGGCAAGGAAGTCGTCGCCCGTGCGCTGCACGACCTGTCGAGCCGGCGTAACGGCCCGTTCGTGGCAATCAACGCCGGGGCACTGGCCGAGTCGGTAGTGGAGAGCGAGTTGTTCGGTCATGAGCCCGGCGCCTTCACCGGCGCGCAGAAGCGCCGGATCGGCAAGTTCGAATTCGCCAATGGCGGCACGTTGTTCCTCGATGAAATCGAAAGCATGAGCATGGACGTGCAGGTAAAACTGCTGCGCATGCTGCAGGAACGAGTCGTCGAACGCCTCGGTGGCAATCAGTTGATCCCGCTGGACATCCGCGTCATCGCCGCGACCAAGGAAGACCTGCGTCAGGCCGCCGATCAGGGTCGGTTCCGGGCGGACTTGTATTACCGCCTCAACGTGGCGCCGCTGCGCATTCCGCCACTGCGTGAACGAGGCGAAGACGCGCTGGTGTTGTTCCAGCACTATGCCGACGAAGCCAGCGCCCGCCACGGTCTGCCACCTCATGAACTGCAACCGGCACAACGGGCGTTGCTGCTGCGTCACTCCTGGCCGGGCAATGTGCGGGAATTGCAGAACGCGGCGGAGCGTTTCGCCCTCGGCCTCGAACTGGCGCTGGACAACTCTCAGCCCGACGGCAGCGGCGCGACCATCGAAGTCACCAGCGGTGGCCTCAGTGAACAGGTGGAACATTTCGAGAAGTCCTTGATCGCCGCCGAGCTGGCCCGCTCGCACAGCTCGGTGCGCAGCCTCGCCGAAGCCCTGGGCATTCCGCGCAAGACCCTGCACGACAAACTGCGCAAGCACGGGCTGAACTTCGCCGACAGCAGCAACCATGGAGACGAATCCGAATGAAGCACGATAGCCATTATCTGGAATCCGTCCTCCATCACGACATTCCGCTGACCCGGGACATGGGCCTCAAAGTGCTCGACTGGCATGAACAGCAACTGCGCCTGCACTTGCCGCTGGAGGCCAACGTCAATCACAAGAGCACCATGTTCGGCGGCAGTCTGTATTGCGGCGCGGTGCTGGCCGGCTGGGGCTGGCTGCATCTGCGTTTGAAGGAAGAAGGCATCGACGACGGACACATCGTCATTCAGGAAGGACAGATCAGTTATCCGCTGCCGGTGACCGGCGATGCCATCGCGATCTGCCCGGCGCCGAGTGCGGCCGTGTGGAAGAGATTCCTGACGATGTATCAGCGTTACGGACGGGCTCGACTGACCCTGCAGACACGGATCGTCAATGCGGGCAGCGATGAGGATGCGGTGACCTTCAGCGGGCAGTACGTGCTGCACCGCTGAGGTATGGAAGTGCGCTTACGAACGGGCCAGCTCCAGCAGCTTCGCGCGCCATGCGGCTTTTGCCGGCAGCGCCAGGAAGAACTCGTTCAGCAGTGATTCCCGCGCCGGGTAGCAGAACGCTTCACCGTTCAACCCCAGCACCTCGCCACCCGCGCCTTCCAGCACGCCTTGTGCTGCCGCCGTGTCCCATTGGGATGTCGGTGCCAGTCGCGGATAGCAGTCCGCCGCACCTTCGGCCAACAGACAGAATTTCAGCGAACTGCCGATGTTGGCCAGTTGCAACTCGCCGAGGCTTGCGCTCAATCCGGCCAGCAAGCGTTCCTGCTCCGGGCTGGAATGACGGCGGCTGGCGACCACGGTGAAAGCTTCGCCAGGGCCAGGCACGTCACGCACCCGAATCGCCACCGGCGTGCCGCCTGTGTCGCCCCGCCAGGCACCAAGCCCGGCACCGCCGACGTAGAAACGCCCATTGGTCGGCATCGAAACCACCCCGAACACCACGCGGCCATTTTCGATCAGGGCGATGTTGACGGTGAACTCTTCACTGCCGCTGATGAATTCCTTGGTGCCATCCAGCGGATCTACCAGCCACCAGCGCTGCCAGCCGGCGCGCACGCTTTGCGGGATGTTGGCGTCCTCCTCGGACAACACCGGGATGCTCGGATCCAGCGCCGTCAGACCGGCGACGATCACATGGTGCGCGGCGAGGTCCGCAGCGGTCACCGGCGAATCATCGGACTTGGCGGTGACCGCCACATCGGCGCGCCAGAACGGCAGGATCGCCTCGCCGGCCTGCAGCGCCAGCTCAACCACCGGTGCCATCATCGGATGGGGAAAACTCATCGACATCTCACTCATGACTGGAAAACGCCGCGCTGGATCAGCAGATCGCGGGCCAGGTACAACGCCGCCAGGGCTCGACCTTCGGAAAATTGCGGATTTTGCGCCAACGAAGAGAGATCCCGCAGGTTGACCTTGTCCACCCGCATCGGCTCCGGCTCATCGCCTTCCAGTCGTTCTTCGTACAGATCGCTGGCGAGCACCACCTGGATTTTCTGGCTCATGTAGCCGGGAGACAGCGACAGCTCGGTCAGGTGCTCCAGTTGCCGTGCGCCGTAGCCTGCTTCTTCCTTGAGTTCACGCTCGGCCGCCGCCAGCACGTCCTCACCCGGTTCGATCAACCCTTTGGGCAGGGACAGTTCATATTCGTCGGTGCCGCCGCAGTACTCCTCGACCAGCACCGCATGCTCGGCATCGAGCATTGCCACGATCATCACCGCGCCATAACCGGCGCCCTTGCCCACCAGCCGCTCGTAGGTGCGCTCGACGCCGTTGGAAAAGCGCAGCTTCAGCTCTTCGACGCAGAACAGACGGCTGGTGGCGACGATTTCCCGGGCGAGTACGGTTGGTTTCTGGCGCATGCAAAGCTCCTTGGCGTGAACGCGCTACTATAACGCGGCTTTTCCGATTGTTTGTGTCGGATATCTTTCTACCGTTCGAGACGTTGCCATGCCTTCATTACCGTGGTCCGACATCGATACCGTTCTGCTGGACATGGACGGCACGTTGCTGGATCTGCACTTCGACAACCACTTCTGGCTGAAACACCTGCCACAGCGCTACGCCGAACTGCATGGCGTGAGCCGGGCCATGGCGGAAATGGAATTGCAGCCGTTGTTCGAGCGCCATGCCGGTCAATTGCAGTGGTATTGCCTGGATTTCTGGAGCGCGGAACTGAAGCTGTCGGTGCGTGAACTGAAACTGGAAACCGCCCACCTGATCGCCCTGCGTCCGGACGCCGACACCTTTCTGGCCGCGATCAAACGGGCCGGCAAACGTGTGGTGATGATCACCAATGCACACCGCGATTCGCTGTCGCTGAAACTGGAACGGGTTGAACTGGCGCCCTATTTCGAGCGGCTGATCAGCTCTCACGATTACGGATTCCCCAAGGAGAACCCGCAGTTCTGGGACGCCTTGCAGGCCGATATCGGATTCGACCCGGCGCGCAGCCTGTTCATCGACGACACCTTGCCGATCCTGCGCAGTGCGCGGGATTTCGGGGTAGCGCATCTGTTGGCGGTGAAGGAACCGGACAGTCGCAAAGGGCCGAAGGACACGGCGGAATTTGCGGCGGTCGAGGATTATCGGGATTTGATCAAAGGGCTTTAGACCGCGCGGACTTCATCGCGAGCAGGCTCGCTCCCACAATGGAAACGCATTCCAATGTGGGAGCGAGCCTGCTCGCGATTGCGGTTTCGAAAGTTAATCAGGAATACGCAGCGTCTGCCCCGGATAGATCTTGTTCACATCCTTGAGCATTGGCTTGTTGGCTTCGAAGATCTTGTTGTACTGGTTGGCATTGCCATACACCGCCAGGGAAATCGCGCTGAGGGTGTCGCCCTTTTTCACCACCACAAAACGTGCGGCGGCCACCACCGGCCCGGTCACGGTGATCTGGTCATCGACACTGCCCACGCCTTCGATGTTGCCGACGGCCAGCAGAATCTTCTCTTTCTCTTCCTGGCTCGCCACCTCGCCGGTGACCGTCACCTTGTCGCCGTCCACGGTGGCCTGGACATTGGGGTTACCCAATCCGACCTTGCTGATGTGTTCCTTCAACTGCTCGCTGGCATTGGCGTTGCCGGGGGTCAGCAGGTCGATCAGCTTCTCACCCGCCTCTTTTACAAAGCTCAAAAGACTCATAGCGCACACTCCTTGATTTAAGTTCCAGACGCCCAAGCCTAGACCACCCCGAACCCCACCGGTTCCGGCCCGACCAATGACCCTGCCCCCGTGCAAGCGGTAGAATCGCCCACCCTTGCCAGCGCCCCGGAGCGAAGATGGACATCAAGCAGCTGAAATTCCTCATCGCCCTCGACGAAACCCGCCATTTCGGCCAGGCCGCCGCCCGCTGCCACATTACCCAGCCGACCTTGTCGATGCGCCTGCGCAGCCTCGAAGAAGAACTCGACCTGCCGCTGGTCAATCGCGGTCAGCGCTTCGAAGGCTTTACCGCGCCAGGCGAGCGAGTGCTGGCCTGGGCACGCACGGTGCTGGCGGCTTATGACGGCTTGCAGGCGGAAGCGGCAGCCTGTCGCGGCAACCTGATCGGCACCTTGCGCCTGGGGGTCGTGCCGCTGTCCAGTTTCGATCCGCTGCCGCTGATGCAACGCCTGCACGCTGCACACCCGGAACTGCGTTTCGAACTGTCGGCACTGAGCTCCGAGCAGATCCTCGAACAACTGGCGGACAACCGGATCGACATCGGCGTGTCCTATCTGGATCGTCTCGACAACGAACGTTTCGAATCCCTGGCCTTCGACGAAACCCGCATGGGCCTGCTTTACGATCAGCGTTCCTTCAGCTTCGGCGAAGCACCGCTGAGCTGGCAGGCGCTGATCGAACTGCCGCTGGGCATGCTCACCAGCGGCATGCACTTTCGCCAGTCCATCGACCACAACTTCCACAGCCGTGGCCTGACACCGCAGCCGCTGTTGCAGACCGACGCCGTGCATCAATTGTTACAAGCTGTGCACGGCGGATTCTGCTGCGCGATCATGCCGCTGGACGGCGGCCTCGAACGCCTCACCGATCACCTGCGCCTGCAACCGATCGATAACGCCCAGACCCTCGCCCGACTGGGCCTGATCATGCGCCGTGGCGCCCCGCGTTCGGCGCTGGCCGAGGCCTGTTTCGCGCTGTATCAGAAATCGCCAGCCGCCGCTTGATCGACGGCATCTATCGATAGATCGACACTAGCGATTAGACGCGACAAGTTGCCGCGCCTAGTCTTAACGTTGATCAATCCGTCGGTGATGCCATGAACGCCAAGCGCCCGGCCTGCGCGGCGCCTGCACTCGAAACGCCCGCGCCCGCCGCCAGTCAGACCTACAGCTACAGCGACCTGCCCCTGGCGGAGTCGACCAGCACCGCGCTGGCCGAGGAAGTCGCGCTGGCGATTGCCTACAACGGCATCAGCCAGGCCGTGATGCTGGTGACACCGACCGACCTCGAAGACTTCATCGTCGGTTTCAGCCTCGGCAGCGGCATCATCGAAGACGCCACCGACATTTATGACCTGCAACTGACCGGTTCAGGCTCGGCGCAATACGCCCAGGTGACCATCGCCAATCGCGCGTTCTGGAACCTCAAGCAACAACGTCGGCAACTGGCCGGCACCAGCGGCTGCGGTTTGTGCGGCGTGGAAGCGGTGGAACAGGCGTTGCCCGATCTCAAGGTCTTGCCCGGCGCGCCTTTGCCGCCGGTCGAATGGCTCGACGGTCTGCGCCAGCGCATCGGCGCGTTCCAGCCGCTCGGCCAGCATTGCGGCGCGGTGCACGCGGCGGTGTTCATGAACGCCAGCGGTGAATTGCTGCTGGGCCGTGAAGACATCGGCCGGCACAACGCTCTCGACAAACTGATCGGCGGCCTGATCCGGCAAAAGATATCCACAACCGGCGGCCTGGCGATTGTCACCAGCCGCTGCAGCCTCGAATTGATTCAGAAAGTCCTGCGCGCCGGGATCCAGACCCTCGTCAGTCTGTCAGCGCCCACCGGCCTCGCCGTGCAATGGGCCCGTCGCCACAACCTCAATCTCATCCACCTGCCGCAGAAAAACGCGCCGCGGGTGTATAGCCCAGAAATGGAGAAACACCCGTGAGCCAACACCATCAAGCCGACCAGAAACCCGTCCCGCGCTACAAGCCCTACAAGGGTGCCGCCGGCGGCTGGGGCGCACTGATCAGCGTGGCCCAGGCCTGGTTGACCAGCGACAACGCGCTGAAAAACCTGCGCATGATGCTCAAGACCAACCAGAACGGCGGCTTCGACTGCCCGGGCTGCGCCTGGGGCGATTCGCCGGAAAGCGGCATGGTCAAGTTCTGCGAGAACGGCGCCAAAGCAGTGAACTGGGAAGCGACCAAGCGTCGCGTGGATGCAAAGTTCTTCGCCAAGCACAGCGTCACCGCGTTGCTGGAACAGAGCGACTATTGGCTCGAGTATCAAGGGCGTCTGACCGAGCCGGTGGTGTATGACGCCGAAACCGATCGCTACAAACCGATCAGCTGGGACGATGCCTACGCCCTGATCGGTAAACACCTGCAAGCGTTGTCGAGCCCGGACCAGGCCGAGTTCTACACCTCGGGTCGCGCCAGCAACGAAGCGGCATATCTGTATCAACTGTTCGTCCGCGCTTTCGGCACCAACAACTTCCCCGACTGCTCGAACATGTGCCACGAGGCCAGCGGTGTGGCGCTCGCGCAAAGCGTCGGTGTCGGCAAAGGCACCGTGACCTTCGACGACTTCGAACACGCCGATGCGATTTTCGTCTGGGGCCAGAACCCGGGGACAAACCATCCGCGCATGCTCGAACCGCTGCGTGAAGCGGTAAAACGCGGTGCTCAGGTGGTGTGCATCAACCCGCTGAAAGAGCGCGGCCTGGAACGTTTCCAGCACCCGCAGCACCCGATCGAAATGCTCACCAACGGCGACAAGCCGACCAACACCGCGTATTTCCGCCCGGCACTGGGCGGCGACATGGCGGTGTTGCGCGGCATGGCCAAATTCCTGCTGCAATGGGAGCGGGATGCGCAGAAGGCCGGCGCGCCGGCGGTGTTCGATCACGACTTCCTCAATGAACACAGCGTCAACGTGCTGGAATACCTCGGCGTCGTCGATGACACGCCGTGGGAGCAGATCGTCGCGCAGTCCGGCCTGAGCCTGTTGGAAATCGAGCAAGCGGCGCGCATGTACGCCAAAGGCAAGAACGTGATCATGTGCTGGGCGATGGGCATCACCCAGCACCGCCACTCGGTGCCGACCATCCAGGAAATCGCCAACCTGATGCTGCTGCGCGGCAACATCGGCAAGCCCGGTGCCGGTCTGTGCCCGGTGCGCGGCCACAGCAACGTGCAGGGCGACCGCACCATGGGCATCAACGAGCGTCCGCCGGTGGCGTTCCTCGATTCCCTGGAGCGTCGCTTCCAGTTCAAGGTGCCGCGCCACAACGGGCACAACGTGGTCGAAGCGATTCACGCGATGGCCGAAGGCCGCGCCAAGGTGTTCATCGGTCTGGGCGGCAACTTCGCCCAGGCCACGCCGGACAGCCCGCGCACCTTCCAGGCCCTGCGCAACTGCGACCTGACCGTGCAGATCAGCACCAAGCTCAACCGCAGCCACCTGGCCCACGGCAAGGACGCATTGATCCTGCCGTGCCTGGGCCGTACCGACATCGACATCCAGACCGAAGGCCCGCAAGCCGTCACCGTGGAAGACTCGTTCAGCATGGTGCACGCCTCCAACGGTCAGTTGCAGCCGCTGTCGAACCAGATGCGCTCGGAGCCGTCGATCATTGCCGGCATCGCCGCCGCCACACTGGGCAGCAAACCGGTGGACTGGAACTGGCTGGTGGCCGACTACCGGCGCATCCGCGAACTGATCGCCGACACCATTCCGGGCTTCAAGGACTTCAACGAGAAGGTCAAGAACCCTGGCGGCTTCTACCTCGGCAACAGCGCCGGCGCGCGCAAGTGGAACACCACGTCGGGTCGGGCCAACTTCAAACCGAACATGCTGCCCAAGGACCTGATTCACGAGCGCACCCGCGCCACCGGCAAACTGCCGGACCTGATCCTGCAATCGATGCGTTCTCACGATCAGTACAACACCACGATTTATGGTCTCGACGATCGTTATCGCGGTGTGAAGGGACAGCGTGACGTGCTGTTCGCCAACGAGGCGGACATCATTCGCCTGGGCTTCAAACCGGGGCAGAAGGCAGACATCGTGTCGCTGTGGGACGATGGCCGCGAGCGTCGGGTGAAGGGCTTTACGTTGCTGGCGTTCGATATTCCGGCGGGTCAGGCAGCTGCCTACTATCCAGAGGTCAATCCGCTGGTGCCGCTGGAAAGCACCGGGGACGGCAGCCATACGCCGACGTCGAAGTTCATCGCCATTCGTTTGGAAGCGGCGAGCGAGACGGGGTTGATCATGGCCAAGTCGGCCTGAATCCGAGCGTTCCCACGCTCAGCGTGGGAACACAGTCCGGGACGCTCAGCGTCCGGATTTCAGTCCCAAGGCATTCCGCGAATTGTTTTCAAACGCCCACAAAAAAGGCCGCTTTTGCATAAAAGCGGCCTTTGTGAAGTAGCTAAAGACCGGCCAAAATCGGTTAAGTTCCACCCAAAAATCAGTAACTTGCATAATTGTATACAAGTCGTGTTATTCGTCGGATTTCGATTGTCAGCCTTGTTACACAGCCTCAGGATCGCGCCGTCATCCCTTTGAGGCTCCTCTATGAAGTTCTCCCAGATTCTCTTGTTGTCCCTTGGCCTGGTCAGTGGCTTCGCTTCTGCCGGAGGCACCACCGAAGCAGGTGTGGGCGGCGCATTGGGCGGGGTTCTTGGCTCGGTCGTCGGTCAGTCTTTGGGCGGCAGCACAGGTTCAACCATTGGCGCGGCCCTGGGCGGCGCGGGTGGTAGCGCGGTTGGCGCCAACAAACACAGCCGTGGCGAAGCCGCCATTGGCGGTGCATTGGGTGCAGCCGGCGGTAACGTGGTCGGCCGCAGCATGGGCGGCACCACCGGCAGCCTGATCGGCGCCGCAGCAGGTGGCGGCGCCGGTGGCGCGCTGGGTAACTACATGGGCAACGAGAGCAATCGCGAAGACCGCAATTACGATCGCGGCCGTGACCGTGGTCGCTACTACCGCGACGACCACCGCGGTCGTGGTCACGCCTACGGCCATCGCAAGCATCACCGCTACTACCGCGACTGAGGCTTGACCTCATCGCCGGTACAGCCAGATCGCAGCTCCCCCGAGCTGCGATTTTTTTTGCCTGTCAAACCGCCAGCCGTTCCAGCGCTCCGCGCAAACTCGCAGGAATCGCCACCGGCTGGTTCGATGCACGATCAACGAACACATGCACGAAACGCCCCGCCGCGCAGGCTTCATGCTCGCCAGACTTGAACACGGCCAGCTCGTATTGCACTGAACTGTTGCCCAGTTTGCCGACCCGCAAGCCGACTTCGATCAAGTCCGGGAAAGCAATCGAGGCGAAGTAATCGCAAGACGAACTCACCACAAACCCCACCACCTCGCCATCATGGATATCCAGGCCACCGACCTGAATCAGGTAGGTGTTCACGGCCGTGTCGAAAAAGCTGTAGTAGGTGACGTTGTTGACGTGACCGTAGGCATCGTTGTCATGCCAGCGCGTGGTGATCGGCTGGAAATGCGGGTAATCGGCGCGTTGCGGCATCGGGTTGGACATCAGTGTCGATTCCTTGAGTGATCGGCCCAGTCTAAAGGTAAAAACCCTTTCCTCGCGCTGCCAGCTCGCCAATCAATTGCGCCGGGCGCCATTGCTCACCCTGCCGGGTCTCCAGCGCCAGCAACCGCTTGTGAATGTCTGCCAGCCCCTGATCATCCGCCCAGGCCATCGGCCCGCCCCTCTCTGCCGGAAAGCCGTAGCCATTCAGGTAGACCTGATCGATGTCATGGGCCGACTCGGCAATCCCCTCCTGCAGAATTTTCGCGCCCTCGTTGACCAACGCCAGAAGGCAACGCTCAAGGATCTCCTCGGTCCCGATGTCACGGCGATGAAACCCCAGACCTTCGCTGACGCTCAACACCAGCGCATCCACCTCGGGGTCATGCTCGGCCTGACGACTGCCGGGCTCATAGTGGTAGTAGCCGTTACCGGACTTCTGTCCGAACCGCCCCAGCTCGCACAAGCGGTTATCCACCTGAACCTCTGGTGCATCCTGACCCTTGCCGGCCAGCTCACGAGCACGCCACTCAAGATCGATGCCGACCACGTCGTACATGCGAAACGGCCCCATGGCAAAACCGAAGCCTTGCAACGTCGCGTCGATCTGCTGTGGCCAGGCGCCTTCGAGCAGCATTTTGCGCGCCTCGAGCACGTAAGGATGAAGCATGCGGTTGCCGATGAATCCGTGGCAGTTACCCGACACCACACTGACCTTGCCCATGCGTTTGCCCAGCTCAAGTGCCGCTTCCAGCACGGCTGGCGAGGTTCGCGCGCCACGGACGATTTCCAGCAATTTCATGATGTGCGCCGGGCTGAAGAAATGCAGGCCCAGCACTTGAGCCGGGCGTCGTGTCGCGGCGGCAATTGCATCGATGTCCAGCGCCGAGGTATTGCTCGCCAGCAGCGCCTCCGGCTTCAGCAAGCCATCGAGCTCACGGAAGATCTTCTGCTTGAGCTCGAGATTCTCGTACACCGCTTCAATCACCAGATCGACATTGCGAATCGCCACATAGTCCGCCGCCGCGCTGACCCGGGCGACTCGCGCATCGGCCTCGGCCTGATCGATCCGCCCCTGACGCACGTTATGCGCATAGGTATCGGCCACCGCCTTCAGCGCCTGCTCGAGCATCTGCGGATTGTTGTCGACCCATTGCACTGACACGCCGGCGTTGGCCAGGCACATGACAATGCCGCGGCCCATGGTGCCGGCGCCGATCACGGCGGCCTGGCGGATTTCGAAGGATGTCTGGCTCATGTTGTTCTCTTGTTGGAGATCCAAAGACAGCCTTCACCATAGTCAGCCACCGGGCATTTTTGAAGTTTATTGCCGTGATGATCGACATTCAGCAGATGGATTCGCCGCTTCAGAGATGCGCCTGAACCCAGGCCCGCACATCCGCGTAGGGATACTCCTCCAGTGCCGCATACCCGGCAATCGTCCGCGCCTTGAGCCTGGTGAACAGCGGCACGCTGATCCCGCACAGAAACCGCGTCAGCCGCTCCGCCGAAGGCGCACTGCCGGTCTGCTGCTCGTGCCTGTGGATAAAGTCGCCGCACAACGCCGGGAAACTTTTATCCACAAGCGCCGGCAATTCCGGAGGCGCCGGCAGCCGGGCAATCTGCCCGTGACACACCGAGCAATGCCCGCACTGCTCGGGGGCGTTGTGATCACCGAAGTACTCCGCCAGTCGATAGCCCAGGCAGCGCTCGGTGGCGAACAATTCGAGCATCGCGTGAATCCGCGCCACTTCGGTCTGTTCGTGGCGGGAGAAGTAATCATGCAGCTCGCCACTCAAAATCTGGCTGTCGAAGCTGCTGTGCAGCACGTTGTAGACCTCGGTCATCTGTTTGCTTTCCAGCTCGACCCAGCCCTTCTCCTGGAAGTAATCCAGCGCCTTCACCACGCGGTTGCGCTCAGCGGAATGTTGCGTGTACATCGCCTCGAAATTCACCGTGGCCCAGGTCCGTGCGCGGCTCGAGGTCTGGATGATCGCCGCGACGAAATCCCTGCGCTCACCCTCGAAACGCTCAAGCAGCGCCTCGGGTTCCAGCAGGTATTTGAAGCGGTATTCGGCGTAATACGCGTAGCGCGGGGCAATCAGACCTCGCAGCTCCAGTTGCACCAGCAACGTCTTCAACGGCAGCGCACGGATATTGCTCTGATCCGCCAACGGCCCGAGCAAAAACTCCCACTGACCTTCAGGCGCAGCGGCCTGCAACTCGTCCAGCACATGGCGAATGCCATCACGCTCCGGCGTGTCGCCGTAGACGAAGTTTTCCAGCACATTGAGGCTGTCGCGGTTGGCCAGCACCAGGCAGTCGGACGGTTGCCCGTCACGCCCGGCACGGCCGATTTCCTGGCTGTAGTTTTCGATGGATTTGGGCAGGTCGAAATGCACCACGTTGCGGATGTCGCTCTTGTCGATGCCCATGCCGAACGCGATGGTCGCCACGATGCAATTGGACTGCCCACCCATGAAGCGTTTCTGAATCGCTTCCCGTTGTTCGTGGGGCAGCCCGGCGTGGTAAGCCTCGGCCTGAATGCCATTGCGCCCCAAATGCTCGGCGATGTACTCGGCGGTTTTCTGCAGGGTGACGTAGACGATGCTCGGTTGACCCACCCGCTCGGCCATCCACTGCACCAGCCGTCGCCGCTTGTCCTCACCGCGCACCGGCTCCACCAGCAGATTGAGATTGGGCCGATAGAAACCGGTGGTCACCACATCCTCGGCAGCGATGGCGAATTTCGCCTGCATGTCGGCGATGACTTTCGGTGTTGCCGTGGCAGTCAGCAGCAAGGTCTGCGGGATGTTGAACTGGCGCTGGTAGTCCGGCAACTTGAGGTAATCGGGCCGGAAATTGTGGCCCCACTCGGAGATACAGTGCGCCTCATCCACCACCAGCAGCGAGATCGGCACCTGCTGCAAAAAGTTGCGAAAGCGCTCGTTCTTCAAGCGCTCCACGGAAATCATCAGGATCTTCAGTTCACCTGATCGGGCGCGGGCCATCACATCATTGGCATCTTCACGGCTCTGCGCCGAATCGATACTGCCTGCCGAAATGCCATGTCGCCGCAAAAACTCGAGCTGATCCTGCATCAGCGCCAGCAACGGCGAGACCACCAGCGTCAGATGTGGCAGCAAGAGAGCCGGCACTTGGTAGCAAAGGGATTTGCCGGAGCCCGTAGGAAAGATCGCCGCCGCCGAGCGTCCGGCCAGCACAGCGCTGATTGCCGCTTCCTGACCGGGTCGAAATTGTGGATAACCGAAAACCTGTTCCAGGGTGTTGTGCATTCGCTGTCACTCCGTTGACCGCTGTGATGCCAACAGCCTAGCGGGCGATCGCAGCGAATCGAGAAAAGGTCGGGGGGCAAATCGATACGGGATGATACAGCGTTGGGGGCACCGCCACGGGATCAAACAAATGAAACACTTTGTTCATCGCCGTGTGAATCGACCTGAAGGTAATGTCCGTCACGCGTCGAGCCAGGACGGCCGATGCCCATGGATTTTTATCAAGGAGTGAACATGTCGAACCGTTTGAAACTGCCCTTGGCCCTGATCTTTGCATCCCTGTTACTGAGTGGATGTACGCCCTCTCCCGACAACTTTCCCCCGCCTTGGGCTTGCGCCGCGACAACCGGTGAAACCCTTTCGGCCTGACACCCGCGAAAGCAACTTTATGGCCGCAACACGGCCACCCGCAGTTGCTCATCCAGTACCCGCTCATGCACGTCCAGGCTCTTGCTTGCCCATTGTGCATGGGCCGGGCTGATATCACCGGTGAATGCCGCCGCCAGCTGGCGCAGATCGGCGACGCTGCGCACCCGCGGGCAAAACGCTTGTTCGTCGCAATTCTGACTGGCGTTGCGATAGGTGTTGAGCAAGCGATCCCACAGACCGTCGCGCACTTGCCGGATCGACTTGAGCTGCATCTGCTGCACGCCCAGTCGTTGCTTGAGTCCCGTTTCGTCCAGCGCTTCGCTGGCCAACAGGGCCTTGCCGAAGATCAGCACTTCCGCGCGGGAGGCTGTGTCGATGCTGGCCTGAGTGGTGAGCGCTTCGGGCCAGCCACTGCGTTCCAGATTGGCAAGCGCCAACCCGTTGGCCGTATCGGAGGCCACTGCCACGCGACAACCACTGACCCACAGCAAAATGATCGAGGCCATTCGTAGCCACTGCATACCTAATTCCCTTTAAGCGTGTGTCGGACGTCTGGAAACGCCCTACGGATTCTGGCGCGCACCATACAGAGGTTTATCGGGAATCGCCCGACAAACACGTGGGAAATTTCGCTGATCAGGGTTTGGCTGTGAAAAAGCTTGGAAAACGCGTAGGGCAAATGCCCGAACCCAGGAAAAACCCCTACGAATTCTGTCCATCGTGGCTGTCTTGTTCCGCTCGAAGGCGTCCTTCTATAGTGGCCGGCGCGACTGAAAACACTGTATCGGCCCGCCATGGCGACGTCGTAAGGAACTCACCCGATCATGAACATGTTCAAACCGCTCAACACCCGATACCGCTCACTCACAACCAGCTATAGCGAAACGCCCGTGCTGGTCATTGATACCGAGGCGGGCCACCGCGATCTCCTCGATGCCGCCGATCAGCGGCTGCGTGCAGCCAACAACCTGCTGGAAACTCTTTACTGCCTGTGTTTCAAACAGGCCGATGTGAAAGACATCCCCAACATCGTCAATGCGCTTTATTTATTGACCCAGGACGGCTGCGACTTGCTGGAAGTTGCCAGGCAACGAATAAACAATTGACGCCACCCGCCAAACTTACAAAGTTCGCAACAACCCTTCACTACCACTACTGCAAAATTCAGAACCAGCCTGTTTGCTCTTTCATCAACCAAGAGCAACAACATGACTACGCTGACTATTTTCTTTTGCGGTACAGGTTCCACAAAGTTTGATAACACCCACGAAAACTATTGGGATGGCGAACTGGTTTCCACCCGCAAACCGCGACCGGCACTAAAACCAGCATTTTCCCCATGCCCGGCCGTCACGCCACGCTGGTCGGCAATTCTTTGGCCGATGGCGTCAGTGGTCCGAAGGTTGTGGCCGAACCTGGCCTGATCGTCCGTCACTTTGCCGAGGTGTGCCTGAAACGCTGGGGCACCGTGCTCGACAAGAACCTCAACCTTACTGATGCCGACCTTCGAACCCACACCGCCGCCATCGTCAACGCGGCAGCGAAATACAAGGCCATGGAGAAGTGCTCCTACACCTGGTTCACCGAACTGGATCAAGGTGAACGCTACGTGTCGCTGGGCAGCAAAGGCGTCCCGTTCTCGACGGTGAAAGGCACGATCTACAGCCCGGCGACCGGGCTGACGACGAGTGTGCTGGATGTTGAGGGGTATCGGGCGATTCGTTGAAAACCGTAATTGATCTGTAGGAACGGCCTGCTCGAATCTGCATCCCGTTCCTACACGCAGCGGCGCCTTGTCTTCTATCGGCGCCGGTAGGTCGAAACCTATAGTTGTGACTGTCGCTGCCCAATCAGCGATTCAGGTTTGGTCACCTGAAAAACAGAGATAACTGATGCATGCCCTTGTATGCTGCCGACCTCTTTCTGTCGGCACGCTATATGGCGGGCTGTGTTTGGGACGCTTCGGCGTACCGGGTTATCTCTGCCGGTTTGACCAACTTGAACACAGTCCGCCTCCACCGCTTGGTCACGGTAGCAGCGGTTCATCGATGCCTACAGAGATAGAAAAAATGAAATCATGGAACGAGCTCCACTCCGATCGCTACCACCCACTCGACTCCAACCTCACCGACACCAAGCCCCTGGTCATCGACACCGATGCCAATCCGCAAGACATCCTCGAATGCGCCGTCCAGCGCCTGCGTGCTTCCAGCGACCTGCTGCAAACCCTCTACTGCCTCTGCTTCAAACACGCCGACGTCGAAGACATCCCGCACATCACCCACGCCCTCTACCTGCTGACCAAAGACGGCTGTGACCTGCTGCAAGTCGCCCAGCAGCGAATGCTCAGCTGGAAAGCCCCGGCCTGACGAACTTCGGGCAGGCGTGTTCATGGCTAGAACTGCCTGCCTCTATCCAGAACACTGACGCTGGCATTTCCGGCGCAAAACTTTAAGGACCTGAATTTTGCAAACTATTATTGATTGCGTACGATGGGAGCCATTGTTCAACCAAGGGCTTGCCTTCATGACCACTGAAACCATTGATCACAGCACTCTCACCCGACTGTTTGAGAACGGTTCGATCAGTAGCGCACATATCGTTGCCAAGCCCGGTGGCTGGTCGATTCAAGTTCAGCAAGGAAGCAAAGAGTATTCACTGGCAGCACAACGCAGTGGCCAGGTGCGGCTGTTCAAGCGGTTCGAAACACTGGTGACCTACCTACAAGGAGTGGGTATCAATCACTTCGATGTGGACGCCTCCAGTTATGACCCTCTTCAAATAAAAACCTATGCCCGCCCTGATCGCGCCGAAGCGATGAAACAAGCTCATGAAGCCGCTGCGTATGAAGAATGGGTCAAGCAACAGGTACAAATCAGCATTGATGACCCAAGACCCAGCGTCAGCGATGAAGACGCTCGCAGGATATTTGCCGCCAAGCGTGATGCCCTGCGTCAGCGAGTACGTTGATGAGGTTGGTCTGGCGCCAAGAGGCGCTGGATGACCGAGACAACATCATGGAGCGTATCGGACAGGAAAATCCCGTTGCAGCGATTAGGCTCGATGAGCTTTTCGAATCGAAGGGAGAAAGCGTCCGCCAGCACCCAGCTTTATACAAAAGAGGGATCGCGCAAGACACCCGCGAAATAGTTGTCACCCCAAACTACTACATCATCTACACAATCAAAGTTGATGCTGTGGAGATGCTGCGAGTACTGCATACCAGGCGGCAATGGCTATGAAGGCTGAAGAGAAAAAGAGCGGCGTTTAGAACTCACGGCTTCTTAAGTGGCATTATTCTGGCTGTTTAACGCGAACTTTGCGGGAATAATGGCAGTTGGTCTGATGATGACATCCAACCCATCACCCACAAAAAAGCCGCCCTCAAGAGGCGGCTTTTTCATTCACCAGAACTAAGTCTTACAACTTAGGCCCGGCAGCCTTGATCGCGTCGCTCACGTCGAACTTCTTGAAGTTCTCGATGAACAGACCGGCCAGTGCTTTGGCAGCTTCGTCGTACGCAGCCTTGTCAGCCCAGGTGTTGCGTGGGTTGAGCAGGTTGGTTTCGACGCCCGGTACGGCCAGTGGCACGTCCAGGTTGATGGTGTCCAGGTGTTCGGTTTCGGCACCGACCAGGGCACCGCTCTGGATCGCTGCGATCACGGCACGGGTGGTCGGGATGTTGAAGCGTTTGCCGACGCCGTAGCCACCGCCGGTCCAGCCGGTGTTGACCAGGTAGACCTTGGAGCCGAAGCCCTTGATGCGCTTGATCAGCAGCTCAGCGTATTCGCCAGCCGGACGCGGGAAGAACGGTGCGCCGAAGCAGGTGGAGAAGGTCGACTTGATGCCGCTGCCCGAACCCATTTCAGTCGAGCCCACCAGTGCGGTGTAGCCGGACAGGAAGTGGTAGGCCGCCTGCTCGTTGTTCAGGATCGACACTGGCGGCAGTACGCCGGTCAGGTCGCAGGTCAGGAAGATCACAGCGTTTGGCTCGCCGCCCAGGTTCTTCTCGGAACGCTTGGCAACGTGCTCCAGCGGGTAGGCTGCGCGGCTGTTCTGGGTCAGGCTGACATCGGCGTAGTCGGCGTGCTTGGCATCGTCGATCACGACGTTTTCCAGCACAGCGCCGTGCTTGATGGCTTTCCAGATGACCGGCTCGTTCTTCTCGGACAAGTCGATGCACTTGGCGTAGCAGCCGCCTTCGATGTTGAAGACAACGCCTTCGCCCCAGCCGTGTTCGTCGTCACCGATCAGGTAACGGCTTTCGTCGGCGGACAGGGTGGTCTTGCCAGTGCCGGACAGACCGAAGAACAGGGTCACGTCGCCCTCTTCGCCGATGTTGGCAGCGCAGTGCATTGGCAATACGTCGGAAGCCGGCAGCAGGAAGTTCTGCACCGAGAACATGGCTTTCTTCATTTCACCGGCGTAACGCATGCCGGCGATCAGCACTTTTTTCTGTGCAAAGTTGAGGATCACGCAACCGTCGGAGTTGGTGCCGTCACGCTCAGGCACGCACTCGAAGTTGGCCACGTTCAGCACTTGCCACTCTTCACGACCGGCCGGGTTGTACTGGGCCGGGTTGATGAACAGGCAACGACCGAACAGATTCTGCCAGGCAGTCTGGGTGGTCATCTTCACGGCCAGGTAGTGATCTTCGGCCGCGCCTACATGCACGTGGGAAACGAAATGCTCTTGCGCGTTGTTGAACGCCTCGACACGAGCCCACAGCGCGTCGAACTTGTCGGCCGGGAACTTGCGGTTGATCGGGCCCCAGGCAATCGCGTCCTGGGTGGAAGGCTCTTCAACGATGAAACGGTCGACTGGCGAACGGCCGGTGCGGTGACCGGTGCGAACAACCAGAGCGCCGGTATCGGCAAGCTCGCCTTCACCGCGTTTCAGGGCTTCTTTTACCAGATCATCAACACTCAGATCGGTGTACACGGCGTTATTGGCTTGCGTCATGAGGTTCCCCGTCGGCCAGTGGCCGAGTGTGCTCCAAACGTTTTGTAGTAGAAAGTCGTGCACTACTACCGCGAAAAAAGTGGGCCGGATTATGCCAGAAAAGCCCAAAAAGAGTAGGGCCCTCCCGTCGTAACGGCGTTATTCCGTCGTTGAGCAGTGAATTTACCTGCGCTGAACCGTTTTAGTGCCGGGTATCTGACGGCGTCTCGACACCCGCACCAGCGAACAATTGAGCGATATCCGCCGCGTCGAACAGGTAGCGCTGGTTGCAGAACTGGCAATCGATCTCGACGCTGCCACCCTGCTCGGCCACCAATTGCTGCGCATCTTCCAGACCCAGGCTGACCAGTGCATTGCCCGAACGCTCACGGGAGCAGCTGCAGTGGAAACGCAATTTCTGCACATCGAACAGACGGACCTGCTCTTCATGGTAGAGGCGATGCAGAACGGTTTCGTTGTCCAGGCTCAACAGTTCATCAGCGGTCAGGGTATTGCCCAGCGCGGTGATGTGCTGCCAGCTGGCGGCGCGTTCTTCTTCGTCTTTCAGGCGATCGGCCGGCAGTTGCTGCAGCAGCAGGCCACGGGCGCGACGGCCATCGGCGCAGAGCTTGAAGCGGGTGCCTACCTGCTGGGACATGACGAAGTAGTTGGTGAAGCAGTCGGACAGGGTTTCGCCGTCGAGGTCGACGATGCCCTGATAGCGCTGGCCTACGGTCGGGTCGATCGTCAGGGCCAGAACACCGTTGGGCATCAGGTCGGAGAGGGTCGCGTCAGGAGCGATCAAGTCCGCCTCGTAACGGGCCAGGCCACGGATTTCACGCTCGCTGGAGCACTCGATCATCAGCAGCGGAATCGGGCCTTCGGAGCGCGCCTGAAGAATCAGCAAGCCATCGAATTTCAGGGTGCCCACCAGCAACGATGCAGCAGCCATGAACTCGCCCAGCAATTGCGCAACCGGCTCCGGGTACGGGTGCTTGGCGAGCACTTCGGCGTAGCTGCGTTCCAGCGACACCAGTTCGCCGCGCGTGTCGCTGTCATCGAAGATGAAGCGTTGGGTGTAATCGGTATCGAGGAAATCGGTCATAGGTCTAGGTATCTGATTTTAATGACAAAAAGGTTACAAAGAATGAAAATCCCGCGCTTCTGGCATCCATTTTGATGCCTATGTTCAGCCACGGGAGGCATTTTATGAACAATCCGGGTTTGTTCCAATCAAGGTGGAACCTCGGCCGGCTGGTTCTGTGCAATGCGGTGCCATTGGCACTACTGGCTTTCTGGTTATGGCCTACAGGCCAGATGCTGTGTGTGGTTTTCGACGAGTGGCTGTTCCGCTCACTCAATACTCCGCTGGCCAGCAACCCCATATGGCTCCACATCTGGGCAATTGCAAGTCTGCGCCCGTTCGACGTTGTCGTCGGACTGATTCTGCTGACGCTGCTGATCAAGGGCGACTGGGTCTTCAAGGCGATTGACGTACGTCGCGCGTTCTTCGGATTTTTCTCGATCCTGCTGCTGATGGTGGTGATCCGCGCGCTGTTTTCCAAATTCGCCGACCACATGGGCTGGCAGCACAACAGCCCTTCCATGGTGCTCGAAGGCGCCGTCCATATGAGCGACTATTTTCCGCATCTGGAGAAAACCTTTGAGCTGAAGGATCGCTCGAGCCAGAGCTTTCCCGGTGACCACGCTTCGGTGCTGCTGATCTGGGCGTTGTTCATGGGTGTTTTCAGTCGCTCAGCCGGCCAGTTCCTGACGGTCTGGGGCCTGGCGCTGCTGTTCATGTTGCCGCGGCTGGTGGCCGGCGCGCACTGGGGCCAGGACGACTACATCGGTGGACTGCTGCTAGCGGTGTGGGCGTTGGGCTGGGGTTACTACACACCGTTTGCCTATCACGCGGCGAACTTCTGGCTGAAGGTCACGGCGCCGATCTTCGGGCTTCTGGGCAAATTGCCGGTGGTTTCGCGGATGACCGTCGTGTCCGCACGATAATCGGCGACCGCTGAAAAAAATCGCAGCCTTTGACGAGTCCTGAGTCAGGACCGACAGGCTGCGATTTTTATTCTCCGCCACTGTTCCCACGAAATTTAAACAGATCCCGGCGCTGCTTCTTGCTCGGTTTGCCATCGGTGGTCACGCCCAAGGCGCCGGCCTTGCGCATCGCCGCAGCCGCCTCGCGCTTGGCGATACTGGCTTCGGTTTCCGCATACAGCGTCTGTGCTTCCGGTGCGCCACGACGCACGATCGACAGGGCCTGGACCACAACGGTCTTTTCATCGAAGCCGGTGCGAATCTCGAATTCGTCGCCGATGCGTGGCTCTTTGCCAGGCTTGCAGCGCTCACCCCGACAATGCACCTTGCCGCTCTCGATCGCAGCCTTGGCCAAGGCCCGTGTTTTATAAAAACGTGCGGCCCACAACCATTTATCGAGACGGACCTTGTCGTCCTCTTCGCTTTTTTGTGCCATGGAATTTCCTCATTCTGAAATATTGATGAACTGTACTACCGTTTCTGTCGTGCCATGAATTGTGCTGTCCCGGATTACAATGCGCACATTCCGGGGCGTGCTTGAGATGGCGCGAATCCGGGCCGTAGATATCTGTCGCCTTTTAACCACTATTCTGCGTGAATACCGCAAATCCGGCCCCCTGCGGGCTGATCGGTTTTCACCGGTTGAGCATTTTTTTGAAGACATTTGACCATTTGACCGTTGTCGGTCTGCGCGAGTGGGTGGCGCTCCCGGATCTGGGAGTCGCGGGCCTTCGGGCGAAAATCGACACCGGCGCCAGCACCTCCAGCCTGCACGCCACCGACATCGAGCCGTTCGAACGGGACGGCGAGAAGTGGGTGCGTTTCACCGCGCACCTGGGCACGGTGGTGCAGTTGCGCCACCGGCGTTGTGAAGCGCCGCTGGTCACCCGCAAGACCATCAAGAGTTCCAACGGCCAGGCCCAGGTGCGCTATGTGATCAGCACCACCCTGGCCCTCGGTGATCGGGTCTGGCCGGTCGAGTTCACCCTCGCCTGCCGCAAGTCCATGCGCTATCGCCTGTTGCTCGGTTCCAAAGCCCTGATCGATGGCCAGCTGGTGGTCAATCCGGGTATCAAGTATGTACAAGACAAGCCGGTGTTCCCGGTATCTACCTCCTCCACAGGTGTTGCATGAAGATCGCTGTGCTGTCGCGGAATCCGCGTCTGTATTCCACCCGCCGTCTGGTCGAAGCCGGAACCGAACGCGGGCATGAAATGGTAGTGATCGATACCTTGCGCGCCTACATGAACATCGCCAGCCACAAGCCGCAGATCCACTATCGCGGCAAACCTCTGGAAGGTTTCGATGCGGTGATCCCGCGGATCGGCGCGTCGGTGACGTTCTATGGCTGCGCGGTGCTGCGCCAGTTCGAAATGATGGGGGTGTTTCCGCTCAACGAATCGGTGGCGATCGCCCGTTCCCGGGACAAGCTGCGTTCGCTGCAATTGCTGTCACGTCGGGGCATCGGCCTGCCGGTGACCGGGTTTGCCCACTCGCCGGACGACATTCCCGACCTGATCGACATGGTCAACGGCGCGCCATTGGTGATCAAGGTACTGGAAGGCACCCAGGGCATCGGCGTGGTGCTGTGCGAAACCGCAACGGCAGCGGAGTCGGTGATCGAGGCCTTCATGGGCCTGAAACAGAACATCATGGTGCAGGAATACATCAAGGAAGCGGGCGGCGCCGACATTCGCTGCTTCGTGGTCGGCGACAAGGTGATCGCGGCGATGAAGCGTCAGGCAAAGCCCGGGGAATTCCGCTCCAACCTGCACCGGGGCGGCAGTGCCAGCCTGATCAAGATCACCCCGGAAGAACGCATGACCGCATTGCGCGCAGCCAAGGTCATGGGCCTGGCGGTGGCGGGTGTGGATATCCTGCGTTCGAATCACGGGCCGCTGGTGATGGAGGTGAACTCGTCGCCGGGCCTGGAAGGGATCGAGACCACCACCGGCAAGAACGTGGCGGGGATCATTATCGAGCATCTCGAGAAGAATGGCGGGCCGAACATGACTCGCACCAAAGGCAAGGGTTGAACCTGGAATCAGGCGGCCGCCAGGCCGCCTGAAACTTAAACCGCGTCCCGCGGCAACATCAATCCCAGCGGCAACCGCACTCGCGCCTCCAACCCGCCACCGGAGCGGTTGCGCAGCTCGACATTGCCACCGTGCATCGAAGCAATCCGTTTCACGATCGCCAGCCCCAGTCCGGTGCCCTTCCCGCCCCGCGCCCGATCGCCACGAGTGAACGGGTTAAAGATCGCTTCAAGCTCCGATGGATCAATCCCCGCCCCACGGTCCATCACGCTCAGCACCACATACGGCGCACTGGTGTCGCCGGACACATAGGCTGCGACATCCACGCTACCGCCGGCATGATTCAACGCGTTGCCGATCAGGTTGTTCAGCAGACGCTTCATCGACACCCGACGCAGCGGGAACGGCTGGATCGGCTCCAGACGCAAGCGCACTTTCTCTTCACTCTGGTTGTACGGCGCCGCGACTTCGCGCACCAGATCGCTCAGGTCCACTTCTTCCACCGACTCGTCCCGACCATCGCGAATGAACGCGAGGAACTGGTCGAGAATCGCATCCATATCTTCAATGTCGCGCACCATGTCGTCGGTCAGGTCGGTGCGGTCGCCCATCAGTTCCAACGACAGCCGCAATCGGGTCAGCGGTGTCCGCAAGTCGTGGGAAACCCCGGCGAGCATCAGTTCACGCTCACGTCCAGCCTGTTCGACGTCCTCGGCCATCTGGTTGAAGGCGCGATAAACCTCGGTCATTTCGCTGGGTGTATCGCTGATCGGCAGGCGCACGCTGCGGCCCTGACCGAGTTGCCGCGCGGCATACACCAGTCGCTTCAATGGCTGGTTGAGCTGGCTGACAAAAATCCAGGCCGACGCGGTCGAGAGCAGACCGATGGCGAGGAACCAGCCGAGCACGTTCCAGATTTTCTGGCCGCGCAACGGATGCGGGTACAACGGCACTTTCAGCCAGCCATCACCCAGGCTCGGCGCGCGCACCCACAACGCCGGCGGCGAATGCATGCGCAGTCGAACCTCGGTGTCCGCCCCCAGTTCCGCCTGCATCTGCCGCTGGTAGATTTCGCTGTACGGCCAGTGCTGCTCGCCTTCCGGCACGCCTGCACCGACCACCCGGATCAGGGTCGCGGCATCGGCGATCTTCGCGCGGTTTTCTTCATCGGCGGCCCAATAGGCGCGCAGCGTCAGGGCGACGCCGTGGCTGTATTGGCGATCCACCAGCACGTCCTCGTTCATCAGCAGATAAACCAGAGTCAGTGCCTTGGAAAACAATACGACGATGAGCACCAGCCACAGGGTGCGGGAGAAGAAACTTTGGGGGAACCAGACAGGGGTTTTCATGGATAACCGCTACGCACTTGCAGGAGCGAGCAATGCTCGCATATTGCGGATAACGAGTCTGCGGAGCCGGCACTTTCGACCGTTTCCCGCAGACCCGCTCCTACAAATCACCCGTCACTTGGTGGAGTTGCCATCCGGCACGAACACATAACCCACGCCCCAGACAGTCTGGATGTAGCGCGGTTTGGACGGATCGGGTTCGATCATCCGGCGCAGACGGGAAATCTGCACGTCGATGGAACGCTCCAGAGCATCCCACTCCCGGCCACGGGCCAGGTTCATCAGCTTGTCGCGGGTCAGCGGCTGACGGGCGTTCATCACCAGAGCCTTGAGTACCGCAAACTCACCGGTGGTGAGCATGTGCACTTCGTCGCCGCGCTTGAGTTCGCGGGTGGCCAGGGACAGCACGTAGTCGCCGAACGTGACGTTCTCTTCTTCACTGCCCGGCGCGCCCGGCACCGGTGCGGCCTGACGGCGCAGTACGGCTTTGACGCGGGCCATCAGTTCGTCCGGGTTGAACGGCTTGGCCAGGTAATCGTCGGCGCCCAGTTCCAGGCCCTTGATACGGCTCAGTTCGTCGCCCTTGGCGGTGAGCATGATGATCGGGATCTGATTGTTCGCGCCACGCAGGCGACGGCAAGCGGTCAGGCCGTCTTCGCCCGGCAGCATCAGGTCGAGAACGACCAGGTTGAACACTTCACGGGACAGCAGACGATCCATCTGCTCGGTGTTCGGTACGGCGCGGGCACGGTAGCCCTTGCTGACGAAGAAGCGTTCCAGCAGGCTGCTCAGCCCCGGATCGTCGTCAACAATAAGAATTTTTTCGCCTTCAGCAGTTTGTGCAGTGCTGCTCATTGGATGCTCCTTTTAGCTCGGCGCGCATTATGGCGTAGCTGCCGTTATACGCACCGTGTGCATTGTTAGCAGATTTTTCCTTCACTGCCAGAAAACCGGGGCTTGAGCCTACAGACCGTGTCGCCCCCGAATGACAGAACGCCGGTTATAATGCGCGGCCTTTTGTGCCAGGCAACGTCTGAATCGTTACCGCAGGTGGCCGTCCTTTATTTTCATGGGCGCCGCAGTAATTGTTCGATTTCACGGGTCAATGGGATGCCTTTTGACCCAGGCAGCGGCAAGCGTCAGGCCGCCCCACCAGACTCCGGGCCCTTATTTATGCGCCTGCGAGCCTGCTTTCACAATTTGTCAGGTGGTTTTATGGACAGCATCAACAGCCGCATCGCCGAGGAACTCGGCGTACGCCCGCAACAGGTCGAAGCGGCCGTCGCGCTACTCGATGAAGGCTCTACCGTTCCCTTCATCGCCCGTTACCGGAAAGAAGTGACCGGCAGTCTCGATGACACTCAGCTGCGTCATCTGGAAGAGCGTCTGCGCTACCTGCGAGAACTCGACGAACGGCGCATCAGCATCCTTTCCAGCATCCAGGAGCAGGGCAAACTCACCCCTGAGCTGGAGCGCGAAATCAAACTCGCCGACACCAAGACCCGCCTCGAAGACTTGTACCTGCCGTACAAGCAGAAGCGCCGCACCAAGGGCCAGATCGCCCTGGAAGCCGGACTCGGCGAGCTGGCCGACGGTCTGTTCAACGATCCGTCGCTGGCCCCGGAAACCGAAGCCGCGCGCTTCATCAACGCCGAAAAAGGCGTGGCCGACGCCAAGGCTGCCCTGGAAGGCGCCAAGTACATCCTCATGGAGCGCTTCGCCGAAGACGCCAACCTGCTGGACAAACTGCGCAACTATTTGAAGCAGGAAGCCACCCTCAGCGCCCGCGTGATCGCCGGCAAGGAAGAGGAAGGCGCCAAGTTCCGCGATTACTTCGAACACGACGAACCACTGAAAAGCATGCCGTCGCACCGCGCGCTGGCGATTTTCCGTGGCCGCAACGAAGGCATTCTCAGCTCCGCGCTGAAAGTCGGTGAAGAACTGCCGGGCACCCTGCACCCGTGCGAAGGCATGATCGGCCAGCACGTCGGCATCCAGAACCAGAACCGTCCGGCCGACAAATGGCTGGGCGAGGTGGTGCGCTGGACCTGGAAGGTCAAGCTCTACACCCACCTGGAAACCGACCTGCTGGGCGAGCTGCGCGACGGCGCCGAAACCGAAGCGATCAACGTGTTCGCCCACAACCTGCACGACCTGCTGCTGGCCGCCCCGGCCGGCCCGCGCGCCACTCTGGGCCTCGACCCGGGCCTGCGCACCGGCTGCAAGGTCGCGGTGGTCGACTCCACCGGCAAGCTGCTGGATCACGCCACGGTTTACCCGCACGTGCCGCACAACAAGTGGGATCAGACCATCGCCATCCTGGCCGCCCTGTGCGCCAAGCACTCGGTCGACCTGATCGCCATCGGCAACGGCACCGCCAGCCGTGAGACCGACAAGCTGGCTATCGAGCTGATCAAAAAATATCCAGCAATGAAAATGACCAAGGTCATGGTCTCCGAAGCCGGCGCATCGGTGTATTCGGCATCGGAACTGGCAGCCAAGGAATTCCCGGATCTGGACGTGTCGATCCGTGGCGCCGTGTCCATCGCCCGTCGCTTGCAGGATCCACTGGCCGAACTGGTGAAAATCGATCCGAAATCCATCGGTGTCGGCCAGTACCAGCACGACGTGTCGCAGCTGAAACTGGCGCGCGGCCTGGACGCCGTGGTCGAGGACTGCGTGAACGCCGTGGGCGTGGACGTGAACACCGCGTCCGTGGCGCTGCTGGCGCGGATCTCCGGCCTCAACGCGACCCTGGCGCAGAACATCGTGACTCACCGTGACGAGCACGGCGCGTTCAAGACCCGTGCCGCGTTGAAGAAAGTCGCGCGTCTGGGCGAGAAAACCTTCGAACAGGCCGCCGGCTTCCTGCGCGTGATGAACGGCGACAACCCGCTGGACTCCTCGGCCGTTCACCCGGAAGCGTATCCGCTGGTGCAACGCATCGCCGCTGAAACCGACCGCGACATCCGCTCGCTGATCGGCGACGCCTCGTTCCTCAAGCGTCTGGATCCGAAGAAATTCACCGACGAGACCTTCGGTCTGCCAACCGTCACCGACATCCTGCAGGAACTGGAAAAACCGGGCCGTGACCCGCGTCCGGAGTTCAAGACCGCCGAGTTCCAGGAGGGCGTCGAGGACCTGAAGGACCTGCAACTGGGGATGATCCTCGAAGGCGTGGTGACCAACGTGACCGCGTTCGGCGCGTTCGTAGACATCGGCGTGCATCAGGACGGTCTGGTGCACATTTCGGCGCTGTCGGAGAAGTTCATCAAGGATCCACGCGAAGCGGTGAAGGCCGGTGACGTGGTGAAAGTGAAGGTCATGGAAGTCGACATCCCGCGCAAACGCGTCGGCCTGTCGATGCGCATGAGCGACACCCCGGGCGAGAAGATCGACGGTGCCCGTGGTTCGCGTCCGGGCTCGGCGCCACGCCAGTCTCAGGGTTCGGCTCCGCGCAAGGAAAGCACCCCGGCGGCTCCAGCCAATAACGCGATGGCGTCGCTGTTCGCCAACGCCAAGCAGTTGAAGAAACGCTGATGGAAATTCCGGCCGGGCTCGTCGAGAGCGCGTTTTTCAAGCTGTTGGGCTGCCGCCTGCACAGCCTGGAAACCGGGGTGGCGCAAGTCGCCCTGGTGCTGGAACCCGAACTGCGCAACCGCGGCGGCAAGCTGCACGGCGGCGCGCTGTTCAGTCTGGTCGATATCGCCATGGGGCTGGCCTGTTCCAGCACCCACGGTTTTGACCAGCAGAGCGCGACCATCGAGTGCAAGATCAACTACATCCGCGCCGTCTCCGAAGGCGAGGTGATGTGCACGGCGCGGGTGATCCACCCGGGCCGGCGCACGCTGGTGGTCGAAGCCGACGTGATGCAGGGCGACAAACTGGTCGCAAAAGCGCAAGGCACGTTCGCTGTCCTGTAGCTACTCGTCATCGATTTGAGTTAATTTCGGCGCTGTGATCGCAGCGTCGGAGTTTTCCTCGCCCGCGTCTGCCAGATTCAGGGACTGAAGTTGGCGTTTGCAATGGGGCTTTCATGGCCCGAAAACCAGGCGAAAACGCCAGTTTCAACTTCACCCTTGTAGACCGTCCTGCCCACCCCCATATTGGGGCGACTGACGCGTGAAGGAATCCAAATTGAGCGAACTTCTCAACCGCCGCCTGGCTCTGCTCGGTGAGCGCGCCAACCTCTCTCTGCTCGAACAGTGCCTGCACGGCATCGAACGTGAATGCCTGCGCGTGACCGGCGAGGGTCGACTGGCGCAAACGCCGCACCCTGAAAGCCTGGGTTCCGCGCTGACCAACGAACAAATCACCACCGACTATTCCGAGTCGCTGCTGGAATTCATCACGCCTGCCCTGCCCGATCCGGCCGACACGCTGGCGAGCCTGGACAAGATTCATCGCTTCGCCTACAGCAAGCTCGGCAACGAGTATCTGTGGAGTCCATCGATGCCGTGCCCGTTGCCGGCCGAGGAAGACATCCCGATCGCCTATTACGGCACCTCCAACATCGGTCAGCTGAAGTACGTCTACCGCAAGGGCCTGGCCCTGCGTTACGGCAAGACCATGCAGTGCATCGCCGGGATTCACTACAACTTCTCTCTGCCGGAAAAACTCTGGCCGCTGCTGAAAGAAGCCGAAGGCTTCGTTGGCACCGACCGGGATTTCCAGTCGTCGTCCTATATCGCGCTGATCCGCAACTTCCGTCGCTACAGTTGGCTGCTGATGTACCTGTTCGGTGCTTCGCCGGCGCTGGACGCGGGGTTCCTGCGCGGCCGTTCGCATCAGCTGGAACAACTGGATCCGGACACCCTGTACCTGCCTTACGCCACCAGCCTGCGCATGAGCGACCTCGGTTACCAGAGCAACGCCCAGGCCGGCCTGACCCCTTGCTACAACGACCTGGCAAGCTACACCGACAGCCTGCGCAAGGCGGTGGCCACGCCATACGCGCCGTACGTCGAAGTCGGAACGCACCAGGATGGCGAGTGGGTGCAACTGAATACCAACATCCTGCAGATCGAAAACGAGTACTACTCGAACATCCGCCCGAAACGCGTGACTTACACCGGCGAGCGGCCGATCCAGGCCTTGATGGCCCGTGGCATCCAGTACGTCGAAGTGCGCTGCCTGGACATCAACCCGTTCCTGCCGATGGGCATCGACCTCACCGAGTCGCGCTTCCTCGACGCGTTCCTGCTGTACTGCGCGCTGAACGACAGCCCGCTGCTGACCAACATCAGCTGCGGCAACGCCACGTCGAACTTCCTCAGCGTGGTCAAGGAAGGTCGCCGTCCGGGCCTGCAATTGCAGCGCGACGGCCAACCGGTCGACATGAAGGAATGGGCGGCGGAGCTGCTGGAAAAAATTGCTCCGCTGGCCGCGTTGCTCGACCAAAGCCACGGCGGCGACGCTCACAGCAAGGCCCTCGATGCGCAACTGGCCAAGGTCAAGGATTCGTCCCTGACGCCATCGGCCCAGGTGCTGGCAGCCATGGCCGAGCACAAGGAAAGCTTCGCGCAATTCTCCCTGCGCCAGAGCCAGGCCCACGCCGAGTTCTTCCGCAGCGAGCCGTTGGCGGCTGAGGAACAGGCGAAGTTTGAAGAACTGGCGCGCTCGTCACTGGCGCAACAGGCTGAGCTGGAGCAGAACGAGGTGGGCGATTTCGACGTGTTTGTCGGGTCGTATCAGGCGAGCATTCTGGCGATCAGCAACTGATCGCTTCCATCCGTGATCTTTGATCGTTCCCACGCAGAGCGTGGGAACGATCTGCTCTGCCTTCCCTTAGATTTTTCCGCTCATAAGCTAAGTCTAAAAAGTTATTTATTTTTAGTTTCTTAGATCATTTAGTCTCCTTTCACGCCGACGCTCGGTCGCCTGATATGGAGCTTTTCAATGAAACTGAATGTCCCGCTTCGCCTGCTGGCCGTGGCCTCTCTGGCTGCTGCGAGTTTCCTGGCCCAGGCCGCCGACCTCACCGTCGCCTACCAGACCACCGTTGACCCGGCGAAAGTCGCCCAGGCCGACGGCGCCTACGAGAAAGCCACCAAGGCCGACATCAGCTGGCGCAAGTTCGACAACGGCGCGGACGTCATCTCGGCCATCGCTTCCGGCGACGTGCAGATCGGCTACCTCGGTTCCAGCCCGCTGACCGCAGCCGTCACCCGCAAAGTCCCGGTGGAAACCTTCCTCATTGCCACCCAGATCGGCGCCGCCGAAGCGCTGGTCGCCCGTGACGGTTCCGGCATCAAGACGCCGCAGGATCTGGTCGGCAAGAAAATCGCCGTGCCGTTCGTGTCCACAGGTCACTACAGCCTGCTGGCCGCGCTGAAGCACTGGAACATCGACCCTTCGAAAGTCACTGTCCTCAATCTCGCCCCGCCGGCAATCATTGCCGCGTGGAAGCGCGGTGACATCGATGCCACCTACGTTTGGGATCCGGCGCTGGGTGTGGCCAAGGAAAACGGCAAAGTGCTGATCACTTCCGGCGAGCTGGCCAAGTTCGGCGCGCCGACCTTCGACGCCTGGATCGTGCGCAAAGACTTCGCCGAGAAGCATCCGGAAATCGTCACCGCGTTCGCCAAGGTCACCCTCGACGCCTACGCCGACTACCGCAAGGATCCGAAAGCCTGGCTGGCCAATCAGAGCAACGTCGACAAACTGGTGAAACTGTCCGGCGCCAAGGCCAGCGACATTCCATTGCTGCTGCAGGGCAACGTCTACCCGCTGGCGGCGGATCAGGTCAGTGACCTCGGCGCGCCGACCACCAAAGCCATCACCGACACCGCTGCGTTCCTCAAGGAGCAAGGCAAGGTCGAAGCGGTACTGCCGGACTACGCGCCGTACGTCACCCCCAAGTACATCACCAACTGATCGGGAGTTAACTGCGATGGCCTTGCTACAGCTGGAGCGCATCAGCGCACAGTATCCCGGCAGCCCGGAACCGGTGCTGGCGGATATCTCTCTGACTCTGGGGCCCCAGCAATTGCTGGTGGCTCTCGGCCCGTCCGGCAGTGGCAAGACTTCGCTGTTGAACCTGATTGCCGGTTTCGTCGAACCGAGCGCCGGGCGTATCACCCTCGACGGTGTGCCGGTCAAAGGCCCGAGCGCCGAGCGCGGCGTGGTATTCCAGGACGACGCCCTGCTGCCCTGGCAGGACGTGCTGGCCAACGTCGCCTTCGGCCTTGAGCTGGCAGGTGTGGCCAAGGACAAACGCGAACAGCGCGCCCGGGAAATGCTCGCGCTGGTCGATCTCTCCGGTTTTGAAAAGCGTCGCATCTGGCAACTTTCCGGCGGCCAGAAGCAACGTGTCGGCCTGGCCCGTGCTCTAGCCGCCGACCCGCGCGTTTTGCTGATGGACGAACCCTTCGGCGCCCTCGACGCCTTCACCCGCGAACAGATGCAGGAGCTGTTGCTGCAAGTCTGGCAACGCACCGCCAAACCGGTATTCCTGATTACCCACGACATTGAAGAGGCGGTGTTCCTCGCCACCGACCTGATTCTGCTGGCACCAAATCCGGGGCAGATCGTCGAGCGCCTGCACCTGGATTTCGGCAAGCGTTACGCCGCCGGCGAATCGGCGCGGGCGATCAAGTCCGATCCGCGCTTCATCGAAACCCGCGAACACGTGCTCGCCAAAGTGTTCTCGCAACGCAGCGCCGTTCAACGGCAGGAGCGCGCATGAGCAGTTACGACGTTTCCGCCGCCGCAGTGAAACCCGCCGCCACCTCGGTGGTGATTCCCGTGCGCCGCAGCCTCAGCACCCGCTGGATCAGCCTGCTGACCTTGTTCGCGTTGCTGGTGATCTGGTGGGCCGTGACCGCCACCGGTCTGATCGAACCGCTGTTCCTGCCACCGCCGTCCGCCGTGCTGCAAAAAGGCTGGTTGCTGGCGACCACGGGCTACATGGACTCGACGTTGTGGCAGCACCTGGGCGCGAGCCTGAGCCGCATCGGTCTGGGACTCGGCTTTGCGATTCTGACTGCCGTGCCGGTAGGCATTGCCATCGGCGCCAACCGCATCGCCCGTGGCGTGCTGGATCCGCTGATCGAGTTCTACCGCCCTATTCCGCCACTCGCCTATCTGCCGCTGATCGTGATCTGGTGCGGTATCGGCGAATTGTCGAAAGTGCTGCTGATCTACCTGGCGATTTTCGCCCCGATCGCGATTGCCACCGCCACCGGCGTGCGCACCGTGGACCCGGCCAAACTGCGCGCTGCGCAATCGCTGGGGGCGACTCGCGCACAACTGATTCGCCACGTGATTTTGCCTAGCGCCCTGCCGGACATTCTGACCGGTGTGCGCATCGGCCTCGGTGTCGGCTGGTCGACGCTGGTCGCTGCCGAATTGATCGCGGCCACCAGCGGCCTGGGCTTCATGGTGCAGTCGGCCGCGCAGTTCCTGGTCACCGATGTGGTGGTGCTGGGGATTCTGGTCATCGCCCTGATCGCCTTCGCCATGGAAATGGGCCTGCGTGCCCTGCAACGCAAACTGGTGCCGTGGCACGGCCAGACCCACTGATTTTTCAGCACTGACTACCCCGACAGTTTCGGGGCCCCGGAATTGAAGAGAACCACCATGAGCAGCCTGAACATCACCCCGTTAAGCTCGGCCCTCGGCGCACAGATCAGCGGCGTCGACATCAGCCAGCCGCTGAACCTGGAACAACGCGATGCCATCGAGCAGGCGCTGCTCAAATACCAGGTACTGTTCTTCCGCAATCAGCCGATCGAGCCGTCGCAACAGGCACGCTTCGCCCACTATTTCGGCGACCTGCACATTCACCCGATCTACCCGAACGTGCCTGAACAACCGGAAGTGCTGATCCTCGACACCGCCGTCACCGACGTGCGCGACAACGCGATCTGGCACACCGACGTGACCTTCCTGCCAACCCCGGCCATGGGCGCGGTGCTCAGCGCCAAGCTGTTGCCGGAGTTCGGTGGCGACACGTTGTGGGCCAGCGGGATTGCCGCGTATGAGGCGCTGTCGGCGCCGATGAAAGCGCTGCTCGAAGGGCTGACCGCGACTCACGACTTCACCCGCTCGTTTCCGCTGGAGCGTTACGGCAACACGCCGGAAGCACTGGCGCAGTGGGAAGAGGCACGGCGCAAGAATCCACCGCTGTCGCATCCGGTGATTCGTACGCATCCGGTGAGCGGGCGGCGTTCATTGTTCGTCAACGAAGGCTTCACGTCGAAGATCAATGAATTGTCGGAAACCGAGAGCGAAGCGGTGCTGAAGTTCCTGTTCGCCCACGCGACGCGGCCGGAATTCACCATTCGCTGGCGCTGGCAGAAGGACGACATCGCATTCTGGGACAACCGCGTAACGCAGCATTACGCGGTGGATGATTACCGTCCGGCGCGGCGGGTGATGCAGCGGGCGACGGTGTTGGGGGATGTGCCGTTTTTCCGCTGAACAACTGATCGTTCCCACGCTCTGCGTGGGAACGATCAGCTTGTAGTTATTCAGCCGTCGAAGGCTTCTCCCAAAGATTGATCCCGCCCTCCTGGGCAAACCGGTCAATCTCCGCCAACTCTTCCGCACTGAAATTCAAATTCTTCAACGCCCCGACGTTCTCGACAATCTGCTCCGGCCGGCTCGCGCCGATCAGCGCCGAGGTCACTCGCGGATCCCGCAGCGTCCACGCCAACGCCAGTTGCGCCAGGCTCTGCCCACGACGCTTGGCGATCTCGTTCAGCGCCCGCACATGAGCAATGTTCGCCTCGGACAAGTGCGAAGCCTGCAACGACCCACCGCCCGGACGATTGACCCGTGCATCCGCCGGCACGCCGTTGAGGTATTTGTCGGTCAGCAGACCCTGCGCCAGCGGGGTGAATGCAATCACGCCGGTGCCGAGTTCGTCGGTGGTGTCGAGCAGGTCCTTTTCCACCCAGCGGTTGAGCAGGTTGTAGGCCGGTTGGTGAATCAACAGCGGCACTTTCCACTCTTTGAGCAGCGCGGCGATTTCGCGGGTTTTTACCCCGGAGTACGACGAGATGCCGATGTACAGCGCCTTGCCTTGCTGCACCGCAGTGGCAAGGGCGCTGGCGGTTTCTTCCAGCGGGGTGTCCGGATCGAAGCGGTGCGAATAGAAGATATCTACATAGTCCAGCCCCAGGCGTTGCAGGCTCTGGTCGAGGCTGGCCAGCACGTATTTGCGCGAGCCACCGCCCTGGCCGTAAGGGCCGGGCCACATGTCCCAACCGGCCTTGCTGGAGATGATCAGTTCATCGCGGTACTGCTTGAAGTCTTCGCGCAGCAGGCGGCCGAAATTGGTCTCAGCGCTGCCGTAGGGCGGGCCGTAGTTGTTGGCCAGGTCGAAGTGGTTGATCCCCAGATCGAACGCCGTGCGCAGCAAGGCGCGCTGAGTGTCGATCGGCGTGCTGTCACCGAAGTTGTGCCACAGGCCCAGAGACAGCGCAGGCAACACCAGACCGCTGCGTCCGACGCGGCGGTAAGGGATGGAGTCATAGCGGTTTTCGGCAGCGGTGTAAGTCATCGAATCCTCTCTTGTCGGTCTTGAAATGGGTGTCGATTGCTACGCAAAGCGATTGTCAGGCCGGGCAAGGCCAAGGTTCTGGCGCAAGGTCCGGCCCTCGTATTCGGTTCTGAACAGTCCGCGCCGTTGCAGTTCCGGGACCACGCCATTGGCGAAGTCTTCGAGCCCGCCGGGCAGGTGCGGCACCAGCACGTTGAATCCGTCCGCCGCGCCTTGCTCGAACCATTCCTGCAAGCAGTCGGCAATCTGCGCCGGTGTGCCGACAACGCTGTAATGCCCGCGACCACCAGCGATTCGGCGGCCCAGTTCGGCCAGCGTCAGATGTTCGCGGCCGGCCAGTTCGGTCAGCAGTTTCTGTCGGCTTTGCTGGCCGCTTTCAGTCAGCGGCAAATCCGGCAGCGGCCCGTCCAGCGGGTACTTCGACAGGTCGAAGTTGCCCAGCATACGCCCAAGCAAGGCGACGCCAACCTCGGGTTCGACCAATTGCTGAAACGTTTCACATTTTTCCTGCGCTTCGGCTTCCGTCTGCCCGACCACAACGAATACGCCGGGCATGATTTTCAGCGAATCAGCACTGCGCTCGTACTTGGGCAAACGTCCCTTGAGGTCGGCGTAGAACGCCTGAGCGCTGGCCAGCGAGGTCTGCGCGGTGAACACCACTTCGGCCGACTGCGCCGCCAAATCACGTCCGGTTTCCGACGAGCCGGCCTGCACGATCACCGGCTGACCCTGTGGCGAACGCGCGACATTCAGCGGGCCCTTGACCCGGAAGTGCTTACCGACGTGATTTAGCACATGCAGTTTTTCCGGGTCGTAATAGGCGCCGCTGGCCTTGTCGCGGAGAAAGGCATCGTCCTGCCAACTGTCCCAGAGCCCGGTCACCACCTGATGAAATTCCCGGGCACGGCTGTAACGCTCGGCATGGCCGATGTGTTCATCGCGGCCAAAATTCTGCGCTTCGGCGGCGTTGTCCGAGGTCACCAGATTCCATCCCGCCCGGCCGCCCGACAGGTGATCGAGGGACGCGAATTTACGCGCCACGTGGTACGGCTCGTTGTAGCTGGTGGTGGCGGTGGCGATCAGGCCGATGTGCTCGGTCACTGCGCTCAACGCCGAGAGTAAGGTCAGCGGTTCGAAGTGATCCGAACGGGCCATGCGGCTGGCGATGTCGTGAGTCGGCGCGGCAACGCTGTCGGCGACAAACAACGTATCGAACTTCGCCGCCTCGGCAATCTGCGCCAGACGTTTGTAGTGGGCGAAATCCAGCCCGGCGTTGGCCGGTACGTCCGGATGACGCCACGCGGAGACATGGTGCCCGGTGCCCATGAGGAATGCGCCGAGTTTCAGCTGTCTGCTCATCTCAGAAATCCTTGCGCAGTTGCACGCCGAAGTAGCGCTCGTCGTCGCGAGGCACGGCGCGGTAGATGTAGTTGCCGCCGCTGGCGAGCAACGGCGAATACGACTTGTCGGTGAGGTTTTTGCCGAGCAACGCCACGCGCCAGCCGTTGGTGTAATCGGCCAGGGCGACGCTGGCGTTCCAGAGGCCGTAGGCGCCCTGTTTGGTGTCGGCGTTCTGGCTGATGTCGTACTGCACTTCGCTCTGCCAGCTGTAGTCGGTGCCGAGTTCGATATCCAGGCCGTTTTCCAGCGGAATGGTGTAGTCGGCACGCACGTAGCTTTTCCAGTCCGGGCTGAACGGCAGCGGCTTGCCGTTGACGTTGCACGACGCCGCCGCGCCCGCGGGGCAGGCGAATTCATCAATGCGGGCGCGGGTGTAGGCCAGTGCGCCGGAGAACTTCAGTTGCTGGGTCGCCTGCAGGGCGTAGTCGAGTTCCACGCCCTCGGTGCTGACGCTGCCGGCGTTGATCAGGCGCGTTACGACTTGTCCGGCGACGGTGTCGAAAAAGTTCGCCTGATAGTTGTCGTAGTCGCTGTGGAAAACCGCGAGGTTGGTGGTCAGGCGATTGTTCCAGGCCGAGGCTTTGATCCCTGCCTCCCAGGTGTTGGAGGTTTCCGGTTTCAGCGCTTCGGTATCGCGCGGCTGCATATTGAAGAACACGTTGTAGGCCGGGCCTTTGTAGCCGCGCGAGTAGGTCAGGTAAGTGGTGACGGTATCGCTCAGGTCGTACTGCAAACCGAGCCGACCGGACCAGCCGTCCTCGTCCACCGAACCGGAACTGCTGGTGGCCGGTTGAATGCCGCTGACGGTGGTGGCGGAAGTGGAGACGCGACGGTGATCGTATTCGAGATCGTCGTGGGTGTAGCGCAGGCCGGCGATGCCTCGGAAGTCCGAGGTGAAATTCAGCGTGCTTTCGCCGAACACCGCGTAGCTGTCGCTGGTGGTGCTGTAATCGGCGACGCCACGGTCAGTCCGCGTGATGGTGGTCAGCGTGCGCTGATAGGTCTCGTCGTCCTTGCCGTGCATGTAGAACAGGCCGCCGACATATTCGAGGAACTCGCCTTTCGGCGACGCCAGACGCAGCTCCTGCGAGTATTGGTCGAAGGCCAGGTCGCCCTTGTCCGCCGTGCCGGGGAACGCGGCCGTCACCGTGCCGAGGCGGTCGCCGTCCTGATACTGGGTGTTGTCCCAGCCGCGCCACGCGGTGATCGACGTCAGGGTGTAATCGCCCAGTTGCCAGTCGAGCTGGCCGGACAGGCCCTTGTTGGTGTCTTCGACGTGGGTGCGGGTGTCGGTGTTGATATCGCGGTTGTGACTGGTGGCGCTGACCGGGCTCAGTGCATTGGTGAACGCCGGGGTCAGCGACTTGGTGACGACGCCATTGGGGCCGTCATCATGGGACTGCATGTAGTCGGCGATCAGGGTGAAAGTGACGTCGTCGTTCGGGGTGAATTCCAGTTTGCCGCGCACGCCGCGATGGTTGTAGCCGTTGACCTCCTGACCATTGTGCTTGTTGTCGACATTACCGTCATAGCTGCCGAACAAGGTGCTGATCGAACCCTTGAGCGTGTCCGGAATCAGGCTGCCGCCGATGCCGAAACGGGTGCGGCTTTCGTTGCCGCTGTAGTACGACTGATCGATGTAACCGTGGGTCTCGGTGGTCGGCGCCTTACTGGTGATATTCAGCACGCCGGCCGAGGCGTTCTTGCCGAACAACGTGCCTTGCGGACCGCGCAAGACTTCGACGCGTTCCAGATCCAGCAGATCCAGAGTCGACTGACCGGGACGGGCGTAGACCACGCCATCGATCACCGTGGCCACCGTCGGCTCGACGCCCGGCGAGGTGGAAATCGTCCCCACGCCACGCACGAACAGCGAGGTGTCCTTGTTCGATGCGCCAGTGCGGAAATTCAGCGACGGCACTTGCTGGACGATGCTCGCCACGCTGTTGCGGTTGTCGCGCTCCAGTTGCTCGCCGTCGATCACCGACACCGCCACCGGGACCTTTTGCAGCGACTCTTCGCGGCGGGTGGCGGTGACCGTGACGGATTTGAGTGTCGGCTCCTGATCGCTGCTGTCGGCGGCGAACGCAGCGGGTAGCGGCAGCGCGGCCAGCCCGGTGAGTAGCCAGCCCGCAGCGCGGATCGATTGCGCCAGTTTGTGTATCGCCCCAGGAATGTTGTGCATGTTTGCCCGCTCGAAAAGTTGCCCTGAACCGCTGCCGTTCTGCGACGACAGCGCCTGTCTCGGTGTCTTGGGCATTCGCTCGAGCGAGTAGCAGACAATACGCTTTGTTAGCGCTAACATCGCCAGTATTGGCAAGCCCGGCATAGAGCGTCCAATACTGAAAAATTACTTTTATATGCGTTTTGGTTTTTAAGAAGGATCGAGCCTTGAGCGAAGAAAAGCCCCGCAAACGCCGTGGCGCCGGTCGCGTGACCCTCAACGCGGTGGCGCGCCAGGCCGGTGTTTCGGCAATCACCGTGTCGCGCTACTTCAACCAGCCGGAACAGGTCTCGCCCGAACGCCGCGAACGGATCGCGGCGGTGGTTGCCGAGCTGGGTTATGTACCGAATCTGGTGGCCGGCGGCCTCGCTTCGGCGCGGGGAAAAATCGTCGGCATGGTGATCCCGAACATCTCCGGGCCGATCTTCGCCAACACCATTCAGGGCTTCAGCGACACCCTCAGCCGCCACGGCTATCAGCTTCTTCTGGCATCGAGTTACTTCAGCACTGAGCAGGAGGAGAACGCCGTGCGGGCATTCCTCGGCTGGTCGCCGGCAGCGCTGGTAGTCACCAGCCACTTTCACAGCGTGGGCACGGAAAAGATGCTGGCCGAAGCGGATATTCCTGTGATCGAAACCTGGGATTACCAACCGGATCGCGAGCCGATGCAGATCGGCTTTTCGCACTTTGAAGTGGGAGTCAGCGCCGCCCGTTATCTGCACGGCAAAGGCTATCAGCGAATCGCCTTCGTGCAGAACAGCGCCCCCGGCGACTTCAGTGCGCTGGAGCGTCGCGACGGTTACGCCGCAACGGTTCGCGAGCTGGGCCTGGAACCGTGGGTATTCGCACCGGACGCCGATTGCGCCCCGTTCGAGGCCGGCAAGCAAGCGATGGAAGCGCTGATGAACGCCTCGCCGCGCCCCGACGCCATCTTCTTCGCCAACGACAACCTCGCCGCCGGCGGCCTGCTCGCCGGGCAACGCGCCGGCCTCAAGATCCCCGAAGACTGCGCCGTCCTCGGTTTCGGCGACTACCCGTTCGCCGAGATGCTGCTGCCGAGCCTGAGCACCATCAAACCGCCGGCGCTGGAGATCGGTGTATTGGCGGCGACGCGGGTGCTGGAAAGTCTGGGCGTGTTGCCGTGCGATGAGGTGCAGCGGTTGAATCTGCTGCAATGCACGGTCATTGAGCGGGAAAGCACCTGACGAGCACGGCGAGAGTTGAGTTGGCTATGCTCTAGGTAACACCGCACATCCCACAGGCGCGACCATGCACACCGCAATCATCATCTTCTTCGGCCTGATCCTGCTGGCGCTGATGCTCTACATCGGCGAGCGCATCGGCTTCAGTCGTCAGACCATGGCCTACGGTTTCGCGGCGTTGTGGCTGGCGTTGACGGTGATCAACGGCGCGGTCGGCGTGGTGCACGCCGGGCAGCCGCTGGGGTCGGAGATTGCGATTGGCAGCGCCGTGTTTGGCGTGCCGATCGCGGCATTGGTGTTGTTCATGGTGCTGAGCGCCGAGACCTGAAACCGTCCCGGCGCCCTGCTCCGATCAACGGACCAAGTGCAGGAACTGCATGTGCCGTTCGTACTGGTCGAGGATGTCGTTGATGATCTGCTCTTTGGTGTAACCGACCAGATCGTAGTCCTGACTGCCTTCGCTCAGATGCACTTCAGCGCGGTAGTAGCGACGGTTGTTGAGCTGCTTGGAGCCCATGCCGCCGCGGGCGAACGACGGCGTGAAGTAGCCGCGCATCTGCACTTGATAGATGAACGGATGCAGCTCGCCGTGTCCGATTTCCAGGCTGACGCTGTCGTGGGCCGGATCGGGTTGCGTAACGACGTTCAGACCCTTCTCGACGAATACCGCCGTTACTTCTTCGATGGCCGGTTTCACCGTGGTGTCCATGAAGCGGTACACCTCGTCCCGCGACGGGAAGTGCACGGCCTGACTCAGGCGCTGGCGCCAGCCACCCTTGCCACGTCGCGAACCGGAGACCGGCGCCAGCGAATGCAGTTGCGCAATCTGCTTCTGCGACTCCAGATAGAACGCCTTGTGCAGCCCCCACATCATCAGCAGCAGAATCAGCGAGAACGGCAGCGAGGTCAGCACCACCGCTGACTTCAGCGCATCGATGCTGCCGGAGAACAGCAGCGCACTGGTGATCAGCGCGGTCATCGCGCCCCAGAACACCCGCAGCCATTTCGGCCCGTCTTCATCCGGGTTGCCGCCCTTGGCCGACAGGGTCGAGAGCACTACGGTGCCGGAGTCGGCGGAGGTGACGAAGAACACGAAGCTGATGAACACCGTCACCGCGATGACAGTTTTGCTCCACGGGTAGGTTTCCAGCAGCAGGTAAAGGGTCATCGACGGGTTGTCGAGAGCCGACATGCCCAGTGCCGACATGCCGTGGTTGAGCACCTGATCGATGGCGCTGTTGCCGAAGATCGACATCCACGCCAGGGTGAAACCGAGCGGGATCAGCAGCACGCCGAAGACGAATTCGCGGATGGTCCGGCCACGGGAAATCCGTGCGATGAACAGGCCCACGAACGGCGACCATGCAATCCACCAGGCCCAGTAGAACACCGTCCAGCCACCGAGCCAGTCGCTCGGTTTGTCGTAGGCGTAGAGGTCGAAACTCTTCGTCGGCAACGCGCCAAGGTAATCGCCGAGATTCTGGATCAGGGTGTTGAGCAAATGCTGGGTGGGGCCGGCGAACAACACGAACAGCAGCAGCGCACAGGCCAGCAGCATGTTGATGTCGGACATGACCCGCACGCCCTTATCCACACCGGAGACGGCGACGATGATCGCTGCGCCCATCATCAGCGTGATCAAACCCACCTGAATCCACTGGGTGTGGGCGATGCCGAACAGGTAGTCCAGACCGGAATTGAGATGGAGCACGCCAAAGCCCATGTCCGCACCGAGGCCGAACACCGTGGCGATGATGCCGAAGCCATCCACCGCGTAGCCGATGGGGCCGTTGATGCGTTTGCCGATCAGCGGGTACAGCGCCGAGCGCAGGGCCAGCGGCAGGTTGTGTCGATACGCAAAATACGCCAGCGCCATGCCGACGAAGGCGAACACGCCCCAGCCGTGCAGGCCCCAGTGCAGAAACAGGATCTGCATCGCCTGACGCGCCGCCTCCGCCGTTCCGGCCTCGCCTTGTGGCGGCTGGAGCATGTGGGTCAGCGGTTCGGAGACACAGAAGAAAAACAGCGTGATGCTGATCCCGGCGGCGAACAGCATGCCGGCCCAGGACAGGTAACTGAATTCGGGTTCGTCGTGGTCGGCACCGAGTTTGATCTTGCCGTAGCCCGATAACGCGGTGACCACCACGAAGACCAGATACAGGGTCATCGCGAGCATGTAGTACCAGCCGACCGTATTGGCCGCCCAGTTTTGCGCTTCAAGCAGCCAGGCACCGGCCTGTTCCGGCATGGCGATAACGGTCAGGCCGAACAGCAGGATCACCGTTGCGGCGAACCAGAACACCGGCGGATTCATGCGTACCAGACCGCTGGCGGGGGTGGACGATGCACTCATGAACGGTGCACCTCAAGGGGTTGGAAAATGGCTGAAATGATCGGACTCAGCAAAGGCAAGCCTCCTGTTGTGAGCGGGCAGCGAGCTACCGGTTTAACTTGAATGAACGTTCAAGTTAAACATGGATAGCACGCTCAGGACTAATCGCAGGGCTCAGCGGTCGCTTTCGTACGCTGGCTCAGGGAGGGGTATGACGCCGTGGCGAGGGCGTTCGTTCCCACCTTGCGCGGGAACGAACGGACAGGAAAATTACTTCTGCGTCCCGTCATCATGCTGCAGATTGGCCTGGGTCAGGTTGCACCCCGCCGGCACGCTGCGAGTCAGCCACACGTTGCCGCCGATGGTCGAACCCTTGCCGATGGTGATCCGCCCGAGAATCGTCGCGCCGGCGTAAATCACCACATCGTCCTCGACGATCGGATGGCGTGGATGGCCCTTCTGCAACTGGCCGTCCTCGTCCGCCGGGAAGCGTTTGGCGCCCAAGGTCACTGCCTGGTAGATCCTGACGCGCTCGCCGATGATCGCGGTCTCGCCGATCACCACGCCGGTCCCGTGGTCGATGAAGAAACTGCGGCCGATCTGCGCGCCCGGGTGAATATCGATGCCGGTCGCCGAGTGGGCGATTTCCGAACTGATCCGCGCCAGCAGCGGCAGGCCTGCGCGATACAAATGGTGCGCGAGACGATGGTGGATCACCGCCAGAATCCCCGGATAGCACAGCAGCACTTCATCGACGCTGCGCGCCGCCGGGTCGCCGTGATAGGCGGCCAGCACATCGGTGTCGAGCAGACTGCGCAGGCCTGGCAGCGCCAAAGCGAAATCCTGAATGATCCTGATGGCCTGCGCCTCGACTTCGCTGTCATCCCGGGCGCTGTGGCGGGCGACGTAACGCAGTTCGAGTCGTGCCTGGGCCAGCAACGCATTCAACGCAACATCGAGGGTGTGCCCGACGTAAAAATCCTCGCTCTCTTCACGCAGATCCACCGGCCCCAGACGCATCGGGAACAACGCCCCGCACAAGGCTTCGAGAATCTGCGCCATCGCATCACGGGACGGCAGTTCGCGCCCGCCCTGCTCGCCGCTGGCGCGGCCATTTTGTGCACGCCACTGATCCCGCGCGGTACGCAGCTGGCTGACGATGGTCTGCAATTGCCAATGGCTGGAACGCTCGCTCACGGTAAAGACTCCTCACGGGCGGCCGGACTGTCTGGCCGCGTCAACGGCCACTACTTTACGGCAACGCCCCGGAGGCGAATTAAGAACCGATAGTGCTGGGCTAAGCACATTTGGCTATAAGCGAATGACGGTTGCCCCGGTAAATCGGCGTGCCTATAGTCCTGTGATCTTCCTCCGCCAGTACGGAACCATGTCCACACAACCGATCAAACAACAGCTGCAACGCTTTAACCGCCTCGACCTGCTCGGCCAACCGACCCCACTGGAAAAACTCGAACGCCTGTCCACCTGGCTCGGCCGCGATGTCTACATCAAGCGCGATGACCTGACGCCGCTGGCCATGGGCGGCAACAAGCTGCGCAAGCTCGAATACCTCGCCGCCGATGCCCTCGCCCAAGGCGCCGACACCCTGATCACCGCCGGCGCACTGCAATCGAACCATGTTCGCCAGACCGCTGCGCTGGCCGCGAAACTGGGCCTGGGCTGCGTGGCCCTGCTGGAAAATCCGCTGGGCACCGACGACAGCAACTACACCGGCAACGGCAACCGCCTGTTGCTGGATCTGTTCGACACCAAGGTCGAGCTGGTCGACAACCTCGACAACGCCGACGAACAACTGGCCGCCCTCGCCGTACGCCTGCGCAGCAACGGCAAGAAGCCGTATCTGGTGCCGATCGGCGGCTCCAACGCCATCGGCGCGCTGGGTTATGTACGGGCGGGCCTGGAACTGGCGCAGCAGATCGAGGACACCGGTCTGCAATTTTCCGCCGTGGTGCTCGCCTCGGGCAGCGCCGGCACGCACAGCGGTATGGCCTTGGCCTTGAGCGAAGTGCTGCCGCACTTGCCGGTGATCGGCGTGACGGTATCGCGCAGCGAAGAAGATCAGCGCCCGAAAGTTCAGGGTCTGGCCGAACGCACTGCCGATCTGTTGGGCGTGGCGTTGCCGGAGAATTTCAAGGTCGAGTTGTGGGACGAATACTTCGGCCCGCGTTATGGCGAGCCGAATGCCGGGACGCTGGCTGCGGTGAAGCTGCTGGCCAGCCAGGACGCCGTGCTGCTGGATCCGGTCTACACCGGCAAGGCGATGGCCGGGTTGCTCGACGGCATCGGGCGCGGGCGTTTCGACGACGGCCCGATCATCTTTCTGCACACCGGCGGCGCCCCGGCGCTGTTTGCCTACAAGGATTTTCTCTGATGCGCTCGTTCCCACGCTCGGCGTGGGAAGGCAGGCCGGGACGCTCCGCGTCCCTTTGCGTCCGTTGAAGCCCTCCCGCGCAGCGGGTGGGATCAACCGGAATACAAAAACACATATTCCACATATGAATAACAAATGGAAAATTCATTATTTTCCATTCTAAAAAAACAGTCTTATAGTCTCGCCGCAGGCGAATTTCGCGAGAGACGCATAAGCTGCTTTAAGGCAGGATAGCGCTGTCGTTCAACTCCCGGATTCGCCAACTTTCCTTAAGCGTCTTCCATAAGAAAACACAGGGGCTTGTCATGATTCTTTCCGCACTACGTCGAAATCTGCTGGTAGGTTCGCTGGGCCTGGCACTGAGCGCCGGTCTGATCAGCAGCGTCGTTGCCGGTGAGCAACTGCAACAGATCAAGGACAAAGGCGTTATCAACGTCGGCCTGGAAGGCACTTACCCACCGTTCAGCTTCGTCGATGCCGACGGCAAACTGTCCGGCTTCGAAGTCGAGCTGTCCGAAGCCCTGGCCAAGAAGCTGGGCGTGAAGGCCAAGATCCAGCCAACCAAGTGGGACGGCATCCTCGCCGCGCTGGAATCCAAGCGTCTGGACGTCGTGGTCAACCAGGTGACCATCTCCGACGAGCGCAAGAAGAAGTATGACTTCTCCGAGCCTTACACCATCTCCGGGATTCAGGCGCTGGTGCTGAAGGACAAGGAAGCTGCGCTGAACATCAAGACTGCCGCCGACCTGTCCGGCAAGAAAGTCGGCGTAGGCCTGGGCACCAACTACGAGCAGTGGGTTCGTGCCAACGTACCGGGTGCCGACGTGCGCACCTACGACGATGATCCGACCAAGTTCGCCGACCTGAACAACGGCCGTACCGACGCGATTCTGATCGACCGTCTGGCCGCCCTCGAGTACGCCAAGAAAGCACCGAAAACCGTAGCGGCCGGTCAGGCGTTCTCCCGTCAGGAATCCGGTATCGCCCTGCGCAAAGGCGAGCCTGAGCTGCTGGCGGCCGTGAACAAGGCCCTCGACGAGCTGCGTGCCGACGGGACCCTGGCCAAGATCTCGGAAAAGTACTTCCAAGCTGACGTCACTCAATAATGGAAGCAGCTTTCCAACTCGCACTGGACTCCGCGCCCTTTCTGCTCAAGGGCGCGTACTACACGGTAGTCCTCAGCCTCGGCGGCATGTTTTTCGGCCTGCTGCTGGGCTTTGGCCTGGCGCTGATGCGCCTGTCGCGTTTCAAATCGGTCAGCTGGCTGGCCCGCATCTACGTGTCGTTCTTTCGCGGCACGCCGTTGCTGGTGCAGCTGTTCGTGATCTATTACGGCCTGCCGCAACTGGGGCTGGAGCTCGACCCGCTGCCGGCAGCCCTGATCGGCTTTTCGCTGAACATGGCCGCCTATGCCTGTGAAATCCTGCGTGCCGCGATCGGCTCCATCGAACGTGGTCAGTGGGAAGCGGCTGCAAGCATCGGCATGACCCGCGCGCAGACCCTGCGCCGGGCCATCCTGCCGCAAGCCATGCGCACGGCGTTGCCGCCGCTGGGCAACAGCTTCATTTCACTGGTCAAGGACACCGCGCTGGCCGCCACCATCCAGGTGCCGGAGCTGTTCCGTCAGGCACAACTGATTACCGCCCGGACTTTCGAAGTCTTCACCATGTATCTTGCCGCCGCGCTGATCTACTGGATTCTGGCCACAGTGCTGTCGCACTTCCAGAACAAGCTGGAAGAGCGGGTCAATCGGCACGACCAGGAGTCCTGACCCCATGATTGTCGTGGAAAAACTGACCAAGCAGTTCAAGGGTCAAGTCGTGCTCAACGGCATCGATCTTGAAGTGAAGGAAGGCGAGGTCGTGGCCATCATCGGCCCCAGCGGCTCGGGCAAGACCACGTTCCTGCGCTGCCTGAACTTCCTCGAACAACCCACCAGCGGCCGGATCAAGGTCGGCGATATCGAGATCGATACCGGTCGTCCCCTGAACCAGCAGCAGAATCTGGTGCGCACCCTGCGCCAGCACGTAGGCTTCGTGTTCCAGAACTTCAACCTGTTCCCCCACCGCACCGCGCTGGAAAACGTCATCGAAGGCCCGATCGTGGTCAAGAAGACGCCTCGCGACGCAGCCATTGCCCTGGGCAAGAAGCTGCTGGCCAAGGTCGGCCTGGCGGGCAAGGAAGACGCCTACCCACGGCGCCTGTCCGGTGGCCAGCAACAGCGCGTGGCGATTGCCCGGGCGCTGGCGATGGAGCCGGAAGTGATCCTGTTCGACGAGCCTACATCGGCCCTCGACCCGGAACTGGTGGGCGAAGTACTGGCGACCATTCGCGGTCTGGCCGAAGAAAAACGCACCATGGTTATCGTGACCCACGAAATGGCGTTCGCCCGTGACGTGGCCAACCGCGTGGTGTTTTTCGATAAAGGCGTGATCGTCGAGCAAGGTGAAGCCAAGGCGCTGTTCGCCAATCCGAAAGAAGAACGCACCCGACAGTTTCTCAGCAAGTTTCGCAACAACGGCTGAGAACTCCGCCTGCACCCACACTCACTTCCATGGATGGAAGTAGTGTTTCCCCCGATATAAAAATCACTTTCAAAACATAAACTACCCACCCCTTGAAAAGGCAGTACATATATATGTCCTGCAACAACTTCCTGCGCATAAAATTCGCCGCACTCTGATTCCTTGCTTCAGCAGAACGAACAGTCAAACACGCTGAAAACCGCGAAAACCTGTAGCCTCTTTCCTTTCCCTACCTAGTCCGACTGCTACAACAACGTAGGAACCTTCTGATTAATCCGTAATTCACGGATTAACTAAACCACTCGCTTGACACCTCTTCCGACGAACTCTTATCTAGTCATCAACCGGCGCACGCTAGTTCAACAAGACACTTTCAAACCTGTACGCAACACCTAAGTTTTATTGCCGATTAATTCACGCCATTCGTTCTTTCAGATACGGACTTCGCTGCAAGGCTTCAAGGAGAGAAACCGATGACCTGCATTTCAAACATCCCGCTACTGCCACCACCAACCCTGGAGCAAACCCACGGGGCTGGAATCAACCTCATGGCGGCCGCCAACCTGTCGGTCGAAATCGGACCTTATGACCATATGGACAGCGGCGATCTGATCGAGCTGTTCTGGGATGACTGCTATGCCGCTTCCCGTGTGCTGACTGCCGGCGATATCGGAAGCACGGTCAGCCTCAGGGTGCCGGAGAGCTTCATCGTCAACGGTTCACCCTGCGTGCACTATCGGGTCATGCAGGTCGGGAGAAACCCGGCGCTGTCGGCCGGCGCCCGGTTCCAGGTGAAGCTCGACTGCCCGGGCGGGCAATTCGCAACAGGCAGCGCAGAGGAAAACCAGTATTTGCTGCCGGTCAGCCTTCCAGACGTCATCCGCCGGCGTGGGGTCAACCCGAGCCAGATCAAGCGCGGCGTCCCGCTGACCATCGAGCCTTACCTGAACATGGCCGAGGGTGACGAAATCACCCTGCGCTGGGGCGACGCACGAATGGATCTGCCCCCTGTCACGCAAGCCGATGTCGGCCAGGGAATCCAGGTCTGGGTGCCACCGGCAGTCATCGTCGAAGCGGGTGAAGACCTGCGGCTTGACGTGACCTATTGCATCATCGACCGGGTCGGCAACAACTCGCGCTGGGCGCCGCCCCGCACCCTGAAGATTGGCTGCGTGAATCCTTATCTGAAAGTGCCCTTGAGGCAAATACCCATGGCTGCGGAGCGCAAAGCCAAGTGAGCTTTCGATCGTCTATGCATATTCCTAAAAGTTAGTTTATTTAAATTTTATACGCGCTTAGGGTATATAAACCGGACCACCGGACATTCTTTCGTTCGCCGCACTTTTGCGGCGTTTTTCATGAGATGTGAGGTAGGTAACATGGTCCGGAACCCAATCACCCCAGTGCAGATCGCCAGGGCATTGCGTGCAGCCAAGGAGTGGCACTGATGTCCAGTCTGGCAGACGCAAACGTCCAGAGTGACCTGGACATCGCCCCGTTGTTGTTGCCCGCGCAAGTGCTGCGCAACGACGCTCAAGCCATCAAGGCTGCACATGAACTGGCGCAAGTCGCCCGCGTGCAGGCCGCCAAACGTGATCGTCAGCGCAAGCTGCCATGGGCGGAAATCGAGCAGTTCACCCGCAGCGGCCTGGGCAGCATCGCCATCCCGCGCGAGTACGGCGGGCCGCAGGTTTCCTTCGTCACCCTGGCCGAGGTGTTCGCGATCATTTCCGCGGCCGACCCGGCGCTGGGACAGATCCCGCAGAACCAGTTCGGCATCATCAACCTGATCCTCGGCAGCGCCACCGAAGAGCAGAAACAGCAGCTGCTGAAGAGCGTGCTCGAAGGCTGGCGCATCGGTAACGCCGGGCCTGAGCGCGGCACCAAGGACACGCTGGAACTGAAAGCGCGCATCACCGCCGACGGCGATGACTACGTGATCAACGGCCAGAAGTTCTATTCCACCGGCGCCCTCTTCGCCCATTGGGTGGCGGTCAAGGCACTCAACGATGACGGCAGGCAAGTGCTGGCCTTTGTCCGTCGCGGCACGCCGGGATTGCGCATCGTCGATGACTGGTCGGGTTTCGGCCAGCGCACCACCGCCAGCGGCACGATTCTTTTGCACAATGTGCGGGTCGATGCAGGCCTCGTGGTGGATAACTGGAAGATCAACGAAAAGCCCAACACCCAGGGCGCGGTGTCGCAGCTGATTCAAGCGGCCATCGACGCCGGCATCGCCCGTGGCGCCATCGATGATGCCATCGAATTCGTCAAGACCCGCGCCCGGCCGTGGATCGATGCCAAGGTCGAGCGCGCCAGCGACGATCTCTACGTCATCGCCGACATCGGCAAACTGAAAATCGAACTGCACGCTGCCGAAGCGCTGCTGCGCAAGGCCGGGCAAGTGCTGGATCAGGTGCACGCTGCACCGCTGACTGTCGAGTCCGCCGCCCGCGCCTCGATTGCCGTGGCCGAAGCCAAGGTGCTGACCACCGAGATCTCGCTGCTGGCCAGCGAAAAGCTCTTCGAACTGGCCGGCAGCCGCGCCACCCTCGCCGAATTCAACCTCGACCGCCACTGGCGCAATGCCCGGGTACACACCCTGCACGACCCGGTGCGCTGGAAATACCACGCGGTCGGCGCTTATCGCCTCAACGGCAAACTGCCTGCGCGCCACTCCTGGATCTGACGACCGCACACTTTCTCAAGAGCCTGGAGAAAACCTATGACCTTTTCCCATCCCGTCGCGGTCATCACCAGCGACGAGCAAGCCCTGATCGTCGCCAGCGACCTGGCCGAAGATTTCCAGCGCGACAGCAACCTGCGCGACCGCGAACGCCGCCTGCCGCTACCGGAACTCGACGTGTTTTCCCGCTCCGGCCTGTGGGGCATCAGCGTTCCGAAAGAGTACGGCGGTGCCGGCGTGTCCAACGTGACCCTGGCCAAGGTCATCGCCCTGATCGCCCGGGCCGATGGCTCGCTGGGGCAGATTCCGCAGAACCATTTCTATGCCCTCGAAGTGCTCCGGGTGAATGGCAGCCACGAGCAAAAACAACGTCTGTACGCCGAAGTCCTCGCCGGTCAGCGCTTCGGCAACGCCTTGGCAGAACTGGGCACCAAGACTGCCCACGACCGGGTCACCAGCCTCAAACGCGACGGCAGCGGCTATCGCATCAACGGTCGCAAGTTCTATGCGACCGGTGCGATTTACGCGCAGCGCATCCCGACCTCGGTGGTCGATGAACACGGCGTGCAGCAACTGGCCTTCGTCCCGCGTGACAGCAAAGGCCTGACCGTGATCGACGACTGGAGCGGCTTCGGCCAACGCACCACCGGCAGTGGCTCGGTGGTGTTCGAAGATGTGTATGTCGCCACCGAAGATGTCATCCCGTTCCAGAGCGCTTTCGAGCGTCCGACCACCGTCGGCCCGCTGGCGCAGATCCTTCACGCCGCCATCGACACCGGCATCGCCCGCGCCGCCTACGAAGATGCGTTGCACTTCGTGCGCAGCAAGACCCGGCCGTGGATCGATTCGGGTAACGACAAGGCCACCGAAGATCCGCTGACGCTCAAGAGCTTCGGCCACCTGAGCATTCGCCTGCACGCCACCGAAGCCCTGCTCGAACGTGCCGGCGAATTCCTCGATGCAGCCCAGGCCGAGACCAACGCCGAGACGGTTGCAGCAGCCTCGATTGCCGTCGCCGAAGCACGGGCGATCAGCACCGAAATCTCCCTGGCCGCCGGCAGCACCCTGTTCGAACTGGCCGGCAGCCAGGCCACCCTGATCGAACACGGCCTCGACCGCCACTGGCGCAACGCCCGGGTGCACACCCTGCACGACCCGGTGCGTTGGAAATATCACGCGGTGGGCAATTACTACCTCAACGATGAAAACCCTCCGTTGCGAGGGACCATCTGATGAGCAAGAAAAAGATCCTGCTCAATGCGTTCAACATGAACTGCATCGGCCACATCAACCACGGGCTGTGGACGCATCCACGGGACACCTCGACCCGATACAAGACCATCGAGTACTGGACCGAACTGGCGCAACTGCTGGAACGCGGGCTGTTCGACGGGCTGTTCATCGCCGACATCGTCGGCGTGTACGACGTCTACCAGAACTCGGTGGACGTCACCCTGAAAGAGTCGATCCAGCTGCCGGTCAACGATCCGCTGTTGCTGGTGTCGGCGATGTCCGCGGTGACGAAAAACCTGGGTTTCGGTCTGACCGCCAACCTCACCTACGAGCCGCCGTATCTGTTCGCCCGGCGCATGTCGACCCTCGATCACCTGAGCCGTGGAAGGGTGGGCTGGAACATCGTCACCGGTTATCTGGACAGCGCCGCCAAGGCCATGGGCCTGAGCGAACAGGTCGAGCATGACCGGCGTTACGACCAGGCCGACGAGTACCTCGAAGTGCTCTACAAACTCTGGGAAGGCAGCTGGGAAAACGGTGCGGTGCTCAACGACCCACAGCAGCGGATCTACGCGCAGCCGGACAAGGTGCACAAGGTCGAGCACAAGGGCGAGTTCTACCAGGTCGAGGGTTATCACCTGTGCGAGCCGTCACCGCAGCGCACGCCGGTGCTGTTCCAGGCCGGCAGTTCGGATCGCGGTCTGCTGTTCGCCGGGCGTCATGCCGAGTGCGTATTCATCAGCGGTCAGAACAAGCCGTCGACCAAAGTGCAGGTGGACAAGGTCCGCGCCAGCGCCGTCGAGGCAGGTCGCAATCCCGAAGACATCAAGGTGTTCATGGGCCTCAATGTGATCGTCGGCGAGACCGAGGAAGCGGCCTGGGCCAAACACGCCGAGTACCTCAGCTACGCCAGCGCCGAAGCAGGCGTGGCGCATTTTTCGGCGTCCACCGGGATCGATTTTTCACAGTACGAAATCGACGAGCCTATCCAGTACGTGAAGAGCAACGCAATCCAGTCCGCCACCAAAAACCTGCAGAACAACGACTGGACCCGACGCAAATTGCTCGACCAGCACGCCCTCGGCGGGCGCTACATCACTGTGGTCGGCTCGCCGCAGCAAGTGGCGGATGAGCTGGAATCGTGGATCGCCGAAACCGGCCTCGACGGCTTCAACCTGACCCGCATCGTCACCCCGGAAAGCTATGTGGATTTCATCGACCTGGTGATTCCGGAACTGCAACGGCGCGGCTCGTACAAGACCGCGTACGACACCGGCAGCCTGCGGGAAAAACTCTTTCACGGCGAAGCGCATCTGCCGCAGCAACACACCGGCGCCCACTACCGACACACCTCCTCGCACTGACTGGAAAACCACCATGACCAAGAAGCTCCTGTCCCACCCAGTCAAAGCACTGGCCCTGGCCTTCGGCCTGTTCAGCTCAGCCGTTTTCGCCGCCGACGCGCCGTTGAAAATCGGCACCACCGCCGCGTTCGCGATTCCACTGGAAGCCGCCGTCGAAGAGGCCTCCAAACAAGGCCTGAAAGTCGAGCTGGTGGAGTTCACCGACTGGATCGCACCAAACGTCAGCCTCGCCGCCGGCGACATCGACGTGAACTACTTCCAGCACATCCCGTTCCTGGAAAACGCCAAGGCCGCCTCCGGTTTCGACCTGGTGCCGTTCGCTCCGGGGATCATCAACAACGTCGGCCTGTACTCGAAGAAATACAAAAGCTTCGACGAGTTGCCTGAGGGCGCCAGCGTCGCCATCGCCAACGACCCGATCAACAGCGGACGCGGCCTGCAACTGCTGGCCAAGGCCGGTCTGATCACCCTGAAACCGGGCGTCGGCTACAAGGCCACCGAAGACGATATCGTCGCCAACCCGAAGAAGATCAAGATCCTGCAAGTCGAAGCCGTGCAACTGGTACGCGCCTACGATGACGCCGATCTGGTCCAGGGCTACCCGGCCTACATCCGTCTGGCGAAGACCTTCGATGCAGGCTCTGCGTTGCTGTTCGACGGCCTCGACCACAAGGAATACGTGATTCAGTTCGTGATCCAGCCGAAGAGCAAAACCGATCCGCGCCTGATCAAGTTCGTCGACATCTACCAGCATTCGCCGGCCGTTCGCGCCGCGCTGGACAAGGCCCACGGCAAGCTGTACCAGGCCGGTTGGGAAAGCTGAGGATGACCGCTGCCATTCAGCGGCGACTGGATCTTCCAGAGCCACCCGCGCTGGCACAGCGCACCGAACTGCATCCCGAGCTGAACCGCGCCCATGTGCGTTTCGTCGGGCTCGGCAAAACCTACGACGGCAAACAAGGCCCGGTCGCCGCCCTGCAAGGCATCGACCTGGCGATCCAGCGCGGTGAAGTGTTCGGCATCATCGGCCGCAGCGGCGCCGGCAAATCGTCGCTGATCCGCACCATCAATCGCCTCGAACAACCGACCTCGGGCCGGGTGCTGATCGATCAGGTGGACATCGGCGAGTTCGACGAGGATCGCCTCGTCGCCCTGCGTCGGCGGATCGGCATGATCTTCCAGCACTTCAACCTGATGTCGGCAAAAACGGTGTGGCAGAACGTCGAACTGCCGCTGAAAGTCGCCGGCGTTCCGAAGGAGCAGCGGGAGAAAAAGGTTCGCGAACTGCTGGAACTGGTGGGCCTGCAGGCCAAGCACAAGGCCTATCCGGCGCAATTGTCCGGCGGGCAGAAACAGCGCGTCGGCATTGCCCGCGCACTGGTGCACGACCCGGACATTCTGCTGTGCGACGAGGCCACTTCGGCGCTGGATCCGGAAACCACTCAGTCGATCCTCGGCCTGCTGCGCGAGATCAACAAACGCCTGGGCCTGACCATCGTGCTGATCACTCACGAGATGGCGGTTATCCGGGAAATCTGCGACCGCGTCGTCGTGCTGGAACATGGCCGCGTCGTCGAGCAAGGCCCGGTCTGGGAAGTGTTCGGCAACCCGCAACACGAGGTCAGCCAGACCTTGCTCGCACCGCTGCAACACGCCTTGCCCGAAGAGTTGCAAAACCGTTTGCAGGCACAACCGTCGTCGTCCGACGCGTCCGTGGTGCTGCGCTTGCAGTTCACCGGCAGCCAGCAGGACGAACCGGATCTGGCCGCACTGTTCGCCGCCCTCGGTGGTCGGGTGAAATTGCTCCAGGGCGGCGTGGAACGGATTCAGGGCCACGCGCTCGGGCAACTGTTGCTGGCGGTGGCAGGCTCGAAGCTGAACGCCGAGGAACTGCGTCAGCGTGCCAGCCAGTGGGCACAACGCACGGAGGTGTTGGGTTATGTGGTTTGATCGCTTGCTGCAGGGTTTTATCGATACGTTTCTGATGGTCGGCGTGTCATCGCTGATTGCATTGCTCGCCGGGATTCCCATGGCGGTGATTCTGGTCACCAGCGACAAGGGCGGCATCTACGAAGCACCGGTGCTGAATCGTGCTCTGGGTGCGTTCGTGAATCTGTTTCGCTCGATTCCGTTCCTGATTTTGATGGTTGCGCTGATTCCGTTCACCCGGCTGATCGTCGGCACCACATACGGTGTGTGGGCGGCGGTCGTACCGTTGACCATCGCGGCCACGCCGTTTTTTGCGCGGATTGCCGAAGTGAGCCTGCGCGAAGTCGACCACGGCTTGATCGAAGCCGCGCAAGCCATGGGCTGCCGGCGCTGGCATATCGTCTGGCACGTGTTGTTGCCCGAAGCGCTGCCGGGCATCGTTGGCGGGTTCACCATTACGCTGGTGACGATGATCAACTCATCGGCGATGGCCGGAGCGATTGGTGCCGGCGGTCTGGGCGACATCGCCTATCGCTACGGCTATCAGCGCTTTGACAGCCAGATCATGCTGACCGTGATCGTACTGCTGGTGGCGCTGGTGGCGGTGATTCAACTGGGCGGCGACCGTCTGGCGCGAGGGTTGAACAAGCGCTGAATTGCATGGCGTATAGTCGGCAACATCCTTTGCCAGCGCAGTCCGACCATGAAACAGACGCCTATCGATCTGGAACAGATCACCTCCACTACCCTCGGCCACTACAACTCGGTGGCCGAGGATTTTCGTGAAGGCACCCGCGACCATGATGTCAGCCAGAACATCGACGCCCTGCTGCGGCATATTCAGGCTGAAGCGCCGTTTTCCATTCTCGACTTCGGCTGCGGGCCGGGCCGGGATTTGCAGACCTTCACCCGTTTGGGTCACGTCGCCGTCGGCCTCGATGGTGCGGAAAAATTCGCGCAGATGGCCCGGGAGGACAGTGGCTGTGAAGTGTGGTGCCAGGATTTTCTGAAGCTGGATCTGCCGGCAGAGCGCTTCGACGGGATCTTCGCCAACGCGGTGCTGTTTCATGTGCCGTTGCAGGAGTTGCCACGGGTTTTGAAGCAGTTGCACGGGACACTGAAACCGGGCGGCGTGCTGTTCAGCTCCAATCCACGCGGGGACAACCGTGAAGGCTGGAACGGGCCGCGTTATGGCTCGTATCACGATCTGGAGGCGTGGCGCGGATTGCTGACGGCGGCAGGGTTCGTGGAACTTGAGCATTACTACCGGCCGGCGGGGCTGCCGCGGGAGCAGCAGCCGTGGCTGGCGAGTGTCTGGCGCAAGATCTGACTTCCCTCACCCAAGGGTGAGGGAAGCTTTTGATCTAGTTTTTCTTCGGCTCGCGAATCTTGTACCAGGCCACATACAGCGCCGGCAGGAACAGCAGCGTCAGCAATGTCGCCACCACAATCCCGCCGATCATCGCGTAGGCCATCGGCCCCCAGAACACTTCCCGGGCGATCGGGATCATGCCCATGCTCGCCGCCGCAGCAGTCAGCAGAATCGGCCGGCGTCGGTGCTCGGTGGCTTCCACCACCGCATCCCAGGGCGAGTAGCCCTTGTGCTCGAACTCCTCGATTTGCGTCACGAGGATCACCGAGTTGCGGATGATGATGCCGATCAGCGCCAGAATCCCGAGGATCGCCACGAAGCCCATCGGCGTACCGGTCGGCACCAGCGCCAGCACCACGCCGATCAGCCCCAGCGGCGCAACACTGGCCACCAGGAACAGCTTCTGCACGCTGTGCAGCTGGATCATCAGGAAGGTCGCCATCAGGAACAGCATCAGCGGCAAGACCTTGGCAATCGGCCCTTGGGCCTTGCCGCTCTCTTCGACCGTACCGCCGGTGGCGACCTTGTAGCCCACCGGCAGTTTGGCGGCGAAGTCATCGATGGTCGGCTTGAGGACTTTCACCAGATCGGTCGGCTGGATTTCATCGCGCACCGAAGCCTTGATGGTGATGGTCGGCAAGCGGTCGCGACGCCACACCAGCGGCTGCTCCAGTTCATAGCGCACGGTGGCGAAGGCCAGCAGCGGAATCGACGTGCCATTGGGCGTGACGATCTGCAGATTCTGCAGGGTTTCCGGTGTGCCGCGCTCGGAATCCACCGCACGCCCGACCACATTGACCAAGTAGATATCGTCATCGACCTGAGTCAGCGGCGAGCCACTGACGATGCTGTTCATCAGGTTGGCCACATCCTCCGAGGACAGGCCGAGCTGACGCGCCTTGTCCTGAGCGATGTCGATGCGCAGGACTTTGCCGGGCTCGTTCCAGTCGTAAATGATCTCGCCGATGTGCGGGCTCTTGTCCAGTTCGGTGGCCAGGTCGATGGCGTGTTTGCGCACCTGATCGATGTCCTTGCCGCTGACCCGGTACTGGATCGGACGACCCACCGGCGGGCCCATTTCCAGGGCCTGCACGTAGCTGCCGATGCCGACGAAATCCTTGCGCAGGCGATCACGCAGGCGCTGGCTCAAGGCTTCGCGGGCCTTGAAGTCTTTGCTGACGATCACCAGTTGCGCGTAGTAAGGGTTCTGCAGTTGCTGATCCAGCGGCAAGTAGAAACGGATCGCACCCTGACCGATGTAGGTGCTCCAGCGCACGATATCCGGGTCGCCCTTGAGCGTGGCTTCGAGCTTGTCGACCGCCTTGCGGGTTTCATCGATCGAGGCGTTTTGCGGCAGGTTCAGGTCGACCAGAATTTCCGGGCGATCTGAAGACGGGAAAAACTGGTTCTGTACAAAGCGCATGCAAAACACCGAGAGCACGAAGCACAGCACGGTGATGCCGATGCACCACCAGCGGTTGCGCATCGACCACAACAAACCGTGATTGAACGCTCGCCCGATACGCCCCGGCTCCGCTTCGTGGGGCTTCACGTTGGTGCTGAGAATGTGCACGCCGATCACCGGCGCGAAGAACACCGCCACGATCCACGACACGATCATCGCCACCGCGATCACCGCAAACAACGTGTAGGTGTACTCACCGGCGGAGCTGGCGTTGAGTCCGATGGGCACAAAACCGGCCACGGTCACCAGCGTACCGGTGAGCATCGGGAACGCCGTGGAGGTGTAGGCGAACGTCGCCGCCTGCTCCTTGGTCTCGCCCATTTCCAGGCGCGTGACCATCATTTCCACGGTGATCATCGCGTCGTCCACCAGCAGCCCGAGGGCAATGATCAGTGCTCCGAGGGAAATCCGCTGCATGGTGATGCCGCTGTACTCCATGTACACGAACACCATGGCCAGCACCAACGGGATCGAGCACGCCACCACCAGCCCGGCCCGCACACCGAGGCTGATAAAGCTCACCACCAGCACGATGACCACCGCTTCGAACAGCGCACTGGTGAAGCCACCGACGGCTTCTTCCACCACCACTGCCTGATCGGAAACGGTGTGCACGCCGACGCCCACCGGCAAGTCGGCGGTCAGTTGATCGATGCGCGCGTGCAGCGCCTTACCGAAGGCCTGGACGTTGCCGCCCTTCTGCATGGCGATTGCCAGGCCGATGGCCGGCTTGCCGTCGAAGCGGAATTCCGGAGTCGCCGGGTCGACGTAACCCCGGCTGATTTCAGCGATATCGGCCAGACGATAGAAGCGGTCATTGAGTTTGAGATTGACCTCGGCCAGGTCCTTTTCCGAGGCAAACTGCCCGGACGTCCTCACCGAAATCCGCTCGGGCCCGGCCTCGATCACACCCGCCGGGGTCACGGCGTTCTGCGATTGCAGGCTTTGCACCACTTGCCGTTGATCGATGCCCAGCGCCGCCAATTTGCGAGTGGAGAAGTTCAGGTAGATCACTTCATCCTGCTGGCCGACCATCTCGATCTTGCCCAACCCCGGCACGTTGCGAATCTCGGCGCGCGCCTGTTCCACATAATCGCGCAGTTGCCGCATCGTCAGGCCGTCGGCGGTGAACGCATAGACCGAGCCGAACACGTCACCGAACTCGTCGTTGAATCCCGGCCCCTGAATCCCCTGGGGAAACTGGCCGCGAATGTCGTCGATCTTTTTGCGCACCTGGTACCAGATTTCCGGGATGTCCTTGGCGCTGGTGGTGTCGCGCAGATACACGTAGACCGTGGATTCGCCGGGTCGCGTGTAGCTTTTCACATAGTCGAGGGAGTCGAGTTCCTCGAGTTTTTTCTCGATGCGGTCGGTGACCTGTTTGAGCGTTTCCTCCTGGGTCGCGCCCGGCCATTTGGTCTGGATCACCATGGTCTTGATGGTGAACGACGGGTCTTCCTCGCGCCCCAGATTGAAGTACGAGAACACCCCCATCAGCAGCCCGACGAACATCAGGTACCAGACGAACGACTGATGCTTGAGGGCCCATTCGGAGAGATTGAAAGACCCTTTCATTGACTGTCCTCGTCGAGTTTCACGGCTTGTCCGGGTTTGAGGCTGTTGACGCCGGCGCTGACCACACGCTCGCCGGACTTGACCCCGCCGGCCAGCACCACGGTGCTGTCGGTGCGGCTGGTCACGCTGACGTCACGCGGGGCAACGGTTTTGCTTTGCGGGTCGATCACCCAGATCCGGGTTTTGCCGTCGGCCTCCTGCAAGGCTGTCGCAGGCAATTCGATTCGCGGTTTGATCGCCGAACTGAGGGTCACGCTGATCGCCGTACCGAGACGGAAGCCCGGTGGAGTGCTGGCCAGGGTCAGGCGTGCGCGTCGGGTGCGCGTGGCGCTTTGCGCCTGAGGTTCGATTTCACGGATGACGGCGGTGGTGTTGATACTCGGATCGAGTTGTGCGGCCACCAGAAACACCACGTCGCTGGGAATCTGATCGACCAGCGTGTCCGGCAGATCGATCACCGCTTCCTTGATGTCCGGTTGCGCCAGCGTCACCACTTGCTGGCCGGCCGTCACCACTTGCCCGGCCTCGGCGTTCCACGCGGTGACTACGGCTTTGTGGTCGGAGCGCAGTTCGGTATAGCCGAGCTGATCCTTGCTCTGGTTGACTGCCGCCCGCGCCTGGTCGAGGGACGCCTGGGTGGTCTTCAGATCAGTGGTGGCAATGTCCAGTTGCGCCTGGGCGCCGACCCCGCGATCAAACAGCGCCTGCTGACGCCGGGCATTGGCCTGGGCGTTGATCAGTTGCGCCTCGACTTTCGCCAGATCGCCCTGGGCCGAACGCAGCTGGTTCTGCTGGTCGGACGGGTCGAGGGTGGCGAGCAAGGTGCCCTTCTCCACCTCGGCCCCCACGTCGACGTTACGGCTGGCAATGCGCCCGCCGACACGGAAACCGGTGTTGCTCTCGTAGCGCGCCTGAATGCTGCCGGCGAAACGACCGAGGGTTTCCTCGTTCAGTGCTTCGACCTTGATCGACAACACCGGCCGCACCGGTTCGGGCGGTGGCTCGCTCTTGGAACAGGCAACCAGCAGCAGCCCGACAGACATCACCCACAAAGGCTTCATGGCTGTGCTCCCGGTTGCAGTTCCTTGTAGGTGTTCTCGGCGATCTCGACTTTCATCCCCGGATGCAGCAGCTGCCCACCGGCAACGATGACTTTTTCGCCGCCCTTGAGCCCTTCGCTGATGATCACGTGCCCGGTCAGGTAGCGGCCGACGGTGACGTTGTGCAGTTGCGCCTCACCCTTGTCGTCCACCATCCATACGGCGGGTTCACTGATGTTCTTGGTCAGGGCCGACCACGGCAATTCCACCGCCGATTTGCCGCTGCCCTTGGCGGTGGCACTGACCACCGAACCGAGCTGCATGCCCTGGGGCAGGCTGTCGAGGGTGACCTTGACCTGCACCGTGCCGGACTGCGCCGACACTGCCGGGGTGATTTCACGCACGGTGCCGGTGGTCTTGATGGCGGGGTTGTCGAGCAGGCTGACGACGATCGAACGCTCGGCCGGCCGCTCTGCCAAAAGGGATTCGTACACGTTGAACACCGCGTCGCGATCGCCGTCCCGGGCTAGGCTGAAGATCGGCGCCGTAGCCTGCACCACCTGACCGACCTCGGCCTGACGCTGGGTGATGATGCCCGGCGCATCGGCGATCAGTGCGGTGTAACTCAGTTGATCCTTGGCGTTGGCCAACTGCGCCTGGGCCGCGCTCAACGCACTCTGGCTGCTGCGCAATGCCGCTTGCGCGGAATCGTATTCGCTCTGGCTGGTGTAGCCCTTGGGCAACAGTTTTTGCTGGCGGACGAACGCGGCAGCGCTCTGTTTGACCCGCGCCTGCTCGGCCAGCACCTGGGCCTGGGCGGAATCGACGTTGGTCTGCAAGTCCTTGGGATCGAGTTTGGCCAGCACTTGTTTGGCCGAGACACGGTCACCGACATCGACCATGCGCTGGATGATCTTGCCGCCGACCCGGAACGACAATTCGGTCTGCACCCGCGCCTGAACGTCGCCGGTAAGGGTCACGGATGCCGCGAAGTCCGCAGGCTTGACCTCTTGCACGAAGACCCGCGGCAAATACTCCTGGGGCGCCTTTTTTTCGCCGCAGGCGGCGAGCAAAGCGAGCAGGCCCAACAGGGCGGCTGTTTTCAATCCGGGACTCGCCATGCAGACTCCTTCCTGTGTACGAACGTGCAAGTGACGATACGACTGTGAGCTTAGAACAGGGTTCAACCTTCGTCCGGGCGATATATGCATTTATGTGCAGCAGGTATCCTGACCCGGATTCCGGAGCACCCAGGAAGGATTTTCATGCTCAAGACCCTCGCGGTGGCCAATTACCGCTCGATCAATAAATTGGTGATTCCGCTGGGTCGGCTGAACCTGATCACCGGCCCCAACGGCAGCGGTAAATCCAACCTTTACCGGGCGCTGCGGCTGCTGGCGGAGACCGCTCAGGGCGGCGTGGTCAATGCACTGGCTCGCGAAGGCGGGCTGGAATCGACGTTCTGGGCCGGGCCGGAAACCATCAGCCGGCGCATGCGCAACGGTGAAGTGCCAATCCAGTCCACGGTACGTCAGAGCGTGAAACGTCTGAGGCTGGGTTTTGCCGGTGAAGATTTCAGCTATTCGATTGCGCTGGGTTTGCCCGAACCGAGCCTTTCATTCTTTTCCCTCGACCCGGAAATCAAAAAGGAATGCATCTGGGCCGGGCCGCTCTATCGCCCGGCCAGTCTGCTGGTGGATCGCGACGGGCCGATGATCCGCACCCGTGACGGTCGCAGCTGGGACGTGCTGGCGCAGCACACGCCGAACTTCGACAGCCTGTTCGATCAGGTCGGCAGCCTGCGCACTTCGCCGGAAGTGTTCCAGATGCGCGAGTTCATCCGCCGCTGGCGCTTCTACGATCACTTTCGCAGCGACGCCGACGCCCCGGTGCGCCAGCCGCAACTGGGCACGCGCACGCCGGTGCTGCATCACGACGGCCGCGATCTGGCGGCGGCATTGCGCACCATCATCGAGATCGGTGATCCAGAGGCATTGCAGGCGGCGATCAGCGACGCGTTTCCCGGCGCACGGCTGAACATCGCGCCACTGGCGGGCGGACGCTTTGCCATCGAGTTCTTTCAGGAGGGCTTGTTGCGGCCATTGTCGGCGGCGGAATTGTCGGATGGCACGTTGCGTTATCTGCTGCTGGTCGCCGCGCTGCTGACGCCGCGCCCGCCTTCGCTGATGGTGCTGAACGAACCGGAAACCAGTCTGCATCCGGATCTGTTGCCGGCGCTGGCGCGGTTGATCATTCGCGCATCGCAGGAGTGTCAGGTATGGGTGGTTTCACATGCACGGCGATTGATTTCGGCGTTGCAGGAAGATGAGGAATGCAATTGCATCGTGCTGGAAAAGACCCTCGGCCAGACGGGAGTGGTCGGGCAGAGGGTGCTGGATGAGCCGGCGTGGAATTGGCCTGATTAGCCCTGCCACTTTCCGCCTTCGACAATCACACTCTCAGGCTTGGTGTCATCGCTCAGTTCTTTACGCACATATTGGTCATACAGTTTGAGCAAGTATTTCTCTTCCCCAAGCTTGGCCAGTTCGGTATTCACCCAGTCACGCAATTCGATATTGCCCTTCTTCACCGCCGGTGCAATCGGGGCTTCGGCGCCGAGTTTTTCATCCAGCACGCGGTAGCCCGGGTTCTGCTTGGCCCAGCTGAACAACACCAGATTGTCCTGGGCGTAGGCATCGCCACGGCCGTTGGCCAAGGCTTGCAGGGACTCGGAGTTTTTCTCGAACTTCAGCAGTTTCCAGTCCGGGTGGTTCTTGGTCAGCCAGATATCGGCGGTGGTGCCAGTGGTGACGATGGTGGTGCGGGTCGCCAGATCATCCAGCTTCTTCACGTCGCTGCCTTGCGGCACCAACGCCTGCACCGCGACCTTGAGGTTCGGATTGGTGAACTCCACCGCCTCCTTGCGCTCCGGGGTCACGGTCATGTTGGCGAGGATCAGATCGACCTTGTCGCTTTGCAGGAACGGAATGCGGCTCGCCGGCTCCACGGCCACAAACTCGACCTTGTTTTCGTCGCCCAGCAGATCCTTGGCGAATTGCCGGCCGATGTCGGTATCGAAGCCGACATAGCGCCCTGCTTCATTGACGAAACCGAACGGCGGCTTGTCGGTGAACACGCCGACGATCAGTTTGTCGCGAGCCTTGATCTTGTCCAGGTAACCGGCCGGCGCGGTGCTTTCGCTGGCGACTTTCGGCTTGGCTGGTTCTTCGGTCTTGTTGCAGCCGGCCAGCAGCGCGAGGCTGATCAGCGGTAAAGCAAACAGGGCTTTGGCAGTTTTCATGGCAGTTCCAGTTCCTTGGTTTGAGACGTTGTGGACGAAGTCGTTGAAGGCAGGGCTTCGACGTAGGAGAACTTCTCCAGGAACTGCTGCGCGCGTGCGGTTTGCGGGTTCGTAAAGAAAAGCTCGGGCGGGTTCTGTTCGAGGATGCGCCCGGCATCCATGAACACGATGCGGTCGGCCACCGCGCGGGCGAAGGCCATTTCGTGGGTGACGATCAACAGGGTCATGCCTTCGCGGGCCAGGCCCTGAATCACTTGCAGCACCTCCTTGACCATCTCCGGGTCGAGGGCGGCGGTGACTTCGTCGAAGAGCATGACTCGGGGGTTCATGCACAACGAACGGACGATGGCGATACGTTGCTGCTGGCCGCCGGAGAGCTGGCGCGGGAAGGCATCGCGTTTGTCCGACAGGCCCACGCGTTCGAGCAACGCTTCGGCTTGTTGCTGTGCTTCACGGCGTTCGCGTTTCTGCACCTTGAGCGGGCCGAGCAGCAAGTTATCGAGCACGCTCATGTGCGGGAACAGGTGATAACTCTGGAACACCATGCCGATCTGCTGACGCACTTCGCGCCAGTCGGTGGCCTTGTCCAGCAGTTCGCGGCCGGCGAATTTCAGACTGCCGCCGTGGGCAACCTCCAGACCGTTGAGGCAACGCAGCAGGGTGCTTTTTCCGCAGCCGCTGGGGCCGAGGATGACGATGACTTCGCCGGACTTCACTTGCAGATCGATGCCCTTGAGCACCTGCTGTTCGCCGAAGAATTTGTTGAAACCCTGAAACTCGATCAATGCGCTCATGCTTGCGTCCAGCGCCGCTCCAGCACGCGCGAGGCGGCCGACAGCGGGTAGCAGATGAAAAAGAAAAACAGGAACAGCGCGCCGTAGATCAGCACCGATTCGTATGTGCGCTCGATGATCTGCTGGCCGACCTTGATCACATCCACCACGCCGATCAGCACCGCCAGCGAACTGGTCTTGATGATCCGCGTGTAGACGTTGATGGTCGGTGGCGTCATGCGTTTCAGCGCCTGGGGCAGCAGCACGTAGCCGTAGAGCTGGGCCGCGTTCAGTCCGATCGACAGCCCCGCCTCACGCTGCCCGCGCGGCAACGAATGCAGCGCACCACGCGCCACTTCGCCGACCTCGCTGGCGCCCCACAATGACAGCACCAGCACCGCGCACCAGAAGCTCGGCAGGCTCAGGCCAAAGAAAATCGGCAGGCCGAAAAACAGCAGGTACAACCAGACCAGCACCGGAATCGCCCGGAACAGTTCCAGATAGATCCGCAATACCGCGTTCAGCCATGTCACGTTGAGCGTGCGCAGCACGCCGTAGAGCACACCGCCGACGGTGCTGATGGCGATGCTCAGGAACGAGATCGACAGGGTTTGCCCGGCGCCTTTGGACAGTTGCGGCAACGACACCCAGAGCAGTTCAAGACCCGAACTGGCCATGCTGGAGCCTCCTTTCCAGACGGCTCAACAGCAGCGACAGCGGCAGGAACAACAGCACGCAGATCAGCGTCAGCACGGCGAGCATTTCGTAGGTTTTGTAGTAGAGCGCGATGTAGCTTTTGGTGGTGTAGAGAATCTCCGGCACCGCCACGGCCGAGACCACGGTGGTCTCCTTGAGCAGGAAAATGAAATTGGCGAACAGCGACGGCAGGCTGAGGATCCCCGCTTGCGGCAGGATCACGTAACGCAGCAACTGGCCGTGGGACAGACCGATGGAGCGACCCGATTCCAGTTGCGCCTGGGGCACCGCATCCACACCGGCACGCAGCACTTCGGTGAGGTAGGCACCGCCGAGAAACGTCATGGTGATAATCGCAGCGGTGAAACCGGAGACCTTGATCCCCAGAGCCGGCAGCGCAAAGTAGACGAAGAACAGCTGGATCAGCAGCGGCGTGTTGCGCGCCAGCTCCACATACAGCCCGACCAGTTTTTTCAGGTAAGGCGTGCGGAACACCAGAATCGTCGCGTTCAGCAGCGCGACCAGCAACGAGGTACCAATGGCGATCAAACCGACCTGCAGCGTCACGCCCACCGCTTTGAGAAACGCCGGCAACGTGCTGAGGATAAATGCGTAATCGAAGGTCATGAAACATCCTGACGTCGCTCGGTAAGCGACGGTGGTGCAGTCCATGGACAGCGGGTAGCTGTCCTGCAGGCACCGACTTTAAAGGTATAAAAAGAAGAATTTAAATACCGTTAAAGCATATTGATATCACGCAAAAAACTAATCGACGGGTTTGCCGGGAAGAAGGAGGAAGGCTATTGTCCCCAGCGCTGTAGGACGGATCTTTTTTGCATAAAAGCCCTCCAAGGACGAACAGCTTTTGGCCAGACTCCCCCGGCCGAACCCATAACAAGGAAGAGAACATGGACGTAAAAGTGCCGCAGCGACTGGATCCGCAGGAAATCGTGAAATTGTTGGTGGCGTTGCGCCGGGCGTTGAAGACCGGGATAGCCTGAGCTTAAAGACACCCTCACCTGCACACACAAAAACGCCGATGACCATCACTGGCCATCGGCGTTTTCATACCTGAAGGGGTTGTGTTGCTGCGTCAGATCAGAACGCCGGCAATACCGCGCCGTTGTACTTCTTCTCGATGAACGCTTTGACTTCCGGGCTGGTCAGGGCAGCGGCCAGTTTCTTGATGGCGTCGCTGTTCTTGTTGTCCTCACGGGCGACCAGGAAGTTCACGTATGGCGAATCCGCGCCTTCGATCACCAGAGCGTCCTTGGTCGGGTTCAACTTGGCTTCCAGCGCGTAGTTGGTGTTGATCATGTCCAGGTCGACTTCTTTCAGAACACGCGGCAGCAGGGCCGACTCCAGTTCCTTGAACTTGAAGTTGTGCGGGTTCTTGGCGATGTCTTTCGGCGTGGCCAGAGCGTTTTTCGGATCTTTCAGCTCGATCAGGCCAGCCTTCTGCAGCAGGATCAGGGCACGACCGCTGTTGCTGCCTTCGTTCGGAATGGCGATGGTGGCGCCGTCCGGCAGTTCAGCCAGGGTCTTGTACTTGCTCGAGTAACCGCCGAACGGTTCAACGTGAACGCCTTGTACGGTCACCAGGTACTTGGCCTTGTCGTCCTTGTATTTGCCCTGGTTGAAGCTGTTCAGGTACGGCAGGGTCTGGAAGTAGTTGGCGTCCAGACGCTTCTCGCCCACCTGCACGTTCGGCTGCACGTAGTCGGTGAAGACCTTGATTTCCAGATCCACGCCTTCTTTGGCGAGAGTCGGTTTGATCAGCTCGAGGATCTCGGCGTGTGGAACCGGGGTCGCGGCGACCACCAGTTTTTCGCCGGCCTGGGCCAGGGAAGCAGTCAGAGCAGCCGCCAATGCGGTAAACAACAGAACCTTTTTCATGCAGTGTCCTTAGTCGAAAATCACGGTCGTCATCGACGACGGCATTAATACGTGTGCCAGCGATGTGCTACTGCTGGCGTGAGTCGGACAATACCGGGATTTTTTATTCCCGGACAATAACGTTTATTCAGCTTCATATTCCATTTCGTTCATGTTGAACAAAATGGTTACAACGCCTCGCTCAGGCACAACAGTAATTCTTTCAATGCCTTACGCTCCCCGGCAGTCCCTTTGGCGCGAATGCTCGCCACCTGACGTTCGATCTGAACCAGCGACCCAGACACCTCGGGCAGGTTCAGGTGCTCCGGCAGGATTTCATCGCCAGTGCTCACCAGCAGCGCAAAGTGAATGACGTTTTCCAGCTCCCGGGTGTTGCCCGGCCAGCTGTGCTGCTCCAGCACCTCCTGCGCCGCTTCGCTGATCAGCGGCACCGGCAGATCCAGGCGCTGGCTATAGATGCCGAGGAAATACTCGGCCAACGACAGAATGTCACCGACCCGTGCCCGCAACGCCGGCAGTTCCAGATGCCCTTCGCTGAGATAGTGATAAAGCCGCTCGTGGAATTTCCCCGCCGCCACCGCTTGCGCCAGATCGATGCTGGTCGCAGCAACCAGTCGCACGTCCACCGGGCTCGGCTGATGCGCACCGACCCGGGTGACTTCGTGGTTTTCCAGGGCGGAAAGCAACTTGATCTGGATCGGCAGCGGCAGGTCGCCGATTTCATCCAGATACAAGGTGCCGCCATTGGCCGAACCGAACCAGCCAGCACGGCTGCTGGCCGAACCGCTGTAACTACCGGCGGCGTAGCCGAACAACTCGGCATCGGCGTAGGTCGGGCTGATTGCGCCGCAATTGACCGAGACAAACAACCCGCTGCGATCACTGGCGCGGTGGATATGGCGGGCGAGCAATTCCTTGCCGGTGCCGGTCTCGCCGCGAATCAACACCGAGATCGAGCGCGGTGCGAGCCGGGCCATTTCCTCGCGCAACTGGCGCGAGCGTGGATCGACGAACACCAGCGCCTTTGCGCGAATGCTCAGGGGACTTTTTTCCGCATCGGGAAAGGTCAGCAACGGCTGACCGAAGGTTTCGAAACTCATGGCAGACTCCCGCCCCAAATCGCCGGGAGACGGGGGCGTTGAAAAAATAAAAGGGGTCAGGCGCGACGCCGGGCGTGATGTTCCATGCGGTTTTGCAGGCGATACAAATAAGCGAACCCCTGCTCCCAGCGTTGATGCCCGGACTTCACGTTGATATGACCGGCACCTGCGAGAATCCCCGCCTCGGCGCCCCAGTTGCGCGCCAGTTCCAGCGCACGCGGCGCACTGACGGCGGCGTCGTTGTCGGAGCTGACGACCTGGCTCGGGAACGGCAGCAGGTCAGTCGGAATCGGTGCAAAGTTGCGCAGTGCCGGCACGCAAGCCGGACGCTCCACATCCGCCGGCGCCACCAGCAGTGCACCACGCACCTGACGCAAATGCTGCAGCGGTGCGGTGGCCGCCCAGTGCGCCACAGTGATGCAACCCAGACTGTGGGCGATCAGGATTACCGGTGTGCTGTCGGCGGCAATCGCCTCGGCCAGCGCGGCGACCCAGTCTTCACGACGCGGCGTCAGCCAGTCGGCCTGCTCCACCCGCGCGCTGTTCGGCAGGCTGTTCTGCCAGTGGCTTTGCCAATGATCTTCTGGCGATCCTTGCCAGCCCGGCACAATCAGATAGCGGATTGATTCGTTGCGCATGGGGGAGCTCTCCTGCGTCGTGTCTGTTCCTGGTCGAGTATAGGGACGGGATTTATATTCGTTAAGGAATAAGAAGCTATTTATTAAGACCTGAAAAGAATATTAAGTATCAAGCAAAAAAAGGGGCCGCACCCTGCCAAGGAGACGGCCCCGGAAAAACGTGAAACCCTTATCGTGCAGTGATCACCGACAGTTTGGTGATGCCCGCCCGCTCAATCGAAGCCATGGCTCGCGCCACTTCGCCGTAATTCACCCCGTCGTCCGCCTGCAATTGCACGCGCACTTCCGGGTCCTTGGCCTTGGCCGACTTGAGGTTGAACTCCAGCAGATCCGGCTGGATTTCGTCCTTGTTGATAAACAGTTTTCCAGCACCGTCGATGCTCACCACCAACGGGTCTTTCTGCTCGACCGGCGCCACCGCTTCGGTCTTCGGCAGGTTGATCGGTATCGCGTTGGTCAGCAGCGGCGCGGTGACGATGAACACCACCAGCAGCACCAGCATCACATCCACCAGCGGCGTCACGTTGATCTCGCTCAGCACCTCGTCGCTGTCTTGCGTGGAGAAGGCCATATCAGGACGCCTCCTTCACTTTTGTTGCGTTGCCCTGGGCCGCAGCCTTGTGCGCGGTCGGGTGGATCAGCACGCGGAAGGAGCTCTTTTGCGCCAGGCTGTAGAAGTCGTGGGCAAAGTCGTCCAGGTCCGCCGCCGTCAGTTTCAGACGACGCAAAAAGTAGTTGTAAACCAGCACCGCCGGCACCGCGACCGCGATCCCCACCCCGGTGGCGACCAGCGCTGCACCGATGGGACCGGCCACCGTTTCCAGGCTCGCCGAGCCTGCCGCGCTGATGCCTTTCAACGCTTCCATGATTCCCCACACCGTGCCGAACAGGCCAATGAACGGCGAGGTGCTGCCAATACTCGCAACCACCGCCAGACCGGTTTCCAGCGAACGACGCTCGCGGACGATCTGCTGACGCAAGGCACGTTCGAGGCGATCCTGATGGTTGATCGCCTGGCTCAGGTCATTGGCCTGCGGCGCCTCGCCCACTTGAATCGCCGCATAACCGGCCTGTGCCACCCGCGCTGCCGCGCCGGGCTGGGTTTCGCTCAACTCGGCGGCGGAGTCCAGACTCGACGCCGCCCAGAAGCGCTTGTGAAATTTGCGGTCCTGCGCCTTCAACCGGCCGAACTGCACAGCCTTGAGCAATGCCAGGCCCCAAGTGGCGACAGAGAAGACCACCAGCAGCCAGATCACCGCGCTTTCGATGGATTCCAGTGGAGATGCCAGTAACGTCATGATGTGTTCCCTCGTGTAAACATTTCGCGCGAATTTGGTTTCGGTTTAGTGAATCTTGAAATCGATGGGCACGCTGACCCAGCCGTCCTGGGCGACATCACCCTGCTTGGCCGGCACGAAGCTCCAGCGCTTCACGGCATCCAGCGCCGCGTCGTCGAGCTGTTGCCGGCCACTGCTTTTCTGAATCTGGATCTCACCCGGTTTGCCGCTGGCCAATACGTGCACCCGCAGCAACACCGTGCCTTCCCAACCGCGACGCTGGGCCAGCGACGGATATTCCGGCGCCGGGTTCTTCAGGTACGCGGCGTTGGCCGAGGCCGGCGTCACCGGAGCAGGCGCTGGTGGTGCAGGTGGCGCTGGCGCGGCGACTGGAGCGGCCGGTTGTGGCGGAGCCGGTGGTTGCTCGACGGCTTTGGGTGCCGGTTTCGGTACGGGTTTGGCGACCGGTTTCGGTTTGGGAATCGGCTTCGGTTTTGGTGGCGGCTTGGTTGCCAATTCGTCTTCCACCGGCGGCGGAGGCTCGACCACTGGCGCCGGTGGTGGCGGTACAACCACAGGTGGAGCCGGTGGCGCCGGGCGCGAAAATTCGATAGTCATCGGTGGAATTTCCGGCGGCACGATCGGCAGCGCCGGTGTCGGATGCTGATTGATCCAGTAGATCACCGCGCCATGCACCACCAGCGCCAGAACGCCGAGCAGAATCGTTTCGCGGCGGCTCAGAATGCCCTTGGGCGCGCGCTGCAAACGCAGTTGCCCCAACGGCACGCGATGGGGCCGGCCGAGATCGACCAACTCGCCGCTCGGCGCCTGGCGCCACAGCACCTCCTGTGCACTGGCGGCGGTCTGGACATTGCCCATTGATTTACTCCCTGCGGTCTCTTTGCGTTTTTTCGCGTAGCCGATGCGCCGCTTGTTGAATCCCCCACGGCGTGATCGATGGGTCAATCATTGGGCTAGAGGCTTATCTCCGAAAGTAATCTTTCATGTTATGAATAGATGTTTATGGAATATAAGAAACGGTCATTTCCGCCAAAGCCACGGCCCGCAAGGCTTCCAGCGATTCGCCGGAATCGACATGCTTTCCCGGCATAAAAAGTATTCATCCAAGGCATCGGGTTTTCGACGCCCCGGCATTCAGTGACAACTAATACCAAGGTGATAGTTGACGAACTTTTCAAGAGGCAAATAAAAAGGCCGATGCATGTTTAATGCATCGGCCTTCGACTTACAGAATTTCTTATTGCTTCACAAACTCCCCGGCCAGACCGACTACATCACCGTCAAAGTTGGTGCGCGAACCCACCGCACGAACTTTCGAGTAGTTGTGATCCGGCGAGAACAGGGTCCAGGACTGATAGCCAGTGCCGTCATTCAGAGCCGCGAAAGTAATGATCGTAGGCTGCCCGGTACTGTTCTGGAAGTGGTAGTGACCGTACGCGATGTCGTAGTTCACGCCGTTCTGGCTGAATTTTCCGCTGAAGGTGCCGTTGGAGTCGTTGCCATCGGTAATCGTCAGTTTGGCGCCAGCGTTAGCGTTTACATAGTTGCCATTAATGCTCGACATAACGAGATTTCCTTTATCGTTGGATAAGTGTCTTCCGATGAGAGCAAGTTTCCTCCTGGAAACTCACGAGACTCAGGATGGTTCGCCATTCACTTATTGTCCACGCGACTTTTCAACGATATGGCTATATGCACTATTCATGTCACTCATAACTTATTTCGAATTCGAAGCCCCTTAATCACCTTTCAACTAACGGCTTGCATTGATCTGTTGCACACCGATCGCAGGCGCAATCACGGCCGTCTCCGAACGCGGCGTTCCGACCGGTACCCAGTCATAACTCACAGGCAGTGCTCGATACACCCAGTTGCTGATCGCATCGCTACCTGGCGCCTTGCCCAAATAAGGGCTGACGTATTCCCAGACGTTTTCGCCGCTGGCCGTTACCTGGAAAAACCGCCCGTTCATGCCCTCATCGATCAGCGTGTTGCCATTGGGCAAGCGCCGCGCACTGCTGATGAACGAGCTGTAGAACGCCCACCCCGGCTGCTTCGAATTGGCCGCGCTGTACTGCCAGACGATTTCATTTTTCACCGGGTCGATTTCCAGCACCCGCGAACCGGAAATCAGCCCCAGCGTAACGTTCGGATAACCCGCCGAACCCTGGTTGTCGAACACCAGCAGATTGCCGGCGCCGGGCAGCCCGGCCGGGATGATGTGCGCATCATGCTGACCGACGAACTGGTCCACCGGACGTGGAATCTGCTGCGCGGTTTTCGGGTTGGCCAGCGGCAGGTTCGGCCCCAGGCGCCAGACCACTTTGCCGCTGTGTTTGTCGATGATCGCGACGAAATTGGCGTTGCGTGAATCGAGCAGCAGGTTGTCCGGATTGAAGCGTTTGTCGCCGGCGTCGAACCACTTGTTCGGCCCGACCAGGCTGAGGTTGTTGATGTGCAGGTAATCCGGATTTTCACTGGCCCGCACCAGCTTCAATTGCTCGGCAGTGAAGCCGAATTCGTTCAAGTGATCCGACGCCAGCCACTGCCATTTCACCTCGCCTGCGGGGCTGACTTCATAGATCGCATCGTCGATCACCTCGGGCACTTTGAAGCCTTTGACCTTGTGCACCTTGTTCGCCAGCACCACGGTGTTGCCGTTGCTCAGGCGACGCTGGTCGTGATGTTGTTGCGCCGCGCCACCGGGCGCTTTCTCGCCCCACTGCCAGACGACTTTGCCGTCCCAGTCCAGCTCGCCGATGCTCTGATTGCCCAGGCCATTGCCGGCAGAACCGAGCTTGCCCGGATCCTTTTCACTCAGTTGCAGAAGGACGTGACCGCGCTCGCCACCGACCAGTTTCGGGTCGATGATCGCCGAGGGGAAACCGGCCTGCGGCCAGTTCTTCACTTCATTGCCATTCATGTCGATCAGGTGCGTCTGCTTGTCTGCACCGCTGAAGATCACATATTGATTGAAGGCCTTGGCCGGGTCGTATCGGGTGACGCCGGTGGGGTAGACGCTGGGCGCGGCGAGCGCACCTGCACTGAGCACTGCGCCGGACAACAACACCGGTAAAGCGGTTTTGATGCGCAACATGATGCAGCTCCTTGAGGGATCGATCAGAAGTCGTAGCGACCGGTGACGCCGAGGGTGCGCGGCGTGCCGAGCAGGCCTTCATAACCGCCGTTGCCGCCGGTCCACAGGGTCGTGTAGTAGGTTTTGTCGAAGGCGTTTTTCAGCCACAGCGAGACGTCCCACTGGCCCTGATTGAAATCGCCGCGCAGGCCGGTGGAGAGATTGACCACCGCGTAACTCGGGATCTGGCCGTAGTCGGAATCCTCGACCGTGCCCACTGCTTTGGAGCGAAATGCGTAGCTGCCGGTGACGTAAGGTTGCAGCCCGTTGGCCAGATTCCATTCGTACTTGCCGTTGGCGTTGCCGATCCATTTCGAGGCGCCGACGACCTGATGACCGCTGAGGTCGCAAGAGGCCGGAGCGCCCGGTGCCAGGCTGACTTCCGGCGGGCACGGCGCGTCCTTGTACGAGAGGTAGCTGACGTCGTTGAACGAGCCGTTGAAGTTCAGGGTCAGGCCGCGCAACGGGATCACAGTGCTTTCGAATTCCACCCCGCGCGAGCGCACGGAACCGGCGTTGGTCAGGTATTGCACGCGGTTGACGTCGTCGTAAGCGTTGGTCTGGTAGGCGTTGACCTGGGTCCAGAACAGGTTGGCGTTGAGCTGCAGGCGGCGGTCCCACAGGGTACTTTTGAAACCGAGTTCGGCGTTGTTGGCTCGCTCGGTGCCGATCAGCAGCGAGTCGGCGCCGGCAGTTGGTGCCGAACCCACCACGAGGTTGACCCCGCCGGATTTCTCGCCGTGGGACAACGTGGCGTAGCCAAGCAAATCGTCGGTGATGCGATAGCTGAGGTTGAGCAAGCCGGACGGGCTGGAGCTGTACTGATTCAGATCGCCGGAATCGTAGGCGCCGGTCCGGCCACGTCGCGCAGTGGCTGCGGCGCCGGTAACTGTGGCGCCACCGACCGGCGCATCGCGATTGACCCAGGCGTTCTTCTCTTCATAGGTGCCGCGCACCCCGGCGGTGAAATCCAGGCGTGGAGTCAGGTGCCAGGTGCCTTGGGCGAACAGCGCAAAACTGTCGGTCTGGATGTGGCCGCGGCCGACGCTGCCGACGTTGGCCAATGCGCCCCGTGGCGTGCCGTTCCAGATGTCGGCCTGGGGGCCGTAATAGGCGAAGGATTTGTTGTCCAGATCTGAGCCGAAGTAGTACGCGCCGAGCACGTAATCGAAGGACTCGCCCTTGGGCGACGCCAGGCGAAATTCCTGCGAGTACTGCTTGTCCTCCACCGACACACCGGCGTTGTAGGTTGCCGCGACATTGAGGCCATCGTCGTTGGCCGGGGTGAAATTCCAGAAGCGGTAGGAGCTGATCGACGTCAGGGTGAAGTCGCTCGGCAGCGTCCAGTTAGCCTCCACCGATGTGCCGCCCTGATGCACCGTGACGTGCTGGTCGTTGTCCAGATTGACCTTGCGGTGCGAGCCGTTGACCAGCGTTGCGCCGGCGGCGTTGGCCCGCGACTGATAGAGGTTGACGCCGTTAATGGTCGGCCCGGTGTTGTACAGCACGCGGGTACCGGCGCTGGAATCCTCTTCGTTGTAATCACCAATCCAACGCAGATTGAAATTCTCGTTGGGCTTGAACAGCAACTGCGCACGGAAGCCGTCGCGAGAGCCGCCGTTCAAGTCATGGCCGTTGAATTCGTTTTTGATGTCGCCGTCGCTGCGGGTGCGATAGGCGGAAATTCGGCCGGCCAGTTGATCGTTGAGCGGCCCGGAAAGCGTGCCCTTGGTCTGGAAGTAACCGTCCTCGCCGACCGAAGTTTCGATGCTGCGCTCCGGGGTGAAACTCGGCGCTCGGGTGCTGATGTTGATCACCCCGGCGGTGGTGTTCTTGCCGAACAACGTCCCCTGCGGCCCGCGCAGGACTTCGAGCTGTTCGATGTCCATCAGGTCGAACACCGCCATCCCCGGGCGGCCCAGATAAACGTTGTCGATGTACAGGCCGACACTGCCTTCCAGACCGTCGCTGGCCGGGTTGTTACCCAGGCCGCGAATCGACACGCTGGACTGGCGCGCATGCATGTAGGCGACGTTGACGCTGGGTACCAGTTGCTGCAGATCCTGGATGCGATAGACCCGCTGCGTCTCCAGGGTCTGCCCGCTGACCACGCTCATCGGCGTCGGTACATCCTGCGAACTTTCTTCGCGACGGCGAGTGGTGACGGTCACGGTTTCCAGTTGCGAAGTGGCGGTCGCAGTCTTGCCTGCCGGTACCGGCACAGGGGTTTCGGTTTCCGCAGCGTAGCCGTGGGTCCAACTGGCACTCCCCGCCAGCAACAGGGCCAGAGGCAGACGTTTGAGCCGTCGTGGCGGCGGCGGTGAAGCAAGGTTCAACGGACTCATGGGGCTGCTCCTGGTCAAAAAACACGCAGACATTGTTCGCGTCGCATATTCTTTAAAGTTATTTATTTATGTTTTTACAAAGATTTACTGCATAAGAGATTGCCTTTATAAGGAGTCGACCTAATGCATATCCAATGCATTTCCCGGATATTTTTTATGTGAAAAATGCATATCGACTTGCGCCAGCTCAGACACTTCATCGCCCTCGCCGAACAGCGCAGCTTCGTCGCGGGCGCGCAGGCGGTGAACCTGTCGCAGTCGGCGTTCAGCCGCAGCATTCAGGCGCTGGAACACAGCGTCGGTTGCCAGTTGGTGGATCGCGGGCGCAAGGAATTGCCGCCGACCAAACAGGGCCAGGTGCTGCTTGAACACGCGCGGCGACTGGTCAGCGGTGCACAGCAAATGGCCAACGAGATCAGCCAGTTCAACGGGCTGGAGGCGGGGGAATTGCGCTTCGGTTGCGGCCCGGCGCCGGCGGCAGGATTGATCCCGCAAGCCATCGGCAGCTTCATCGGCCGCTATCCGAAAGCGCGGGTGCATTACCAGGTCGATGACTGGCAGAGCCTGAGCAAACGGCTGCTGAGCGAAGAGTTCGAATTCTTCGTGGCCGACACTCGGCACTTCGAGGCGGATCCGGATTATCTGACCCACCGATTGCGCCCGCGCAAATGGCATTTCTGCTGTCGCGCCGGGCATCCGCTGGCCGCTCTTGATCGGGTCACGGCCGAGCAATTGATGAGCTATCCACTGGCCGTGAGCATTCGTCCGCCAAACCTGCGCAAGGTCATCGTCGACCTCAGTGGCCGGCCGGATTTCGTCCCGAATGTGGAGTGCGAGAACAGCGCCAGCCTGCTCGGCGTGGTGCTGCGTTCGGATGCAATCGGCATCGTCGGTGCCTATTCGGATGCACTGCATCAGGCCCGTGGCGAGTTGGTGTGCTTGAAGATCGACGGGTTGGCGGATGATCTCGAGGAGCTTTACACACGCTACGGAATTGTCAGCCGCGCCGGGTATCGGTTGTCGCCATTGGCCGAGGCGATGATCGAGCAAATCAAGGCGATCGATGCGGTGGAAGAGGAGGTGTGTTCACTGGCAAACCTCGCCGTCTAACCCCATGCGTTTCATGCATGGCAAGCATTCCCCGAATGCACTTGCCGAACACCCTCGCCGAAAGCGAAAAACCTCGCCTGTCTTTCTGACTGGTGAACCCCATGTCCAACCCGCAAAACCCCGTGCGCAACGTGCTGTACATCATGTGCGATCAACTGCGCCGCGATTACCTGTCCTGCTACGGTCACCCGCATTTGCACACCCCGAACATTGATCGCCTGGCCGCCGCCGGCGTGCGCTTCAGCCGCGCCTACACCCAGGGCACGATCTGCGGGCCGTCGCGGATGTCGGCCTACACCGGGCGTTATGTCAGCAGCCATCAGGTGGCGTGGAACGCCGTGCCGTTGCCGCTGGAAGAACTGACCATCGGCGATTACCTGCGCCCCCACGGCATTCGTACTGCGCTGGTCGGCAAGACCCACGCCACGGCCAACGTGGATGCCTTGCAGCGGCTGGCAATCAACCCTGAAAGCGCCCAGGCCGAAGTGCTGAACGAAGTCGGCTTCGAGCCGTACTTTCGCCACGACGGCATCTTCCCCGATGACCCGTTGTTCGATGACAAACGCGAATCCGCGCCGTACACCCATTACCTGCGCGAGCAAGGTTTGGAAGGGCGCAACCCCTGGCACGACTGGGCCAACGCGGCCGAAGGCGACAACGGCGAAATCCTCAGCGGCTGGAAAATGCGCCATGCCCGTCTGCCGGCGCGAATTCCCGAGCAACATTCAGAGACTGTCTACACTACAAATCGAGCCATCGACTTCATCGGTGAGCAAGGTGAAAAACCGTGGTTTTTACACCTGTCCTATATCAAACCTCACTGGCCCTACATCGTACCGGCGCCGTACCACACTTTGTACAGTACGAAATCGATTCTCGAACCGGTACGTAATGCCTCTCCAAGCGACCATCCGGTCTATCAGGCCTTTCGCCAGCATGAGGAAAGCCTGAACTTCTCCAAAGACCCGGTACGACTGAACGTGATCCCGACGTACATGGGCCTGGTCAAACAGGTCGATGATCAGTTGGGTCGTCTGTTCGATTTCCTGCAAAGCAACGGACGCTGGGAGGACACGCTGATCGTGTTCACCAGCGATCACGGCGACTTTCTGGGGGATCACTGGCTTGGCGAGAAGGAGTTTTTGCTGGAGCAGGCGGTGGGCGTTCCATTGATCGTGCGCGACCCGCGCACGGCGGCGGATGTCACACGGGGCACGGTGGATGAACGCTTGGCGGAAACTATCGACGGCGTACCGACCTTTCTCGAAGCGCTGGGCGTCACGGGCGCGGAGCATCGACTGGAAGGTCGCTCGTTGATTCCATTGCTGCACGGTGAAAACCCTGACTGGCGCCGCTATGCGATCAGCGAATACGACTACGCCTTCCAGGCCCCGGCACGGGAGCGACTGGGCCAGCCGATCGACCGTTGCCGCATGACCATGGTGCGCAGTGAACGCTGGAAATACCTGGCGTACGACGGCTTCCGGCCGCAGCTTTTCGACCTGTTGAACGATCCGCAGGAGCTGCAGGATCTGGGCGCCGACCCCGCGTATGCGGGGGTGCGCGAGGAGCATGCGGCGTATCTGTTCGAGTGGGTGCGCGGGTTGAAGCGGCGCACGACGATCAGTCATCAGGAGATCGATTTGCGTGGGCAGCGGTTTCGTTATGGCGAGCCGGAGACTGAGAAGCTCGTTCAGATTGGCGTTTGGTGATTAAAAGCATCGCTGGCAAGCCAGCTCCCACAGGATTTGTGTACACCGCAAACCTGTGGGAGCGAGCTTGCTCGCGATGAGGCCCGATCAGACACCAACGATTTCAGCACCTTTGATGGTCTGGCTACGCTGCCCATTCGCCCCGACCGGCACCTCCCCTTTCAGCGTCACCCGACGCACCACGCGATCCTGAGTGCCGTAATCATCAATCGCATAATGCTGCGTCGAACGGTTATCCCAGATCGCCACATCACCGGCCTTCCAGCGCCAGCGCACGGTGTTTTCCTGACGAATCACATGACTCTGCAACAAGCCGAACAGGTGCGCCGAATCAGCCTGGGAGTAACCCTTGATGCGTTTGACGAAATGCCCCAACAGCAAGCTTTTTTCGCCGCTGATCGGGTGTACGCGGACCACCGGATGTTCAGTCTCGTAGACCGTCGAGGTGAAGATCTTGCGATAGCGCTCAAGCTTCTCCGCCGAGACGTCCGGCTTCGCCCCGGCGTAGTCGTATTCGTTGCTGTGCACGGCCACCAGTTTGTCCGCCAGCTCACGCAGCTCGGTCGGCAGTTCGTTGTACGCGGTCGCCGTGTTGGCCCACAGGGTGTCGCCACCGAATGCCGGAGCCACCACCGAGCGCAGGATCGAGGCTTTCGGGTAAGCATCGACGAAGGTCACGTCGGTGTGCCAGGAGTTGGCGCGCTGCCCTTCGGCGCCGTCCAGTTCCAGCAGGTACCGGGTGCCCTCACGGGACGGCACGGTCGGATGCGCCACCGGCTCGCCGAGCAAATGAGCGAAGGCTTCCTGACGTTGATCGTCGAGCTGGGTCTGCTCACGAAAGAACACGACCTTGTACTGGACCAGCGCCTGTTGAATGGCTTCAACCGTCTCGGCATCCAGTTCACCGGACAGGTGCACGCCACGGATTTCGGCACCGATACGGCCGGCCACCGGATGAATGTCCAGCGCGTGGACAGCGGGTTTTACAGCGAGTGCGGCATTGCTCATGGGTAGACCCTCATCGACTGCTTGCGGTTGAACGGCAGCGAAACAACGCTCTATCTATATTCCATTTACATCTAATAGATATTCACATGCTTCGTTGACGGAATAAGAGCTTGCATTTAAAACCTCAAGCAACCTCGTCGCAAATGCCTTCGAGCTATTTTTAGGATGCCGGAAAAGCATATGGATCTTCGCCAGTTGCGCTACTTCATCGCCCTCAACGAACACCGCAGTTTTGTCCGCGCGGCCGACGCCATGGGCATCACTCAACCGGCGTTCAGCCGCAGTATTCAGGGGCTGGAGCAGGAGTTCGGCTGTGTGCTGGTGGATCGCGGCAACAAGGATCTGCGCCCGACACCCGAAGGCCAGGTGGTGCTGCAACACGCCCTGACCCTGGTGCAGGGCGCGGCATTGCTCAGCGCCGAAGTGACGCAGATGACCAAGCTCGACGCCGGCGAACTGCACTTCGGTTGCGGTCCGGCGCCGGCGGTGAAACTGGTGCCGGACGCGGTGGCGCAATTCATCAATGCGCACCCGAAAGTGCGCACCTGTTTTCAGGTGGATAACTGGGAAAAGCTCAGCCGCGCGCTGAGCCGCGAGGAGATCGAATTCTTCATCGCCGACATCCGCCATTTCGAATCCGACCCGAACTTTCAGACCCAGCCGCTGACGCCCAAGCGCGGGGTGTTTTTCTGCCGGCCGGGGCATCCGCTGCTGGCCAAGGAAAGCCTGTCGACCAACGACATGTTTGACTACCCGCTGGCGACCACGCTGATCCCGCCGGGCATTCGCAAACTGCTGGCGAACCTCAGCGGCCGGATCGATTTTTCCCCGACCATCGAGACCGAACATTTTCCGGCGCTGGTGAAAGTGGTGCTGCAATCCAACGCGATTGGTGTGGGCACTGAAGAGGCGTTTGTCGAGGACATCGCCCAGGGCTCGCTGGCGCTGCTGCACTGGCGCAACCTGCCACAGAACCTGGAGAGCATGAATGCGCGGTGCGGGATTGTGAGCCGCACAGGATTCCGGCTGTCACCGGCGGCGCGGGCGATGATCGATACGTTGGTGGCAGTGGATAAACAGGCGATCAGCATCGCGGTTTGAGGGTCATTCCCACGCATTGCGCGGGAATGACTCCATCACTCAGAGCTTCGCAGCCGCCAGCTCAGGCGCCACCCACTCGTTCACCTTGAACGGCTTGCGGATCAGTTTCTGCTGCGCCGCCAGATCCACCTTGCCCTGCAGGTTTTCGAGGAACAGCGGATCCAGTGTCGACGGGAATACTTCGCTCAGGTTCTGATCCTTCAGATCCTGGGTCAGGATCACCGGCGGATAACTCGCCAGCCCAGAAACCAACTGCACGTAAGCGTCCTTGTTGCTGTCCTGGGTCAGCCACTCCACTGCCTGTTGTTGTGCCTTGAGCAGCTTCGCCACGGCCTCCGGATGTCCATCGACAAACTTGCCGGTGCCCACCAGCACCGACTGCACACTGCCGGCGCCACCGAGATCCTTGGTGTTCAGGGGCAACTCGGCCAGGCCCTTGGCTTGCAATGCTGTCAGCCCGGAGCTGCCCCACGACGCATCGATCTGCTTCGCCGCCAGCGCGGCAACCGCCGCGTTGAAATCGAGGTTGATCACCTTCACGTCCTTCTCGCTCAGGCCCACGCTGGCCAACGCGGCATCGAATGACAACTGGGTCGCGGTGCCCCGGAAGATCGCCACGCGCTTGCCCTTGAGATCCTGCAACGTCTTGATCCCCGAACCCGGCACCACGCCGAGGTATTGCTTCACACCCCGGGCGCTGGCACTCAGCAGCCGTGTATCCAGCCCGTTGGACTTGCCGATGATGGCCGCCAGATCCCCCAGATAAGCCAGATCCACCTGGCCGTTGGCGAACGCCTCGTTGATCACCGGGCCGGCGCCCTTGAAGAAGCTCCACTGAATCTTGATGCCCTGCTCGGCGAAGGCCTTTTCGAAAATCTGCTGATCGCGCAGCACGTCCACGATGCCCCCGCCGCTGTGTTGAGTACCCGCGCTCAGATCAGGCACGGCAATCCTGATTTCCTTGAGCTCGTCGGCCTGGGCAGAGAACGCCAGCAGGCCCGCCAGTGCCGGCGCGGCAAACAGACTGATGACACGTTTGAAGGGAAGGTTCATGGGTGCGGCTCCTGATCACGGCGGGCATTGAGGAGCCGAAAGTAGGCGCAATCCATATCGGCACTTAAATACTTAAAAAGCACATTTTTATAGCTTTTCACGCTAAGCCAGCAAAGTCGGGACATGCAGGCCGGTATGCATGGAGAGCATCGAAAATATTCTTCGAATGCATTGGATGCGTGCAGGGCTGGAGGCCTTAAATGGCGCTGCTTATCTCCAAAATGATTATTTTTTAATTCACTTATAACGATTAGTTCACAGCTAATTCCGCTGACACGATCCAACCCGACAACGGAGGTCACCCATGGCCCGTGAATCCCTGCTCAGCCTGCCACTGGCCGCACCGCCGTTGAAAAACCGGCGCACCTGGCCAAGCCTGAGCCAACGCGTTTTACCCTGGATCTTGCCGCTCGGGCTGTTCGCCCTGTGGTGGCTGGCGGCGCGCAATCAATGGATGAGCGAACAGATCCTGCCGGCGCCATCGCTGGTGTGGAACAGCGCGATCGAGCTGTCCCAGGGCGAGTTGTGGAGTCACTTGTGGATCAGCCTGCAACGGTTGTTCTGGGGCTTGTTGGCGGGCGTTGCCGCCGGTGCGGTGCTCGGTGCGGGACTGGGCTTCAGCCGTCGCCTCGAACGCCTCATCTTCCCGACCTTCGCGGGTCTGGCCCAGGTGCCGACGCTGGCGTGGATTCCGCTGTTCATGGTGTTTTTCGGCATCGGCGAAACGCTGAAACTGGTGGTGCTGGTCAAGGCCATCGTAGTGCCGGTGACCTTGCACACGCTGGTCGGCGTGCGCGATGCGCAACCGAAACTGCGCGAAGCCGCCGCTGTTTTACGTTTGCCGCCACGCCTGTTGATCCGCCGATTGGTGCTGCCCGCCGCCCTCCCCGCATTCATGGCCGGCGTGCGTCTGGCCCTGGCCGCGGGCTGGACCTCATTGCTCGCCGTCGAGCTGCTGGCCTCCAGCGAAGGCATCGGTTACCTGATGGTCTGGGCGCGTCAGTTGTTCATGCTCGATATCGTCTTCGTGTGCATCGTGGTGATCGGCCTGATCGGCGTGGCAATGGATCGCGGCATCGGTCTGCTGGACAGGAAACTGGTGCACTGGCCGCACCCGGCCACGGCGGAAATTCGTCGCGGCCCGCGTTATGAAGGCTGGCAGCGCGTGCAGCCGTGGCTGTTGCCGCTGGGGTTGTTTGCGCTGTGGCAACTGGCGGTCGATCAGCAGTGGGTGGACTCCAACATTCTGGTCAGCCCGTTGGCCGTGTTGGAAGCCACAAAACACGGCCTGCTCGACGGTACGCTGATCAGCGGCATGGCCCTGAGCCTCGGCCGCACACTCGGCGGCCTGTTGATTGGCGGCGGCCTCGGCCTCGTGCTGGGCTTGGTGCTGGGGCTGTCGCGTACCAGCGAGCGCGTGCTCGGCCCGACACTCGCCGCCCTGCGGCAGATCGCGATTTTCGCCTGGGTGCCGCTGCTCACCGCATGGTTCGGTCTGGGCGAATTGGCCAAGTGGGTGTTTGTCGCCCTCGCCGCTTTCTTTCCGTTGTTTGTCGCGACTCAACGCAGCGTCGCCAACCTCTCGCCGCAACTCAACGAAGCCGCACAGGTACTGCGCCTTAGCCTCGCTCAACGCCTGCGCCGACTGGTTTTGCCGGGCGCCGCGCCGGGGATTTTCGCCGGCCTTCGACTGAGCCTGATCTACGCCTGGCTCGGCACCATCGGTGCCGAATATTTCATGCCGTCCAACGGCGGCATCGGCAGCCAGATGATTGGCGCCCAACAACTGTTGCGCATGGATCTGATCATGGCCGGGATGCTGCTGGTCGGCCTCACCGGCGCCCTGCTCAACCTCATTGGCCAACGCCTGGAAATCCGCGCCACCCGCTGGAGACACGCATGAACGCACCGATTGTCAGCTTCACCCACGTAGGCAAATCCTTCGACGTCGACGGTTTCGAACTGGAGGCGATTCGCGAATTCAACCTCGACATCGCCGAGGGCGAGTTCGTCGCCATCGTTGGCTCCAGCGGCTGCGGCAAGTCCACCTTGCTGCGCTTGCTGGTGGGGCTCGACACGCAGTTTCGCGGGCAGATCACGGTCGATGGCAAAGCCGTCAGCGGCGTCGGCGGCGAACGCGGCATCGTGTTTCAGGAACACCGTTTGTTCCCGTGGCTGACGGTGGCCGACAACATCGGTCTGGGCCTGGTCAACGAGCCGCTGAGCGCCGCTGAAAAGCAGCAACGCGTCAACGATTTCATCGAACTGGTGGGCCTGCGCGACTTCACCCGCGCCTATCCGCATCAACTTTCCGGCGGCATGGCCCAGCGCGTGGCGATTGCTCGCGGGCTGGTGGCGAGCCCACGAATCCTGCTGCTTGACGAACCTTTCGGCGCCCTCGATGCGCTGACCCGCCAGCAGATGCAGGACGAACTGCTGGCGATTCGCGAGCGGGCAAAGATCACCACGATTCTGGTCACCCACGATGTCGAGGAAGCGATTTTTCTCGCTGACCGCGTGGTGGTCATGGAACCGCGCCCCGGCCGGATCAAACAGGTGGTGGACATCGCCCTGCCCCATCCGCGCCAGCGCAGCAGTTTCGACTTCCACCAGTTGCGCGAAGAACTGCTGCACGAACTGACCAGTGACGACCATTACCAACCGAGCGCACCGGTGCAGATCCGCGATCTGCCGCTGTCGTTCATTGCCTGCTGAACAGGAGCCTGTTGATGCCGCAACGTCCCAACTTTCTGGTGATTCTGGCCGATGACCTCGGCTTCTCCGACATCGGTGCCTTCGGCGGCGAAATCGCCACACCGAACCTCGATGCCCTGGCCAACAATGGCCTGCGCCTGACTGATTTTCACACTGCGCCGACCTGCTCGCCGACCCGCTCGATGCTGCTCACCGGCACCGATCACCACATCGCCGGTATCGGCACCATGGCCGAAACGCTGACCCCGGAACTGATCGGCAAACCGGGTTACGAGGGTTACCTGAACGACCGTGTCGTCGCGTTGCCGGAGTTGCTGCGCGAAGCGGGTTACCAAACCTTGATGAGCGGCAAATGGCACCTGGGCCTGACCGCTGAACTGGCGCCCCACGCCCGTGGCTTCGAGCGTTCGTTCTCGCTGCTGCCCGGCGCGGCGAACCACTACGGATTCGAACCGACCTACGATGAACACACGCCCGGCCTGCTGAAATCCACCCCGGCGCTGTACATCGAGGACGACACGTTCATCGACGAACTGCCGAAGGATTTCTATTCCTCCGACGCGTTCGGCGACAAGCTGTTGCAGTACCTCAAGGAGCGCGACCAGAGCCGGCCATTCTTCGCCTACCTGCCGTTTTCCGCACCGCACTGGCCGTTGCAGGCTCCCGCCGACATCGTCGAAAAATACCGTGGCCGCTACGATGCGGGCCCCGAAGTCTTGCGCCTCGAGCGTCTGGAAAAACTCAAATCGCTGGGGCTGATCGAGCCGGATGTCGAGCCGCATCCTTTGATCCAACTGACCGCGCAATGGGCTGCGTTGAGCGATGAGCAAAAGCAGATTTCCGCACGGGCGATGGAGGTCTACGCCGCGATGGTCGAGCGCATGGACTGGAACATCGGCCGCGTCGTCGACTATCTGCGCCAGCAGGGCCAGCTCGACAACACCTTCATCCTGTTCATGTCCGACAACGGTGCCGAAGGCGCGCTGCTGGAAGCCTTCCCGAAATTCGGCCCGGAGCTGGTGACCTACCTGAGCCAGCATTACGACAACAGCCTCGACAACATCGGCCGCGCCAATTCCTACGTCTGGTACGGGCCGAACTGGGCGCAGGTGGCGACCGCGCCGTCACGCCTGTTCAAGGCGTTCACTACAGAGGGCGGGATTCGCGTTCCGGCGCTGCTGCACTATCCGCAGTTGCCGCTGAAGGGGCAGATCAGCCACGGTTTCGGCACAGTGATGGACATCACGCCGACCATCCTCGATCTGGCCGGCGTGCGGCATCCGGGCAAACAGTGGCACGGCAAACCGGTGGCGCCGTTGCGTGGTAAATCGTGGTTGGGTTTCCTGTCCGGCGAGACGGCGCAGGTGCATGACGAACATACCGTCACCGGTTGGGAATTGTTCGGGCGACGGGCGATTCGGCAGGGGCAGTGGAAGGCAGTGTGGATCCCCGGTCCGGTCGGGCCGGCGACCTGGCAGCTTTATGATTTAGGGACTGACCCGGGGGAGGTTCATGACCTGGCGACCAGTCAGCCGCAAAAGCTTGAAGCGCTGATCGAGCATTGGCAGCGGTATGTGGAAGAGACCGGGGTGATTCTAAGCGAGTCGCCGTTTCAGCTGGATTGAGGGTGGCTGATGCAGGGCTATCGCCGGTTAGCCGGCGATAGCTTCGGATACCTTCAAGCCTGAGCCGTCTGCACCTCTTTCTGTACGATTTCTTCCTTGCGAACAAACCTGTTCGCCCGCCCGAACGTCCCGAAATCATTGAACCGGACGCCCATCTCCCGCATCACTTTATGCGCCACCGGCACGGTCAGCTGGCGAATGTAAAACGGCTCCTTCACCACAAAATGATGAATCCCGTGACTGCTGCCAAAGTTGAAGCAGAACGCCTGCAACGGCCACAGCCACCACGGATTCAGCACCTGGCATTGCTGCAACACATTGCCCGGCTCCACATCACCGTAGTAATGCATGTTCGAGCTGATGAAGTGCAGGCAAAACGTGCGCAACACATTCGGGCCGATGATCACCACAGCGGCAATATCGATCACTTGCATCACCGACAACGTGGTCGCTGACCATTCGATCGGCGAGCCCATCAGGTAAGCGATGCCGTTAGCCGCATGGAACCCGAGGAACACATACCACGCGCCCCAATGCACCAGCGCCAGCGGCGCGTAGACCTTCAGCGAACGCTTGATGATGCTGAACTTGTGCGCCCAGGTCTTGGCCCGCAGCATGCGGATGAATGCCGACATCACGTTGTCGCCGACCATCAGCAACCGCGCCAAACCCCATGGCTCGCCGTTGGTGATCGCCCGTTCTTCCATGTCGGTTTCAGTGCCAGAGACCTTGTGGTGATTGAGGTGCAGATGACGGCGGATCCACGGGTTGATCGTGCTCGGCCGCGCCAGCCACACCAGGCCCATCATCAGGTTGTGCGGCACGCGCTGTTTGCGGAAATACATACTGTGAATCAGGTCGTGCTCCAGCTCATGGGTCAGCGAGGCGAAAAACGCGTTGAGCAACAGGCACGCCCACCACGCCATATGCCCAGTGATGTAGAGCGCCGCCGAGCCGATCATCCCGGCCAGGGCAAACGCCAGAATCCCCGCACCGAGGGCGTCCTGATGCTTGAGAATCGGGTAACGCTCGCGCAGCTCGACGCCATTGGCCAGCACCACTTCGCGAATATGCGCTGATCGCTGGGCAGCATTGTGTCGCTGGGGACTTGCAGAAGTACGGTCCATGCTTCCATCCTCTGGTTATTGATGTTCGCATCCTGCCCCGCGCAGGGTCCGGACGCGGTAGCCGAGAACGCCAACCTGTTGACCGGAAGCGCCAATCAGCATGAAAGAACCGACTTCTCTCGCCAGCTGGACCCGTGCCCTGCGCAAGCAACTCGACGCGCTGGGGCTGGACAGCACTGCCCTGTGCCAGCAGGCCGGGCTCGATCCGCAGCTGATGGACGACCCGAACGCCCGCTATCCGTTGTCCGCCACCACGCGTCTGTGGGAAATCGCAGTGCAGGTCAGCGGCGATCCGGCGATCGGTTTGCGCGTGTCGCGTTTCGTCAGCCCCACGACGTTTCACGCGCTGGGATACGCGTTGGTGGCCAGCGGCAGCCTGCGGGAAGTGTTCGAGCGGATCGTGCGTTATCACCAAGTAGTCAGCGACGCGCTGGAACTGGAGCTGACCCGCAGCGAAGACCGCTACCGGTTTCGCCTGAAAATCCCGGCCGACAACCCGGCCCCGGCCTTCGAAGCCATCGACGCCTTTGCCGCGATCTACGTGCGCACCTGCCGCAATCGTCTCGGCCGCGACTACGCGCCACTGGCGGTGTACCTGCGCCGCCCGGAACCGGCCGATGCGCATCAATGGCACAAGGTGTTCCGCTCGCCGGTGCATTTTTCAGCCGAAGAAGACCGCATCGAATTCGCCCTCACCGACTTCGACAGCCACCTCGACGACGCCAACCCGGAACTGGCCGAGCACAACGAAGCCGTGCTCAAACGCACCCTCGCCCAGCTCAAGCCGCTGACCTGGGAGCGCAAGGTGCGCGACGCCATCGAAGAACAACTGCCCGAAGGCGAACCCAGCGCCGAACGCATCGCCCAGGCCCTGCACCTGAGCCTGCGCAGCCTGCAACGGCATCTGGCGGACGAGGGTTGTCGCTTCGACACCCTGCTGAATGAAAGCCGCGAGAACCTCGCGCTGTTGCACCTGCGGGATCCGCAATGCTCGCTGAGTGAGGTCAGTTATCTGCTGGGGTTTGCCGATACCAGCAGCTTCAGCCGCGCGTTCAAACGCTGGACGGGGATGACGCCGGGGCAGTTTAGGGATCAGTTGCGTTGAGCGCACATCGGTCGCTCAACCCTTGGTCAGACTGCGCTCAATCCCGGATTTCCACTGCTCGATCATTGCCGCACCCACCTCGCCGAACGACTGATGGGTTCGGCAATGCTCAAGCATTTCCGCCATCGCCGCCTGCATGCCATGAACAACCTGCTGCAGCAGTTCATTGCACCGGCCTTCCGTCAGATTGCACGCCGTACGGCCGAAGCGGATGAGCGCCTTGTACTTGGGCCATGCCTTCGACCCGCCCAACAGCAAGGCCAGGCTGTCGTTCCTGATGTAAACCGATGTAGTGATGATGTCGTATGCCGGGGCCAGCCGGATCGAGGCCTGCGCGCCACAATGGTCATACAGCACACCGAAGTTCTTCAGGTGCGCATCGCCGTTTTTCAGTCCCGCTGACAGCGCTACGATCTTGAAAAAAGCTTCCAGCGCCTGACTCAACAACGCAGGCGAAACAAAGGCCTTGATCTGTCGCGCAGCGCCTTCGTAAGAACCATCGTATTTGGCTCTGGAAGGCCAGCCGTTGAGTACACAAAAGTCCTCGAAACCCAGATAGCCGTGCTCAATCAGGTCAAAACGCTCGACCACCAGAAACTTGCCCTGCTCACTCAATTCAAACTTTGGCACTTCGAGTCCGCTAAGCGCCGCGGCGCGCATACAGAAGTACTCGTTGGTCGCCAGCTCGGGAAACTCTTCGGGACGGAAGGCTTTGACCAGATGTGTGGAGCCTCGGTGGGTCAGGCGATCAACTGCTGCCGCACTATCGCGCACCAGCACTTTGGGCTGCACACCCGAAACCCCGGAGTATTGGCCGTACTTCTGTAGCAAATCATCGAACAGTCCCTGGGCACCGTCATGCACCAGAAGCTCAGCCAATGATGTTTCGGGCTGACGCTCGGTTGCCGACTCGCTGGTAATCGCCAGCCGCCCCAACTGATGCGGTCCGACAATAGCGAGCAAAGCGAAATCATCAAAACCGCGGACGGCCTTACTGAAGCGTCGAACCAGTTCATCGCGTAACGCGCCTTCCGGCAGATTCATTTCGAAAACGGGATGAATGCCCCGCTCCCAGCCGTAGCTCTCCAGCCGGGTCGGCATTGTCAGCGACACCGCATTTTCATCGATGGCGCCCTCGCGATAGCTGAACACACTGTCCATCCCCGGCTGCCCTCGACCGAGCGTTCCGACAGGGCTATCAGCGACGGTGATGTGCAAGCGATCTGTCGGCTCAGTCATGGAAATTGACCTTCTGCAACGCGTCGAGTGTCGGGCGTTGCGCTCTCACGGGAACCGCCGTCAGCTCATAGCCAAAGCCGTTGAGGATCGCCTCGACTTTGCGCAGACCAATTTCAGAAATCGTATTGTTTTCGATACCCGAAATGGTGGCGCGGCTCATGCCGTAACGTTGCGCCAGCGCCTGTTGCGAGAGTTTTTGCGCTTTGCGCAGAGTTCTGATCAGTTCGCCCAACTGTTCCATGACACACCAGTGCATTATATGCAGTGCAATAAAGCGTAATTAAAATTATATGCATCGTATTTGATGCCAATTCAGGACGAGTCTAGCTCAGATGAAGCGGCATGTGCGGGTCGATCAGCGACTGGTTACAAATCCAAGCTCAAAAACCGTGCCCTGCGCATCACTGCTCACCCGCACCCGCCCCCCATGCAATTGCATGATCGACTGCACGATCGCCAGTCCCAAGCCGCCGGAGTCTCCCGGCTCCGCGCGGGACGGGTCGACGCGGTAGAAGCGGTCGAACAGTTTGCCAAGATGCTCATCCGCGATGACCGGGCCGAGGTTGTGGACTTGTAGCCAGCACACGCCTGGCTCATCGCGCCGGCACAGGCTGATGACCGAACCCGCATCAGCGTGGCGTACGGCGTTGGCCAACAGATTGCCCAAGGCGCGTTGCAGCAGTTGCTGATCGGCCAGCAATTCTCCGCTGAATGTGTTTTCGAGGCGGATTCCCCGGTCATCGGCCAGGGCTTCGAAGTAGTCGCACAACTCAACGCCGACTTCGTGCAGCTTCAGCGTGCGCAGATCGAGCGCCCGCTCGGCCTGCTCTGCGCGAGCGAGAAACATCAGGTTTTCGGCCATGCGCTTGAGCCGCTCGAACTCGTCCATGTTCGACGCCAGTACTTCCTGATACTCGGAGCTGCTGCGCGGATAATTCAGTGCCTGCCCGTTGCTGGCGAGCAAGGTGTGCAGGGGCGTGCGGATTTCGTGGGCGAGGTCGGCGGAAAACTGTGAGAGACGCTGAAAGCCGTCGTCCAGCCGCACGAGCATGCCGTTCAGCGCGTGCACCGGCTCCAGCAATTCCGCCGGCGTGCCGGCGGTGGGAACGCGTTGGTCGAGGCTGCGCAGGTCGATGCCACGGAGCGCTTCACTGAGTTTGCGCAGAGGTCGCAAACCTCGGCGCAGCAGCACCAGGCCCAGTGTGAAAGCGAGTAAGGCACCCACGCCGACGGCCAGATACAAGCGCAGGCGATAGCTGCCGAGCATCTGCGCGCGCTCGCTCAATACCTTGCCGGCAATCACGGTCAGCGATTCGCCGTTGGGGCCTTGGGCCTGACCTGACAACAGGGCGAGCTCGACACCGTCCGGCGCCTGCCAGGTCAGCACATCGCTGAGTTGCGGAGGCTGATCCCGGGGAATGGCCTGCACGGCTGGCAGTGCGCGTTGCCGAGGGTTGATCGCAATCACAGTCGAACCGTCCACGCGGCGCACCAGCAGCAAACTGTCGAGGTTGCCAAGCATGTTCTGGTACAGCCGTGGCCGCGCCTGCAAGGCGTCGAGGCTGTCGCTGTCGGCGAGCAGCGCGCGTACCTGTTCCAGACGACCGAGCAAGGCCATGTCGTCGCGCCAGGCGATTTCCGAGGCCAGTGAGCGATACAGGAATACGCCAATCGCGCTGAGCACCAAGGCACAGACTGCAGCGAATGCCAGGGCCAGGCGCCAGGCGATTGACCTAGAGCGCATCATCGGGCGCTTCAAGTTGATAGCCGACCCCGCGCACGGTGTGGATCAGTTTGGGCATGTACGGATCATCGACTTTCGAACGCAGCCGGCGCACTGCGACTTCGACCATGTTGGTGTCGCTGTCGAAATTCAGGTTCCACACCTGCGAAGCGATCAGCGTGCGCGACAGCACTTCACCCTGTCGGCTGGCGAGCAAATGCAGGAGGGCGAACTCCTTGTTGGTCAGGGCGATGCGCTGGCCGCCACGGCTGACCCGGCGGCGCAGCACGTCAATTTCCAGGTCGGCGATGCTGTACGACTCGGCTTCGCGCATCGGCCCGCGCCGCAACAACGTGCGCACCCGCGCGAGCAACTCGGCGAAGGCGAACGGCTTGAGCAAATAGTCATCGGCCCCCAGTTCGAGGCCGCGCACGCGGTCTTCGATAGCATCCTTCGCCGTCAGGAACAGCACCGGCGTGGCGCCGCGCTGGCGGATCAGCTGGAGCAATTGCCAGCCGTTGAGGCCCGGCAGCATCACGTCGAGGATGATCAGGTCATATGCCTGCTGCTCGATGAAGTAGCGTCCGTCGAGGCCATTGAGCGCCACGTCCACGGCGAAACCCGACTCGCCCAGCCCTTTGGCGAGGAAATTCGCGGTTTTGGCTTCATCTTCTACAACCAGCAAACGCATGGCACACCTCAATTGATCAGAGGCACAGGCTAGGCGCCTTCGGCGGCGTTGCCCATTACAAACTTGTAATCCGACTGACGAGGTTTCGACGGGGACCGGCGGATAAGGTGACGGCCTTCGCTTCTGGAGCCTGCCCATGACCGTCAAATACTTGATTGCCAGCCTGGCAATCGGCCTCAGTGGTGCCGTTTTTGCCGCACCGGAGCTGCCCCGTCACGCCGATCTCGATCTGAAAACCGCACGGCTGCTGGCCGACGCGACGCTGGAACACTGCACCGGCACGGTATCGGTGCTCGACCGTGGCGGCAACCTGTTGGTGACCTTGCGCGGCGACGGTATCGGCCCGCACAACACCGTCGCCAGCCAACGCAAAGCCTACACCGCGCTATCGACGAAAACCCCGACCCGATTGTTCGCCGAGCGCGCCCGCAGCAATCCGGAAACCGCCAATCTCAACACCCTGGACGAGTTGCTTTTGCTCGGTGGCGGCATCCCGCTGTTCGCTGGCAAGGAACTCGTCGGCGCCATGGGAGTGGCCGGTTCCGGCGGCGGCGAGCAGGACGAAAACTGCGCGATCAAGGCTGCCGAAATCGTCGGCCTGTCCATCAACCGTACTTGACCCCAGGAGCATCACCATGACCCCACTGCGCATGACGTTCGCCGCGCTCGGCCTGAGCGCTTTTTCAAGCCTGGCGCTGGCCGCCGGTAATCCACTGAGCGTGCACGTACTCAATCTTGAAAACGGCCTGCCGTCGCCAGGCATCAACGTGACATTGGAGAAACACGTGGGCCAGGACTGGCAGCCGCTGGCGCAGGGCACCACCAATGAACAGGGGCGGATCGCCGAACTGTTCCCGGCGAACAAACCGTTCGAGGCGGGTGAATATCGGGTGGTGTTCAAGACCGGCGAGTACTTCGAGAAGACGAAGCGCGAGACGTTTTTTCCGGAAATTCCGGTGATTTTCAATGTGAAGCAGTCGGATCAGCACTATCACATTCCATTGCTGCTCAGCCCGTATGGCTTCTCTACTTATCGCGGCTCGTAGACCTCAAAAAATCGCAATGTGGGAGCAAACGCCTGACTCCCACATTGAGTGAGTGTGTGCTTATCCCGAGACAACTTTGAAATCGAAGATAGCCGTAAATGGTGACCTTTCACGGTTATTCGTTTGGAACGCAACGGCTGAGAAGGAGCGTTCCGACAGTTGAACGTCAGTGCTCCAACTACCGTCAGCCTGGACGAAAGCGGACGCGAGATCGGTACCATCAAATGGAACTGATACAACAACTACCATCCACCCCGGCAGACCGGTGCCCGAAAAATTTACCGGATTCTTGACATCTCCATTCGGAAGATTGACCACAGGCGGTTCGACACTCAGGTTCTCAGTGAGCTTGGTGTGATCAACGCCGCTGGTTACGTTACTGTTCATCGGGTCCAACTCCTTTGTGGTCGTATTCGACTCACTTCTTGTACGCCGCCCGACATGCGCCGACTACTGTCAGATCTGACAGGTGATGCGCAACTTTTCCATGTCCAGTATCTCGATTTCCCCATAACCGAGACCAATAATTCCTCGATCTTTCAAGTCCTTGAGGATCTGGTTGGTGGTCTGCCGCGACAGCGACAGCATCGACGCCAGTTGTTCCTGAGGCAGTTGCAGTACGCGGCGCGGCGGGTCGAGTTCGCCGTAGCCTTCGGCGATCATCAGCAAGCGATGGGCCAGACGCGCCGGGGCTGGCAGCAGGCTCAGCTGTTCAAGATTGATGAAGGTCAGACGCAGTTTGTGGCTCATCAGCAGGGCCAGATGCCGCCAGTAAACGGGATGTTCGTCGAGCAGTTTCAACAGCGCGGCTTGCGGGATATTCAGCAACAGACATGGCCCGACCGCGTAGGCATCGTGGGTGCGGGGCTGGCCGTCGAACAGGCAGATTTCGCCAAACCAGTGCGGCGCCTCCACCAGGCTCAGCAACGCTTCCTTGCCCTGCTCGCTGACCGCGCCGATGCGCACTGCGCCGTCGAGCACCGCGTACAGCCCGCACGGCGCATCACCGCGCTGGAACAAGCGCTGCCCCGCCGCCAACCGCCGCTCCTTTGCCGCTGCCAGCAGACTATCCTGAAAGGACGAAGGCAGATGACTGAACCATTGCCCGGTCAGCAGGCGCTCGCGCCAGACCTTTTCCATGCGTTCTCCCAAAGATTGTCGCCTGCCTGACAGAGCAAGCCGTGAACCCGAGGCATGATTCGATCACCCTACAGGAGGAACAACAATGAAAAGCCTCGTCGATCATTTGAGTCAATACGCCGCTTACCACCGTGATCCACGCAACATCGCCAGCCACTTTATCGGGATTCCGCTGATTGTGGTGGCGGTGGCCGTGCTGTTGTCGCGGCCGGAATGGTCGGTGGGCGGGTTGTGGATTTCGCCTGCCGTTATCGTGGCGCTGGCCTCAGCGTGGTTTTACCTGCGGCTGGAAGTGAAACTTGGTGTGTTGATGACCGCACTCATGGGGCTATCGGTCTGGGCCGGGCACGTTCTGGCGCAGCAGAGCACCATGGTCTGGCTCAGCAGTGGTCTGGCGATGTTTGTGATTGGCTGGGCGATCCAGTTTGTCGGCCATCACTATGAAGGGCGCAAACCGGCGTTTGTGGATGACTTGAGCGGGTTGATCGTCGGGCCGCTGTTTGTGGTGGCCGAACTGGCGTTCATGCTCGGGATGCGCCATGAACTGAAAGAGCAGATCGAGGCGCGGGCGGGTGTGGTGCGGGTGAATCCGAATCGTGCAGCTGTCTGAACCGCTGCCCGGCTCGCTCGTTCCCACGCTCGGCGTGGGAACGAGCGATGCTTTTAAAGGCTGGCGACTTTCTGCCAGACCTTCGGCTTGAAGAACAACGTCTCCCCCTTCGCCAACCCGGTCAGGCTGTCGTGGTCTTTCACCACTTCCGCCTCGATCAGGTCAGTCTGGCCTTCAACCTTCAACGTCACCCGCGTGGTCGCGCCCAACGGCCGGATATCGCGGACTTCAGCGGCATGATGATCCTCCAGCTCATGTCGCGACAGCGACACTTCGTGCGGGCGGAACAACACGTGGTTGTCATCCCCCAGATGCAGGCGGTTCGAGTCGCCGAGGAAGTGATAGACGAAATCGCTGGCCGGGTTCTCGTAAACATCGCCCGGTGAACCGATCTGCTCGATCACGCCCTTGTTCATCACAACGATGCGGTCGGCCACTTCCATCGCTTCTTCCTGATCGTGGGTCACGAACACCGAGGTCAGATTGATGTCTTCGTGCAGGCGCGCCAGCCAGCGGCGCAGCTCTTTACGCACCTTGGCGTCGAGGGCGCCGAACGGCTCGTCGAGCAGCAGCACTTTCGGCTCCACCGCCAGGGCGCGGGCCAGGGCGATACGCTGACGCTGACCACCGGACAGTTGCTCGGGATAACGATCCGACAGCCAGTCCAGTTGCACCATGTTCAGCAGCTCGTGAACTTTGGTCGCAATCTGGCTTTCGCTCGGGCGCTGGTTTTTCGGCTTCATGCGCAGGCCGAACGCGACGTTGTCGAACACGGTCATGTGGCGGAACAGAGCGTAGTGCTGGAACACGAACCCTACGTTGCGATCGCGCACGTCGTGGCCGGACACGTCTTCGCCGTGGAACACGATGTTGCCGTTATCCGGGGTTTCCAGACCGGCAATGATGCGCAGCAGGGTGGTCTTGCCGCAGCCGGACGGGCCGAGCAATGCCACCAGCTCACCGCTGTGGATATCCAGGCTGATGTTGTCCAGCGCCTTGAACGCGTTGAAATTCTTGCTGACGTTACGCACTTCGATCGACATGAATTATTCCTCCGCGGCGCTGGCGCGCAGGCGGTTGATACGGTTTTCGCTCCACTGCTTGAGCAGCAGGATGAAGAGCGCCAGGATCAGCAACAGGCTCGCCACGGCGAACGCGGCCACGTGGTTGTATTCGTTGTAGAGGATCTCGACGTGCAGCGGCAAGGTGTTGGTCACCCCGCGAATGTGCCCGGAAACCACCGACACCGCACCGAACTCACCCATGGCCCGCGCGGTACACAGCACCACGCCATAGATCAGGCCCCACTTGATATTGGGGACGGTCACGTGCCAGAACATCTGCCAGCCGTTGGCGCCGAGCAGGCGCGCGGCTTCCTCTTCCTGAGTGCCTTGTTCCTGCATCAGCGGGATCAGCTCACGGGCCACGAACGGTACGGTGACGAAGATCGTCGCCAGCACGATGCCCGGCAGGGCGAAGACGATCTGGATGTCGTGATCCTGCAGCCACGGCCCGAACAGGCCCTGGGCGCCGAACATCAGCACGTAAACCAGACCGGCAATCACCGGCGACACCGAGAACGGCAGGTCGATCAGCGTCACCAGCATGCTCTTGCCACGGAACGAGTATTTGCTCACGCACCACGCGGCGCTGACACCGAACACCAGGTTCAGCGGCACCGAAATCAGCACCGCAATCACGGTGAGTTTCAGGGCCGACAAGGCATCCGGTTCAAAGATCGCCGTGAAGAATGCACCGAGGCCGTTCTTCAAACCCTGCGACACCACGATGAACAGTGGCAGCACCAGAAACAGGAAGAAAATCAGCCAGCCGAGGCCGATCAGCACTCTGCGCGAAGTGGCGCTGCCACGGCGGGCGGCGTTGGCCGAGGAAGCGGCCGCAATAGACGATTGGGACATGGTTCGCGCCTCCTTATGGGGTTTCGATGCGCCGCTGCAACAAGTTGATCAGCAGCAACAGGACGAAGGAAACCACCAGCATCAACACGCCGATGGAGGTAGCGCCGGTGTAATCGTACTGGTCGAGCTTGACCATGATCAGCAGCGGCAGGATTTCGGTTTTCATCGGCATGTTGCCGGCGATGAAAATCACCGAACCGTACTCGCCGACGCCCCGGGCAAACGCCAGGGCAAAACCGGTCAGCCACGCCGGCAACAGCGCCGGCAGCAGGATGTGGCGGAACACCTGCAATGGTTTCGCACCGAGGCACGCCGCCGCTTCTTCGACTTCACGCGGAATGTCGGCCAGCACCGGCTGCACCGTGCGCACCACGAACGGCAGGGTCACAAAGGTCAGCGCCAGGGTAATCCCGAGCGGGGTGTAGGCAATCTTGAAACCGAGGTCGGCGGCGAATTGCCCGACCAGCCCGGTCGGCGTGTACAGCGCCGTCAGCGCGATACCGGCCACTGCGGTCGGCAGGGCGAACGGCAGATCGATCATCGCATCGATCACCTTGCGCCCCGGGAACGTGTAGCGCACCAGCACCCACGCCAGCAACGTGCCGATGATGCCGTTGATGATCGCGGCGCACAGCGCGGTGCCGAAGCTCAGCTTGAGTGCGGCGAGAACGCGGGGGGCGGAAATGATCGTCCAGAACTGATCCCAGGTGAGCTGTGAGGCGTGGATGAACATCGCCGCCAGCGGGATTAGCACAATCAGGCTGAGGTACACCAAGGTGTAGCCCAGCGTCAGCCCGAAGCCGGGTATGACGGGGGAGATACGACGCGACATAAAAGTCCTTGGTTTGAGAACGCACAAAGCCCCGACGGTTAAATCGGGGCTCGTTTATGACCTATTTCAGATTACTGCGCCTGATAGATCTGGTCGAACACGCCACCGTCGTTGAAGAATTTCGGCTGCGCGGTTTTCCAGCCGCCGAAGTCCTTGTCGATGGTCACCAGTTCCAGTTTCGGGAACTGCTGGGCGTACTTGGCGGCCACGTCCTTGTCACGCGGGCGGTAGAAGTTCTTCGCCGCGATTTCCTGGCCGGCCGGGCTGTACAGGTGCTTGAGGTAGGCTTCGGCGATCTGCTCGTTGCCCTTCTTCTCGGCGTTCTTGTCGACCACGGCCACCGGAGGTTCGGCGAGGATCGACAGCGAAGGCACGACGATGTCGAACTTGTCCTTGCCGCCGTCCTCTTTCAGCGCCAGGAAGGCTTCGTTTTCCCAGGCCAGCAACACGTCGCCCTGACCGTTGTTGACGAAGGTGATGGTCGAGCCACGGGCGCCGGTGTCCAGGACCGGAACGTGCTTGAACAGGGTTTGCACGTATTCCTTGGCTTTCGCTTCGTTGCCGCCGTTGGCTTTCAGGCCGTAGGCCCACGCCGCAAGGAAGTTCCAGCGTGCACCGCCGGAGGTTTTCGGGTTCGGCGTGATCACCGAGACGTCGTTCTTGATCAGGTCGCCCCAGTCCTTGATGCCTTTCGGGTTGCCCTTGCGCACCAGGAACACGATGGTCGAGGTGTACGGAGTGCTGGCGTCCGGCAGACGCTTCTGCCAGTCGGCCGGCAGGGTCTTGCCGAGTTTGGCGATTTCGTCGATGTCGCCGGCCAGTGCCAGGGTCACGACGTCGGCGCGCAGACCATCGATCACCGCACGGCCCTGCTTGCCCGAACCGCCGTGGGATTGCTGGATTTTCACGGTGTCGCCGGCATGCTCTGCCTGCCAGTACTTCACGAATTCGGCGTTGTAATCCTGATACAGCTCGCGGGTCGGGTCATACGAAACGTTGAGCAGTTCGTAATCCTTGGCAACCGCGGAACCGGCAAACACAGCGCTGGCCAGGGCGGCCAGAGCGTAACGGCGAATCGACGACATGGTGAAAGCTCCTGGAATTCTTGGTGGTGGCTTTTTCTTATGTATTGCGGGAATCGGGTTGCTCATTCAGTGATCGCGCCTGCGGCAACTCCTGCGCATGGCCCCCTGCAGGAGCTGTCGCAGATGCGATCTTCAGGCCTGCTTGTTGCCCGGTTGCTGCAGACGGAATTTCTCTTTGCGTTCGATCTGGACGACTTGGGCGTTGTGCACAGTGATCTCCACCGCGCCGAAACGCAGGTCGCGCAAGGCGCTCTGGATTTCACGCAAGATGGTGGTTTCGTCCTGACCGTCAACGCTACGCAGGGATGCGCTCATGGTGCTGCTCCTTTGTATGGGATATGCCTGGCAGTGGGCGGCACTGCGTTCGGCGTGGGAGCAATATAAGAGAGGCGCAGATATTCTTAAAAAGACTATTTAAGAATGTTTATATAACTGGAAAACATTATGTGATGCAGCAAGGGTTTGCGGCGGATTTGCCCGTTCGCAAACCCGCTGTGCACATCCTTCAGCCGATTGCCGGCGCTCTGGCCCAGTCGATCTGCGCTTCAGGCACCGGCCGCCCGAACCAGTAGCCCTGCCCCAGATCGCACGCCTGCTCCAGCAGGAACGCAGCTTGCTCGGCCTGCTCGATACCTTCGGCGTGCACTTGCATGCCCATGCTGCGGGCCAGGGCGATGATCACCCGGACAATGGCGGCATCGTCCTCGTCCCAGGGCAGGCCGGCGACGAAACCCTGGTCGATCTTCAGCTTCTGCACCGGCAGGCGCTTGAGCCGCAGCAGCGACGAATAACCGGTGCCAAAGTCATCGATGGCCAGGCGAATCCCCAGCTCGCGCAGACGATGCATCTGTTCCAGCGCCACTTCCGGGTCATCCATGACTGCACTTTCGGTGACTTCCAGCTCCAGATACGCCGGATCGAGGCCGGTGTCGTGCAGCACCTGCGCCACCTGTTGATACAACTCGCGGCGGGCGAACAGTCGCGACGAAACGTTCACCGCGACAAACGACAACACCACCCCGGCCTGCTGCCATTGGCACATCTGGCGGCAGGCCTGCTGCATCACCCAGGCGTCGATTTCCGAGATCATCCCGGTGCGTTCGGCGATCGGGATGAACTCCGCGGGTGACACCAGGCCACGCTGTGGGTGCTCCCAGCGCACCAAGGCCTCGACGCCGATCAGGCGGCTGGTCTGCAGGTCGTGGACCGGTTGGTAATAGACCCGCAGCTCTTGTTGCTCCAGTGCACGGCGCAGTTCGAAGGCGATCTCGACCCGTTGCTGGGCATGAGCGGTGAGTTCTTCGGTGTACAACGCGTAGCCATTGCGGCCGCTGCTCTTGGCCTTGAACAACGCGGCGTCGGCATTGCGCAACAGCTGTTCGGCGCTCAGGGCATCACTGGGAAACAGGCTGATGCCGAGGCTGGCGTTGATGAACAATTCGTGGCCGTCGAGACAGAACGGGTCCTTGAGCGCATCGAGAATCCGTTGGGCCAGGGCTGCGGCCTGCGCCGGCTGTGGACAACTTTCCATCAGTACCGCGAACTCGTCGCCGCCCAGGCGCGCCAGCGTGATGCCCGATCCGAACAGCGCCTGCAAACGCACGGCGACCGCCTTGAGCAAACGGTCACCGATGTTGTGGCCGAGGCTGTCGTTGATCAGTTTGAAGTGGTCCAGATCGATCATCAGCAGCGCGCAGCCGCGCTTGTGGGTCTGTGCCGATGCCAGCGCCTGCTCGGCGCGATCGCTGAACAGCAGACGGTTGGGCAGATCGGTCAGCGGGTCGTGGTGGGCCAGGTGCTTGAGCTCGTGCTCGGAGTCCTTGATGGCGCTGATGTCGGAAAACACCGCGACGTAATGACTGAGCCGACCGTCCTCGTCGCGGATCACCCGGATGGTTTGCCACTGTGGATAAATTTCACCGCTCTTGCGCCGGTTCCAGATCTCGCCACTCCATTCATCCTTCGCCTGCAGCGTGGCAAACATCGCCTGATAGAAACCCGGAGGATGGTGCCCGGACTTGAACAGGCTGGGCTGCTGGCCAATGACTTCTTCACGCCGGTAGCCGGTGATTTCCATGAACGCGCGATTGACGTGCACGATCAGCCCCTGCCGGTCCGTCACAAGCACGCCTTCGCGGGTGCAATCGAACACAGCAGCGGCCTGACGCAAGCGTTCGCGATCGGCCTGGCGCTCACGCAACCGGGCACCGATGCCCAGACATTCGAACAGGCGCGCCCGGGCAAGAAAGATCAAACCGGCGCTGAACACCACAAAGGCATAGCCGTTGATCAGTTGCCAACGCAGCAACTGATCAGAGCTATCGAAGAAACTGTTCAATAAATAGCCAATGCCTTGCAGCCAGACAACGGCAAGAACCAGGTAAAGCAGCGCTGCACGCAAGGCATCGCGGTATGTGGCAGACATTCGGCCGTCCATGTCCCTACAAAAATGTCGGGATTATAGGTCAAGAAACATCCAGCCATCTCTTATCTGAAAGGGCGACTGGTTTTATCTGTGTGCTTGGTGATAATGCAACGGCTGTTTTTTCTCTATCGAGGGCCCTATAGCCTATGTGGTACGAAGGTTTTCTTGGCTTGTCGGCCTGGTCACTGGTCGCCGTGACCCTGTTGATGACCCATGTGACGATTGTTGCCGTCACGGTCTACTTGCACCGCTACTCGGCCCATCGCTCCCTGGAGCTGAATGCCGGGCTGAAGCATTTCTTCCGCTTCTGGCTGTGGCTGACCACGGCGCAGAACACCCGCGAGTGGACCGCCATCCACCGCAAGCACCACGCCAAATGCGAAACCGAGGATGACCCGCACAGCCCGGTCGTCAAGGGCCTGTCCACGGTCCTGCGCAAAGGTGCCGAGTTGTACCGCGAAGAAGCGCAGAACCCCGAGACCCTGCGCATCTACGGAAAGAACTGCCCGGAAGACTGGATCGAGCGCAACCTCTACAGCCGCTATCGCCTGCTGGGCATCGCGATCATGGCGGTCATCGACCTGCTGCTGTTCGGCACCATCGGCATCACCATCTGGGCGATCCAGATGATGTGGATCCCGGTCTGGGCCGCCGGCGTGGTCAACGGTCTCGGCCACGCCATCGGCTACCGCAATTTCGAATGCCGCGATGCCGCGACCAATCTGGTGCCATGGGGCATCCTGATCGGCGGCGAAGAGCTGCACAACAACCATCACACCTACCCCAACTCGGCCAAGCTGTCGGTCAAGAAGTGGGAGTTCGACCTCGGCTGGGCCTGGATCCAGGTCTTCAGCTTCCTGCGTCTGGCCAAGGTGCAGCGCGTTGCGCCGATCGCCCACCGCGTCGAAGGCAAGGGCAGCCTGGACATGGACACCGCCATGGCGATCCTCAACAACCGCTTCCAGATCATGGCCCAGTACCGCAAGCTGGTGATCGGGCCGCTGGTGAAGCAGGAGCTGGACAAGGTCGATCATTCGGTACGCCACCAGTTCCACCGCGCCAAGCGTCTGCTTTCCCGTGAAACCAGCCTGTTGGAGGATCGGCACCACGCGCGCATCCAGAACATGCTCGAGCACAGTCAGGCGCTGAAGGTAATCTACGAGAAACGCCTGGCCCTGCAGCAGATCTGGGTCAAGACCAGCGCAAATGGCCACGACATGCTCGCGGCCATCAAGGAATGGGTCCACGAGGCCGAGGCCAGTGGCATCCAGTCCCTGCGCGAATTCGCCGACCAGTTGAAAACCTACTCGCTGCGCCCTGCCGCCGTCTGATGCCGTTGATCGGTGCGCCCGGCTCCCGGGCGCCCCCTTCGGAACTTCACCCCCGATCCCCTATCTCAAAGACACTTCGCCACCCCGGCGGGCTATCCCGTGGCTGTTGTCGACTTCCCGGCACGCCCTTTGAGATCCGTGTCGATGGTCAACAACAATCAAAAAGACTCATCCCTTCCCCAGTGGCCCGAGGCCGCACAAACCCTGATGGCATTGATGCACGCCCAGGGCGAAGTCGCGCGCCTGAGCGAACGCGAACAGTTGTTCAGCTCGCTGCTGGTCAGCGTCAACGCCGTGCTGTGGGCCTTCAACTGGGAAACCCGCCAGGTGCTGTACGTCAGCCCCGCCTATGAGCGGATTTTCGGCCGCTCGGCCGCCCTGCTGCTGGCCGACTACAACCAGTGGCGTGACAGCATCTACCCCGACGACCTCGAGTACGCCGAACGCAGCCTCGCCGAAGTGCTGCACAAGGGCGCCGTGGAAGACCGCGAATACCGGATCATCGACGCCGACGGCCAGGTGCGCTGGATAAGCGACAAATGCTTCATCAACCGCCAGGAAGAGCCGGGGCAACCGGTGATCATCGTCGGCATCGCCGAAGACATCACCGAAAAGAAACAGATGGAAACCGAGCTGCAACGCCTGGCCACCACCGACGTGCTGACCCAGAGCAGCAACCGTCGACACTTCTTCGAATGTGCCAACCGCGAGTTTGAAGAGGCCCGCCTGCAGGGGGCGCCACTGGCGTTTCTGCTGCTGGACATCGATGACTTCAAGGTGATCAACGACACCTACGGTCACCCGGAGGGCGACAACGTGCTGCAACGAATCGCCGAATGCGGTCGTGCCTCGCTACGCCGGGGAGACCTGTTCGGGCGGATTGGAGGTGAAGAGTTCGCTGCGGTTTTTCCGGGCTGCGCGCCGGACATGGCGATGCAGGTGGCCGAGCGGCTGCAACAGGAAATCCAGCGCTTGAGCTTCAGCCACGGCGAACAGACGTTCGGCATCACTGTCAGCCAGGGCCTGACCAGCCTCACCCCGGAAGACGAAAGCCTCGACGCCCTGTTCGCCCGGGCCGATGCGGCGATGTACGAGGCGAAGCGTCAGGGCAAGAACCGGATTATCTCGGCCTGAACACCGCGCTGATGCGGGACAAGCGCTATTTGCGCATCCGCATCAGCTCCGGCAAACCGATCTTGAGTAGCCGTGCCGTACGGCTCTTCGCCAGTTCCTCGACGCCCTCGTGCTCGGTCAGACGTGCCATCTGCGCCGCCATGTTCATCACCAGCGCCTCACGGGAATACACCCCGCCACCGAGCTGGTAGACCGAGGCAATCAGCTCGCGCAACTCCAGTGGCAGGCGCCAGCGGGTGCGCAGTGCCGAACCGTAGGCCGCACCGAACTCCGCCAGCGCATCGCCGACTTCCTCCAGTTCATCCAGCTCGCCGCCGGCCTGCTTCCATTCCTGCAAACAACGCAGCAGCGCCAGATCGCCGAGACGATGGAGCATCCCGGCGCAATAGCAGCGCTCCTGATCCAGATCGAGCAGCCGCGCCAGGGTGCGCGCGTACTCGGCGGTGTGCAGCGACAGGCCCCAATAGCGCTCCGCATAGTCCGCCAGGCACGGATCGCTGAGTCGGGCGCTACGCTTGAGCGCCAGGCCAAGAATCAGGTTCATGCTTTGCCCGGTGCCCAGGCGATGCAGCGCCTGGGCCAGGGTCTGCACCGCCGCGCCGTGGTGCTGAGCGGCGCTGTTGGCCGCTGCGATCAACACCGCCGTGATCTGCGGGTCGGTGCGGATTTCTTCTTCCAGCAGCTTCAGATCCAGCCCGTTGGGGTGGAGGCTGCGTTTGACCGCCACTTGCACGTCGGTCATCAACGGCGCGCCGTCGGCCTGCTCGCGACGACGCTCGAGGAACACCGACAGGGTCATGCCCGGCGCCAGTGCGGGCACTTCGCAGAAGACTTCCTGACCGGCATTGAGCAGCAGCCCCTGCAAACGCTCGGTCAGGCTTTCCATGTTCAGGGGTTTGGCCAGATAGGCCGTGGGTGCCAGTGGCAGGGCTTCGCGCACGCTGGCGCTGTCGTTGCGGCTGCTCATCAGAATGAACGGCAACGGCGGATTGCGTTTGCGCTGGCGGACACTGCGCAACACGTTCAAACCGTCGACGCCGGGCAACTCCCAGTCGACGATCGCCAGGTCATAGGGCACTTCGCCGAGCAGAGACATCGCCTCCTGGCCATCGGCGCACAGATCCAGCCGCGCATCGCAGCGCACGTTGAGCAAAACCTGTTTGAGCAGGTCACGAGACCAGGGGTCGGCCTCGGCAATCAGGACTCGGGGTACAGCGGGTAATTCGACGGCAGTCATGCTCGCCCTCCCTAGCAATGCTTGAACCTTAGCCAATGCTGGCGATTCGATACAGCTCGAATGCGGGGTATGTGTTTCAGCAAGCGTAAAAAAACCCGCCGAAGCGGGTTTTTTGTCGATCCGATCACACAGTGCCCGGCATTACAGCTCCGAGAAGCACTCTTCGATGATCGCCAGACCTTTGTCCAGTTGCTCGTCCGGCGAGGTCAGCGGAACCAGGACGCGCAGAACGTTGCCGTAGGTGCCGCAGGACAGCAGGATCAGGCCCTTGTCGCGTGCCTTGGCCACCACTGCTGCTACGGCAGTCGGGTTTGGCTTGTGGCTGTCGCCGTTTTCGAACAGCTCGACCGCGATCATCGCGCCCAGGGCACGGACTTCGCCGATCACCGGGTACTTGGCCTGGATGGCCTTCAGACCGGTGACCAGACGCTCGCCGACAGCCTTGCAGCGGTCCAGCAGTTTTTCTTCTTCGAACACTTCCATCACGGCCAGGGCCGCGGCGCAAGCGATCGGGCTACCAGCGTAGGTGCCGCCCAGGCCGCCTGGAGCGATGGCGTCCATGTATTCGGCCTTGCCGCACACACCGGCCAGCGGGAAGCCGCCAGCGATGGATTTGGCGAAGGTGGTCAGGTCGGCGGCAACGCCCATCTGTTCCATGGCGAAGAAGGTGCCGGTACGGCCAGCGCCGGTCTGCACTTCGTCAGCGATCAGCAGGATGCCGTGCTGGTCGCACAGGGCACGCAGACGCTTCATGAACTCTTTCGGCGCGACGTAGAAACCACCTTCACCCTGTACAGGCTCGATGATGATCGCGGCGATGTCTTTCGGCTCGGCGTCGTTCTTGAAGATGCGTTCGATGGAAGCGATCGAGTCGTCGATGCTCACGCCGTGCAGTTCGTTCGGGTACAGCGCGCGGAAGATGCCGCCAGGCATCAGGCCCATGCCGGCCGAGTAAGGCACGACTTTACCGGTCAGGCCCAGGGTCATCATGGTACGGCCGTGGTAAGCGCCGGTGAACGCGATCACGCCGGCACGGCCAGTGGCAGCACGGGCGATCTTCACGGCGTTTTCAACGGCTTCGGAACCGGTGGTCACCAGCAGGGTTTTCTTGGCGAAGTCGCCCGGCACGCGAGCGTTGATTTTTTCGCACAGCTCAACGTACGGCTCGTAGGCCAGAACTTGGAAGCAGGTATGAGTCAGCTTGTTCAGCTGTTCGGTCACGGCGGCGATGATTTTCGGGTGCACGTGGCCGGTGTTCAGCACGGCGATACCGCCGGCGAAGTCGATGAACTCGCGACCTTCAACGTCGGTCACGGTCGCGTTCTTCGCGGACTCGGCGAAGATCGGGTGAATCTGGCCAACACCACGTGGAACAGCGGCGGTACGGCGGGCCATCAAGTCAGCGTTAGTCTTGCTCATTACAGTCCTCATTCACCGCTCATCGGGCGGCGTGGTTCAAGGATTAAGCGGGAGGAATCGGCGGTGGCAGCATGCGATGATCGACTGCCACGGCGTTCCCGGCCGCAGAGAAAATTCCGGTTTGAAACGACGCAAAGGGACAGCGCTCTCGTGCCCTTTGCGTTTACAGCGATCTTCTACCGAGGCTTAGATGCCCAGGCAGAGGTATTTGATTTCCAGGTAATCTTCGATGCCGTACTTGGAGCCTTCACGGCCCAGGCCCGAGGCCTTGATGCCGCCGAACGGCGCGACTTCGTTGGAGATCAGCCCGGTGTTGACGCCGACCATGCCGTATTCCAGGGCTTCCGCCACACGGAACACACGGCCCAGGTCACGCGCGTAGAAGTACGAAGCCAGACCGAACTCGGTGTCGTTCGACATCGCGATCACTTCGGCTTCGTCTTTGAAGCGGAACAGCGGCGCCAACGGACCGAAGGTTTCTTCCTTGGCCACTGCAGCATTTTTCGGCACGTTGGTCAGGATGGTCGGCTCGAAGAAGTTGCCTTCCATCTGCTTGCCACCGGCCAGCACGGTGGCGCCTTTGGCCACGGCGTCAGCGATGTGCTCTTGCACCTTGGCTACAGCTTTCTCGTCGATCAGCGGGCCGGTGGTGGTGCCGTCTTCCAGACCGTTGCCGATCTTCAGCTTGGCGACAGCCGCTTTCAGCTTCTCGGCGAAGGCGTCGTAGACCGAATCCTGAATGTACAGACGGTTGGCGCAGACGCAGGTCTGGCCGTTGTTGCGGTACTTGGAAATGATCGCGCCTTCGACGGCCTTATCCAGATCCGCGTCGTCGAACACGATGAACGGCGCGTTGCCGCCCAGTTCCAGGGAAACTTTCTTGATGTCCTTGGCGCATTCCGACATCAGCTGACGACCGATTTCGGTCGAGCCGGTGAAGGACAGCTTGCGCACGATCGGGTTGCTGGTCAGCTCGCTGCCGATGTCGCCGGCGCTGCCGGAGACCACGCTGAATACACCTTTAGGGATGCCGGCGCGCTGGGCCAGTTCGGCCAAGGCGAAAGCGGAGAACGGGGTTTGCGAAGCAGGCTTGAGCACCATGGTGCAGCCGGCGGCCAGGGCCGGGCCCGCTTTACGGGTAATCATCGCCGCCGGGAAGTTCCACGGGGTGATGGCGGCGGTCACGCCGATTGGCTGCTTGATCACGATCAGGCGCTTGTCAGGCTGGTGGCCCGGAATCACGTCACCGTAGATGCGCTTGGCTTCTTCGGCGAACCACTCGATGAACGAAGCGGCGTAAACGATTTCGCCCTTGGCTTCGGCCAGTGGCTTGCCCTGCTCGAGGGTCATCAGGCGAGCCAGGTCTTCCTGGTTCTCGATGATCAGCTCGAACCAGCGACGCAGTTTGCCTGCACGCTCCTTGGCGGTCAGTGCACGCCAGGCCGGCAGCGCTTTGTCAGCGGCTTCAATCGCGCGGCGGGTTTCGGCAGCGCCCATCTTCGGCACGGTGCCGAGGATTTCGCCGGTGGCCGGGTTGTTGACCTTGATCGTCTGACCGTTGTCCGCGTCGACCCAAGCGCCATCGATGAAGGCTTGCTGGCGGAACAACTGGGTGTCTTTAAGCTGCATGTCGGCTTTCCTTAACAGCACCGCGGCCAGCGCGGAGCAAAATTATGATTGTAGAAAGGCGCCTCGCAAGGCTGCCGTCAGGGAAATCATTCACCGGGCTCAAGCACCTGAATAGTGCACGGTTGCAAACACGTGCGGCTCGGCACCCGATCAAAGAGCGTTTGAAATCTCAAACGGATCCTAGGATCAAAGGGGGTAAAGGACAATAGGTCGTTCGAAAAAAAGAACAAAAACGCCGCAATTGCTGAACATTTCGGATCAACGTACAGACGCCTCTGTTCCCTGCCGCCGCCGAACGGCAGGGAATAGAGGGGCGTGACTACTTGTTCTGAAACGATTTGAGCACCGTCAACAGACTCGTCAAGTTGTCAGCGACACCCGCCTGCCCCAGCTTTTCCGTAGCAGCGGCGCCAGCCGTGGTATCGACGCTGTAAATCTGCATCACGCCCTGGTTGGTTGCCGCCTGCGCCAAGGTGTTTTGTTGCTGCTGAGCGCTGACGGCATTCTCGAACAGGATGCCGGTCGAGTGCGCCATGCTTTGATAAATGCTGCCCATCGCCATGGCCGGTGCCTCGGCCACCACCTTGACGCTGGTCTGGGTGACCGCATCGGTGATCTGATCATTCACGGTTGCCATGTTCGGACTCCTTTCAAGGGACAGTGGGTGTTGCAAATATTGCTCAGGCGCCTGCGGACCGCTCGGGATGGCTGGCGCTGAACTGGGCAATGCTCTGGTTGATTCGCTCGAGTGCCTGATTCACCCCGTCGGCGTCCAGCACTCCGCTCGCCGCGGCCACCGCTGCAGCGCCGCCTACCAGCAGATGGGTATTCAAGGCGCCGAGCGCACTTTCGGTAGCCGCGTCGAGGTCATCCTTGATGATGCTCTCGGTCATCTGGCGCAGCAGCACACCTTGAGAGGCCAGAGCGAGCTTGGTGACACCATCGAAGTAGCTCGCCGCCGATTGCGCCACCAGCCCGCTGGCCTGACGAACCAGCAGTTCCGAACCCAGCTGCGCCAGAGCAGGCGCGTGAGCAGCAAGCTGTGTGTTCAGCAGGTTCACCGCATCGACAATCTGTCGATTCAACGCTTCCGCCCCGACACCGTCAGCCGACTGCTGAAGCAGATGTTCATTGAGCGACTCAAGCAACGCGGCGGCTGCAGCCGCCGGGTCAACGGCCGGTTGCTCCACGTTATCGCTCTGAGCCTTTTCCCCGGCCATCAGGAGCGCCCTCCCACCGCCAGAATCTGCTGCACGGCTGCCGCCACCGTGGCATTGCCGATAATGTTCATCGCCTGTTGATGGCTGACCGCATTCTGTAGCGCCAGACTGACCGCATGACTGGTGACCTGGGTCAGCGTGGCGATGGCCGTGGCCGGTGCCGAACCGACGACCTGCACATTCGACTGGGTGACGGAATCGGTGATTTGAGGATTGACGACGCTCATGCTTTTCTCCCTGAGTAAGGCGATCGAAGAACCCGCCGCAGGAAAACAATAGAACAGCTTCGCCAAACTGCCACGAGAGCGTTTTGCAGGACGTTACAGCCTTTTGGAATGCGCCCTCGCTCGACACAAACACTGACAATGAGCCGGCAAAAACCGGCATGGACGCCCCGAGCCGACCTAGGTATGATGTCGCCCGCTGCACCAGTAGCTCAGCTGGATAGAGTACTGCCCTCCGAAGGCAGGGGTCGTGGGTTCGAATCCCGCCTGGTGCGCCATGAACAGAAACGAAAAAGCCTCAGGCCGAAAGGTCTGAGGCTTTTTTGTGCCTGCTGGTTGGCGAATCACTCCGTCGTCCAGTCAAACTCGTCGTATTCATCATCGTCTTCGTCGTCCTCGATCCACTCATCATCAAGAACGTCGTCCTGCAGATCTTCTTCTGCCTGCTTGGCCAGAAGAAATTCCTTGCGACTCTCCGTCACAGCTCGCCGCAGTTCCTCACCCTTCACCGGGCAGTTGAGCATTTGGGCGATGCGGTCGATTTTTTGGGCCACGGCATCCTCCAGCGCATCGGCAATGCCCCGATAGTGCGCGTTTTTGCGGGGCAATGCCAAATGGCTGGACGATCAACCGGTCAGTTCTGGCGGATTTGTTCGAGGCGCAGGTCCAGATTCACGCTCGGGTAACGCTTGTGCAGATTGTTGTACAGGGTGTCGGCAGCCTGTGATTGACCGGATTCGCGCAGGCGAAGGACTTCGCGCAGTTGCTTGTCGAGGCCATTGGCCGGGGCGGCGGCGCGTTTGCTCACTATGGCTTCGTCCGTTCTGTCGGCGCTGATCGATTCGCTCTGCATCGGCGCGGCCATTTCCGCCATTGGTGCAGGTGCAGGTGCAGGTGCAGGTGCGGATAACGCGCCAGCAGGTGCTGATAATGTCCGGGATTCGATGGCCTCTTTACGAGCCAGTGGCGCAGCAGGTTTGGCGGCAGGGGCGAAATCGTAATGAGCCACGGGTTCCGGGGCGCGATGCACCAGCGACAGCATCAGCGCGATGCCGACCAGACTGGCGAAAGCCACCTGATAACGCGGCGTCTGGCAGACCTTGAGCCAGCGCTGCCATACGCTCGGTTTCGGTGCCGGGACCTGACGATGCGCGGTACTGAGAATCAGCGCATCGAGATGCGCCGGCGGTTCGGCGTTGTGCTGTTCGCGCACATGTTTGAGCAGTTGCTCTTCGGGTGTCTGGCGGGTGTCCGTCATGTCAGTACCTCCTCGGCCAGCAGCCGACGCAGTTTTTGCTGGGCGTAGCGCAAGCGGCTCTTGACGGTTTCCAGCGGTGTTTCGGTGAGGCTGGCGATTTGCGCCAGGTCTAGGTTGCCGTGGGCGCGCAGCAGAAACACTTCGCGCTGGTCGGCGGGCAAGGCTTTCAGAGCGCTGTCCAGGCGCTGACTGTCGCGACTGAGGCTCAGCAGTTGTTCGGGGTCGCTCGCTTCGTCACTGACCGCATGGGTCTGTTCGTCGTAACTGTCATGCAGCGGCTGATGGGCGCCGTGCTTGCGCCAGTGATCGATCAGACGGTTGCGGGCAATCTGGAACAGCCAGGTACGAAAAGTCGCCCGACCTTGTGGCTGACTGGCGCTGCGGATCAGGCTCAGCCAGGTTTCCTGATACACCTCTTCGGCCAGCTCCGGCTTGCCGCTCAACCCGAGCAGAAACCGGTACAGGCTCTGGCGGTGGCGGGCGTACAAGATCTCGAACGCCTTGCCGTCGCCCTCGCGATATCGGGCCAGCAGCGATTCGTCGCTGCTGGCCTCAAGGCTGTCGGCGCTGGCAAACAGCTGGCTGATAAACCCCTTCAGGCGGCTCACTATTCAATCCGTCGCTCGGTCGGCATCGTGTTGGAGGCAGTCGAAGTCCGCAGGCTCTGCGCCAGTTCCACCAGTTGCACGAACTCATTGCGCAGGCCGAAGCGGTCATCACCACGGGCACCTCGGGCCAGTGCTTCGGTGTTCTTGAGGCTGAAATCGCCGGTGTAGCGGCCGTCCTTGAGTTGCTGGGAGAACGCAGCGACGGCGGCAGCAAATCTCAGATCTTCGCTGGCCGGCACAACCTGACTGGCAATCGGCCGCTCGATCAGCAGACTTTTCCCACCTTCAGGCTTTTGATATCGCACACGCAGCATTGCCAGTTCTCCTTTCTTCTCGGAAACCACTGCATCGTTTTTTCCGTAGCGCAGCGGCTCCAGCCAGCCCTTCTCGCCGGTCGGGACAATTTCATACAGCGCCGTCACCGTATGGCCTGCACCGATTTCACCGGCATCGACCTTGTCATTACTGAAATCCTCACGCTTGAGTGCGCGATTTTCGTAGCCGAGCAGCCGGTATTCACTGACCTGCGCCGGGTTGAATTCCACCTGCAACTTGACGTTTTTCGCCACCACAGCGAGGGTCGAACCGAGCTGATCCACCAACACCTTGCGCGCCTCGCGCAGGTTGTCGATGTAGGCGTAATTGCCGTCACCGGCGTCCGCCAGTTGTTCCATCAGGTGTTCATTGTAGTTATCCACACCAAAACCCAGGGTGGTCAGGGAAATCCCGGTCTTGCGTTTATCCACAGCCATTTGCTTGAGGCTATCGAAGTCGCTGACGCCGACGTTGAAGTCACCGTCGGTGGCCAGCAGGATGCGGTTGATGCCTTTGGGCATGAAGGCTTGTTGCGCCATTTGGTAGGCCAGCTCGATGCCGGAGGCACCCGCGGTCGAGCCTCCCGCAGTCAGCTGCTCGATGGCTGTGCGAATCTTCGCTTTTTCCCGCCCGGAAGTCGGCTCCAGCACCACTCTGGATTCGCCGGCATACACCACCAGCGAAACGCGATCCTGCTCGCGCAGTTGATCGACCAGCAGCTTCAGGGTGCTTTTGACCAGCGGCAGCCCTTCGCGACGATCCATCGAGCCAGACACATCCACCAGAAAAACCAGGTTGGCCGGCGCCAGTTCCGCCACCGAGCGGTCAGACGCCTTGATGCCGATGCGCAGCAAACGGGTGTGCGGGTTCCACGGGGTGGCCGCCAACTCCGTGGTTACACCAAAAGGTGAGCCGTCAGTGGGCAACGCATAGTCATAGGGAAAGTAATTGACCATTTCCTCCAGCCGCACCGCGCCTTCCGGCGGCAGGCGCCCCTGATTCAGCAGACGGCGGACGTTGGCGTAGGCGCCGGTATCCACATCGGCACTGAAGGTCGAGACGGGCGTTTCGGCGACGCTGTGGATCGGGTTATCGGCCAGGGTTTCGTACTGCTCGCGCGGCTCGGCGCGATAGTCCTGTGGATAACTTTCCCCGGCGGGCATCGGTGCAAAACTGGCCGTCGGCGCCGCCAATGCACTGCGCTTGGCCAAAGAGTGATCGGCCATGACCCTCTCTTGTTGCGCTACGGGTTTTGAAGAGGGCTGTGCCGGTGGCCGCACGGCGGCGGATTCCGGGCTGGAGGAAATGCCGCAACCGGCGATAGCCAACAGCACACCGGCAGCCAGGGGTCGCAGAAGCGTCGATGGAAGAGACATGGGGGCTGACCTCGGAGGAAGAATTGATCCATTCAACCTCTGAGACGGACAGCCCTTTCAGTTCGGGTTAAACGCCGCCGACATTATTTTCAGCGGTGATAGCGCCGCACTGCACTGCTGTTGCGCAGCACATGGCCTTTGATCTTTTCCAGCAACTGGGCGCGGGTCAGGCCGGCCGGCAAGGCGTCGGGGGCCAGGTCCAGGGCATAGATCTGGATGATGTAGTGGTGTGCGCTGTCGCCGGTTGGCGGGCACGGGCCGACATAGGTGGTCGTGCCTTTGCTGTTGGTGCCGCCCAGGCCTTCGAAAGTCGGCTTGGTGCCACTACCGGCCGGGATCTGCCGGGTCGTGGCCTTGATGCCGTAGTGAACCCAGTGATCGACGCCCAGGCCTTTCTGGCCGTCCGGATCATGCATCACGATGGCGTAGCTCTGGGTGGCGGCCGGGCCGGCGTTCCAGCTCAGCGCCGGGGACAGGTTCTTGCCGCCGCAACCGGCAGCGTCACTGGCTGCCGCCGCGGTGAACAGACGGTTGTCCGAAACACCGGGAATGCTGAGGGTGAAACGCTCCTGGGCCTGCGCCGGAAACTGCACGCAAAGGGCGACGGCAACGGCCGCCAGCCAAGGGTTTAGAGAGGTCAATCGGGTCATTCCGGGAGCACCTTGTGCAGTTGGGCCGTCTTCGGCCTGCAGACTATAGCTGTACCGTTCGTGCCGTGGCAGTGGCAAATGACGCCCATTGGTATCACCGCGCTTACAGACGGTTCGTCGGCTCACGGTTATCGTCGTCCTCGGCATGCAGAAAAATCACTCGCGGATGCTCCAGCGGCGCCAGGGGTGGCGGCAGTTCCGCCGGCTCCACCGGCCACAGGTGCGGCACCACGTGGCTGACGTCACCGTCCTGATTGTTATGGATGGTGATAACACCCGGGCTGCGCAGCTTCTGCAGGCGGTCATCGCACAGCTTGAAGCTTTTGCTCAGGCCGTCATCGTCGACCACCGGGGCGGCAAGGCGACGCTGGGCGAAACTGCGGCTCTTGCGCTGTTGATAACGGGCCCAGGAAATCAGGATCACGGCGTTGACCAGCGCCACCCACAGGTAGACCTGCAAGGTCCCCAGTGCTTCGAACGCCGAATTGTCGATACGCGGCCCACCGGCATGGGTTTCAATCAGCGGCCACAGCCCGCGCACCAGCAGATACAGCAGGCCAACCCAGGCCAGCACCGTGAGGATCACGTCGATCACCACCAGGAATGGCCGCTGGCGGGTCCGGATGATTTTCATTTGATGACCTCCTCTTCGTCGTCGCCCGCCGGTTTGATGCCCCGGTCCGGGCTGACCCAGCGCGCGCGCTTCTGATGCTGGCCGAACAGCACCTTCGGAAAGCTGACCAGCGTGGTCAGCAGACTGATGAACCAGAACACCAACGGATACCAGACCACCCAGAACATGGTTCTGCCCAGACCCGGCTCATAGCGTCGGTCGATGATGATGCTGACCGCGAACTGCACCAGGCAGACAAACGCCAGCAGCAGCCCGGTAAAGGCCGGCGGCATCAGGTGATGCACGGCAATGGCCTCGGGCATGACCATGAACTTGCCCATCCCCCAGAAGATCACTGACAACAGGAAGGTGAAGGCCCAGCCGGTCGACAGGCAGTATTCGAACAGCAGCGGCCACAGATAACGGTGACGGTACTGCCAGATCCCGCGAATGTTCTTGAACAGCACTTCGGCGCCGCCCTGGGCCCAGCGCAGACGCTGCTTCCACAGGCCGCGCAGGGTTTCCGGCATCAGGATCCAGCACAGGGCGCGGGGCTCGTAGAAGATGCTCCAGTGGTCCAGTTGCAGCTTCCAGCTGATGTCGATGTCTTCGGTGATCATGTCCGGGCTCCAGTAGCCGACCCGGTTCAACGCGGTGCGGCGGAACGCGACGATCACACCGGACACGGTGAAGATCCGCCCGAACACCCGCTGGGTACGCTTGATCAGCCCGATGATCGACGAGAACTCGCCGACCTGGACCCGCCCGACCAGCGTCGAACGTGTGCGGATTCGCGGGTTGCCGGTGACCGCGCCAAGCCGTGCGTTGTCGAGCATCGGTGCCACGAGGTAAGCAGCGGTGTTCGGCGCCAGCAGCGCGTCACCGTCGATGCACACCAGATATTCACTGCGCGCCGCAATGGCGCCCATGCGCAGGGCCACGGCCTTGCCCTGGTTTTCCGCCAGGTGCAGCACCCGCAGCCGTGGGTCTTCCTTGGCCAGCGCATCCAGCACCTGCGCGGTGTTGTCCTTGGAGCCGTCGTTGATCGCGATGACTTCGATGTTCGGGTAATGCTGGGCCAGCGCCGCGTGAATGGTGTCGGCGGCGTTGTCGCCCTCGTTGTAGCAAGGGATCAGGATCGATATCAGCGGTTCGCCTTCCAGCGGTGGCGGCAGCGTGTCGTCCTTCCACGGCCAGTGTCGTTCCCAGTGCAGCCAGAAATACAGGCCGCCGGAAATCCACAACCCGGACATGAACAGCGGGTAGAAGAACACGAAGTCCATCAGGAATTGCCCGGTGACCAGGAAGATCAGCCCCAGCGGTACGCCGAGGACGATCGCCAGAACAAGCAGGGCCAGCAGTCTATCCAGCATGTCATGGGTTCCATTTGTTGGAGAGCGCAGGCCGCACGGTTTTCAGGTCCGGCAGGTTCTCGAGGAAGTTGTCCGGGTAGTAGCCGAAACTCGTCGCGCCCTGACGCTTGAGGCGGCCCATCCAGTCGGCCAGTTGTGCACCGTCGATGTCGGCCTGGTCCTTTTTCGTCCAGTCCCGGGCCTGCAATTCGAACACCGTGCGATCCAGCGCACCGGGGCGCTGCTTGATCTTCGCCACCAGCTCTTCCAGCCACGGGCCGGATTGCGCATGGGTCTGTTTTTCCATGAGCGGCATGGCCATCGGCGCCGTCCAGTCGTAGCTCACGAGGAAATCGTCGAGGTTCTGCGCGAACCACGCTTCGCTCTCGGGGTTAAGAATCGGCTCGGCGAAGATGTTGCGCGCAGTAAGCACCTGCGGGCCACGGATCGCCCGGACCTTGGCGGTCAGTTCATTGGTGAAGTCGATCAGGTAGCGGCTCTTGAACCGGGTCCAGCGCTGCATGGCCGCCGGATCGTCACGCAGGGCGGCAATCGAGCCCGGCAGACCGTGGGCAACATAGGCCTTCAATGCTTCGGGACTGGCGTCTTCGAAATCCGAGAGCACGGCGTCATCGTGGTAGAGAATGCCGTCAACCGAGGTCAGGCGCGCCACGTCTTCGTAGATTTCACCGATGATCCGCCGCACCTCGGGATCGAACGGCGACAGTCGCTTGTACTGATCCGGATCGACAGCGGTGGTGCCGGTCTTCGGATCCCAGCGGGTGACACGCGGCAGTTTCGAATCCAGCGCAAAACTCAGCACCGGCATCCAGGCAAACACTTTCACGTGAGCCCGGGTACGCAGCTGCCAGGCGACACGGTCAAAAATGTCGGCACGCACCGGCAAGTGGCGGTTGGGGAAATACAGCGAATGCACCAGGCCATCGCCTTTCGGATCGGCGAAGGCTTGCAGGAACACGGTGTTGGCGCCCATGTCGGCCATGCGCTGGATCAGCTTGCCGAGGTTCACTTCCTGCTGCGCCGGATCCGGGTCATAGACGTTGTCCAGATCCACATGCACCACGCGCATGGCGAAGTCGGACTGCACCGCGACGATGCTGTTGGCGAAGTGCTCGCCATCCGGGTCGGATGCAACGAGGAACCGTGGGCTGCTCATCAGGTTGTCGAGGGCATCGAGGCCGTCGTCGAGGGTCAGGGCCATTTCGTAGCCCTGCTCACTCACCACCGTCAGTGAAGTACCGTCTGCCGTGCCGTAGGGCCAGACCCAGACCCGTGGCTTCTTGCCGGTGGCCTTGCGGATTTTTTCCGAGATGGTGGCCACGTCGGTGCGGATACGCGCCTGGAAATCCGCCTCGGATTCATAGCGTTTGGTCACCGGATCGTAACGCCGGGTCGCGGCGGCCGGCTGCATGTTGCCTTGCGGGTTGGCGAGGATACCTTTGTGGCTGGCGTCAGTGTGGGCGGCGATTTCCACCAGACCGGATTGCGAGATTTCGCGCACCTGATCCCAGGTCAGGAAGTCGGAACGCGGGCGCATGGCGCCGGCAAAATCCACCGGCTGATTCAGCGGTGTATCGATCCAGACGCCCACCGGGGCCAGCAGCGCATGCCAGTTATAGGCGCGCAGCACCGGCATCACACGGGTGTAGAAACTTGCGTAGCCGTCGTCGAAGCTGAGCAGGATGGCTTTGGGCGGCAGTTCCGGCCCGCCCTTGCGCGCGGCCATGATCTGATCGACCGTCACCGGCTTGTAGTTGTTTTCCCGCAGCCAGGCCAGTTGCTCGATCATGCGCTCGGTGCGCACCGCCACCACGGCCTGATCGGGATCACGGTCTTCGATGTCGTGGTAGGCAATGCCCAGCACGTGGTTTTTCGGCCATGGTTTTTCATTGGCCGCCAGCGGACGCTCCGACGGCGGCGCGAAGGCCGGGGCTTGCTGGGCGCAGGCGCTGACCAGCAGCACTCCCAGCAGAAGGATGAAACGCGAAATAAAAGGCATCTTCAAACTCTTCTAGAAGCGGAAAGTGAGGTCGACGAGCAGACGCAGATCGGTTTCCCGATCACCGTCGTAGGGCCGGTTGATCACACTGAACAAACCGCCCACCTCGAATACGTCGTTCCAGGCATAACGCTGGCCGTAGCCGAGCATCGCCATGCCGCCGGTGCCGTGGTCACGCTGGCTGTACGTACCCGCACCGGCCTGGAACTGCTGGCTCCAGGAGGTTTCGTAGCGGTGGTAGAGCACGTGGTTGACGTTGACCGTCGGCATCACGCTGAAGTCCGCCTTCGGGTTGTAGTAAGGCACGTCTTCGGAGTTCGAGTTGTGGCTGGTGCTGACCTCCAGACCGGCATCGACCTGCACATGAGTCGCGCTGTAGACGCCCTCGCGTCCAGTCAGCAAGGCTTCGACGCGGTTGTTGCCGTCGCTGAAATGCGACGGGCTGACCGACAGTTTCCACTCGCGGCTTTCGTTGGCGCGCCAGCGAATGAAACCGCTGCCGCCGTTGGCCTTGATGTTGCTGTTCAACGCCCGCAGCGGGGTGTCGGCCGACAGGTATTCAAGGCTGCCGCCGTACTGCCAGTTGTCGTTGATATCCCGGGCAATCGCCAGACGGGCGCCCTGCTTGTCACCGTAACCGTAGGAATGGTTGGAGACTTCCGCTTCGAGGGTCATGTCGCGGGTACGACGTTCCAGACCGACACGCTGGAAGCGGTGATTGCCGGTACCCTCGGCGAAGTCGCCAGTGGCGTAACCGATCCCCGCGAACACCCGCCAGTCTTCATCGATCGGCGGGCTGTACAGCGTGCTTTGGATGCCGAAGTCCCGGCTGCCGCTGACTGCGCCGGCATTGCCACCGCTGCCGCCATTGGCTTTGCCGCCGTACGCTTCGACGCGCAGCTCGGACATGTCATGCACTTCACGCTCGCGTGCAGCGCGCTGCACCTGGCGATTGTCCGGGAAACGCTCGACAACGTCGTCGGTCAGCGCATCCATCTGCCGCCATTCCTGAAGGGTCATGGCGGTGCGGGCCTGAGCCACTTCCAGGCCCATGTCCCGGGGCACCATGCTCTCGACTTCCTTGAGCTGACTTTCGGCGCGACGCGGCCATTGGCGGGCCAGATACAGATCGGCCTGGGACAGGCGCAAGCCGACGTTGCCCGGCGCCTGATCGACCAGTGTCTGCAAACGGTCCTCGCCATGGGGCAGGTCCGCGCCGTAGGTGCCGGCGGCCTGGGCCGACAGCAATTGGGCGTCCATCCAGTCGTCGCTGGGGTTGCCGATGGGCAGGCCCTTGAGTTCGACGCGCGGTTTCTCGTTTTTGGCCAGGTCTTCGGCAACCTTGCGTGCGTCCTCGGCACGGTCGCTTTCCAGCAGCGAGTAGTACAGCGCGGTGGTGTCTTCGAGGCGATCACCGGCATCGGCGTCCGGCGCCGAGAGCACCTGGCGATACAGGTCGGTGGAAACTTCCGGCTGACGCTGATCCAGATAGGACGCAGCCACCCAGCGCAGGGCGTAGGTCGGAATCTTCACGCCTTCGGCTTGCAGCTTCTGGTATTCGGTAATCACGTCGGCGGTGCGCGCCCGGGCCTTGAGGGCGCCCATGCGATCGATGCGCCAGCGGGTCACGTCATCGTGGGCGCTGGCGTCCGGAGTCCATGTGGCGAGCAGTTTGTCGTAGTCGGCCAGCGCGCGGTCGGCGATCACGTAGCGTTCTTTTTCGCTGCGGGTGGCGAATTCGGCGAGACGCACGCGTTCGGCAGCCAGGTCGCCTTCAAGGCGACGCAGGGTCACCGGATCGATCAGCCCAGGCCGCTGATTGGCCAGGCGCAGTGCAGGCTCGGGCAGACGGGCCTTTTGCAGCGCGACCACGTATTCACGGGCGACTTCCGGTTTACTGCCGGCACGAGTAAAGGCTTGATCGTATTCGAACAGTGCATCGTATTGTTTGCCGGCGCGGGTCAGGGCATAGCCCAGTGCGAGGCGGCGGGAAGGATCGTCAGGCTTGGCTGCAACCAGCGCCTTGGCGCGGGTGACAGCCTCGTCTGGTTTGCCGGAATCAGCCTGGGTCAACGCCAGACCCAGTTGCAGGTCGGCATTGTTCGGCTCCAGCGCCAGGGCCTTGTTGTAGACCTCGGTGGCCTGATCCCAACGCTTGAGATTGCGATAGGCCCGAGCGGTGGCGGTCAGGGCCTGAACAGGCAGGACACGGTTGCGGCCCTCGGTTTCATAAACCTTGACCACTTCGGCGTCGAGCCCGGCCCAACTGGCGATTTGCAGGTGATCGCTGACCTGCCCGGTGGTCGACTGGCCCGGCGGAACCTGACGCAGCACGTTCAGTGCAGGCGTGGTTTGCCCGGCACGCGCATCACGCACCATTTGATCATAAGGCGTATCGGCCAGCGCCAATGCGGGCCAGAGCAACTGGCTGCACAGCGCGACTCGAAACAAAGGGCGTAAACCACGATGTAATACGGGAACATCAGTACGCGGCATTCGTCAGCATCCTTACATGGCCAGCCGGGTTGCAATGCCCCCCCTTGCCCGATTCGTGACGGAGGCCAAGTCGGTATCACTCGGCCAAGCTAATCCAAGCAGTCTTGCACGCAAGCGTAGACCAATATTCAGAACACAATATTTGTTCAGATTCGTGACCGAAAACGCGGGGGCTCGCCGCAAACGCAGATTCCAGACAGCAAAACGCCCGGCGTCTGCGGGAGGCAAAGGCCGGGCGCTGAGGTGTTGCGCGGGGTTTTACTGTTCCTGGCTGACGCTGACGCCGGCAAATTTGCTCATCAGGAAACCGACGAACTGCTCGACCGTCATCTTCTGGCCGTTGAACTCCACTTGATTGGCGGCGTAGTGCAATTTGGTCGTCACATTGGTGCCATCCAGCGTTGCCAGCTGCGAACCCACGGCCATGCCGGAGAACATGTCGGCGGCGGCGCTGGCCTGGTCAACGATGGCTTTGGCGTCGGTTTGACCGTCGATCTGGGCCTGAACGCTGAGCAGGTCCACCAGCATTGGCTTGGACACCTGCACATTGAGGTCAAGCAGCGCGATCAGCTGTTTGCCCAGTTGATCCGGCGGCAGGTCCATCGAGGCCGGTTTGGTCAGGTCGAGCACCAGGTTGGCACGGCTTTCACCGTTGGCGGTTTTCAGCGACAGGTCTTCCAGCGCCAGTTGCGGGCCGGCGGCCAGCAGTTTCTGCATGTCAGCCTTGACCTGCGCGGACTCGGCTTCGGTCAGGTTCAGCTCGGGCGCCGGCAGGCCGGCGGCAGTGGCTTCGGCGGCGGCTTTTTCGTACGGCTGCAGTTTGGTCTGGTAGATCTGCATCAGCGACAGGGCCGACGGGATGTCGAGGTTTTTCAGGCTCATTGCCAGGTTGGCCGAGCCGATTTTCTTGTCGTTGAGGGTCACTTCACCGATTTTGTAGTCGGCACGACCGGAGGCGTTGCTGCCGTTCTCTTCGGTGAGGTTCTTCATTTCGAAGTTCTTCACGCCCAGCACCAACTGTTTGGCACCGAAAGTGGTCTTGCTGCCGGTCAGCTCGAGGGTGTTCTCGCCGGTGTAGTAGCCGTAGCTGCTCTTGTTCAGGTTGCTGGCCAGGGTCAGGCCGTTGAGTTCGATCTGCACCGGCGCCTGATCTTCAGCCACGGTGGTCAGGTGCAGGCTGTCCATGTAGCCGTTGGCCTTGACCTTCTGCGCCTGGGCGCTGGCGGAAATGTCCATGTTCAGACCGGAAAACTTCAGGCTCGACTTGTCGTCCAGCGCGGTTTCCAGCGGCAGCAGCTCAATATTGCCGGTGGTGGACTGGTCATAGCCGATATTGACCACACCCTTGAGTGGCGCAGCGCCCTTGGTGGCGGCAAACCATTTTTCGGTAACCGGGGTCTTTTCCAGCTCGTAGTGACTGGTGGCCATGACCGGCAGCCATTTCAGCGAGACCAGACGCGAGAACGGCAGCGGGCCGTGTTCGATGTGGTCGACGAACAGCAGCTCGACCGGCGCTTCACCGAACATCTCGCCTTCGCCCTTGAGGCGATAGTGCGCGGTGCTGCTGAAGGTGTGACGCTCCAGCGATACCAGCTCCAGCGACGCACTGCCGTTGGAACCGGCCATGGCGGTCTGCAGCTCTTTGTTGGCGTCGACGACGGCGTTGTTGAGCACGCCTTCAATCTTGGTGCCCGTATACCAGGCCCCGCCGACGCTGATGGCGCCGATGGCAACAACGATTCCGAGAAGCACGCCTGCTGATTTATTCATGAATGACCTGATCGATTTCCGTGGCTGAAGGTGTGGTCGTCTTCCGTGAACCCGTGACCGGGCCGTGGTTCGACTCCGCTGAATTTAGCGGTGGAGATTAGCACTGGCCGCGCAGGGCGGCCCAATGTTTAAAGGTTAAAGAGTGTCCACGGGACATGGACAAACAAAAAGATCGCCGGGTTCGGCGATCTTTTCGGGATCAGGAATATTGGACCTCGATCTCGTCGAGCTGATGATCGAAGCTTTTCAGGCGAGCGGTCCAGGTGTACACGAGCACCTCGAAATCCCGGTCGATCACCGCCCCGCCCGGCCCGTCGCTGCGCGGATCACAGAAATCCAGTTGATAGCGCTCCCGGGCCATGGCCGTGGCCACGTCGGACAGCTCACGGGCGTTGTTCAGCCAGTGCCAGCCGTCATCGGCGACTTGCCTGTCGAGTTCCAGACATTGTTTTTTCAGGGCTTCGAGGCTTTTTTCCAGCGGGGTGCCGGTGAGTTCGCCCATGACTTCGGCGAAGGTGCGCCCGGGTTGCCAGTAGCTGCCCCAGAAGTAGCGGTCGAACACGGTTTCGACTTTGCGCAGCGCGACTTTGGTGTCCCAGATCAGCAGCAGGGTCTTGCTTTGCTCAAGCTGGCGTTTCTTGAGTCGTTGCACCTGCACCAGCGACCAGGCCACCACCACGATCGCCATCACTGCGATCAACGCGGTCGCGCTGTCGAGGAAGACCATCGCCTTGTCGATCTGATGGGCCAGCATGATGCCGTAGAAATAGGTGGCCGACAGCAGCACCAGTGCGACCAGGGCGCACCAGAAGCCGAGAGCGTAAGGGTTTTTCATTATTGGTTTCCCCTAGACCTGCGCTAGCAATGTGCACTGAAAAGGCGCCTTGCTCAGGGCGCCCCTCCAACACTTCAAAGCATAGCAACGGCCTCAGGGTTTGCTGGCGCTCGAGGCTTGCGTTCGTCCGCTTTCCCAACCGCCGCCGAGGGCGAGGAACAAATCGATCTGGCTCATGGCAACCTGGGTGTTGGCAGCGGCCAGTTGCGCGGTGACATCGGTGTAGGTGCGGGTAGCTTGCAGATCGGCAAGGAACGACTCGCGGCCCGCCTGGAAGAAGCGGTGAGTCTGGTCAGCCGCCAGCTTCGCCGACTGCTCGGCATCGGCCAGGGCATCGCGGCGCTGCAGCAACGCAGTGTACTGAGCCAGGCCGGTCTGGGTTTCACGGATGGCGTTGAGCACCACCCCGTCGAAATGCGCCAGCGCGCCCTGGGTCGAGGCTTCGGCTTCGCGGATACGTGCCCGGGCGCCGTTGGTCGGCACCTTCCAGCTCAGCGACGGGCCAAAGCCCCAGCGGTTGGTCGACGGGTCACCAAGGTCGGAGACAATGCCGACGGTGCCGATGGTCGCGCCGATGCTGATATCCGGGTACAGCTCGCCGGTGGCGATGCCGATGCCGGCGGTCGCGGCGGCCAGTCGACGCTCGGCCTGGCGGATGTCAGGCCGACGCTTGAGCAGCGCAGCGCCATCGCCGACCGGCACCAGTTGGGCGATTTTCGGCAGTTCGGCGCAGGTCGCGGTGCCGGCCGGTAATTGATCGACCGGTTTGGCCAGCAGCATCGACAGACGGAACAACCCGGCCTGACGCGCCGCCTCATAACGCGGCAGATCGGCGCGCAGGGACTTGAATTGGGTCTGCGAACGGGTGACCTGGGTTTCGTCGCCGCGCCCGGCATCGCGCAGACGCTGGATCAGCGTGGTGCTCTGGGATTGCAGGTCGAGGGAATGCTGGGCGATTTCCCGTTCTTCGTTGGCCGCACAGACCTGGGTGTAAGCCCGGACCACATCGGCGACCAGGGTGATGCGTGCGGTGTCGGCGGCGGCCTGGGTCGCGTCGGCGTTGGCTTTTGCCGCTTCGATCCCGCGTTGCAATGTGCCCCACAGGTCGAACTGGTAGGAGGCGCTGATGCCGATGTCGGCAACGTTGGCCACCGGGACTTTCTCCGGCAGCAGGAATGCCTGACCGGATTCCTGCAAGCGCTGGGCGCCCATTTTCACGCCGCCGCTCCAGCCCCCGGCCGCCTCGGCTTCATCGACCTGGGCACGGGCCCGCGACAGGTTCGCCGCCGCCACCCGCAGATCGGTGTTGGAGGCTATGGCCTGCTGCACCAGTTGGTCCAGACGCGGATCGCGATACAACCGCCACCAGTCCGCCGGCACCGGAGTAGAAACCACAGGCTTGCCGGCCACCGCCAGATCGCCCTGAAAATCCTTGCGCTGAATCGCCGCGTCACCCGGCAGGTGATAGTCCGGCCCGACCATGGAACAGGCCGACAGCATCACGCCCAGACCGGCGATCATCAGGGCCCTGCTCATTTCGCGGGCTCCTGCTGCTGATCGTCGATGATCGACACGGTGGCGGTACGCCCGGCGATCATGCGGAAGTCTTCCGGCACGTCGTCGAAGGCGATGCGCACCGGAATCCGCTGCGCCAGACGCACCCAGCTGAAGGCCGGGTTGACGTTGGGCAGCAGGTTGCTGCCGCTTGAGCGGTCACGGTCTTCGATGCCGGCGACGATGCTTTCGACATGCCCGCGCAAACGGGCGCGGTCGCCGATCACGCGGATATCCACCGACTGACCGATGTGGATGCCGTCGAGTTTGGTTTCTTCGAAATAGCCGTCGATGTGGAACGAATTGCTGTCCACCACCGACAACACGGGGCGCCCGGCGGTGACGAACTCTTGCGCGCGCGGCGCCCGGTCGTTGACGTAGCCGTCGACCGGGCTGCGGATCACCGAGCGGTCGAGGTTGAGCTGGGCGCTGTCCACCGTCACCAGCGCTTCGGCCAGTGCCGATTGCGCGCGGGCGACTTTCGACTGGCTTTCTTCCAGCTGTTCGGCCGGCACCAGATTGCCCAGGCCACGGTTACGCTTGGCTTCACGCTGGGCCTGAGCGAGGGTCTCTTCGCGGTCGGCAACGGCTGCCTTGGCCTGACGCAACGCCAGTTTGAAACGGTCCTGATCGATGCTGAAGAGCACCTGGCCACGTTTCACCAACTGGTTGTCCTTGACCTCGACCTGCTGGATCAGCCCGGACACGTCCGGGGCAATCTGCACGATGTCGGCACGGATGTGGCCGTCGCGGGTCCAGGGCGCGAACATGTAATACATCACCATGCGCCAGACCACGACGACGGCGAAAGCCACGATCAGCAAGGTCAGCATCACGCGACCGATAGTCAAAAACGGTTTTTTCATGTCATCAGGTATCGACTGAGTGAGTCCACGCCATACAGCATCACGGCGTAGAGGGCCACGTTGAACAATGCCCGGTGCCAGACCAGACGGTAGAAATGCAGGCGTGTGAGCACGCCGTGTACCAGCACGAACAGCACGTAGGTGATGCCCATCAGCACCAGCAGGGTCGGCAAGAAGATGCCGCTGATGTCCAGGTCACCGATCATAGGGGCGCTCCTTCGGGCAGCGGTTCTTCGGGCTCGGCACTGGAGACGAATTCGACGCCGGGCAACAGCGCCAGACGCAAACCGCTCAAGGCGTGCAACAGGTGTAGTCGGGTTTCTTCATCGCCGTGGCCGTTGAGCGCGCGGCGGGTACGGTCCATGGTCATCAGCAACGGGCTCGGCGCCGGCAAGCGTTCGCCGGCCTTGAGGCAGGCGCGGAAATACTCGCCGACCTCGGCCACCACTTGCTGCAGCAACGCGTTCGGCGCACCGGTCACGCGCGGGGTGTAGGCCAGCAGGTCGAGCAGGTTCAGCCCCACCCGCACTTCGCGCATGGCGATGCCGGTGTCTTGACCGGTCAGCGCCAGACGCGGCAAGTGCTGCATCAAGCGGTCGAGCAACTGCACACCCAGTTGCCGGTGCTCGGCGAGGTTCGCCGGCTCGGTCATGCTGACGATGTCTTTCCAGCTGAAACGGGTCAGGCGCTTGGCCGCCAGTTCGGCACCGAAAGGCCGGGCGATCAGGGTCCAGATAAACGCGAACAACAGCCCCAGCGGACCCGCCAGGTTGGAGTTGGCGAACGCAAAGAAGTCCGCGTCGTAGGCACCCTGGATGCTGATGAACGACGAGGTGTTGACCAGTGTCAGCAACATGCCGAGGTAAAACCGTGGCTGCACCGTCAGCGTACCGACGCAGATGAACGGGATGGCAAACGCCAGCACCAGCATCGGGAAGTCGTGCAGGTTCGGCAGCACCAGAAACAGGTACAGACTGGCGAACAGCACCGACATCCCGGTCCAGAAAAAGAACCGGTAGATCTGCGGCGCCGGGTCGTCCATCGAGGCAAAGAAGCTGCACGAGACCGCCGCCAGAATCACCGCACTGCCACCGTCGGTCCAGCCCAGCAGAATCCACAGCGTCGAAGCGACGATGATCGCCAGAATGGTCGACGCCACCGAATACAGCATCAGTCCACGGTCAAGGAACGGCGTCAGGCGACCGAGGCGCCAGTGACGGTAAACCGCGCGCCAGCTGTCCTGGCGTTCGCACAGGATCGCGTCCTGCAGACTGCGGCAGTCCTGCCACAGATCGATGAATTCGCCGAGGCGGTACAACGCGTTGGAAAACAGCAACTGTTTGCGATCTTCCAGGGCTTCGGCGCTCGGTTGCAGGGCTTCGAGCTGATCCCGCAGTGCTTGCCAGCGGTCGAGATCGGCGTCTTTGTAGCCGAGCCATTCACGGGTGGCAGTGAGTAGCGGCGCGAATTTTTCCACCAGTTCCGGGGTGCGCCGTTCGAGGGCGTAGAGCGAATCCTCCAGCGCATCGATCACCGGCAGTAGATGGATCATCCGCCCGCGCAGTTCCTTGGTGTTGCGCACCGTCTGCGGCCGCGCGCCTTCGTGGGGCAACTGGCCGATCATCAATTCCAGGCTGTTGAAACTGCCGACCATGGCCATGCGCAGGGCGGTGACTTCTTCGGGGTTCACGTCACGGCTGAGGAATTTCAGGCTATAGGTGGTCGCATCGGCGAACCACTTGCCCACCGCATCGTTGAACACCGGCGCCAGGCGCCGTGGCCAGAACATCGCCCCGACCACGGCAGCGACCGCGATGCCGAGGAAGATCTCTTCAGTCCGCGCTTCCGCCACGTCCCATACGGCCAGCGGGTTATCCACCACCGGCAGGGCGATCAGCGGCAAGGTGTAGCCGGCGAGCATCAGCGCGTAGTTATTGGCGGTGCGCAGATGCAGGGACAGGAACAGCAGAATCCCGGTCCACAACGCGATGACCACCACCAGCACATACGGGCTCTGGACGAACATCGGCACGAACAGCACTGCCGCAGCGGCGCCGAGGAACGTACCGATCGCCCGATACAGCGCCTTGGAACTGGTCGGCCCGAGGAACGGGCTGGAAACGATGTACACCGTGGCCATCGCCCAGTACGGACGCGGCATCTGCATGAGCAAGGCGATGTACAACGCGATCATCGAGGCTGCGAAAGTACGGATCCCGTAGAACCAGTCCCGGGCCGGAGGAATGCCGGAAAAAAAGCCGTTCACGGATGGGTCACCGCTGGCGGACTGGCCGCTTCGAAAGCTCTCAATACTCGAAGCGTAGCTTCCAGATCACTCCGGTCGATGCCTTCGAGCACTTCATTACGCAGACGCACCAGCTCGCCTTCCACCGCCTGCACCAGTTCACGGCCGGTGTCGGTCAGGCTCAGGCATTTGGCCCGGCGATCCTGCGGGTCTTCAGTGCGGCAAACGTAGCCGGCGTGGCACAACTGATCGAGCAACCGCACCAGCGAAGGGCTCTCGATACCCGCCGCCTGTGCCACCTGCACCTGATGCACACGCTCCCCCAGCCGCCCGATCATCAAGAGTGGGACGGCGCAGGCTTCGGAAATTCCATAGTTGACCAGCGTGGTCTGGCAGATCTTCCGCCAATGCCTGGCGGCCACCACCATGGCACTGCTGATATTCATCTGGAGGGATTCGAGGTTGTTCGGCACGAAGGAATGCACACACTGTTAGTTTGCTAACTATCAATATGGCATTGGAGGGGAAATTCCGTCAAGTTTTGAAACAAATCCATCTTCGAGTGTGAATTCAGAAAAATGATCTCTCCCTGACTTTTGCGCTGTTTTTTTTACAACCCACAAGTTTTTTTTACATTTCGGTCTTTTCAAACATTTTTTTTTACATCCCCCGCCCCTTCCTCAACATCACATCCAACTGATCCACCACCTCCGCCCAATCCGCATCATCAAGAATCTCGTCCCGCAGGAAATCCGCCTGGCTCTTGGTCCAGAAAAACGCGTCGCACAGGTGCAGTTCGGGTTTGAGCGGGGAATGGGCGGCGATGAACTGGTCGATGCTGACCGGGTCGTTGGGCAGGCCGAGTTGTTTGAACAGGGATGGGAGGCTGTGTGTTGGATTTTCCATTGTTCTACTCCTTCGAAGACTCAGTGGATAAAAACATTTCGCGAGCAAGCCACATTCCCACAGATTCATTGCAGAACCTGTGGGAGCGAGCCTGCTCGCGATTGGCGTCGGCACAGACGCTGAAAAAAACTACTGACTCAACTCCCGCACCTGCGCATGGGGCACCATTTTCAGGAACTCGGGCATGCTCATGTGCAGCAGGTTGTTGTGGTTGCCGGCCTCCAGGTAAATATCTTTCTGCCGGGTCACCAGCGGGTCGATGACCATGTCCAGGCCATAGGAATCGCCCAGTGGCGGCACCGCGCCGCGTTCGCAATCATCGAACAGGTGCGCCAGGGTACTTTCGCGGGTGATCTGCCACTCGCCGCTGGTGCGCACTTTGCTCAGGTCCAGATGACGGCTGGCGGGCAGCACGGCCATGAGGTAATGCCCGTGATGGTCGTCGAGGATCACCGATTTGGCCACCCGTTCCGCCGGAATTCCCGAAACCCGCGCCGTTTCCAGGCTGCTGCTCGAGTGCGGATGGGAGACGACGTCGTATTGGCATTGCGCCCGGGTCAGGCTGCTTTGCACTTTTCTTGCCATACGCATGATGCACCTCGGTGCCCGCCGGACGCTGCTCGGCGAGCGATGATGAACGTTGTTCCTGTTCTGGAAAGTCTAGTCGGGCAAGCCACGAATGAAGGTAAATCCGCCCACTGGCGACGCTGGATCTGATCAGAATTCCTCCGACCGCAGGCTCAACTAGACTGATAAGAGAACCCCATGACTCTCCCGGAGGGTCACGTGAACATCCGTCGCTGTGCGTTTGTCCTGTTGATGCTGCTGAGCGGATCGTCCCTGGCTGCGGACATCCCGTTGCACGCCATCGATCCCATCGGCCTGTGGCTGATCACCCTGGGCATCGTGTTCCTGATCGCCGAAGCCGCGCTGCCCAATTACGGCGTGATCGGTTTGGGCGGCATCGTCATGTTCGTGATCGGCGCGCTGATCCTGAGCAACGCCGAACTGCCGGTGCCGATGATGATCGGCCTCGGGCTGGTCAGCGCACTGCTGCTGATCGCGTTGCTGGTTCGTGCCCTGAGGACCCGGCCGCGACACCCGGTCAGCGGCGACGCCGGCCTGGTCGGCAGCGTGACGGCCGTGACCGTCGTAGAGTCGCCGGACACCCGCAATGGCTGGGTGCAATTGCAAGGAGAACGCTGGCAAGTGTCGAGTGCCACGCCGCTGCACGCCGGGCAACCGGTGCGGGTGGTCGGGCGCAAGGGCTTGTTGCTGCAAGTGGCCGCGGCTGACGCGGCACCGCTCGGAGAGTGATCATCATGGGTCTGCAAATCGGTTTTGTCGCGCTGCTGCTGTTGCTCATTGCCCTGGCCGGCTCGACGTTCCGCATCCTGCGTGAATACGAACGCGGCGTGGTGTTCCAGCTCGGGCGCTTCTGGCAGGTCAAGGGGCCGGGGCTGATCCTGTTGATTCCGGTGGTGCAGCAAATGGTCCGCGTCGATCTGCGCACCATCGTCCTCGACGTGCCGCCGCAGGACGTGATCACCCGCGACAACGTCTCGGTCAAGGTCAACGCGGTGCTGTATTTCCGGGTGCTCGATCCGCAGAAAGCGATCATCCAGGTGGAAGACTTCCTGGTGGCCACCAGTCAACTGGCGCAGACCACCCTGCGCGCGGTACTCGGCAAGCATGAACTGGACGAGCTGCTGGCCGAGCGCGAACAGTTGAACATCGACATCCAGCAAGTGCTCGATGCCCAGACCGACGCCTGGGGCATCAAGGTCGCGAACGTCGAGATCAAACACGTCGACCTTAACGAATCGATGGTCCGCGCCATCGCCAGACAGGCCGAAGCCGAACGGGAGCGGCGAGCCAAGGTGATCCACGCCGAAGGCGAATTGCAGGCTTCGGAAAAGCTCATGCAGGCCGCCGAAATGCTTGGTCGCCAGCCTGGCGCCATGCAATTGCGCTACATGCAGACCCTGAGTTCGATTGCCGGCGACAAGAGCTCGACCATCGTCTTCCCGTTGCCGATCGAGTTGCTCAAGGGGATGGCGGATCTGTCGGCCAAGTCGTGAGTGCGCGCAAACGCTCCAGCGCTTCGTAAGGTGCTCGCGCACACCGTTCTACTCGCGCCTGCAACAGCGGGGAGGCTTCGCGGCGTTTGCTTTCGCCATCGGCGACAAACGCCTGTGAGGGTTGCTTCGCATGCTGTGCCGAAGCTGTCAGCGCCTGTTCGCACTGCTCGGCATTCAGCTGAAAAAACCGCGCCAGACGTCCCGTCATCGCTTCGGGCAACTCGTTGTAATTGACCGCCAGCCCGCCGAAATCAGCGCAGTGCAAGCGCGCCGCCTCCAGCAGCCGTCCGAGCCTGCGGGCGATGAAATCCTCACGCCCCTCGAATGGCAGGTCGTCGTCCAGCACGCACTCGCCAAGCAGGCCGGGCACCATGTGCATACCCGGGCGACGCAGATGTGAAACGGCGATTTCCAGCGGGTCGCGGTAGACAAACAACCAAGGCGTATCGGGGAAGCATTCGTGGAGCAACGGCCATTCACCGATGTTCCAGGCGTCGAGCTTGATCACCAGCCGTTGCTCCACACCGCGCCGGCGCTGACCGTAGGCCGAGAGCAACCCGGCGATGGCCGCACGGCGTTCGACGGACGGCAAATCACTGCGCAGCAAGGCATCGAGGGGCGGCGGTTCCGAGATCACGATGTGATCGTCGAGGCGGGCGAGCATTTGGCTGATCAGCGTCGAACCACAGCGCGAGGCATGCAGGATGAAGGCGCTCGGCGCCAGGCCGGGGCTGAGCGCCTGCCAATCCGTGAGCGCCGACAACGGAGTTTGCCGGCGAAACGCCTGATTGAACGGCAACTGCAGCGCCTGCTCCACCGTCTCGCGAAAAAACGGCTGGTGCAGCGGCGTTTCGCCAAACCAGCACCAGTCCACCTGCCATTGACCGGCACTTTTCCAGATGCGAATCGGCAGCCAGCCGTGGAAATTCAGGCTCGCCATTGTTCGTTCCACGACCGGCGTCCGTTGCGCATCGCCGCGTGCAGTTCTTCCCGGGAGAATGACAAGCCGCGCTCGGCGGCCAGCGCCAGTGTCTGGCTGATGAACGCTTCGGGATCGCGCAACGCCTGTAGGGTCGCCGACAAGGTAGGATCCGCGATCAGCAGACGCTGAAAACGCTGTAGCGCCGAATCTTCGGCATCAGGCTGCGGCGTACTCGGCAAACCATCGGCAATCATCTGCTCCAGCCAGGCGCCGGGGCGACAGTCGAGGACCAGATGAATGCGTGCCGCGCTGTCGCGATTGTCGACCCGATGGGGCCGCGCAAGATCGAGAAACCAGCACTCGCCCGCCGACATAGGCATGCGTAATCCGTCGAGCCAGAAATCCACGGCGGGCGGGCTGAGCAATGGAATATGCAGCCGCAGGTCGGCGTCCGGCCCGTCAAGATCGTAATCACGATGCTCGTGAATCTGCCCGCCGGGCCCGAGTCGCAGCAGCCGCGCACTGACGATCTCCAGCGGCAGATCCTGCAGCGCCTGCTGCCAGCGGCGGTCGTTCAGCCAAGGGGCACGCTGCACCGGCTCGGCGGTGCCGGGGGACAATTCGGTCAACGCATCGGCCGCGGAAATCAGCGCCACACCGCTCCAGTCGCCGGCGAAATAGGCCGTGTTGAAATGCCCACGCCAGGCATCGTTTTCAATCGCTGCCAGTGCCTGCAACAGCAACGGCAGATCCACCGTCACCGGCAGTCGCGAAAACGCCGGCCGGCTCATGTCCTGGGCAACACCGCAGATTCGCCGAGCCAGGTCAGCAAACGATCAAGGCAAGCTTCGACCGTCAACGTTCCGGTATCGAGCACCAATGAGGGCTGGGCCGGTGGCTCGTAAGGCGCCGACACGCCGGTGAAACCGGCCAGCTCGCCCCGTCGAGCCCGGGCGTAATGCCCTTTCGGATCACGCTGTTCGCACACCGCCAGCGCGGCGCTGCACCAGACTTCGCGATAGTCATCGCCCAGGCGTTGGGCGAACACTTCACGCAACTCCACCAGCGGCGCGATCATCGCCAGAATCACGATCTGCCCGTTCTCCACCAGCAGCGCCGCCAGTTCACTGGCCCGGCGGATGTTTTCCAGTCGGTCGGCATCGGTGAATCCCAGATCGCGGTTGAGCCCGACGCGCAAACCGTCACCGTCGAGCACCACACTTTGCAGACCTCGCTCGAAGAGTTCGGCATGCAGCGCCTGAGCCAGGGTCGATTTGCCCGCCGCCGGCAAACCGGTCAGCAACACGGCCGTGCCGCGATGGCCATTGCGGGCCTCGCGCTGTGCACGGCTGATGCTGGCGGTCAGCGCCAGCACGTCACTTCGCGGGGGCATGGGCCACCGGCACCGAAATATCCCCCGACGCCCACGCCGCTTCGCGGTTGGCCAGCGCCGTGGCGATCGACTGCACTTCGGTCGACTGCACCTGATCCGGCAGCGGATCGAGCCCGGCACTGGCGAAGATCTGGCCATAGGCATTGCGCAGATCGGCGTAGGACAGGTCACGGCGCAAGTCCGCCTGGAGGTTGTTCAGTTCACCCTGGATCAGATCCAGTTCGCCGATGCCCGCCGCCTGATGACGGTTGCGCAACTGACCGACAATCTGCCCGTCGATGTCCGACAGTTGCTGGTTGGTCTTGAACTGACGCAGCGCCTCCTGATAGTTGGCGTTGGCCACATACAACTGCGCCAGCACCGCAATCGACATGGCCTGACGGCGTGCAGTGGCGACTTCTTCGCCGGCCTTGGCCACATCAATGGCGGCCGGGGCGGAGATCACGTTGAACAGGTTCCAGGTCACCTTCACGCCGTAATCGGCCCAGCGGTCGTTCACCAGGAACGAGTTGCTGTCGTAATGCCCGCCGGCGGAAAACTCCAGGCCCGGCAGCATGCGCAGCATGGCCTTGCGGGTTTCGGCGGCGCTGATTCGGGTCTGGTAATCCTGCTCGCGCAGTTCCGGGCGGCTGGTCAGGGCTTCCTGTTCCAGTTTGGCGATATCGACCTTGAGTTCCGGGATCTGATAACCATCGTCGGTGGCCAAGGTCAGATTGGTGCCCATCGGCAGGTTGATCAGAGTCGCCAGCTCGGTCTTCGCCAGTGACAGCGCGCGGCGCTGCTCTTCCAGTTGCCGGGTGGCTTCGATCAGCGAACGCTGGTAACCCAGGGACTGCACCGGATCGCCGATGCGCTGTTCGCTCATGCTTTCACTGTTGCGCCGCGCAGCATCGACCCGCGCCATCAGGCTGTCGATCTGCTTGAGCAGACGTTCGGCCGCCATCGCTCGCCAATAGGCCGAGCGCACGTCCTGAACGATGGTGTTGATCACCTTGCGCCGGCGTTCCTGAACGATCAGACGCTGGTCGCCCTGCTGCTTGGCGTTGATGTAGCTGACACCGAAATCGAGGACGTTCCAGACCATGGTCAGGTCGGCGACGTTGCGGTCGCGGTCCTGGGAGGTCGACGGTTCCAGGGACTGGGTGCCGGTGCGCACGCTCTGGCTGCTGGAGGCGCTGACGTTGTTGCGCCCGACGTAGCCGGCATCCAGCGCCATGCGCGGCAGCATGTCGAAACTGGCGAGGTCGAGCTGCCGTTTGGCCAGCGCTTCCTCCATGATCTTCAAGCGACCTTCGAGGTTGTATTTCACCGCACGGGCCATGGCCTGGTGCAGGGTCAGCGGACCGCGCAACGGTTCCTGGCCCTTGTACATGGTCTGCAGGTCCGATTTGGCCCGTTGTTCGCTGACGCTGCGTTCGATCGGTTCACTGGTGACTGCACATCCGCTGATCGCCAGCGCCAGCAGGCTGGCGCCGAACAGTTTCTGACTTTTCTTCATCCCTGGATCGCCCCTAGGTCCCGCACATATTGAGTTGTTGTGTGTTGTCAGGCCGGCATTTCGCTGATGCCGACCTGTTGCAGAGCCGCCGCCAGGTTGTCCACCCGGTGCTGCTCACTGTCCTTGATCTCTTGCAGTTGCTGGCCCAGGGTCGGCGCGCCGAACACACCGCGCAGGCCTTGGGAAACGTCACCGCCCCGGATCGAGTGGCTGTCGAAAGCGTTCAGTGAGTCCCGCTCGGCGGCGCTGTCCTGGTTGAACAGGCTCGACAGCGTGCTGATGCCGAACACCCCGCCATCACCCCCACCGAAACCGAGGAAGCCATGGCCGGAACCGTCACCGCCGCTGTCGCTGCTGGTGAACACCTGGGCAATGAAGCTTGGGCTCAACGCACCGTGGTTGATGAAAATGTCGCCCAGCGGGCGGATGCCATTGCCGATCACCCGCTGCTCGAACAGCGGCGGGAAGGTCAGCGGTGAACCGAGGCCACCGGTGGGTGGCGCAAAGATGGTCGGTTGCAGCGGCACGTCGACCCGCGACGGCAAAACGACCGGAACTTCGATGCGGAACTCCGGATCCGGCGATACCACCACCAGCGGTGAGGTCGGAGGCACGGCCGGCACCGTGTTGATCACATAGTTGCCGGACTGGCTGATCCCGCTGCCACTGTTGCCCGACAGATCGCTGACCCCGGCACTGTTGACGCTGATCGCGTTATTGGCGCTGTTGACGTTGGCGTTCGGCGTCAGGGTCGCGGTCCAGGTCTTGCCGCCGTCGCTGCTGCTCAGGTTGGACAGGGTACCGTTGGCCACGCTGAGGTCCGACAGGTCGAAACCGGTCACCGCTTCATTGAAGGTGATGATCACCTGCGAGGTCTGGCCGACGCCCAGGTTCGGATTGGCGACCACCACCGTGGCGGTCGGCCGCTCACTGTCGAGGGCGTAGTTGTTCGACACCGCCACCGTGCTGCCGGCGTTGCCCGCCAGGTCGGTTACGTTGCTGGTGTCCAGGGCAATGAAGTTGCTCGGGTCGGTGACATTCGCGGTCGGCGTGAAGGTTGCGGTCCAGGTCTTGCCGCCATCGCTGCTGCTCAGGTTGCTCAGATCACCGTTGGTCACGCTCAGGTCGGACAGATCGAAATTGCTCACCGCCTCGCTGAAGGTGAAAGTCACCGTGGTGGTCTGGCCGATGCCCAGGTGCGGGTTGGCGACCACGATGTTCACCGTCGGCCGGGTCGCATCGAGGATGTAGTTGTTGGAGATGGCAATGCTCGCCCCGGCGTTGCCGGCCAGATCCTGAACGCCGGCTGTGTCGAGGACGATCAGGTTGGTCGCGTCGTTGATGCCGGCAGTCGGTGTCAGGGTCGCGGTCCAGGTCACGCCGCCATCGCTGCTGGTCAGGTTCGACAGCGCACCGTTGGCGACGCTGATGTCCGACAGATCGAACCCGCTCACCGCCTCGCTGAAGGTGATGGTCACCGTGGTGGTTTCACCGATGCCCAGGCGATTATCGGCGACCACGATGGTGGCGGTCGGCAGCGCGGTGTCGATGGCGAAGTTGTTGGAGTCGGTCGTACCCACGCCGCTGTTGCCCGACAGGTTGGTCACCCCGGCGTTGTTCAGGGTGACCAGGTTGGTGGCGTCAGTGATATTGGCCGTCGGCGTGAATGTCGCGGTCCAGGTAATGCCGCCGTCGCTGCTGCTGACGTTGCTCAGCGTACCGTTGGCGATGGTCAGGTCACTGTTGTCGAAGCCGCTCACCGCTTCGCTGAAGGTGATGGTCACCAGCGAGGTTTCCCCGGCCTTGAGCGAAGTATCGGCAACCACAATGGTGGCGGTCGGCACCTGGGTCTGGATCTGATAGTTGGCCGAACTGGTGGTGCCGGTGCCGGTGTTGCCGGCCAGGTCGGTGATGCCGGTGTTGTTCAGGACAATCAGGTTGGTGAGGTCGGTGACGCCGATGTTCGGCGTGAATGTGGCCGTCCAGGTGATGCCGCCGTCGCTCGACGAGACATTGCTCAGGGTACCGTTGGCGACGCTCAGGTCGGAATTGTCGAATCCGGTCACGGCTTCGCTGAAGGTGATGGTCACCAGCGAGGTTTCCCCGGGGCGCAGGTCACTGTCGGTCATGACAATGGTCGCCGTCGGCCGCTGACTGTCGACGGCGTAGTTGTTGGAGTCGGTGGTGCCGCTGCCGACGTTGCCCGCCAGATCGGAGATGCCTGTGTTGTCCAGGGTAATCACGTTGGTGGTGTCGGTGATTCCTGCCGCCGGAGTAAACGTGGCGGTCCAGGTGATGCCACCATCGCTGCTGCTCACTGCACTCAGCGTACCGTTGGCGATGATCAGGTCGGCGTTGGTGAAACCGGTCACCGCTTCGCTGAAGGTGATGGTCACCAGTGAGGTCTGGCCGACGCCCAGAGCCGTGTCGGCGACCACGATGGTGGCGGTCGGACGCTGAGTGTCGATCGAGTAATTGTTCGAATCGGTGGTGCCGATGCCGGCATTGCCCGACAGGTTCTGAACGCCGCTGTTGTCCAAGGTAATCAGGTTGGTCGCGTCGGTAATGTTGGTGGTCGGCGTGAACGTTGCCGTCCAGGTGATACCGCCGTCGCTGCTGCTCACCGCGCTCAACGTGCCGTTGGCGATGGTCAGGTCGGCGTTGGTGAAACCGGTGACTGCCTCGCTGAAGGTGATGGTCACCAATGAGGATTCGCCGATTTTCAGACTGGGGTCGGACACGATGATGGTCGCGGTCGGCACCACGGTGTCGATGGTGTAGTTGTTGGAGTTGGTGGTGCCGCTGCCGGCGTTGCCGGCCAGGTCAGTGATGCCGGTGTTGGCCAGCCCGATCACGTTGGTCGCGTCGTTTACGCCCACGTTCGGCGTGAAAGTCGCGGTCCAGGTGATGCCACCGTCGCTGCTGCTGACCGCCGTCAGGGTGCCGTTGGCGACCACGATGTCGGCGTTGCTGAAACCGGTCACCGCTTCACTGAAGGTGAAGGTCACCAGTGTCGTTTCGCCGGCCGTGAGAGTGCTGTCGGCAACCACGATGGTGGCGGTCGGACGCTGGGTATCGATGGCGTAGTTGCCGGAATCGACGGTGCCGCTGCCGGCGTTGCCGGACAGATCCGAGACGCCGGTCTGGTCCAGGGTGATGACGTTGGTGGCATCGGTGATGTTGCTGGTCGGTGTGAACGTCGCCGTCCAGGTGATACCGCCGTCGCTGCTGCTCACCGCGCTCAGCGTGCCGTTGGCAATCGTCAGGTCGGCGTTGGTGAAACCGGTCACCGCTTCGCTAAAGGTGATGGTCACAACCGAGGTTTCGCCGATTTTCAGCGCGTTATCGGACAAGACAATGGTCGCGGTCGGGCGCTGGGTGTCGATGGCGTAATTGTTCGAATCGGTGGTACCGACACCGGCGTTGCCGTTCAGGTCAGCGATGCCGGTATTGTTCAGGGTGATCAGGTTGGTCGCGTCGGTAATGCTCGCGGTCGGCGTGAATGTGGCCGTCCAGGTAATGCCGCCGTCGCTGCTGCTGACCGCTGTCAGCGTGCCATTGGCGATGGTCAGGTCGGCGTTGGTGAAACCGGTCACTGCTTCGCTGAAGGTGATGGTCACCAGCGAAGTTTCGCCGATCTTCAGATTGTTATCGGCCACCACGATGGTCGCGGTGGGACGCGCGGTATCAATGGCGTAGTTGTTGGAGTTGGTGGTGCCGCTGCCGGCGTTGCCGGCCAGATCGACGACCCCGGTGTTGTCCAGGGTGACCAGGTTGGTGGTGTCGGTAATGTTGTTGGTCGGCGTGAGCGTGGCGGTCCAGGTGATGCCGCCGTCGCTGCTGCTCAGGCCGGTCAGGGTGCCGTTGGCCACCGTCAGGTCGGCGGTGGTGAAGCCGCTGACCGCTTCGCTGAAGGTAATGGTCACCAGCGAGGTTTCGCCCGCCGCCAGATTGCTGTCGGCCACGACAATGGTCGCGGTCGGCCGCACGGTATCGATCACGTAGTTGGCCGAATCCGTGGTGCCGCTGCCGGCGTTGCCGGCCAGGTCGGCGATACCGGTGTTGTCCAGGGAGATCAGGTTGGTGGTGTCGGTGATGCTCGCGGTCGGGGTGAAGGTCCCGGTCCAGGTGATGCCGCCATCGCTGCTGCTGACTGCGCTCAGCGTGCCGTTGGCGATGGTCAGGTCGGCGTTGGTGAAACCGGTCACCGCTTCGCTGAACGTGAAGGTCACCAGCGAGGTATCGCCGATCTTCAACGCCGTGTCGGACATCACGATGGTCACGGTCGGCCGTGCAGTATCGATCGCGTAGTTGACGGAGCTGGTCGTGCCGACGCCCGCCACGCCGTCGCTGATCGCGGTCACCCCGGTGTTGTCGAGGGTGATCAGGTTGGTGGCGTCAGTGATGTTGTTGGTCGGAGTGAAGGTCGCGGTCCAAGTCAGGCCGCCGTCGCTGCTGCTCACCGATGTCAGCGTGCCGTTGGCGATGGTCAGGTCGGCATTGGTGAAACCGGTGACTGCGCGGCTGAAGGTGATGGTCACCAGCGAGGTTTCGCCGATTTTCAGCGCGGTGTCGGACATGACGATGGTGGCGGTCGGTGGTTCAACATAAGCGGTGTTGAGGGTGCCGCCGTTGTTGTAGATCGCCGCGAAAGCCAAGGGTACAGAGCCCGTCACGCCGCCGCCCAGCTCCGAGCCGCCGGAGCCGCTGCCCGCCGCGTTACCGCTGATGGCGCTGAAGTTGGAGGCCGTGATCAGTACCGTGCCGCCCTGGTTCCAGATTGCGCCGACACCTCGTCCGCCGTCGCCGCCGTTCAGGTTGTTGCTGCCCTGGCCACTGCCGCCACCACCGCCGCCGCCCGCGCCGATGTTGTTGCTGATGACCGAGGTGCCGACGATTTTCAGGGTGCCGGTTGAGGCGTTGTAAATGCCGCCCGCCGCGTTGCCGCCGACGCCGCCGACCTTGTCCCAGCCGGAGCCGCCACCGCCGCCGCCAATGGCAATGGTGCCGTTGTTGGCCGTGCCGCCATTGCCGCCGTTACTGTAATAGGACACGCCGACACCACCGGCGCCGCCGATGGTGGAACCGCCACGGCCGCCCATGTGCGTCGCGTCGTAGCCACCGCCGTAGCCGCCGACACCGCCGCTGCCGGCCTGGCCGCCCAGCGTACCAGTGCCCGGCCCGGCGGTACCGCCATGACCACCACCCTGACCGCCGAGACCACCGCCACCGCCACCACCGCCGCCGTAGTTGGCGCCCGTGACACCACCGCCGCCGCCACCGCCCGCTGCCGCGTTGCCGGTGACCGAGACGTTGTTCAGCGTGAGGATGCCGGCGTTGAAAATCCCGCCGCCCATGGCCCCGGTCGCGCCGTAGCCGCCATTGCCGCCGTTGCCCGAAACCAGGCCCCGGGTAATCACCAGACCGTCGAGGGTCACGGTGCTGCCGGAGGTGATTTCCACCACCCGGGTCTTGTACTGGCCGTCGAGGGTGACGTCGGCGACGCCGTCGTTGTTCAGGTCGCCATCGACGGTGATGTTCTTGTTGATCAGCAATTCCGAGGTGAGCTGCACCGTCATGCCGGTGCTGAAGGTCACGATGTCGCCGTTCTGCGCCGACGCCAGCGCCGCGCGCAGCGAGCCGACCCCGGTGTTCGCGTTGTTGGTGGCGGTCCAAGTGGCCAGGCCCCACTGGTACTCGCTCATCGACAGGGCCGACAGCACGTTGGCGCTCTCGATCTTGCCGGTGGCGATCTCCAGATCCCAGTCGCCGCCCACGCCGGTACGGTTGTTCGACGCCGCCACGTCGCGGCCGGTCAGTTGCGCCAGCGAGTCGACGAAGCTCAGGCCACGGTCACCCTCGGCGGTGTAGCAGCCGTAAATGAGGATGTCGCCACCGACGTTCATGTCCTTGCCGATTTCCGCCAGCACCGCGCTGCGCTGCGCGACGTTGTCAGCCGACAAATAGCTGTTGCCGAGCCACAGGTCGCCGGCGTTGCCGTGGGCGATGATCTGTACCGAGCTGACACCCGAGTGCTGGTCGAGGTATTCGGCGATCTGCTGCAAGCCGTCCTTGCTCGCGTCGAGCTTGACCACTTGCGTGCCGGGGGCGACGCCTTTGAGCAGGCTGTCGGCATCCTTGACCCGGGCATCGACGAACACCACCGTCTGGCCCGGCACGGAGACAGGGCTGGCAGCCGGCGTGGCATCAGCCTGACCGTGGGTGTCCTTGCTCGCCACCGGATGATCGGCGGTCGGCGCCTTGGCCGCATCGGCAGTGGGGTGACTGTCGGGCTGGGCCGCAGCGGTATCGGCCACGGTGGCCGCGACAGCGCCGTCGAACAGCATGCGCGGCTCCAGCGACATGATCAGCGGCGCAGCCGGCGTCCGTTGGCCCTCGGTTACCCGCGACTTTTGCTTGCTCCACCACATGTTGCTCACCCGGACTCGAACAGTTGTAAACGCATCAATGAAAAACGCCGCGATCAACTGATCGCGGCGTCGGACTTCATACGAATCACATTGGCAGCGCTGGCTGAGCCATCGAGCCAGAAGGACAGATCGGCGTATTGCTTGAACAGGTCCGGCGGCAGAATCGTGCGCCGGGACTGCAGGGCGACCTTGGGTTTGACCTTGTGCAGGCCGGCCACACCCAGGGCCTGGTCGAACTCCGGCGCGTCATAGGCCAGGTGCTCGAAATCGTGCTCGAACCACGGCTCGCCGATGAAGTCGTAGACCAGCCGCAGCACGCGCTCCGGGGCCTGGGTCAGCAAGTCGTAATCGACGATCAGCAGCGAATCGGCGTGCTCGCCGTAATAGGCTTCCTTGAGTGCCGCCCAGGCAAAACCCACCAGGCGGTTGCGCTGGGCCAGGGTTTCGCAGCGGCTGTAGACGGTGTTGCGCTCGACGGCATCGCCGAACAGCTTGGTGTTTTCGTAAGGGTTGGCGCGGTAGAGCCGCTCCAGGCTGTCCATCACCCAGGCAACGTTGCGCACGCAGGCGATGACCTTGGCTTTGGGGAACAGATCGCTGATGGCCGGCAGGCGCGAGCTCCACTGCCGGTTGGTGTCGAACACCACCGGTTTGTCGGCCTTGTCGGCGTAGTAGGAATCGAACAGGCCGCGCAACAGGCGACGGCGCATGTCGGTGTCGATCACCGCGCCGAATTCGCTGCCGGCGCTGCATTGTTCAAGGACACCGGAAAACAGTGCGCCGACCGGGCTGGTCATGCCCGCATGGAAGCGCGGATTCTGCAAAAGGATCGCAGAAAGGAGGGTCGAGCCCGAGCGCGGCAAGCCGGAGATAAAGTGGAACTGCTGCAATCCCTTCACCTTACTTTGTAAGTCCTTTTGTCCGACGAGCGTAGTCCAACAATACCCTTTCGACTAGTAGTGTTTTGACATCAACATAGAGCAAAACGGACTTGTTAGACCATTTCTTATCGCGAACAGTAAGGTGAAGCGTTTAAGTCATTCCCTGTTGGTACGATCGTCCTTTTCCAGAACGAAAAGTCGCGCTTTTGCCCCGCCAGCATTGGACTGATCACGCAGCTGCCAGGTCTTGGGCAGAGGCAGGAACGGGTCCGCAACTTCCGGGTCCAGGTCACCGATCAGCCAGACCCGGGAACTGTCCTTCGGCAGATCCGCGAGACGATCCAGATAAACCTCATCGGACACCAGTGTGCCGAAACCGTAATGGTTCGGACGCGTCGAGCGCCCGTCGGCGGCAGGCGGCGTATACAAGCGGATTTGCGCATCCGTGCGGTTGTAGTAGACGTAGCTCAGGTACCAGAGCATGTCGCTGGTGACGATCCGGTCGCCACTGACGAAGTGGTGGTTGATGTGATCGACCATCACGTTGAACTGGTCATTGGGATCGACCGTGGCGTTGGTGTTCACCCCGACCATTTCGATTCCGACAAACGCCACCAGCACCGCCATCGCCAATACGCGAACGCGGCTGTACAGGCGGTCGATGGCCAGCGCCGCCAGCATCGGCAGGCCCAATGCATAAGCCGTCAGATAGCGTTCGATGAACACCGGGCTGATGAACGACACCGCGAACACCAGAAACAACGGCACACCGGTATAGAGCGCCAGCAACACGCTGCCATGGTTCACGCTGCGGTCACGGGCGACGGCCACGCCCGCCAGCGCCAGCATGGCCAGGGGCATGCCGCAGAACAGCAGCAGCGGAAGGTGATCGCCCTCGTTCTGGATCAGCCACAGCCAGATCATCGACGGCAGCGAGGACAGGGTCACCGGGTCTTCCCAGCCCACATCGCCACCGACCTTGAGTTCTTCCATGTGCTGCGTCAGATCGAGCAGGTTCGGCAGCCACGGCAGGTAAAGCGCGACGATCGCCAGGTTGGCCAGCCACCAGTCCTTGCGCTGGATATGCCGCAGGCGATAACCCGGCAACAGGCGGATCAGCCCCAGATACAGCCAATGGCTCAGCGCCGCCAGCACCGCGAAGTAGTGGGTGTACAACGCGGCGCTCATCAGCAGCGCATAAATCACCAGATACCGTCGGCGCTGCGGGCGTCTGACCCAGCAGATCAACGCCAGGGTGGTGCCGACCAGCAACAGTCCGAGCAGCGAGTACATGCGCACTTCCTGGCTGTAGCGCACCGCCGTCGGCAACAGCGCCAGCAGCACCCCGGCGATGATCGCGGCGCGGCGGGTCGCCAGACGATCGACCAGACACATGCCCAGCCCGACCGTAGCGATGCCGGCCAGGGCACTGAGGCTGCGGATCGACAGGATCCCTTCGCCAAACAGTCCGATCCAGCCGTGCAGCAGCATGAAGTACAACGGCGGATGCACATCGAACGCGGCGTGCTCCCAGATACCGCCCAGCGTATAGCGCGCCAGCAGCAGGCTGGAGCCTTCGTCACCCCAGATCGCGGCGGCGGTCAGGTCATAAAACCGCACGGCTGTCGCCAACAGCAAAATCGGTATCAGCCACTGCTGGCGAACCCAGCGCAGCAGACGCCGGACACCGGCATTCGGTGCGGCAAACGGGTCCTGGGTATCCCCCAGCGGAGTCTCTCGACGCGCTTCCATCAACCTTCCCTTACGGTATTCCGAGTAAAAAACAGCGCCATTCATTGCGCACACTGTAGGCCAGAGCCGAAGCCGACGCGCGGCCGCGACGACGTCCGGCAAGTCCGCCGATCCGGGTCTACGCTACGGCTTGGCGTGACCTGCCCGCGCAAATGGAAGGCGTCAGTAAAACGTTTCGACCTGCCCGGCAACACAGGCTAACGCGCGGCGCGCCAACCACATAACAGAAGGATGAGGAACCATGGAAGTCTTTATGGGTACGATTCAACCGTTCGCCTTCAACTTCGCTCCCAGTGGCTGGGCCCTGTGTAATGGACAGATCCTTTCCATTGCGCAATACAACGCGTTGTTCGCGTTGCTGGGCACTTACTACGGCGGCAACGGCACGACCAACTTTCAGTTGCCCAACCTGCAGGGCCGCGTGCCAATGGCCCAGGGCAACGGTCTGGGTCTGACGCCGCGCGTCATCGGTCAGGTGGCCGGTACGGAAAGCGTCACCGCCACCATTGCCAACATGCCCAACCACACCCACGCGATGACCGGTCTCACCGCCAACACGGCCTTGTCGCTGGCGGTACCTGCCAGCAATCCGGCGACCGTACCGACTGCCACCAATTCCTACATCGGTGCGTCCGGCGGCGGCCCCGGCTCGGCGAACATCTACTCCGACGCCCAGGGCGCCACGCCGGTGCCACTCAAAGGTGTAACCACCACCGTCACCGGCGACATTTCCTCCACCGGCGGCAGCCAGCCGCTGGGCATCATGAACCCCTTCCTGGTCCTCAACTTCAGCGTTGCCCTGAACGGTCTCTTTCCGTCGCGCAACTGAGCAATCGTCCGGGGGCCCCGAGCCCCCGGACGTTTGGTTTTTTCTCTGGAGTCAGACCATGCTGCAATCGGTTCAGATCGAACACCTCCAGCCATTGCTGGGGCAACAACGCACGCTGCACCTGCCGGATGGCACGGCGCTGCCGATTCAACTCGCTCACCTTGAAGAAGTCCCGTCGGCGAAAATGCGCTACAGCGAACGCATGCCCTTCTGCCTCGAATTCAACAGCCTGGAGCCGACCGAGTTTGTCGACGGCCTGTGCGCACTGGAGTTGCCGGAGTTCGGCCGGGTGGAGGACATTTTCGTGTCACGAGTGCCGGCGATGGGGCGGGATCCGCAGTTGGGCTACTTCTGTATTTCCTTCAACTGATACCCACTGCGGAATCTTCGCGAAACCTTGTAGGCAAAAGATGTAGGACTAAAGCCAAGGCCTTGTAGGCCGGACTCTTCAACCGATTTTATTGGGAAACGTCCGACATCATTTCCCGGCTCACCTTGTTAGCGTTGTTCCGAATCCGTCACAGGACGAGGAACAACGGATGTTCAATGCCAACGCACGCTTTCGCCTTACGACCGACGACTTTAAACACGATTTTCAAGTGCTGTCCTTCAGCGGCAGCGAAGCCATCAGCGAGCCGTTTGCCTTCAAGGTCGAGCTGGTCGGCACCAGACCGGATGCCGATCTTCCAGGCCTGATGCATCAACAGGCCTTTCTTGCCTTCGATGACCACGGCCACGGCATACACGGACAGATCCAGCACATCGGCCGCGGCAATATCGGCGAACGGTTGACGCGATACAGCCTGACCCTCGCCCCTTGCCTGGCCAATCTTCGCCATCGCGTCAATCAGCGGATTTTCCAGAACCTGAGCGTTGCGCGAATCATCGCGCAGATTCTCGAAGAGCATGGCATCCACGCCGATCGCTACCGGTTCCAGCTCGGCCACCCGTTGCCGGATCGCGAATATTGCGTGCAGTACAACGAGTCCGACCTGCACTTCATCCAGCGCCTGTGCCAGGAAGACGGCTTGCATTACCACTTCCGGCACAGCCGCGACCGACACCTGCTGGTCTTTGGCGACGACCAGACCGTGTTCCCCCGCCTCGCTCGGCCAACACGCTTTAAACCGCACAACGCCATGGTCGCCGACAGGCCGGTGATTCAGCGATTCGACTATCGGCTCGAAACCCGGCCCAACCACGCCTCCAGCCGCGCCTACGACTTCAAAAAGGCGCGAATGTTGCTGGAAGCGGATGCCCGCAATCCCGATCGGCACCTCCAGCCCGATCCCGGGGTTTACGAATATCCGGGACGCTACCTCGATCGCGAGCACGGCAAGCAACTGGCCCGGCGAGCGCTGGAACGTCACCGTGCCGATGACTGCCTGGGCGAAGGCGACAGCAATGAACCGGCGCTGGTGTCGGGGCATTTTCTGTCACTGACCGAACATCCCGATCCGGCATTCAACGACCTGTGGCTGCTGACCGAAATCCGCCATGAAGGCAAACAACCGCAAGTGCTGGAGGAAACCGCTGACCATGCGTCAGCCGATCCCGAAAAGGACTTCATCCAGGGCTACCGCAACCACTTCAAGGCAACGCCCTGGGAGGCGATCCATCGACCGCCGTTGCGCTACCGCAAACCCCGCATCGGCTCGACCCAGACCGCCGTGGTCACCGGCCCGGAAGGCGAAGACATCCATTGCGACCCGTACGGCCGGGTCAAGGTGCAGTTCTTCTGGGATCGCGAAGGCCGCCACATCGACAAGAGCAGTTGCTGGCTGCGGGTGGCCTCGGGCTGGGCCGGCAATGCCCATGGCAGCGTGATCATCCCGCGCGTGGGCATGGAAGTACTGGTGACCTTTCTCCACGGCGACCCCGACCGTCCGGTAATCAGCGGTTGCCTGAACAACAGCGCCAACCCGGTGCCCTACGAGTTGCCGGCGCACAAGACCCGCAGTGTGTTTCGCTCCCGCAGTTCGCCGGGCAGCACGGGCTTCAACGAGCTGATGATCGAAGACCGCGCAGGCCAGGAGCAGATTTACCTGCGCGCCCAGCGCGACCTGCTACAGAAGGTCGAGCACGACAGTCATCTGGACATCGGCAACCAACGCCGGGAATCCATCAGGGGCAACAGTTTCAGCGCGCTGCACGCGGAAGAACACCGCCTCGTCACCGGTCATCGCAAGACCCATCTCAAGGCCAGCGACTACCTGCACGTCGGCGAAAGCAGCCACACCCGGGTCGGTCAATCACTGACGACCGAAGCCGCCGGACAGCTGTGCCTCAGCGCGGGCGAACATCTGGTGCTGGAGGCGGGAAAAAGCATCAGTCTGAAAGTCGGTGGCGAGCATTTTGTCCTCGATCACAGCGGCCTTTTCGGCAGCAGCGACTTGCTGATCGGCGGCGTGCCCGCGACCTTCCTGCGCGCCCCGCTGTTGCAGCCCGACGGTATTGAAGACCTGTCGGCGCCCGCGCCTTTGCCGCCATTGGTGGCGCCCTCACAACAGGCATTGATGGCCGCCAGCAAAACCCTGGGCGCGGATTTCTGCCCGATCTGCGAAGCCTGCCGCACAGGTGCGTGCCCGATCCCGGAGGCTGCCGCATGACCGACGCCCTTGTACGACGCTGGCTGATCGAACAACACCGCGCCGGTTGCCTCCTGTGCCTGGTCCTCGACTCGCAGAACGAACGCGACATGCGCCAGCGCTGGCTGAAGAGCAGCCGTTACGAGCAATACGCCAGCCTCTACAGCGAAACCGCAGTCGCCGAACTGGCCGACACCGGCCCGTTCCTCTTCACCTTCGACCAGCCCGACGACCGCCGTCTCGATGCCCTGCTCGACAGACCGGATAGCCATTGGGGATGGTTGGCCAGCCTGGGCAAAGGCGAGCTGAAGAGCTGGGTCCGGCACTGGCAGGAGCGGCTGATCGTCGGCGTCCGTCCGCATCAGGCGCTGTACCGCTTTCACGATAACCGGGTGCTGACCCGGGCGCTGGAGCATCTGCCGGTCGAGGCTTTGCCGGCGTATCTCGGACCAGCGATCAGCGTTTGCCATTGGCAGGGCTCGCACTGGCAGATGACCGACAACCCCGCGCCGGGCAGCTACCCCGTGCCGGACACGCCGCCGTGGCTGCAACTGCCGATGCCTGACGAACAAGCCATGGAGATTCGCCTGGCCAATGCCCACCGCTTTTTGCTGGCCGAACATGTAAAGGCTTATTCCGCGCTGGCGTGCGCTCAGGATCCGCACATCTGGCTGCGTGAACGACTGGAACTGGCCGAAACCTGGGACTGGCTGGCGCCGGAGCGGCTGGAGTTTCTGCTGGTCCAGAGCCTGCAAACTCCGAATCCCGCGCCCCATTGGCAAGCCCGACCCGACGAAACGCCGGATGAACACTTTGATCGGGTTTACCAGCTATCGAAGCACTGGAACGGGGAGGCGCCCTCATGAAAATTCCGCTCAAAAGCCTCGGTCTGATCGGCTGTTTCGCGGCACTGGGAGGCTGCAGGACCGAACCGCCCAACACCTTCAAATTCACAGCCGATTTGCCGCCGGGGTTTGCCTACGTCGCAGCGGTTTACTACGTCCCCGAAAAAGGCCAGACCTGCACCGTCGACAGACGGGACAACCTTGCGCCGGTGTTCAACAGCAAGTGGCGCACGGACTACAAGCCGGATGCCGAAATCACGATTCGCAAGACGGTTAAGGGGTGTCCGTTGGTTATCAGAAAAATCTCCCTGGAAATCAACTCTGCGTATGGCAAGGACTGGGGAGACATCAGCGGTGATCAAGGCATGGTGATCATTCGTGATGTGCTGGAAGAACAGTACAAAAACACCTTCAACGATGCTGGGGAAAGCTTCATTTACAGCCAGTGCGAATGGTGGTTCCGCACAGTGGGGACCAACCGCCGTATCGTCAAGATTCTTGATTGCTCCTCATCCAATGCCCAAGGAACCCGAGAGCAGGGCAAAACATTTTCTGCCTTCACTCTTGAACAACTACCAGGCAAAACCTTGCGGCTAAAAGTCGGGCTAGCAGAAAAGGAAAAGCCTGGATGGGGGGATACATGGGTGAAGGTGCCGAATGGTTGGAAGCGCTGCATGGGCGAAAGCCTCGAAGATCAAGATGCCTACTGCCGCGGCAATTACACCGACTTCAGCACATTCAAAATGCCTGATGGCCGCGTCTGCACTATTTATCCAAGTTGCACGGAATAAGGAGGGCACGCCATGGAATTATTTGAAAAGGATCTGCAATCTCCAACACTGACCTCACCGTTGATCAGACTCGCGCTGCGCAGTGCGACTTTGGCTAGTTGCCTTGCCCTCATCGCGGCCTGCAAAACCGCCCCCCTAAACACCTTCAAATTTACAGCCGACCTGCCGCCGGGATTTGCCTATGTCGCAGCGGTTTATTACGTACCCGAAAAAGGCCAGACCTGCACCGTCGACAGACGCGACAACCTTGCCCCGGTGTTCAACAGCAAGTGGCGAACGGACTACAAGCCGGATGCCGAAATCACGATTCGCAAGACGGTTAAGGGGTGTCCGTTGGTCGTGAGGCGAATCGAGCTGGAGATCAATTCGGCATACGGCAAAGATTGGAGCGACTTCAGCCGTGACGAAGCCATGGTTTTCATCCGTGATGATCTGGAGGAGCAGTTCAAAGGTGTGTTCAACGAAGCCGGTGAAAGCACGTTCCATGGTCAGTGTGAGTGGTGGTTCCGCACTTCGGGCAAACCGCGAATTCTAAGAAAAATCCTGGATTGCAGAACAGTCGATGTCCAGGGGGCACGTGCTTATGGCAAGACCTTCGGGGCTTTTAACCCTGATCAACTGCCAGGCAAAACCGTGAGGATGAAGATCACCTTGGCAGCGGAAGAGCGACCGGCCATCAAGGACACCTGGGTCAAAGTCCCTAACGGCTGGAAACGCTGTATGGGCGACAATTTTGAGGATCAGTACGCTTTTTGTTACGGCAACTACACGGATTTCAGCGGCTTTCAAATGCCAGACGGGCAGCAATGCACCATATATCCCGGATGTACGGAAAAGAAGGTTTCGCCATGAAGGTACTGGAGAAGGATCTGCAATCTCCGTTGAGTAGCCGCATTCTGAAATGTCCCGAGGGTGGCATATGGACAAGTTTCCAACTCATCGACGAGTTCTGCTCGGGCGAGCCCTACGCCGGGTTGGCTTATATCGCCACCGACTCGGAAGGCTATAAATACACAGGCCGCTTGGACGCTGCGGGCAAGGGCAGAGTAGACAACCATTTTGTGGGGCCAATTTCGCTGCTGTTTGATCAAGCGTACGAAGGAAAGGAAAAGCTCTACTCATATTTGCAAAGCAGACCACATTACCCCCTGAAAATCACCGAACTTCAGGTCCGAGCCGAGGCAACCCGGTACCTGAACCCAAATGCCACCCGCAGGCGCGAACGCCCGAAAATTGCAGACGGTGCGGACTACTTTCAAGTCGAAGTCCGTCATCTTGTCAGGCATGCCTCGCACCTGCCACCCGAGGTTTATCGCGATTACCCCCTCGATTCCGGGTGCGCTGCAATCATGCGCGAACACGGAAAACTTGGCGTAGCGCTGATGCCGCAACGTCACACCGTTCTTGAAGTGCGCCCGCTACGCGCGTTGCGGCCGATGTTATCCACAGCTCCGGCATTCTGTGCACTCAACCTGTACCAGCTCGCATTGATGGCGACCCTGAGTTACTGCCCTTTCGGCCAGGAACCCAAAGTCCCTTCCGCCGAAACCAGATCCGTTAAGTTTCCGCTGCAACCCAGCGTCGGAAACTGGTTCGGCGATGCACTGGCCAAGGGAGAGGAACTGTGGAAAGTCGACAACGCTCAGACCAAATTCTATTACCCGCTCTACGAGGATGTTTCGTACTCAAGAAGGCTAGAGATCATTCCGTTTGACCCGAACCTCTATGCAGTCAACAGGCACAGCCCTGAACGGGATCCGGAACACCCGGCCAGCGTCCACTTCCTCGACGACATCGGTAATAAAGACAGCACCGACACCCAAGCCTTCATCACCCACAACGACGAACTGATCCTGATCGCCGTTCGCGGCACTGCCGAGATCATCGCCGATGGATTACGTGATGCCGATGCCTTGCAAGTGCCATTTGCCGAAGGTGAAGGCAAGGTACATAGGGGTTTCTATGAAGCGGCCAGGAAAGCCGCGACTTTCGCCGTCAGCTACCTCGAAAAATTCTACACCGGCCAAACCCTCCTGATCTGCGGCCACAGCCTCGGCGGCGCTATCACGTTGCTGCTGTCCGAAATGCTCCGGCGTCGGCCCGAGGGCTACAACATCCAGCTCTACACCTACGGCGCCCCCCGCGCCGGCGACGCGGATTTCGTGAAGGGCGCAGCCGATCTCGTGCATCACCGCATGGTCAACCATAACGACCCGGTGCCCAGCGTGCCCGGCAGCTGGATGAACACCAAGGCCGATATCTACGGCACCGGGGCGGCGCTGACGTTCGTCAATGTGCCGGTGGGGCTGTCGGTGTTCGTCGCCGGCATCACCAACTGGACCGGAGAGGCCTACGACCACCATGGCAGCCTGCGACACGCCATGCCGGTGGAGTTCGGGCGTCAGCAGGTGTCTTCGATCCTGTGGGAGCCGGGTTGCGACACCATTACCCAGCACGCCGCATGCGATGTAGCGATCCGGCAGCGGCACGGTTTGCCGGATCGGCCGACGTTGCTCAAACAGATTTTCGACGCCGGGCATCACTCAATGACCGGGGCGTACATTCCGGCGTGCTGGACGGTGTTGCGGCGTTGGCAGGAGGCCCAGGAATCAAGCCGTTCGCTGGTCACCGAACGGGAGTTTGCTGTGGTGGAGTCGGCCCTGGAGCGCATCACCCACCAATTGCGCACCCGGCGCAACAACCTGCCGGGACGCCCGGACAGTTACGTGCGCACTCAGTCCGGCACCCTTGATGCGCTTAATCGTGAGGTCGAAAGAATTCGCGTGACACGTGAGCGCCTGGCAATCCTTCGCCATCGGCGCATCACGACTCAGGACGTTTACGGGCAACTGGCAGAACAACCGGAACGACTGGCCGAAAGCCTGCCGCGCTGGCAGCTGCACCCGGAAAACGCTGCAGCCGAACAGCTCGCCATGGCGCCGGACGCTGCCGAAGACGACCCGCTGCTGGCGACGCTCTACGGCCACAAGATCGGCGCGCCGCACACCTTCGATATCAACTCGATCATCTGACTCAACCCTGTGGATACCACACCAGACGCTCCGCCGCCGGATTGCGCTCTTCCACCGCAAACCCCAGCGCCAGGTAATGCTGGCGCGCATGGGGGTTGTTGGCCCAGACCACCGTCGCCACCGGGCAACGCACTTGCTGCGCGGCCTTCTGCACACCTTGCAGCACGGTTCGTCCGTAACCCTTGCCCCGGGCCTGAGGGATGAAGGCGATGTACAACACGCGGATTTCGTTGGGACCGAAATCGGTGCTCAGCGCGCCAACGGCCGTGCCGAGTTTTTCCACGACGTAGTGCATGGCATTCGGATGGTTTTCACTCATGCCCTGCTCCTGCACCTGAAACTGCTGGGCGACGATTTGCTGCACCTGTTCCTGCTCGCCGTCGATCCATTGCAGATCCGGCCGCGCCGATTGATACAGGCTTTGCAGAAAGGGGCCGTCAGTCGCCCGCGAAGGCCGCACCACCAATCCGTCCGCTGCCAGGTTTTCCGTCATCTTCATGCTCCCTAGAAACCGCTTTCCCTGACCCCCAGCGCCGCCAGCCGACGCCAGGCCACGCCGAGCACCGATTCGCCGCTGCCCTGCAGAACCACCACGCCGCGTAAAGGCTGTACCGGCGTCGGTGGCTGATCCAGCGTAGTCAATCGCGCGCCGTATTGCGCCTGCACCGGTTCCGCCCGTTGCTGTTGATCGCGGCGCACGGCAATCGGCCCGTGATGGTCGGAGGTCAGGGCTTCCTGATCGACATAGGCCACGCCATTGGTATCGATTTCATCGAGTTTCACGGTGATCGCCGGGTGCATCGGATCATCGGCGATAAACCGCCCGGTGGCCCCCGGTTTGACCCGCCACAGTTCAGCTTCGGCCACATAACCACGCAGTCGCGAGCCGTCCTCGACCACTCGCGCCAGCGCATCCTTGCTCGACAGCCAGCGGCCCGGCGTCAGGTTCGGCAACAGGTCGCGCACCGTGCCGGCGTGGGGCGCCCGCAGCAGCAGGCGTTCGCGGCGGGCGGACAGGCCTCGGTATTCCGCCACGGCTTCGGCGAGGCGTTGTTCGACGATGCCGGCGTCGGCGGCGGTTTCGCTACGACCGGCCTGACGGCGCATCAGCAACTGCTGAATCTGGATTTCCCGGCGGACGATGGCCTGTCGCGAGTCGAGATCCGGTGATTCCAGTTCGATCAACACGTCGCCCTGAGCGACCTTCTGGCCGTCCGCAACCTTCACCGTTTTGACCCGCGCCGCCACCGGCGCATGCAACGCACTGGCCCGACCGCCCTCGAGCATCGTCGGCAGTTCGACCGCGCTGCGCCACGGCACGATCAGCACCAGCAACAGGCCGAGTACCGCCAGGCTGCTGAGCAACACCCGGGGGCCGTGGGCCTGTTCGCGGCGGCTCCACCACTGGCGCCACTCACTCATGATCGGCAGAAAGATGAACCACACCAGTTCCACCAGCATCAGGAAGATCCCCAACACCTTGAAGAACAGGTGATAGACCGCCAGCGCGATCCCGAAAAACAACGCCGCACGCCATAACCACGAGCCATACCCCCAGATCAGCAAACGCCGCTGCATCGCCGGCGACCAAGGCTCCGGCGCCGGTGCGCCATAGCCGAACAAGAATTCCCGCAGGCGCCAGCGACAGAAGGCAAAGGCCCGGCCCTGAAGGTTGTCGACTTCCCACAGATCGCTGAGCAGAAAGTAGCCATCGAAACGCATGAACGGGTTGAGATTGACCACCAGTGTGGTGATCCAGGTCGCGCTGGCGAGCATGAACGCCGCCGTGCGCGCCGGGCCGTCCGGCAGCAGTGACCAGACCAGCAACGCGATGCAGGCCAGCAGCAATTCCGCCAGCACCCCGCCGGCACCGATCAGCAGTCGCGCACGCCGGTCGTTGACCCGCCAGGCATCGCTGACGTCGGTGTAGAACATCGGCAGCAAGACCATGAACGCCACGCCCATGCTCTGCACCCGACACCCGGCGCGCTTGGCCATGAACGCGTGGCCGAACTCGTGGCAGAGCTTGGCGAAGAACAGCGCCACACCGAACGAAATCGCCCCGCCGAGGCTGAACAGGTGCGGGAAGGTGCCGACGAAGCGCTGCCAGTCCCGCGACACCAGAAACACCCCGAGTCCCAGGGTCGCCGGAAAACCGTAGCGCAAAATCCTTGGCCCGAATCGTTGAAGCCACGGCCACGCCCGATTGAGAAAAGCGTCCGGACGCCACAATGGAATACGAAAGAACAGATATTGATGGAGCAGGATTTTCCACAGGCTCTGGCGCTGCGCGAGGGCCTTGAGTTGATAGCTGGCGCGTTGCTGATCGTCGAGGGCGCTGATCAGGTCATGCCCGCGCAGGAACGTCAGCAGTTGCTCCAGCTCGACGCCGTCCAGTGGCAAGCCCGGTTCGCGGTTGGCGGCGCGCAGCACTTGCTCCGGATCGCCCAGCGACCAGTGGCGCAACAGGCGCATCGCCGCCGTGCCGAGTTTGAAATAGCGCCCGCGCACCGGGTCGGCCAGGGTCCAGCGCGGCGAGCCGTCCAGCGCCGGCGCCGCGGGCGACAATTGCAGGTCGGCACGCAGGCTCGGCAGGTTCATTTACAGGCCCACGCTCTGACGCAAACCGGCCAATGGGCGGCGCAGCAGATACAGCGCCAGCGGCGCGCGGTCGCCGAAGATCTTCGCCGTGCCGCGCAGGCCGATACGCGGCGGCGCGTCGGTAAAATTCGCATCCAGCCGATAGGCCAGTTGGCCGCCGGCGGTGGGCTGCGCTTCATAGGCCGAACGCTCGAGTCGGGCGACATGACGTTGCAGCGGATCGCTGTCGAGGAACAGCGCAATGTCGGCGCCCGGCTCCAGCGAAATCGCGTCGCCCACCGCCAGCTCGATGCGCAATTCGGCCTGGTTCGGGTCGGCGATTTCCATCAGCCGTTCGCCGGTCTGCACCGGTTTGCCGGTCCAGCGCTCGGCGTCGGCGAACACCGCGATACCGTCGCGCTCGGCACGCACTTCGCTGCGGTTGAGCAGTTCCCGGGCGTAGTCCCGTTCGGCGCGTTTCTGCTCGACGCGGGCGGCCAGCAGATCCACCCGCGAACTGGATTCGGCGTCGGCGAATGCACGTTGGGAATTGGCTTTGAGCTCGGCTTCAGCCACACCGAGCGCACGCTCGGCGACATCGGCCTGGGCCTTGAGGGTGGTGCTTTCGAAGCGCAGCAGCAGATCGCCGGTCTTCACGTTCTGATTGGGTTTGACCAGAAACTCGGCGATCACCCCGTCCAGCGGCGCTGCCACCACGCGACCACCCAAGGGCACCACTTCCGCCGGGGCCAGCACCGACTGGCGCACCGGGATCAACAAACCGAGCAACAGCACAGCGACCAGCGCCACCTGGCGTTTGCGGGTCCAGCGCAGCCGCCACGGCTTGCGCGGTTGCAAGGCCAGCCAGGCGTGGCTGTAGGTGTCGCCCAGTTGCGACAGCAGCACTTGTTCGGAAGGGTTCCACGGTACGTCGCGGGCCAGCCACAATCCGCCGAACACCTGACCCTCGCGGTCGATCAGCGGCAGCCAGAACACCTGCAGCGCCGACAGACTGCGCCAGTCGCTCTGGATCGATTCACTGACCATTTCGGGCGAGATCACCCGCGCCACCTTCAGTACATCCTGCTTGAACAGCTGCGCCACCGCCTGCTCGACGAACGCCACGAACGGCGCATTCGGCTCCACCGCGCTGACACCGGTCACGGCCTGCACCTTTCCGGCGATCAGTAGCGCCGCATGGCGATAGCCGAACAGCGGCTGCCCGTCATTGACCAGGCTGTAGGCCAGTTGCGAAGCATCACGGGCGGCGCGGGTCTGCCGTTCGAGATCGAGAAACCGCGCGAACACCTGCTCGGCGGCGCCGCTGACCGGGGCGTTCACTTGAGCTCCGGAAAACGCGCAGTGCCGCTCATGCCGGCGAGCAGGCCTTTGGCTTCAGGGAGTGTGGCGACCAGCAACAGGGTTTGACTGCCCTCATCGATCCGCGCGCCAAGGCGTTTGACCGTGGCGTCGATAGGCTGGCCGGTTTCATCGGGAACGAAGCTGAAGGTCTGGCCGGGCTTGAGCTTGGCCATCCAGCGCGACGGCACCAGCAGATGGATTTCCAGGGTACGGTTGTCCACCACATCGAGCAGCGGCGCCCCGGCCGATACGCTTTCGTAGCGTTGCACCTTGCGCTCGACCACTTGCCCGTCGAACGGCGCGACCACGCTGCAGCGTTTGACCTGGACTTGATAAACCTGGGATTGCGCCTGGGTCTCGCTGACCTTGGCCTCGGCCCGGGCCACTTCGAAACGCCCGACAGAATTGAGCGCCGCCAGTTGCCGGTTGTGCGCCAGCTCTTCGCCGGCGCCACGGCTGGCGGCCTGCGCGGCGTTCAACTGGGCCTGATAGGCCGAACAGTCGAATTTCGCCAGGGTATCGCCCTTCTTGAACGACTCGCCCTCGCTGAACGGCAACTCGACAATCCGCCCGGACAACTCGCTGGCCAGCGTCGCCTGATCCCGCGCCCGCAACACACCCCGTGCTTCGCTGCTGGCCGAGGCATTGGCGGCCCCAGCGTTATCCTGCAGCGGATCGTCTGGCACAGGCGTTTGCGCCTGAACTGCACACGTTACAAAGGTCAATCCGACAACCCAACCACGAAAACGCCGCATAACCGTTACTCCCTGACGGATGAGCGGAGTCTACGACAGCGGGGTTTAGCGTCAAGCGAAAGGCCATCATTCGTCTCGAGGCGGGCGCTTTCGTCACTTACAAATTTTAGGGAAGTTTCCTACGCATCTTTCCAAAGGGCCGTTATTGCCGATTTATCGTTCGTTGCTTACTCTCACCGCACTCAACCCCGTACGTAGCGATTCAGTTCGCTGGCAGTTGGGGTAAAGAAACCGGCCTCGGCCGGTTTTTTTATTTTTTGCGCTCATCCACTCAACGCTGCGCCATCTCCCCCACCGGATACAACGATTCCCATCCCCCGCCCAACGCCCGGTACAACCCGACCATCGCCAGCGAAACGCCGGTGGAGCTTTCCACCCATTGTTCCTGGGTGGCGAGCAGTGCGCTTTGCACGGTCAGGACGTTGACGAAGTCGGCCACGCCTTCGACGTATTGCTGTTGCGCGGTGCGCAGGGCGATCTGGTTCTGGCGCACGGCTTCGGCGAGGCTGTCGCGGCGGCGCTGGCTGGCGTTGTAGGCGGTCAACTGGTCGTCGATCTCGTGCCAGGCGCGCAGGACGGTCTGTTGATAACCGATGGCCGCTTCCTGTTGCTGGGCTTCGCGCAGTTGCAGCACGCCACGCAGGCGGCCGCCGTCGAACAGCGGCAGGCTGAATTGCGGGCCGATGCCGAAGGCCCGCGAACCCCATGAACCGAAATCACTGAGCTGCATGGCTTGCGAGCCGAGGTTGCCGGACAGGGTGATGCGCGGATAGAAATCGCCCTTGGCCACACCGATGTTGGCGGTGGCGGCATGCAGCCGGGCTTCGGCCTGGCGAATGTCCGGGCGGCGCTCGGCCAGTTGCGACGGCAGACCGATGGCGACTTGCGGCGGGGACTGCGGCACCGGCGCGTCTGTGGATAGTTCTTTGGCCAGCGCTTGCGGCGGCTCGCCCATCAACAGGCTGATGGCGTTGATCAGTTGCGCCTGACGTTGCTCCAGCGCCGGCAGTCGCGATTCGATAGCCGCCACTTGCGCGGCCGCTTCGGCCACGTCGAGATCGGTGGCTACGCCATCATTGAACCGCAGTTGTGACAGTTTCAGGCTGTGCCGCGCGACATCGAGGTTCTGCTCGGTGACCGCGCGGGTGTTCTGCACACCGCGCAACTGGATGTAGTTCTGCGCGGTGTCCGCAAGCACCGCCAACAGAACGCCGCGACGGTCGTTTTCCGCCACTTCGAGGTTGGCATCGGCCGCTTCGGTTTCCCGGCGCACCCGGCCCCAGAAATCAAGCTCCCAGGAGGCAGAGAAGCCGGCATCCCACAGGTTGAAGGCGGAATCGCCATTGTGCCCGGACGGATCGCTCAAGCCTTCGCCGCTGTTGCGTTTGCGTGCGTAGCTGCCGGTTGCAGCAGTTGTCGGATAACGGTCGGCGGTGATCACCTGACGTGCGGCGCGGCTTTGTTGCAGGCGGCTGCTGGCCAGTTTCAGGTCGAGGTTGCTGCTCACGGCGCGCTGGGTCAAGGCCGAGAGCTGCGCATCGTGGAAGACTTCCCACCAGCGCTCGTTCAGGGGTTCGCTGACGGCCTGGCTGGGTGCGGATTTGCCGGGTTTGGCCCACTCGGCAATCTGCGTGGCTTCGGGCTTCTGGAAGTCCGGGCCGACGGTGCAGGCCGCCAGCGCTGACAGACTGAGGACAACCGTCAGAGATTGAACACGATTCATCGCTGAGTCACCTCACGCACCGATGTCGCCGAGCTTTTGGTATCAATGCTCGCCTCCACCGACATGCCCACCCGCAGGCGCTCGGCCAGTGGCTGGCCCGGTTCCAGCAGGATCTTCACCGGAATCCGCTGCACGACTTTGGTGAAGTTGCCGGTGGCGTTGTCCGGTTTGACGGCGGCGAAGGTCACGCCGGTGGCCGGAGCGATGCTTTCGACGCGACCGCTCAGGGCTTCGCCGCCGAGACTGTCGACCCGAACGACCACATCCTGTCCGGGTTGCACATCGGTGAGCTGGGTTTCCTGAAAGTTGGCGACTACATAGGCCTGCTTCAACGGCACCACCGCCAGCAGCTTGCTGCCCGGCGTCACATAAGCACCGACCCGTACGGCACGCTCGCCGATCATGCCGTCCTGAGGCGCAGTGATACGCGTGTAGGACAGCTCGAAACTGGCGATTTCCAGTGCCGCCTGAGCCTGTTTCAGGCTGCCTTCGGCGGCATCGCGCTGCGCCGTCAGAATCTCGACCTGTTTGCGCTCCGCAGCCAGTTTTGCCGTGGCGGTGTCCAGCCGCGCAGTCGCCTGATCAATGCGAGTACGTGCCTGTTGCGCGTTCTGCACGGTACCGGCACCGACGCCGGCCAGATGGTTGTAGCGGTTCAATTCCTGCTGGGCGAAGGCCATTTCAGCCTTGGCCGAAACCACCGACGCCTGCGCCTGAGCTATTACTGATGTCTGCCGCTCCAGGGTGGCTTTGGCGTTTTGCAATTGAGCGCGGGCGACCACGGTGTGCGCATCGGCGGCTTCGGCGGCGGCGCGCAGGTCGCGATCATCGATCAGCGCCAGCAATTGCCCGGCCTTGACCTGCTGGTTGTCTTCCACCAGCACTTCCTTGATGAACCCTGCCACACGCGGTACTACCAAGGTGAAGTCGGCGGAGACAAACGCGTCATTGGTGTTCTGCTGAGTACGTTTGCCGAACAGTCCGGGCATCGCCAGATACACCAGCACACCGACCGCCAGCGCGGCGGCCACGGCCACCGCGAGTTTTTGCTTTGCTTGAGTCGTCATAAAAAGCCTTCTGTTTCAGTCAGGTCGGCGCGCGTGGCGGATAGATCCGCGTCGGCAGCCAGAAAATCAGCAGGATCAGCGCCACCGCGACGCCGGCCATGCACAGATAAAGATCCGAAGAAGTCAGCACAACCGCCTGCTCGTGCAGGCGATGGGCGAGGCCGGGGTCGTTGCTTGCGGCCAGCGGCGAGTTACCGAGGCGATCGACCAGCATCGTCGAGTGAAAATGCAGGCGCGCGGTGGTCAGCGCCTCAATGACCCCGGTGGCGACCACCGCCGCCAGGCCTTTCACGGTATTGAACCAGGCAGAAGCGAACGGGCCGTCCTGGGGCTGGATGCTGCCGGTGGAGAGCATCAGCAGCGGCAGCACCGCCATCGGCTGGCCGAAAATCTGCAGCCATTGCAGAACGTAGAAATTGTCGCGAATCCACACCGAGGTCAGCTGCGACCCGCCCAGGCAGGACAGCACCAGCATGCTCAGCCCGATCCCGAGCACCCAGCGGCAATCGACCCAGCGCAGGTTGCACAGCGCCGCCACCAGCGGCAGCGCGATCAGTTGCGGCAACGCCGCCAGCAGCATGATCGGCGCGGTCTGCACCGGCCGGTAACCCTGCACCTGAGCCAGATAACTCGATGGAATCAGCACCACCGCCAGCAACACCACCAGCACCCCGGCCAGGGTCATCAGGGCGAACGACAGGTTACGAATGCCGAGCATCTGCAACTTGAAAAACGGAATCGGCTGCGACCACTCATGGATCAGAAACGCCACCAGCAGCAGCGAACCGGCCCCCAGCAACGCGCAAATCAGATTTGATTCGAACCAGTCCAGACGATTGCCCTGCAACAGGCCGATCACCAGCATGCAGATCGCCGGAAACCCCAGCAGCAGACCTTTCCAGTTGAAGGTCTTGAGACGCTCCAGCCGCAGCGGGTCCTGAGGGATGCCGTACGCCACCATCGTCATGGCGATCAGGCACGGCACGATGATCTGCCAGAACGTCCATTGCCAACCGACGTATTCGGTCCACAACCCGGCCAGCGGTGTTCCGAGGCCTGGGCCAAACGTGGCGGTCAGGGCGTAACCGGCGAGGCCGTAAAGCTTGAAGTTGGGTGGCAGAAACCGCAGCGCAACAGTCATCAGCATCGGCGGCAGCGCACCGCCGGCCAGGCCTTGCAGGATGCGCATCAGCAGCAGGCTTTCGTAATTCGGGGCGAACGGGCAGAGCACCCCGAGCAGGGTGAACAGGCCGATGGCGCATAGGGTGAAGCGACGCAGGGAAAAGGTCACCGAGCACCACGGCGCAAACGCCATGGCCGCCACCGAGGTCGCGGTGTAACTGGCGACCAGCCAGGTGCCTTCGTCGTAACCGATGCTCAGGGCGCCGCGAATGTCGGCCAGGGCGACCTTGGTCACCATCTCGTTGAGGCCCGATACCAGCACCGCTAGCAGCACGCCGACCAGACCGATGATGATCCGCGCCCCGAACACCGGTGGCGCGGCGGCCATCGGAGCGGCAGCGGCCATCGGCGCCGTGACCGTCAGGGATGTCATGCAGGCAAACTCCGGAGGGAAAAATACCGGAGCATGGTAGTAGGGCTTAGTGCTGACGAAAATTGACTTCTTGGCAGTTTATAAGTGCATCAGACGCAATCGTCAGGGCTGCGCCGCCAGCCAGGTTTCATCGCAGCAAGTCTTGAGGGTTTCCCGCAACCAGCGGTGGGCCGGGTCCTTGTCGAAACGCGGGTGCCAGGCCTGGGTCAGCATCAGCGTCGGCAGCGGGATCGGCAGGTCGAACGAGCGCAGTTTCAAGCCCAGCCGTCGCACGCTGAGCAGCGCTTCCTTGGGCACCGGCAGGATCAGGTCGGAGTCCGGCAGGGCAAACATCGCCGCGTGGAAACTCGGTGCGATCACCGCGACCCGCCGCTCCAGACCCAGCGCATTCAGCGCCGTGTCGATAGGCCCACGGGCGATGCCCCGGCGGGACATGCTGATATGGGAAAACCCGGCGTAACGTTCAGCGGTAATTTCGCCATCCAGCAGCGGGTGATCTTCACGTACCAGACCGACGAAGTGGGTGGAAAACAGGTTCTGCACTTTGACTTCCGGGGTCACCGGACGGGTGTTGCTGACACTCAGGTCGATGCGCCCTTCGCGCAAGGCTTCATCGTCGCCGTCGCCCTCGGGGACGAAGCGCAACTCACAGTGCGGCGCCAGTTGATCGAGGGTGTCGAACAACTTGCCGCCATACACGCCAACGAAAAAGTCGTTGGCGCGAATGCTGAAACGCCGGCGCAGCGTGCCCAGCTCCACGGCGTCCGCCGAGCGAAACAGCAACGCCGCCTGCTCGACCACATCGCGCACCTGCTCGCGCAGTTCCAGCGCCTTGGGCGTCGGCACCAGACCCCGGCCGGCACGCACCAGAATCGGATCGCCAATGGCTTCGCGGATCCGTGTCAGCGTGCGGCTCATGGCCGCCGGGCTGAGGTTCATCCGCCGTGCGGCGCCGACCACGCTGCCCTCGTCGAGCAAGGCGTCGAGGGCGACCAACAGGTTCATGTCCGGAAGTTGCATGCCAAGCACTCGTGACTGATCAGGATTGATTCGCACGCAATGCTAGCAGATCAAAAAATCAGCGCTGCATGCCCCAGCGCTTCACCGTCACCCGCTCCAGCGTATCGAACACCAGGTTCTCCACCAGCAGACCGATGAGAATCACCACCGCCAGACCGGCAAATACCTTGTCGGTGTACAACTCGTTGCGGTTCTGGAAGATGTACCAACCCAAACCACCTTTGCCGCTGGTGGCGCCGAATACCAGCTCGGCGGCGATCAGGGTTCGCCAGGCGAAGGCCCAGCCGATTTTCAGCCCGGCGAGGATCGACGGCAGCGCCGCCGGAATCAGGATGAACAGCACGAAGCGCATGCCCTTCAGACCGTAGTTGCGCCCGGCCATGCGCAGGGTTTCCGAGACGCCTAGAAACCCGGCATACGTGTTCAGCGCCAGCGCCCAAAGCACCGAATGCACCAGCACGAAAATCAGGCTGTTCTGACCCAGGCCGAACCACAGCAACGCCAGCGGCAACAACGCAATCGCCGGCAGCGGGTTGAACATTGAGGTCAGCGTACTCAGCAGGTCCCGGCCAAACTGGGTGGAGACAGCCAGCGTGGTCAGGGCAAACGCCAGGGCGATGCCGATCAGGTAACCCTTGAGCAACACCACCAGCGAGATCCACACCTTGCCCAGCAGTTCACCGCTGAGCAGGCCGTCGTAAAGCGCATGACTGGTCTGCAAAAAGCTCGGCAGCAGCAGGTCGTTGTTCTGTACCCGGGCGACCACCTCCCAGAGCACCGCGAGCAAAATCAGGATCACGCTTTTGCGCAACCAACCCTGTTGCCACAGGCGCTGGCCCAGCGGCAATTCGCGCTCTACCGGCACGCTGGTCAGTGGTTGCAGATCGTTTTCGAATTCTTGACGTACGGATGATGAATGGCTCATCGGGCGATCCTCCGAGTGGCTCAATAAGCGATGCGAATGTCGTTGAAATCGTGCTCGCGCTCGGTTTCCGGCGACTGCCCTTCATCGAACAGCAACCGATGAATGCGCCGCGCCGACTCCTGAAACGCCACGCCGCCGAGGCTGTGCAGATCGTATTGATGACTGTGCACTTCCGCCCTCACCCGGCCCGGGTGCGGCGACAGCAGCAGGATGCGATTGCCGACCACCAGTGCTTCTTCAATCGAGTGGGTTACGAACACCAACGTGAAACGCACCTCCTCCCAGAGCAGCAGCAACTCCTCCTGCATCTTGCGCCGGGTCAGGGCGTCCAGTGCGGCGAAAGGTTCGTCCATCAGCAGGATTTTCGGCTGCATCGCCAGCGCCCGGGCAATCGCCACCCGCGCCTTCATGCCGCCGGACAAGGTGTGCGGATAGGCATCGGCGAACGCCGCCAGACTGACCTTTTCCAGGTAATGCAGCGCACGCTCTTCGGCCTCCTTTTTCTTCAACGTGCGCGAGGCCAGCAGCGGAAACATCACGTTCTGTTTGACGGTTTTCCACGGCGGCAGTTGATCGAACTCCTGAAACACCACAATCCGGTCCGGCCCCGGCGCGTCGACGCGCTGGCCTTGCAGACGGATCTCGCCCTCGCACGGCGCAATGAACCCGGCGACGGCCTTGAGCAAGGTCGACTTGCCGCACCCGGACGGGCCGAGCAGCACGAAACGATCCTGTTGATCGACTTCGAAACTGACCTGATGGGTGGCGCGCACGACACGTTGCGGCGTGCGGTATTCGAGGCTGACCTGATCGACCGCCAGCAGCGCCTGCGCCGTGGCGATCGGGTTGCTGGCCGCGTGGCCTTGCAAAGGGGCGTTCATGTCGATCAGCTCCCTTGCAGCGGTTTGGCGTCCTGGAAGAAGTAGTCCTTCCACGATTCAGGTTTGTTCTTGATCGCGCCGACGCGGTAGAGGAACTCGGCGAGCGGGTAGGTGTTTTTCGGCGTGACGCTGAATTCGAACTGCGGGTTGTCGATGATTTTCAGCAGCTCGGCGCGGTCGATCTTGGCTTTGGTCACGCGGATATAGGTGTCCGCCGCTGCGCCTTTATCGTTCTGTGCAAACTGCGCGGCTTCGGTCAGGGCTTCGACAAATGCCTTGTAGGTTTTCGGGTTCTCGTTACGGAATTTCTCGGTGGCGAACAGCACGGTCGGCGAGTTCGGCCCAAGCACGTCATAGGAATTGAGTACGACGTGCACGTTCGGGTTCTGCAGCGCCTGATCCTGGAACGGCGGGTTGGAGAAATGCCCGGTCAGTTCGGTGCCGCCGGCTATCAGCGCAGCGGTGGCGTCCGGGTGCGGGACGGCGATGGTGTATTTGTCGAGGCGATTGAAGTCCTTGTCGCCCCACTGCTTGGCCGCCGCGTATTGCAGGAAGCGCGACTGCACGGAAACACCAACCGCCGGCACCGCGATGCGGTCCTTCTCGGTGAAATCGGCGATGGTTTTGACCTTGGGATTGTTGCTGACAAGGTAGTACGGGAAGTTACCCAATGAGGCCACGGCCTTGACGTTCTGCTTGCCGTGGGTGCGGTCCCAGATGGTCAGCAGCGGCCCGACGCCGGCGCCGGCAATGTCGATGGAGCCGGAGAGCAGCGCATCGTTGACCGCCGCGCCGCCGGACAACTGGGTCCAGTCGACCTTGATGTCGAGCCCTTCCTGCTTGCCGTACTTCTCGATCAGTCCCTGATCGCGCACCACGTTGAGCAATAAGTAGACAATGCCGAACTGTTCGGCGATGCGGATTTCACCTTCGGCGTGGGCCCCGGTCGGCGCCACCAGGCTGCCGGCGATCAAACTGAAACCGAGGCCGATGGCCGCCGCCAGCGGTGCAAATGGAAGACGTTTGGACATGATCGGATCTCCGGCAAATCAGTAAGGCGCGTCGCCCTGGATGGTGGTGCGATACAACTTGCGGCGCAGGTGCGCAGGGCAGCCGGCGGCAAGGTGGATCAGCGAACGGTTGTCCCAAAACACCAGGTCGTGGGGCTGCCATTGATGGCGATAGATGTTCTGCGGCAACACGCTGTGGGTGTAGAGCTCGTCGAGCAGTTGCTTGCTCTCGTCTTCCGGCAGGCCGACGATGCGGGTGGTGAAGCCTTCGCTGACGAACAACGCCTTGCGGCCGTTTTCCGGGTGGGTACGAACCACCGGGTGCACGACCTCGGCGACCTGTGCCAATTGCTCCGGGGTCAGGGTCGGGCGCCAGTTGCCTTCGAATTTGGTTTCGCTGTAACGCGCGGTGTAGGAATGCGCAGCCGAGCGGCCTTCGACGGCTTTGCGCAGGGCGTCGGGCAGGCTGTCCCAGGCTTTGTGCATGTCGGCGAACAGGGTGTCGCCGCCTTCGGACGGCAGCTCCTGGGCGTGCAGCATCGAGCCGAGGCTCGGCAGCTCTTTATAGGAAAGGTCCGAGTGCCAGAACTTGCCGGCATCACCGAGGCCGATGTTCTGGCCGTTCTCGACGATATTGGAAACGATGAGGATTTCCGGGTGATCGGCCAGCAGGAACTGCTTGAGCACATGGATCTGCAACACGCCGAAGCGGCGGCTGAAATCGATCTGCTGTTGCGGGGTGATGCGCTGGTCGCGGAATACCACGACGTGGTGATCGAGGTGCGCCCGGTGGATGCGGGCGAAGTCTTCATCGCTGACCGGACGGGTCAGGTCGAGGCCGATGATTTCGGCGCCGACGGCACCGCTGAACGGGCGGATCTCGAAGGTTTGCGGCGCGACAGTCGCGGCGCTTGGGGTAGCAGTAGCTGCGGACATCAATCAATCTCCCACGCACGGCACGCTCAATGGCGCGCACGTCGATCAGAAACTCACGCTGGATTGCGTGTGGGTTCGTGTCGTGCGGCGCGCCGATTGGTCGGCAGGTACGCAGGAGGCTGACTTTATAGCTATAAGAAGCGATATTTAAATACCGTTAGCGAATAACGATATGGCGATTGCTTCGGAATGGACTGGATGGTGAGTGACCATTTGCGTCACTTCTTGACGGGACGTGGTGTTGCGGCGGACACCTTCGCGAGTCCCGCGAAGGTGTCCGTGAAGACTTACCGCTCGTGCAGCGCCTCGGCCCGCGCCCGGATGATCGGCTTGAGCAGGTAGCTCAGCACGGTCTTCTTGCCGGTGATGATGTCCACCGACGCCACCATCCCCGGGATGATCAGCAGCGGCTTCTCGTCAGTGCCGAGATGGCTGCGCTCGGTGCGCAGCTTGATGATGTAGTAGGTGGTTTTCTTGTCTTCATCGGTGATGGTGTCGGCGCCGATCTGCTCGAGCTTCGCCTTCAGGCCGCCATAGATGGTGTAGTCATAGGCGGTAAATTTCACCGTCGCGTCCTGCCCCGGATGCAGGAACGCGATGTCCTGCGGGCGGATCTTCGCTTCGACCAGCAAGGTGTCGTCCAGCGGCACGATTTCCAGCAGGTCGCTGCCCGGCTGGATCACGCCGCCGATGGTGTTGACCAGCATCTTGTTGACGATGCCCCGTACCGGCGAGGTGACGAGCGTACGGCTGACCCGGTCTTCCAGCGCCTTGCCGGTGGCCTGGGCCTTGTTCAGGTCGGTACGGGCTTCGTTGAGCTGGGTCAGGGCGTCGCTGCGGAACTTGCCGCGAGTCTCGTCGATCTTGCGCTGTACTTCCTTGATCGCCGATTCGGCACGCGGGATCGCCAGGGTGGTGGCGTCGAGCTGGCCACGGGTTTCCACTTCGGCACGCTTGAGTCGCAGCACTTCCACCGGCGATACCGCGCCCTGGGCCACCAGCGGCTCGGACATGTTGATTTCCTGGCGTTGCAGGCCGAGTTGCTGGCGGTACTGCGCCTGCTTCGAGGTGAATTCGCGCAGCTCTTGCTGGCGCTGGATCAACTGTTCCTGCAAGCCGCCGACCTCATCGTGCAATTGCTGGCGACGGCTGACATACAGCGACTCTTCACTCTTGGCCTGACCCGGCACGGCTTTGAGCACGTCCTCGGGGAAATTCAGCGGCCGGTCATCGACCTCGGCGCTCAGGCGCTCGACCCGCAGCAGCATCGACAGTCGATCGGCTTCGGTCTCGCCGACGTTGGAGGCGAAGCGCGTGTCGTCCAGGCGAACCAGCGGTGCGCCGGCCTCGACGATCTGGCCTTCCTTGACGAACAGCTCGGAGACGATACCGCCCTCGAGGTTCTGGATTTTCTGAATCTTCGACGACGGAATCGCCTTGCCGTCGCCCTTGGTCACTTCGTCGATGACGGCGAAGTTGGCCCACAGCATCAGGAACACGAAGAAACCGATGATCGCCCAGATCGTCAGCCGCACCACCCGCGGCGCGTCCTCGATCAAGGCCTTGTTGACCTCCGGCAGCGGCTGGCCCTGCAGCGATGCAGAGCCTTTGAAGTAGCGACGGATCGAATCCTTGAAACCCGACTTAAGCAACACTGATCTGCCCCTTCTTCAACGCTTCCATCACGGCGGCTTTCGGGCCATCGGCGAGAATCTGCCCGCGGTCGATCACCAGCAGGCGATCCACCAGCGACAGCAGTGATGCCCGGTGCGTCACCAGCACCACGGTCTTGTTTTCAACGACTGCAGCCAGGCGTTGCTTGAGGCGTTCTTCGCCGGTGTTGTCCATGGCGCTGGTCGGTTCGTCGAGCAGCAGGATCGGCGGATTGAGCAGCAGTGCCCGGGCCAGGGCGACGTTCTGCCGCTGGCCGCCGGACAGGTTCTGTCCGCGCTCGCCGACTTGCAGTTCATAACCCTGCGGGTGCAGACGGGCGAATTCATGCACGCCAGCCAGTTCGGCGGCTTGCAGCACCAGCTCATCCTCGACGTAGCGAGCGCCGGAAATCAGGTTGTCGCGCAGGGTGCCGGCCAGCAGCTGGATGTCCTGCGGCACGTAGCCGATGTTGTAGCGCAGCTCGCTGACGTCGATCTGGCGGATGTCGACGCCGTCCACCAGCAACGCGCCGTCGTCCGGCTGATACAGGCCCACCAGCAGTTTGGCCAGCGAACTCTTGCCCGAGCCGCTGCGGCCGATGATGCCGATCTTCTCGCCGGGACGGATCACCAGGTTGATGTTTTTCAGTGCCGGGTTCTGTTGATCGGGGTAGGTGAAGTTGAGCTGACGGCATTCGATCGCACCTTGCAGCACCTTGCGGCTCAGCGGGCGTTCTTCGAAATTGCGCTCCTGCGGCAGCTCCATCATCTGGTCGACCGAAGTCATGGTCACCCGCGCCTGCTGGTAACGGGTCAGCAGACCGGACAACGACGCCAGCGGGCTCAGTGCGCGGCCGCTGAGCATATAGCAGGCGATCAGGCCGCCCATGCTCAGGTTGCCGGCGATGATCTGGTACACGCCGAAGACGATCATGATCACCCCGGCCAGTTGCTGTATCAGCAGGGTGATGTTCATCGCCAGGCCGGAGAGCATTTTCACCCGCAGCTCGAGGCGGCTGAGGGTGCCGATGGTCTGCTCCCACTGGTATTGGCGTTCACTTTCGGCGTTGTTGACCTTCACCGCGTCGAGGCCGGCGAGGGTTTCGATCAGGCTCGACTGACGTTCGGCACCCAGCGCCATGGTGCGCTCCATTGTGGCCACCAGCGGCTTCTGCAAGGCATAGCCGATCAGCAGCGCAATCGGGAAGGCCAGCACCGGAATCCACACCAGATGCCCGCCGAGAATGGCGATGACGATGAAGATCAGGATGGTGAACGGCAGGTCGATCAGGCTGGTCAGGGTCAGCGAGGCGAGGAAATCGCGCAGGCTCTGGAACTCGTGAATGTTCTGGGCGAAGCTGCCGACCCGCGCCGGCCGGTATTTCATGGCCATGCCAACGATGCGTTCAAACAGCGTGGCGGAGATGATCAGGTCGGTTTTCTTGCCGGCCAGATCCAGGCACAGGCTGCGCAGGCTCTTGAGGATCAGGTCGAAAATGTAGGCGCCGGTGATGCCCAGCGCGAGGACCCACAGGGTCGCTTCGGCCTGGTTCGGCACCACGCGGTCGTAGACGTTCATCACGAACAGCGGCGCGGCCATGGCGATGATGTTGATCAGGAAACTGGCGGCAATGGCGTCGACGTAAAGCCAGCGCGAACGCTTGAGGGTGTCGCGGAACCACGAGCGGGCGCGCGGGATCAGCGTGCCGTGGTTGACGTCGAATTTGTGCTGGGGTTGGGCGAAGAACACTTTGCCGAGGTAGTCGTCGGCCAGCAGCTCACGGTTGACGAGAGACTCGCCGCCATCGCTTTCGCTGAGCAGCACCCGAGCTTCGTTCTCTCCCTGCCAGCCAAGCAGGACGGCACTGCGGCCATCCTTGAGCAGCAACAGCGCCGGCATGGCGATGGCCGGAATTTCTTCCAGCTTGCGTTGCAGCACCCGCCCCTGCAGCCCGGCGCGTGCCGCTGCACGGGGCAGCAGTTCGACGCTCAGGCGTTGCTTGGGCAGCGGCAGACCGGTGGTCAGCATCGCCGCGCTGGCGGGTTTCTGGTGCAGCATGCAAAGGGCGAGCAGACCATCCAGTAACGGATCGTCGTGCAACGCGCGTGGATCATGACTGAGATGAACTCGACTGACTTCTGATTCCACGCTCGACACTCTTTAACAGTTGAAAAGGGACAACTCAATTCATCCCGGGCAGTTGAACCTTGGGCTTCACGTCGTTCTGCACAACGGATGCCATCGGTGCGACCACTCCCTGGCTCTTGAGCAACTCGCCCATGGTCGCCTTGATTCGGTATTGAGTAAATAACTGAATGTTCTTGATCTCGGCCAGACGGCGCGAAGCGGTGAACAGTTCGTTTTCACTGTCGAGCAAATCCAGCAGGGTTCGTTCGCCAAGGCTGAACTGGCGCTGGTACGCGGTGCGCACTGCGGTGCTGTGATCAACGTACTGCTGAGCGATCGGCACCTGGGCATTGGCGTTGTTCAAGGCGTTCCAGGCCAGGCCCAGTTCTTCGTTCAACTGACGCAAGGCGTTGTTGCGGATGTCCAGCGCCTGGTTCGACAGGTAGGACTTGGACTCCAGGTCAGCCTTGTTGCTGCCGCCGGAATACAGGTTGAAGCGCATGCGCAGCATGGCCTGCCATTCATTGTTGTGACCGTTCTGGCCATCGAGGTCGTTGTCGGCGGTGCGGCCCAGCTCGGCGTCGAAACGCGGGTAGAAGGTCGACTTGGCGGTTTCGTACTGCTTTTCGGCAGCGGCGATGTCGGACTCGGCCGAACGCAGGATCGGGCTGTTTTCCAGCATCTGCGCGCGAGCCTCATTGAGGTTGGCCGGCATCATCGCCATGAACGGCGCCGGACGCTCCAGTTGATCGGGCATCTGGCCGACGGCGCTGAGGAAGTTGGTTTCCGAGTCGGCCAGGTTGGTCTGCTCGGTGATCAGATTGTTGCGGGCCTGGGCCATCCGCGCTTCAGCCTGATCGAGGTCGGCACCGCTGCCGACGCCGCGCTGGGTGCGCAACTGGATCTGGTCGTAGATGCGCTGGTGGCTCTTGAGGTTTTCCTCGGCCAGGCGCACGAATTCGCGACGGGTCAGCACATCCAGGTAAACCTGGGCCACGGTCAGCGCGGTGCGCTCGGAGGTGCCAAGCAAGGCATAGGCGCGGGAGTTGACGGTGGCTTGTTGACGCCCGACTTCGCTGGACGTCGCAAAACCGTCAAAAACCATTTGCGACAATCGCACACTCGACTCGCCACGGTTCAGGGTTTCCCAGTGATTGCCGCCGCCGTTGGCGCGGGTGGTGACGCTGTCGGTGCCTTCACGGCCATAACCGCCGAGCAGATCGACCTTGGGCAGGTATCCACCTTTGGCAGCCTTTAACTGATAATCCGCGGCCAATCGACTGTTGACCCCTGCCTGGATTTCCGGATGGACATCCAGTGCCTGTTGCATGGCTTCCGGTAAGGATTGTGCTTGAGCAAAAGACGCGGCGAGAGCGAAAGGTAGAGCCTTGAACAGGGGCGAACGCATGGTAAGGAATTCCCAAAACTTCTTGTCGTGAATCACAGCAAATAAGGGTGCTGCGTCGGATGATGGCAACCGGAATGACCGTATGTCGGAAAGTTTAAAACCGGAACTGGATCACATGCTCAAGGGCAAGTCGCCGCGTAAATATCAATGTGACATTAGTGGGGCGATTGTTTAGGATGGCATCCATAAGGTCAATAGTTTGGCATAAAGTTAATAGCGAAAGATTCTAGCCAAAATATTGACGAAGATCGGCGTCAAACTTGATTCACATTTTTTTAAAAGTACGTCCAGACTGAATCGGCGCAGAAAAGCCATCAGGTCTATGGAAGTCAACTGAACGTGACACCCGGAGAGTCTTCAATGAGCAGTGTTGTGGCCATCGTCAAAAGCATTGTCGGTCAGGTTTTCGTGGTGTCCCCAGAGGGCGTCCGTCGCGTACTCGTTGAAGGCGACCGTCTGTTCGCCGGCGATCAGGTCGATACTGGCGTCTCTGGCGCGGTGTCCCTGGAACTGGCTGATGGCCGCACCCTCGATCTGGGTCGTGACACTCAATGGAGCGCCGACACTCCGGACTCCGTCACCGACCTGGCCGAGGCCACTGCGCAGGCCGCGCCGTCCGTTGAGGAGCTGCAGCAAGCCATTGCCGCCGGTGTCGACCCGACTACCGCCCTTGAGGCCGCAGCAGCCGGCCCGACTGCAGCAGGCACTGGTGGTGCCGCCGGCGGCGGCCACAGCTTCGTGATGCTCGATGCGACCGCTGGCCGTGTCGATCCGACCATCGGCTTCCCGACCGCAGGCATCAACTCCGGCGGCCAGGCCGCACAGAACATCACCGGCGGCCAGACCACCGACACCACCGCCAACGCCCTGCGCGACTCGACCCTGAGCCTCAGCGCCACGCCGACCATCACCGAAGCCGGCGGCGTGCTGGTGTACACCGCGACCCTGACCCAGGCGCCGCTGACCGACCTGACCATCACCCTGTCCAACGGCGCGGTGATCGTGATTCCGGCCGGTTCCACCACCGGCACCGTCAACGTGCCGCTGGCCCCGAATGACACGGTCTACAACGACGCCAGCCAGATCAACGTGACCGTCACCGGCACCACCGGCGGCAACGGCATTACCGTCACCGTGCCGACCCCCCCGGCCGTGACCCAGGTCACCGACACCATCGACACCACCACCGTCACCCTGACGGCGGGCAGCAGCGTCACTGAAGGTGGCCAGATCACCTACACCGCGACCCTGACCAACCCGGCGCAAACGCCGGTCACCGTCACCCTGTCGAACGGCTCGACCATCACCATCGGCGCCGGCCAGACCACTGGCACCGTCAACGTTCCGACAGCACCGAATGACGTCTATAACAACGGCAGCACCGTCACCACCACCATCACCGGTGCCACGGGCGGCAACTTCGAGAATCTGGTGCCGAACCCGACGCCAGCCGTCACCAATATCGTCGATTCGGTCGACACTACCAACCTGACCCTGACCGCGACCGGCACCGTGGTTGAAGGCGGCCAGATCACCTACACCGCGACGTTGACCAACCCGGCGCAGACGCCGGTGACCGTCACCCTGTCGAACGGCTCGACCATCACCATCGAAGCAGGCAAGACCAGCGGCAGCGTCAACGTGCCGACCGCACCGAATGACGTCTACAACAACGGCGGCACCGTCAGCACCACCATTACCGGTGCGACCGGCGGCAACTTCGAGAATCTGGTGCCGAACACCACGCCGGCGACCACCACCGTCACCGATTCCATCGACACCACCAATCTGTCGCTGTCCGCGACCGGTTCCGTGGCCGAAGGCGGCTCGATCGTTTACACCGCGACCCTGACCAACCCGGCCGGCACGCCGGTGACCGTGACGTTGAGCAACGGCTCCGTCATCACCATTGAAGCGGGCAAGACCACCGGCACCGTGACCGTTCCGGCACCGGCCGATGACGTCTACAAGGATGCCGGCAAAGTCGAAGTCAGCATTACCGGCACCACCGGCGGCAACTTTGAGAACCTGGTGCCGAGCACCGTTCCGGCCGTGACCGAAGTCACTGACACCATCGACACCACCACGGTGAAACTCACCGCGACCGAAACCGCAGCCGAAGGTGGCACTGTTACCTACACCGCCACCGTTGGCGCGCCGGTGACCGGTTCGCCTGTGACCGTGACCCTGGCCAACGGTCAGCAGATCACCATCGAAGTCGGCAAGACCACCGGCACCGTGACCACAACCGCGCCGAATGACGCGCTGACCGGCAATCCGCCCCTGACCAACTCGATCACTGGCGTGAGCGGCGGCAACTACGAAAACCTCGTAGCCGATAAAACCCCGGTTTCGACCACGGTCACCGATACCGTCGACACCACCAACCTGACCCTGAGCGCCACTGGCTCCGTGGCCGAGGGCGGTTCGATCGTCTACACCGCGACCCTGACCAATGCCGCCGGCTCGCCAGTCACCGTGACCCTGTCCAATGGCGCGGTGATCACCATCGAAGCCGGCAAGACCACTGGCACCGTGACCGTTCCGGCCCCTGCCGATGACGTCTACAAGGACGCCGGCAAAGTCGAAGTCACCATCAAGGATGCGTCCGGCGGCAATTTCGAGAACCTCGTTCCGAGCACTGTCCCGGCGGTTACCGAAGTGACCGATACCATCGACACTTCGACCGTGAAACTGACCGCTGACACCTCGGTCGCTGAAGGCGGCACCGTCACTTACACCGCCACCGTTGGCGCACCGGTGACCGGCTCGCCGGTCACCGTGACGCTGGCCAACGGTCAGACCATCACCATCGAAGTCGGCAAGACCACCGGCAGCGTGACCACCACCGCACCGAACGATGTGCTCAATGGCCACGCGCCGCTGACCAACTCGATCACTGACGTGAGCGGCGGCAATTACGAAAACCTCGTGGCCGACAAGACTCCGGTTTCGACCACGGTCACCGACACCGTCGACACCACCAATCTGACGCTGAGTGCGACCGGCTCCGTGGTTGAAGGCGGCTCGATCGTCTACACCGCCACGCTGACCAACCCGGCGGGCACTCCGGTGACCGTGACCTTGAGCAACGGCTCGGTCATCACCATCGAGGCTGGCAAAACCACTGGTACCGTGACTGTTCCGGCTCCTGCCGATGACGTCTACAAAGACGCCGGCAAGGTTGAAGTCACTATCACCAATACCGCTGGCGGCAACTTCGAGAACCTGGTGCCAAGCACTGTTCCGGCCGTCACTGAAGTGACTGACACCATCGACACCACCACGGTCAAACTGACCGCGACCGAATCCGCAGCTGAAGGTGGCACTGTCACCTACACCGCTACCGTCGGCGCACCTGTGACCGGCTCGCCAGTGACCGTGACCCTGGCCAATGGTCAGCAGATCACCATCGAAGTGGGCAAGACCACTGGCACCGTCACCACCACAGCGCCGAACGACGCGTTGAATGGTCACGAACCACTGACCAACTCGATCACTGACGTGAGCGGCGGCAACTACGAAAACCTCGTGGCCGACAAGACGCCGGTCAGCACCACCGTGACCGACACCGTCGACACCACCAACCTGACCCTGAGCGCCACTGGCTCCGTGGCCGAAGGCGGCTCGATCGTCTACACCGCGACACTGACCAACCCGGCCGGCACGCCGGTGACCGTGACCTTGAGCAATGGCTCGGTCATCACCATCGAAGCGGGCAAAACCACCGGTACCGTGACCGTCCCGGCTCCTGCCGATGACGTCTACAAGGACGCCGGCAAGGTTGAAGTCACGATCAAGGACGCATCCGGCGGCAACTTCGAGAATCTGGTGCCAAGCACCGTTCCAGCCGTCACCGAAGTTACCGATACCATCGACACCACCACCGTCAAACTGACTGCGACCGAGTCGGCAGCAGAAGGTGGCACTGTCACTTATACCGCGACTGTTGGCGCGCCAGTGACCGGCTCGCCCGTGACCGTGACCTTGGCCAATGGTCAGCAGATCACCATCGAAGTCGGTAAAACCACCGGCACCGTCACCACCACTGCGCCGAACGACGCGTTGAACGGTCACGAACCGCTGACCAACTCGATCACTGGCGTCACTGGCGGTAACTACGAAAATCTCGTAGCGGACAAGACGCCGGTCAGCACCACCGTGACCGATACCGTCGACACCACCAACCTGACCCTGAGCGCCACTGGCTCCGTGGCCGAAGGCGGCTCGATCGTCTACACCGCGACACTGACCAACCCGGCCGGCACGCCGGTGACCGTGACCTTGAGCAATGGCTCGGTCATCACCATCGAAGCGGGCAAAACCACCGGTACCGTGACCGTCCCGGCTCCTGCCGATGACGTCTACAAAGACGCCGGCAAAGTCGAAGTCACCATCAAGGACGCCTCTGGCGGCAACTTCGAGGCCCTGGTGCCGAGCACAGTCCCGGCAGTCACTGAAGTGACTGACACCATCGATACCTCGACTGTGAAGCTGAGCGCCGATACATCGGTGGCCGAGGGCGGAACTGTCACCTACACCGCGACGGTCAGTGCGCCTGTGACCGGTTCGCCAGTGACTGTCACTTTAGCCAACGGCCAGACCATCACCATCGAAGTCGGCAAGACCACCGGCACCGTGACCACCACCGCACCGAACGATGCGTTGAACGGTCATGAACCGTTGAGCAACTCGATCACCGACGTGAGCGGCGGCAACTACGAGAACCTCGTTGCCGATAAAACGCCGGTCAGCACCACCGTGACCGATACCGTCGACACTACCAATCTGTCGCTGACTGCGACCGGTACCGTGGCCGAGGGCGGTTCGATTGTTTACACCGCTACCCTGACCAACCCTGCCGGCACCCCGGTGACCGTGACGTTGAGCAACGGCTCCGTCATCACCATCGAGGCCGGTAAAACCACAGGCACCGTGACCGTTCCGGCTCGGGCCGATGACGTCTACAAGGACGCTGGCAAAGTCGAAGTGACCATCAAGGATGCGTCCGGCGGCAACTTCGAGAATCTGGTGCCAAGCACTGTTCCAGCGGTTACCGAAGTCACCGACACCATCGACACCACCACGGTCAAACTGACTGCGACCGAGTCGGCAGCAGAAGGTGGCACTGTCACTTATACCGCTACCGTTGGCGCGCCGGTGACCGACTCGCCGGTGACCGTGACCCTGGCCAATGGTCAGCAGATCACCATCGAAGTGGGTAAAACCACTGGCACCGTCACCACCACCGCACCGAACGATGCGCTGAACGGTCACGAACCTCTGACCAATTCGATCACTGACGTGAGCGGCGGCAACTACGAGAACCTCGTGGCTGACAAAACTCCGGTTTCGACCTCCGTGACCGACACCGTCGACACCACCAACCTGACCCTGAGCGCCACTGGCTCCGTGGCCGAGGGTGGTTCGATCGTTTATACCGCCACCCTGACCAATCCGGCCGGCACCCCGGTGACCGTGACCCTGTCGAACGGCGCGGTGATAACCATCGAAGCCGGTAAGACCACCGGCACCGTAAGCGTTCCGGCTCCGGCCGATGACGTTTACAAGGACGCGGGCAAAGTCGAAGCGACCATTTCGACGGCCACTGGCGGCAACTTCGAGAACCTGGTGCCAAGCACCGTTCCGGCGGTGACCCAGGTTACCGATACCATCGACACCACTACGGTCAAACTGACCGCGACCGAATCCGCAGTTGAAGGTGGCACCGTCACCTACACCGCGACTGTGGGCGCACCTGTGACCGGCTCGCCAGTCACCGTAACCCTGTCCAACGGTCAGTCGATCACCATCGAAGTCGGCAAGACCACCGGCACCGTGACCACCACCGCACCGAACGATGCGTTGAACGGCCATGCACCGTTGACCAACTCGATTACCGACGTCAGCGGCGGCAACTACGAGAACCTCGTAGCGGATAAGACGCCGGTCAGCACCACCGTTACCGACACCATCGACACCACCAACCTGTCGCTGACTGCGACCGGCACCGTGGCCGAAGGCGGCTCGATCGTTTACACCGCGACTCTGACCAACCCTGCGGGCACGCCGGTAACCGTGACGTTGAGCAATGGCTCGGTCATTACCATCGAAGCGGGCAAAACCACTGGCACCGTGACTGTTCCTGCACCGGCCGATGACGTCTACAAAGACGCCGGCAAGGTCGAAGTCACGATCAAGGACGCGTCCGGCGGCAACTTCGAGAACCTGGTGCCGAGCACCGTTCCAGCCGTCACTGAAGTGACTGACACCATCGACACCACCACGGTCAAACTGACCGCGACCGAGTCGGCGGCTGAAGGCGGCACCGTCACCTACACCGCGACTATTGGCGCTCCGGTAACCGGTTCGCCGGTGACCGTGACCCTGGCCAACGGTCAGTCGATCACCATCGAAGTCGGCAAGACCACCGGCACCGTGACCACCGCTGCACCGAACGACGCACTCAACGGTCACGAACCGCTGACCAACTCGATCACCGGCGTGAGCGGCGGAAACTACGAAAATCTGGTCGCCGACAAGACCCCCGTCAGCACCACCGTGACCGACACCGTCGACACCACCAATCTGACGCTGAGCGCGACGCCGGAAGTCAACGAAGGTGGCCAGATCACCTACACCGCGACCCTGACCAACGCCGCCGGTACTCCGGTGACCGTGACCCTGAGCAACGGCGCCGTGATCACCATCGAGGCCGGCAAAACAACCGGCACCGTGACCGTTCCTGCGCCAGCCGACGACGTCTACAAGGACGCCGGCACCGTGGAAACGACCATCAAGGGCGCCACCGGCGGCAACTTTGAAAACCTGGTCACCAGCACTGCCCCGGCGGTCACCACCGTTCACGACACCATCGACACGTCCACCGTGTCGCTGACCGCTACCGCCAACGTCGCCGAAGGCGAAACCGTGGTCTACACCGCGACCGTGACCGCGCCAGTGACCGGCTCGCCGGTCGTGGTGATCCTGTCCAACGGCCAGACCATCACCATCGCCGTGGGCGAAACCACCGGCACCGTGAACTTCGTCGCGCCGAACAGCCCATTGGCGGGCGGCAGCTCGCTGAGCGTGACCATCGACAAGGCCACCGGCGGCAACTACGAAAACCTGGCGGTCGACAGCAAACCGGCCAACACCTCGGTTTCGGACACGGTCGACACCACCAACCTCAACCTGACCGCTACCGACTCGGTGGCCGAGGGTGGTTCGATTGTCTACACCGCGACCCTGACCAACCCGGCCGGCACCCCGGTGACCGTGACCCTGTCGAACGGCGCGGTGATCACCATCGAAGCCGGCAAGACTACGGGGACCGTGACCGTTCCGGCGCCAGCCGATGACGTTTACAAGGATGCCGGCAAAGTCGAAGCGACCATTTCGACCGTCACCGGCGGCGGTTTCGAGAACCTGGTGCCGAGCACCGTTCCGGCCGTGACCAACGTCACCGATACCATCGACACCACCACGGTGAAACTCACCGCGACCGAAACCGCTGCTGAAGGTGGCACCGTCACCTACACCGCGACTGTTGGTGCTCCGGTAACAGGTTCGCCAGTTACCGTGACCCTGGCCAATGGTCAGCAAATCACCATCGAGGTCGGTAAAACCACCGGCACCGTGACCACCACCGCGCCGAACGATGCACTCAATGGTCACGAACCGCTGACCAACTCGATCACCGGCGTGACCGGTGGCAACTACGAGAATCTGGTGGCTGACAAAACTCCGGTCAGCACCACTGTGACCGACACCGTCGACACCACCAACCTGACCCTGAGCGCCACTGGCTCCGTGGCCGAGGGTGGTTCGATCGTCTACACCGCGACCCTGACCAACCCGGCGGGTACTCCGGTGACCGTGACCTTGTCCAACGGCGCGGTGATCACCATCGAGGCTGGTAAAACTACCGGCACCGTGACCGTTGCGGCCCCGGCGGACGACGTCTACAAGGACGCGGGCAAAGTCGAAGCCACCATTTCGACGGCCACTGGCGGCAACTTCGAGAACCTGGTGCCGAGCACCGTTCCGGCGGTGACTCAGGTAACTGACACCATCGATACCACCACGGTCAAACTGACTGCGACCGAGTCGGCGGCTGAAGGCGGCACCGTTACTTACACCGCGACGGTTGGCGCACCGGTGACCGGTTCCCCAGTGACCGTGACTCTGTCCAACGGTCAGCAAATCACCATCGAAGTCGGCAAGACCACCGGCACCGTGACCACCACCGCTCCTAACGATGCGTTGAACGGCCATGCACCGCTGACCAACGCGATTACCGACGTCAGCGGCGGCAACTACGAGAACCTCGTAGCGGACAAGACGCCGGTCAGCACCACCGTCACCGACACCATCGACACCACCAATCTGTCGCTGACCGCGACCGGGACCGTGGCCGAAGGTGGTTCGATCGTCTACACCGCGACCCTGACCAACCCGGCGGGCACGCCGGTGACCGTGACCTTGTCCAACGGCGCCGTCATCACCATCGAAGCGGGTAAAACCACCGGCACCGTGACCGTTCCGGCCCCGGCCGATGACGTCTACAAGGATGCCGGCAAAGTCGAAGTCACCATCAAGGATGCAACCGGTGGCAACCTCGAGAACCTGGTGCCTAGCACCGTTCCGGCCGTCACCGAAGTCACCGACACCATCGACACGACGACCGTGAAGCTGACCGCTTCCGAAACCGCCGCCGAAGGTGGCACCGTTACTTACACCGCGACCGTGGGCGCGCCGGTGACTGGCTCGCCAGTGACCGTGACCCTGTCCAACGGTCAGCAAATCACCATTGAAGTGGGCAAAACCACCGGCACCGTGACCACCACGGCACCGAACGATGTGCTGAACGGCCACGCGCCGCTGACCAACGCGATCACCAACGTGAGCGGCGGCAACTACGAGAATCTGGTCGCCGACAAGACCCCGGTCAGCACCACTGTGACCGACACCATCGACACCACCAACCTGTCGCTGACCGCGACCGGCACCGTGGCCGAGGGTGGTTCGATCATCTACACCGCGACCCTGACCAATCCGGCCGGCACCCCGGTAACCGTGACGTTGAGCAACGGCGCCGTCATCACCATCGAAGCGGGTAAAACCACCGGCACCGTGACCGTTCCGGCTCCGGCCGATGACGTCTACAAAGATGCCGGCAAAGTCGAAGTCACCATCAAGGATGCAACCGGTGGCAACTTCGAGAACCTCGTTCCGAGCACCGTTCCGGCCGTAACGGAAGTCACCGACACCATCGACACGACGACCGTGAAGCTCACTGCTTCCGAAATCGCCGCTGAAGGCGGCACCGTTACTTACACCGCGACTGTAGGTGCACCCGTCACCGGTTCGCCTGTGACCGTGACCCTGGCCAATGGTCAGCAGATCACCATCGAAGTCGGCAAGACCACCGGCACCGTGACCACCACCGCACCGAACGATGCGTTGACCGGCCACGCGCCGCTGACCAACGCAATCACTGGCGTAACCGGCGGTAATTACGAAAATCTGGTGGCCGACAAGACCCCGGTTTCGACCACCGTCACCGACACCATCGACACCACCAACCTGTCCTTGAGCGCCACCAATTCGGTCGCCGAGGGCGGTTCGATCATTTACACCGCCACACTGACCAACGCTGCGGGCACTCCGGTGACCGTGACCTTGAGCAACGGCGCCGTGATCACCATCGAGGCCGGTAAAACCACTGGCACCGTGACGGTTCCGGCACCGGCCGATGACGTCTACAAGGACGCCGGCACCGTGGAAGCGACGATCAAGTCCGCCACGGGTGGCAACTTCGAAAATCTGGTGACCAGCACGGTTCCTGCGGTAACCCAGGTCACCGATACCATCGACACCACCACGGTCAAACTCACCGCGACCGAGTCGGCGGCTGAAGGCGGCACCGTTACTTACACCGCGACCGTGGGCGCACCTGTCACCGGCTCGCCAGTGACCGTGACCCTGTCGAACGGCCAGACCATCACCATCGAAGTGGGCAAAACCACCGGCACCGTGACCACCACCGCACCGAACGATGCGCTGACCGGTCATGCTCCGCTGACCAACGCGATCACCAACGTGAGCGGTGGCAACTACGAAAATCTGGTCGCCGACAAAACCCCGGTCAGCACTACCGTGACCGACACCATCGATACCACCAACCTGTCGCTGACCGCGACCGGCACCGTGGCTGAAGGTGGCCAGATCACCTACACCGCGACCCTGACCAACGCAGCGGGCACTCCTGTGACCGTAACGCTGAGCAACGGCGCCGTGATCACCATCGAAGCGGGCAAAACCACCGGCACCGTAACCGTTCCTGCGCCAGCCGATGACGTCTACAAGGACGCCGGCACCGTTCAGGCCACGATCAAATCCGCCACCGGCGGCAACTTCGAAAACCTGGTGACCAGCAACACACCAGCCGTGACCAACGTCACCGATACCATCGACACCACCACGGTCAAACTGACCGCGACCGAAACCGCTGCCGAAGGTGGCACCGTCACCTACACCGCTACCGTGGGTGCACCAGTTACCGGCTCGCCGGTTGTCGTGACCCTGTCGAACGGTCAGCAAATCACCATCGAAGTCGGCAAGACCACCGGCACCGTAACTACCACGGCGCCAAACGATGTGCTGACCGGTCACGCGCCGTTGACCAACGCCATCACCAACGTTTCCGGTGGCAACTACGAAAATCTGGTCGCCGACAAAACACCGGTTTCGACCACCGTCACCGACACCATCGACACCACCAACCTGTCGCTGACCGCGACCGGCACCGTGGCCGAAGGTGGCCAGATCACCTACACCGCAACCCTGACCAACGCCGCTGGCTCGCCAGTCACCGTGACCTTGTCGAACGGTGCTGTCATTACCATCGACGCGGGTAAAACCACCGGCACCGTGACCGTTCCGGCACCGGCCGATGACGTCTACAAAGACGCCGGCAACGTACAGGCCACGATCAAGTCGGCCACCGGTGGCAACTTCGAAAACCTGGTGACCAACACCACGCCAGCGGTGACCAGCGTCACCGACACCATCGACACCACCACCGTGAAGCTGACCGCGACCGCAACAGCGGCCGAGGGCGGCAACGTGGTCTACACCGCAACTGTCGGCGCACCGGTGACCGGTTCGCCAGTGACCGTGACCCTGTCCAACGGCCAGACCATCACTATCGAAGTCGGCAAGACCACCGGCACCGTCACCACGACGGCACCGAACGACGTGTTGAATGGTCATGCGCCACTGACTAACGCAATCACCGGTGTAAGCGGCGGCAACTACGAGAACCTCGTAGCGGACAAGACTCCGGTCAGCACCACCGTCACCGACACCATCGACACCACCAACCTGTCCTTGAGCGCCACCAATTCGGTCGCCGAGGGTGGTTCGATCATCTACACCGCCACATTGACCAACGCTGCGGGCACTCCGGTAACCGTGACCCTGAGCAACGGCGCCGTGATCACCATCGACGCTGGTAAAACCACCGGCACCGTGACTGTTCCGGCTCCAGCCGACGACGTCTACAAGGATGCCGGTACTGTTCAGGCAACCATCACCAACGCCACCGGTGGCAACTTCGAAAACCTGGTGACCAGCAACACACCAGCCGTGACCAACGTCACCGACACCATCGACACCACCACCGTGAAGCTGACCGCGACCGCAACAGCGGCCGAGGGCGGCAACGTCGTCTACACCGCGACTGTCGGCGCGCCGGTGACCGGTTCGCCAGTGACCGTGACGCTGTCCAACGGCCAGACCATCACCATCGAAGTGGGCAAGACCACCGGCACCGTGACCACCACCGCGCCGAACGATGCGCTCAACGGACACGCGCCGTTGACCAACGCCATCACCAATGTCAGCGGCGGCAACTACGAAAACCTCGTAGCGGACAAGACGCCGGTCAGCACCACCGTCACCGACACCATCGACACCACCAACCTGTCGCTGACCGCGACCGGCACCGTGGCCGAAGGCGGTTCGATCGTCTACACCGCAACGTTGACCAACGCTGCGGGCACTCCAGTGACCGTGACTCTGAGCAACGGCGCCGTGATCACCATCGAGGCCGGCAAAACCACCGGCACCGTGACCGTTCCGGCGCCAGCCGATGACGTTTACAAAGACGCCGGCACCGTTCAGGCCACGATCAAGTCGGCTACCGGTGGCAACTTCGAAAACCTGGTGACCAGCAACACACCAGCCGTGACCAACGTCACTGACACCATCGACACCACCACCGTGAAGCTGACGGCGACCGCAACAGCGGCCGAGGGCGGCAATGTTGTCTACACCGCGACTGTCGGTGCTCCAGTGACCGGCTCGCCAGTGACCGTGACCCTGTCCAACGGCCAGACCATCACCATCGACATCGGCAAGACCACCGGTACCGTCACCACGACGGCACCGAACGACGTGTTGAATGGTCATGCTCCGTTGACCAACTCGATCACCAACGTAAGCGGCGGCAACTACGAAAACCTCGTGGCCGACAAGACGCCGGTCAGCACCACCGTGACTGACACCATCGACACCACCAACCTGTCGCTGACTGCGACCGGTACCGTGGCCGAAGGTGGCTCGATCACCTACACCGCGACCCTGACCAACGCGGCAGGCACCCCGGTGACCGTGACCCTGAGCAACGGCTCGGTGATCACCATCGAGGCCGGCAAAACCACTGGCACCGTGACCGTTCCGGCACCGGCCGACGACGTCTACAAAGACGCCGGCACCGTGCAGGCAACCATCACCAACGCCACCGGTGGCAACTTCGAAAACCTGGTGACCAGCAACACGCCAGCGGTGACCAACGTCACCGACACCATCGACACCACCACCGTCAGCATTACCGGCAGCACCTCGGTGACCGAAGGCCAGACCGCGACCTATACCGTGAGCCTGACCCACCCGGCGCAAACCGAAGTGACCCTGAAAATCGTCTACAGCGGCACCGCCGCCGACGGTTCGGACTTCACCGGCGTGTACACCGTGAAGATCCCGGCAGGCGCCAGCAGCGCGCAATTCAACGTTGCGACCATCGACGACAAGATCACCGAAGGCACCGAGAACTTCGTGGTCAAGATCGACTCGGCCACCGGCGGCAACTTCGAGAACCTGGCGGTCAGCAGCACCAACGGCAGCGTCAGCACCTCGATCATCGACAACGATGCGCCACCGGTCCTCGACCTCGACGCCAACAACTCCAGCGGCGCCACTGGGGCCGACTACAAGGTGACCTTCACCGAGAACACCCCGGGCGCGGGCGTGTCGATCGCCGACACCGACATCAGCATCACCGACCCGGACAGCACCATGCTGACCGGCGCCACCATCGTGCTGACCAACCGTCAGCCGGGCGACTCGCTGAACCTGGGCAACAGCGTCAACGGCATCACCATCAATGCCAACAGCAAGGATGGCTCGATCACACTGACCCTGTCGGGCAACGCGACGCTCGCCGACTACATGCAGGCGATCAAGAACATCACCTTCACCAACAGCAGTGAAGACCCGAGCACCGTGCCGCGCATCATCACTGTGACGGTGACCGATGGCGGCAACTACTCCAACGTCGCCACCACCACGGTCAACGTGGTGGCCGTCAACGACGCGCCGGTCGCAGCACCGGTCAACGTCACCGGCACCGAAGACACCCCGCTGATCCTCGGCTGGTCGACCTTCGGCGTCACCGACGTGGACAGCCCGGCCTCGAGCCTGGGCGTGAAAATCACCCAGCTGCCGGGCGAAGGCAAACTGCAGTACCTGGACGGTTCGACCTGGAAAGATGTCGCCACCAACCAGACCTTCAGCAAGGCCGACATCGACGCCGGCAAGCTGCGCTTCCTGCCGGATGCCAACGAATCGGGTGTGAACGGTTATGGCGGCGCCGGCCTGGGCAACAACCAGGCTGACTACGCGCAGATCAAGTTCCAGCCAACCGACGGTCAACTGCTGGGCAACACCGGCACGATCAAGATCGACATCACGCCGGTGGCGGATGCGCCGACCCTGTCGGTGGCCGACAACAGCGTGAAGTCCACCGGGCTGGTCAAGGACGTCTGGACCGGCCTGTCGGGCCTGGGCACCGACGGCAGCGGCGCCAACTCGACCACCCTGAAAAACGTGATCGACGGCGCAGGCAAACCGAACACCAGCGGCACCGTGACCAACGTGCAGTCCGACGGCAGCGTAGCCGCCGGCACCGCGTCGAAGACGTCCGGCCTGATCTACCTCGAAGCCGGCAAGACCTACACCTTCACCGGCACCGGCGATGACAGCCTGCTGGTGAACATCGGTGGCAAGAACGTGGCCTCCACGACCTGGGGTGCGGGCGGCAACCTCAACGGTTCGTTCACCCCGACCACCAGCGGTTACTACACCGTGGAGATCTACCACCACAACCAGAGCGGCCCGGGCAGCTACGACGTCAACCTGTCGGTCAACGGCGGTACGCCGATCGACCTGAGCAGTGCCGGCGTGCCGATCTACACCGGCGTACAGGACCTGGTGAACTCCGGTGTGACCGTCTCCGATCTGCACGGCACCAACGGCGAAGGCTATTACGACGGCTACAAGCTCAACACCGGCGCTGAAGGCACCACCGTGAAACTGTCGTCGATCAGCACCGCGCTGACCGACACCGACGGCTCGGAAACCCTGAGCATCAAGATCAGCGGCGCACCGGTCGGTTCGGTGCTCAGCGACGGCGCGGGCCACAGCTTCACCGTGACCGCCACCAGCGGCGACGCCAACGTCACCGGCTGGAACCTCGGCAGCCTGACCGTGACCCCGCCGGCCTACTACAACGGCCAGTTCAACCTGACCGTGACCTCGACCTCCACCGAGGCTCTGGGCGGCTCGGCCAGCACCACCGCGACCATTCCGGTCTCCGTGGTGCCAGCGGTCTACAACTCGATTGTCGCCACTTCGGCTGACGACACCGTCACCGGCACCGATGGCAACGACATCATCGTCGCCGACATCGGCGGCCTGACCGTGGTGCCGGGCACCAACTACAACATCGCGTTCATGGTCGACAGCTCGGGCAGCATGAGCACCTCGTCGATCAACGCCGCCAAAGACTCGCTGACGTCGGTGTTCAACACCCTCAAGCAGAGCATGGGCAACAACTCGGGTACGGTGAACATCTTCCTGGTGGACTTCGATACCCAGGTCAACAAGTCGGTGTCGGTGAACCTCAACGACCCGAATGCGCTGACCAAGCTCAAGGCAGTGCTGGACTCGATGACCTCCGGCGGCGGCACCAACTACGAAGACGTGTTCAAGGCTACGGCCAACTTCTTCCAGAGCACTGAAGCCGTTGCCAACACCGGGGCGAAGAACCTTACGTACTTCATCACCGACGGCCAGCCGACCTACTACCAGAGCGGCGAGCAGACCAACCCGACGCTGTACGGCAACGTGAAGCTCGACGACGTGGTGAAGACCAGCAATTACAAGCTGGGCGACAGCTTCAGCACCTACATCGACAGCACGCACTACCTGACCATCAGCACGGCGGGTGCCGTGGTGCTGCAGACGTACAAGAACGGCAGCTGGAACTGGAGCAACGTGGGCACCATCCACGCCCAGGGCGACGGCACCTACGAGCTGTCGAGCCTGGCAGGCTCCGGCAGCAGCACCAGCCAGGCCACCACCGACAACGCCAACAGCGCCTTCGCGCTGCTGGGCAACCTGTCCAATGTGGAAGCCATCGGGATCAACAGCGGTGTCAGCCTCAACGACCTGAAACCGTACGACACCGATCACAACCCGCAGACCAACATCGATCCGAAGGACCTGGCCAACTCGATCATCGGCCACACCGAAGCGACAATGCCGGGCAACGACACGGTCAACGGCGGCGACGGCAACGACATCCTGTTCGGCGATCTGGTGAGCTTCAACGGCATTGCCGGCGAGGGTTACCAGGCGATGCAGGCGTTCGTCGCGCAGCAGACCGGCGTCGATGTCAGCAAAGTCACCACCAGCAACGTGCACCAGTACATCACCGAGCACTATCAGGCGTTCGATGTGTCCGGTGCCCATGACGGCAACGACACGCTGCTGGGTGGCGCAGGCAATGACATCCTGTTCGGCGGCGGCGGCAATGACGTGCTCGACGGCGGCAAGGGCAATGACATCCTGCTCGGCGGCTCCGGCAACGACACGCTGATCGGCGGCCCGGGCAACGACATCCTGATCGGCGGTTCCGGTGCCGACACCTTCGTCTGGAAAGCAGGCGACACCGGCAACGATGTGATCAAGGACTTCAACGCCAGCGAAGGTGACCGCATCGACCTGCGCGACCTGCTGCAGGGCGAGTCCGGCAGCACCATCGACAACTTCCTCAAGATCACCACGGTCGACGGCGTGTCGTCGCTGCAAGTCAGCTCGGCGGGCAAGTTCAACTCCGCCGATGCGGCTGCCGCGACACCGGACGTGACGATCAAGCTGGAAGGCAACAACTGGTCCACTGCCAACATTCACAACCTGATTGCCGGCAGCGATCCGACCATCAAGGTCGACCACAACAACAGCTGATGCGTGAACAAAACGGCCGCCCCAATGGGGCGGCCGTCACGTTTGCGTCTTTCTTCCCGGTGACGATTGCGTCGCCGCACCGCATACTCCCGTGCAGTTGGCTATGCTGCTGACAGCATGACGCCGGTCCATTTCCGAGGGATGCTCAATGTTTTACGTGCAACGCGATGCACAGGGTCAGTTGGTTCGCGTGGAAGCTGCGGCCTGGGCCGAGGCCACGGAAACGCTGCCCGCCGACCACCATGAAATCCAGGCCTGGTTTGCCAACGCGGCCGTGGAAAACAGCCTCAAGCAGCTCAAGCAGAGCGACTTGGAGATGATTCGGGTACTCGACGACCTGATTCAGGTCCTGACCCAGAAAGGCGTGATCCGCGTCACCGACCTGCCGCCGGCGGCCCAGGCCAAGTTGATGGACCGTACCCAGGCCCGGGAGGCGTTGGGCGGGCTGAGCCAGTTGATTGATGATGAAGAGACCGGGTTGATCTGATCTCTTTTGTCCTGCCCGTTCCCGCGCTGCGCGTGGGAACGGGCAATTCATCACCAGGGTTTCGGTTCACCGAAAAGCTGCCCCTGAACCCCGTACAAGCCCATCTCGCGAATCACCGACAATTCCCCTTCCGTCTCGACCCGTTCGGCAATCAGCGGCAGATCGATGCTGTGCGCCGCCCGCTGGATCGCCTCGATGAACAGGCGCTTGTCACTCTCCTGGTCAATCGCGCGAATGTAACTGCCATCGATCTTCAGGTACGCCAGCCCCAGCCGCGCCAGGTTGCCGATCATGCTGAAGCGCCCGCCGAAGCGTTGCAGGCTCAGGGAGAAACCGAGTTCGCGCAGGCGGCGGGTCAACTGTTCCAGCACCGCTTGTTCCGGCAATTGCTCCTCGCCGATTTCCAGGGTCAGACGCGGCCCCAGATTGGAGTGCGAGCGCAGAATCTCGAAGACTTTGTTCAGCGCCTGTGGGTCGGCCAGGGTCGCCGACGACAGGTTCAGCGCCAGGGATTCTTCATGGCCGGCCATTTGCTCCAGCACCCGCTCGAGCATCAGTCGGTCCAGGCGTGCGGTCCAGCCAAAGCGCTCCAGCCATGGCAGGAAGCGTCCGGCGGGAATGGTCTGGCCCTGTTCGTCGAGCAGGCGCGACAGCACTTTGTAATGCAGCACCAGTTGCGTGTCCTGCGCTGCCACCACTGGCTGGAAGAACAACTCGAAACGCCGCTGGTTCAGCGCCTGATCGAGCAGACGGTGCCAGGCGTGGTGATCGTCGCCGACGTCCGCCACCAGGCTCTGGTCGAGGCACGCCCAATTCTGTTCGCCCTGGCCTTCGGCCTGAGCCAGGGCCTGATCGCCGAGGCTGAGCACCGCCTGCGGTGAGTCGCCATGGGCGAACGGTGCCACGCCGATGGAGGCCACGGCGGCCACGTCAGTGGCGCCCGTCGCATGCAGGCTGCCCAGGGCGCTGTCGAGGTTCTGCGCCAGTTGCAGCGCTTCTTCGCGGGTCAGCCCTGGCGCCAGCACGGCGAATTCACCGCCACGGATACGGGTCACGAGATTCTGGGTTTCCGGGTATTTGGCGCACTCGCGAGAAAGTTGCTGGCCGACCGCTTTCAACAATTCATCGGTACGCTGACCGCCAAGACGCTGGTTCAGCCCGGCCAGATCCTTGACCCGCAGCAGCAACAGATAACCGGAACTGGCCTGCTCCGGGTTGCTTACCCGGGCGTTCAGTTGCATCTCGAAGTAGCGCCGGTTGGCCAGCCCGGTGAGGTTGTCCTGATAGGACTCGGTGCGCAGTTTTTCGCTACGTTCGGCCTGCTCCTGGAACAGCGCCTTGAGCTTCTCGACCATCTGGTTCATGGCCAGCACCACGCGGCGCAATTCAGGCGTGCGCGGCAGGTCCGGCAGGCTGAGGAATTCGCGACGGGCGATGGCGTGGGATTGCTTGACCATGTAGTCCAGCGGCCGCAATTGCCGGCGCAACAACAGCGCGCCCAGCACCGCGCTCACCGCACCGCAGACCAGCAACCAGCCCAGGCTGCCGAGTGCGCTCTGCCAGAGCTTGGCCAACGCGAACATCGGATGGCTGACCACCTCGACCCGCGCCGCCTGTTCCCAGCCACGGCTGACCAGTGCATCGCCGCCGGCCGGCTCCAGGCCAATCAGTTTGACGAACCAGTCCGGCACGTTGGTGACGGCGGGAATGCCGCTGCGCTCGACGATGGTCTGGTCGGTCTTCAGATCGACCACGCGGATGCTCGAGTAATAACCGCTGTCGAAGATCGAACTGACCAGCAGCTCGACCATGGCCGGGTCGTCGATGTTCGGGGTCAGCGACAACGCCAGCGCCGTGGCGGCGTCCTGGGCGTGGGAACGCAACTGGTTGACGTACTGGGTGCGCGAGCTCTCCAGGCTGACCATGAAGCTGCCGGTGAAGGCGACCACGAGGAACAGACAGATTGCGATCAACAGCTGTTTGAACAAGGACATCTGAGCGCGTGCTCCTAGTTAGTCGTCTCGACCGGGAATCCTTCGGCCTGCATTTTCTTCAACACATCCTGCCAGCGTGACAGGCGTTTGGTGTCGCCGACCTTTTTGTTGCCCTTGGCCCCCGGCAGGTACAGCCCTTCGGCATTGAAAGAGTAGACCGGCAACAAATCGGTTCGCTCGGAGGCCGGTCTGATCGGGTCGATCAGGCTGTCGAGCACCAGAGGCATGGCGTCGGGACTGGAATAGTAGGTCAACACCATGTGCGCGCGGTTCTGGCGCAGGGCCTTGACGTAGGTGATGCGCAATTTGTCACTGGCCACGCCGAGGTGGCGCAGGCTGAAATACTTGGCGATCGCGTAGTCTTCGCAGTCACCGGCGCCTTTCCACAAGGCTTCGATGGGGGTCTCCCAATAATCGACCTGGCCCCACAGGTCGATGTCCTCGACGTAGCGCATCTGTTTGTTGAAAAACAGGTTCACCACTTTGAGCTTTTCCATCTCGCTGACCTGTTTCTGGGTGGCCAGCAGATTCTGCCAGGCATCGATCCGTTGTTGCCCGGCGCCCAGCGGTCCGTACAATGCCGTGGCCTTGCGGCTGATCGCGGAAAAATCCCAATCGGCATGCAGACCGCCCAGCATGACGCCGGCCAGCAGCAGCGCGCAGGCAAGCCAGCGCGCAATCCGGGGAATCGCGAAACGTACCGCCAATGCAAGGCATCCAGGGCAGGAGGAAAGGCGTTTGATGGTGAAGGTTAGCCGAGCAAAAAACAATGGCACCCTGAGATCATCGCCCGCGCGCTAAACTTCAGATGTGACAGGGTTCTTCTACACGGTTTGACAACCTGTAGAGCAATCACTAGTGTCCTTTGGATCCAAATTCCGCAGTCAACAGGGTGTGCAGTTGTGACCCAGAAGCCCAAGCCACTCCACAGCATCAAAGTCGAAGGGCCGATTCCCGCGCATCTGGCGCGCTCGGTCATCGAGGAAACCCTGCGCTCGGCGATTCTCGACGGGCGCCTGCCGTGCGGCACCGCGGTCCGCCAGCAGGATCTGGCGGACCTGTTCGGCGTCAGCCGCATGCCGGTACGCGAAGCGTTGCGTCAGCTCGAAGCCCAGGGCCTGTTGAGCGTGGTAGCCCACAAAGGCGCCGTGGTAGCGCCGCTGATCCAGGGCGACGCGACCGAAACCTACGAACTGCGCATCCTGCTGGAATCCGAAGCCCTGCGTCAGTCGATCTCGCTGCTGACCAGCGCCGACCACGAACGCGCCGCCGGTTACATCGAAGAGCTGGAAACCGAGCACGACTACACGGAGATCGGTCGGCTCAACCGCCTGTTCCACATGACGCTTTACAGCAAATCCCCGAACGGCCGCCTGCTGCGGCTGGTCGAGGACGGTTTGAATGAAGAGGAACGCTTCCTGCGTTTCAACCTCGAGGCCATGGGCCTGGGCAAGATCTCCCAGGACGATCACCGCGCGTTGCTGCAAGCCGTGCAGCAACGTGACACCCCGCTCGCTGTGGCATTGCTGGAGCAGCACCTCAACCGCGGTGTCGAGGTCATCACCCGTTACCTCGCCAGCCCCGCCGCACAAAACCGCAAGACAGCCCGCTGATTCCCCCCTTCCGGGTGAGCTCCCGCTCACCCGGCGAATAACCCGCTTACAAATCCCCACGCCAGTCACGCTCAATTGCCGTGGCACTTCGGCGCCTTCGCTCTAACCTCCCCCCTGCTTTGGACAGCCCGGAAATTGCACCGCAAGGAAGTCATTTTCGACGATAGCCGCGGCGCCGATTTACGCGCACCCTTGAATCGCCAACCCAAATAGAACGGGGACGCGCCGCCCCGGCAGCAGTCTCCGCAACAGGAACCTACGGAAGGAGCCTTGTCACGGGAAAAGGAAGATTCGCCGCCGTATCAGGCCAACTTCATCCCCTCAGATCATTTCAATTACTTACTTCAAAAGTTGCTTTGAGTGAGGCATTCACTCTTGTTATTCAATTTTGGCCTTTAAAGGCCGAAAGGAGCAACTACGCCCAAATAAAACTTAACTTAAAAGTTTTATCAGCTTCGCTCATACTTGAAAAACAGCAAACTTAAATTAATTAAAAATATACTTGTTAAGTTGTTTTGCGATGTATTAGTTTTTCTACGCCGGGTTTATACCGAACCGAAAAGCCGGCAAGCTCCAACAACATGGCCCGCTGCACGTCAGTCTCTCCTGGCGTTCCGATGTACCGGGCCTCTCGATACAACTTCAACTTTCATCGAAACGAATGAGGCTATCGCTCGCCTGGAAACTATATCCAACGTTGTTAGCCATTGATTGAGCAGTCCCTATATCCCTATAAGCCAGAGGCTCGCATCATGCCAACTAAAGAACAACTCGCCCAAAAGAAAGCCGAACTCAGCGTTCACCCGATCTTCTCCGAAATCGATTCGCTGTCGGTGTTGCGACGCTTCATGGAATCCCATGTCTTTGCCGTATGGGACTTCATGTCGCTGACCAAACGCCTGCAACAGGAACTGACCTGCACTCGACTACCGTGGCTGCCGCCGCGCGATCCCCATGCCGCACGATTGATCAATGAAATCGTGCTTGGCGAAGAGTCGGACGATCGGCTGTCACACGGGCATTACAGTCATTTCGAGTTGTACCTGGATGCGATGCGCGAAGTCGGTGCGAGCACCTCGGCGGTGGAGCGCTTTGTCGCGCTGCAACAGGAGGGCGTGAGCTATGACGTCGCGCTGCAAAGTGTCGAGGTCGACCCGGCCGCCGCGCAATTCGTACGCGACACCCTGCACACCGCGCTGCATGCACCGGGGCACAGTGTAGCCGCGGCTTTCCTGCATGGTCGCGAGAGCGTGATCCCGACCATGTTCCAGCGCATGCTCGATGCCTGGGGCATCGGCGTGGAGCAGGCGCCAACCTTCCGTTACTACCTGGAGCGACACATCGAAGTCGACTCCGAAGACCACGGCCCCGCCGCCGAGCAACTGCTGGAGCGCCTGGTCGATGGCGATCCGCAACGTGAGGCCGAGGTCTATGCCAGCGCCATCGCCGCCGTGGAAAGCCGCATCGCGCTTTGGGACGGCCTGCGCCTGAGCATGCGCGAGCCGTTGGCGGAGGTGGCCGAATGAACGCCGCCGACTACCAATCCTTCGCCGACGCCTGGGAAAGCCGCGCCACCATCCGCACCCGGCCGCGCCGCGTGCTGGAGGACGACGCGCGGCTGATCTATCCGCTCAGCCGCCAGCCGTTGGTGCTCAGCGAAACCTTCCTGCGCGAATGCCCGGAACAGCGTGATTTTGCCCTGGTGCAGACGCTGTACAAGTTCATCAACGACGTGGTGATTTTCGAGACCGAGATCGTTGACAAGACCGCCCGCAGCATTGCCAAGAACCGCTTCGCCGTGGCGTTCCCGTTCGCCTGTCGCTACGACGCCATGACCGTCGTCGTGGACGAGGATTACCACGCGCTGGTGGCGATGGATTTCATGCAGCAGACCGTGGCCATGACCGGCATCGAACCCATCGAGTTGCCGAATGAAATCGAACTGAGCCGGGCGATTCCGGCCGCCGTCGAATTGGCCCCGGAACACCTGCGCAGCGCCGTGGAACTGATCTGCGTGGCCATCGCCGAGAACACCGTGACCGGCGATGTCGCGGCTTTTGCCCGGGACGATACGGTCAAGCCATCGATCAAGGGGCTGATGGCCGACCACTTGATGGACGAGGGTCGTCATTCGAGTTTCTGGGCGCGGATGGTGCGCATCTACTGGCACACCGCGAGCGATGCGGATCGCGAATGCATCGCGCAGATCCTGCCGGTGTTCATCGGCCACTACCTGACCAACGACATCCAGAAGTCTTTCGACCTGCGCCTGATCGATGCCTTGCCGGTCAACGATGCGACCCGCCGCGCACTGAAGGACGAGATGGCCGGGCTGGCCTTCCCGATCAATCGCCACCACCCGCTGGTGGGCAACATCGTGCGTTTTTTCCACAACAGCTCACTGCTCGACACACCGTGCGTACAGCACGCCCTGCGCGACTACCTGGTTTGACACGGAGGCTGACATGAGACGTCTCGACATTTTGCTGAAGGGCCGTAGCCAGGCCTTGACCGACCTGGCGCTGGAGCTCGAACAACACGGTCATTCATTGCTGTCGGAAGCGGCTCCGTCGATGGATCTGGTGATCGACGACGGCAGTCTTGCGCCACAGAATCACGGCGTGACACCACACCTGACCTTGCGTCTGGGTATCGGTGCAACGGGCGTCGGCGGACTGCCGGTGCTCGATCTTCTGTGCCTCTGCGACTCGACACTGCTGAGCCGCGTGCCCATCGCCGACGAACCCTCCGGTAACGGTCAGGCCCTGCGCCAGCGAACACTCGCGCTGGTGGTGGATGAAGTGGCGCTGCTGGTCAGCCGTTTTTCCCGCGATGCCGAATATTTCCAGCACGCGACGACGGCCCGTGCACCGGACTTCGAGCAGGTGGAAAACCTGCTGTTTCTCGACAGCCTGGCCTATGTGCATCGCTTCAACGCCACGGCCAATCCGGCCTTGTTGCAACGGGCGCAGATCCCGGTGATCGAGCGCCTGCAACAGAGCTTGATCGAGCATGCCGAACGCCCGGCGCTGCACCTCGCCGAGCAGTCGATCAGCTATCGCCAGTTGCATGATCACAGCCGGGCGATCCAGCAGCAGTTACTGACGATGCTGGAGACACAGCCGCAACCGTGGGTAGTCGGGATTTGCCTGCCGAAATGCGATGCGCTGTTTGCTTCGATCCTGGCGATTCTCGGCAGCGGTGCGGTGTATCTGCCGCTGGAGCCAAGCCATCCGCTTCAGCGCCAGCAGTACATCCTCGAAAACGCCGGTGCTGTGTTGTTGTTGCACGATGGCGAACATCCGCTGAGCGATTTGATGCCGGGGCTGGACGTCAGTCGCATCGACCGCACTGAAGTCGATCCGGCGCTACCGCTGATGCTGCGCCGGCCCGAGCTCGATTCACCGTGCATGGCGCTCTACACCTCGGGCACCACCGGGCATCCGAAAGGTGTGCTGCTCAGTCAGGCGAATCTCGCGCACTTCACGGCGTGGTACGCCGATTACGTGCAGTTGCACGCCGAGAGCCGGGTGCTGCAGTTCTCGTCGCTGAGTTTTGACTCGTCGCTGATCGACATCTTCCCGACCCTGCTCGAAGGCGCGGAACTGGTGGTGCCCGACGACAACCAGCGCCGTGATCCGCTGCAACTGGTGGCGCTGATTCGCCGCCGGCAGCTGACCCACGCGTTCCTGCCGCCAGCACTGCTGAGCATCCTGCCGCTGGAGCAATTGCAAAGCGTCGGGCAGATCATGACCGGCGGTGACGTCTGCGAGCCGTTCGTGATCGAGCAACTGACGCGCCAAGGCAAACTGCACAACCTCTACGGCCCCACCGAAGCGACGGTGCTGATCACCGCGCGGCAGCTGCAACCGGGCGACAGCAATCGCACCCTCGGCGGGCCGATTGCCAACAGCCAGGTACTGATTCTCGACGACGATCTGCAACCGGTGCCGGAACAAACGGTAGGCGAGCTGTTCATCGTCGGCCCCGGCGTGTGCCTGGGTTACCTGAATAATCCGCAGCAGACCGCCGAGCGCTATCTGGACCTTGAGTTACCGGACGGGCAGCGTCTGCGCGCCTACCGCAGCGGCGACATGGCCAAGTGGGGCGAAGACGGCATCGAGCTGTGCGGACGCCGCGACAATCAGGTGAAGATTCGCGGCTTCCGGGTCGAGCCGGAAGAGATCGAACGGTGCCTGCGCGAGAGCCAGCTGTATCGGCAGATCGCCGTGGTGATCGACAGTCAGCGGCGGATTCTGGCGTTCCTCGCCCAGCCGCAATCGGACGCCGCCCGCGATGCGCTGAAAGCACATGCCCAGCAGTTCTTGCCCGACTACATGCAACCGGTGGCATGGACGGAACTGCCGAACATGCCGTTCGCCGCCAACGGTAAAGTCGACCGCAAGGCGTTGCTGGAGCTGCCGGTGAGCGTGCAGGACAGCGGTCCGAAATGCCTGCCGGCCAACGCCGATGAAGCGCTGTTGCTGGAGATCTGGGGCGAACTGCTGGAGCTGCCGACCAGCGACATCTCCACCGATGAAAGCTTCTTCAATCTCGGCGGTCACTCGATTCTGCTGTCGCGCATGCTCCTGCGTCTGCGGGAGGAATTCGGCCGCAGCATTTCGATCAACCGCTTCATCGAACTGCCGACCATCACCAAGCTCGCCACCCTGGTACGCGGCACCGATGACAGCGCGGTGCTCAGCGCCCAGGCGATGGCCGACGCCGAGCGACCGCTGGACATCGAGCCGTTGCCGATCAGCCGCATGGGCGATGTGCACAAGGTGATCGTCACTGGCGCCAACAGTTTTGTCGGCGTGCACATCGTCGAGGCGCTGCTGGGATGGGGCGCCAGCGAAGTGGCGTGTCTGGTGCGCGACGGCGGCGGGCAAACCGCGGCGCAGCGTTTTGCCCAATCGTTGCGAGAGAACCGGCTGGAACATCTGGACCTGAGTCGGGTGCGGGTCTATTCGGCAGACATCACCCGTCCGCAACTGGGCCTGGCTGATGGGGACTTCGAGCGACTGGATCGCGAGTTCGGCGCGCTGGTGCACAACGCGGCGAACGTCAATCACGTCCTCGATTACGAGTCGCTGGCGGCGGACAACGTCGAACCGGTTTTCGAACTGCTGCGGCTGTGCGAAGGGCGCAGCAAGAAGGTGTTCAATTTCGTCTCGACCCTGTCGGCCTCCAGCACTGTCGACGACGCGGGCCGGGTGCTGGAGTTGCCCGCCGCACCGACACCGCCGATCTACATCCGCAACGGCTACAACCTGTCGAAATGGGTCGGCGAACGCATCCTCGAACGGGCGCGGGAACGCGGGGTGCGGGTCAATCTGTATCGACCCGGCAACATCAGTTTCAACAGCCTCAGCGGCGTCTGCCAACCGCACAAGAACCGTTTGATGCTGATGCTCAAGGGCTCGATCCAGCTCGGTCAGGTGCCGGCCTTCGCGCTGAACTTCGACCTGATGCCGGTGGACTTTCTTGCCCGTTTCATCGCCTTCCATGCCAGCCGTTATTCGCCCGAACGGGCGGTGTTCAACCTGCACAACCCGGAGCCTCTGAGCTGGGATGCCTACGTTGCATCGTTCCGCGAAACCGGCAGCGAGTTTTCGCTGGTCAGCGTTGCCGACTGGCAACAGCAACTGGGTCGGGTTGATGCCGACAACGCGCTGTTCGGCGTACTCGGTTTCTACCTCAACGGCTTTGAGGAAGACATCGGCGACATCTCCCTGATCGGCCACGCCAACGCCCAGGCCGGAGTGCAACAGATGGGCGCGCACTACCCGGAAAAATCCCCGGCGCTGCTGCGTCGCGGCTGCGACTACCTGAAAGAAATCAACTTCATCTGACTCATCAAACAAGGAGCAACATCATGAGCAATCTGCAACCCGACACCCTGATCAAAAACCCTCACGGCTGCCACGTGGTGTCTTCGGTGGAAGTGCCGGTGGACGCCAAACAGGTGTGGGCGGTGGTCGGAAAATTCGACGGCTTCGACCGTTTCATCCCAGCGCTGTCGCACATCGAAATGACCGGCGAAGGCGTGTCTTCCCTGCGCAAGAAATTCTTCAAGGATGGCAACGTCGTGGTCGAGCAACTCAACTCCCGGGACGACCAGGCGCTGAGCATGACCTGGACCACGATCTACAACACCCTGGGCGTGGCCAATCTGTGGGCGGCGATGAATGTGGAATCGCTGGGCGCGGGCAAGTCGCGGGCGACCTGGACGATCATTGCCGAGCCGGCCAGCGGCGGGCCCGAGGCGCTGTCGGGGTTCAAGGATTTCGTCCAGGGATTTGCCGATGATGCGATGGGCAATGTGCTGAAGCTGTTTGTGTAAGGCATGAAAAAGCCCGCTGCGGATCACTCCGCAGCGGGCTGTTTTTTGACCGCAGGCGATCAGATCTTGAAGCTGTCGACCAGTTGTTTCAAACGGTTGGCCTGCTGCGACAACGCATCGCAATCCTTCAACGTTTCATTGAGGTTGGCCACGCTCTGCTGGTTCAGCAGGTTGATCTGGTTGACGTCGACGTTGAGGGTTTCCACCACGGCGGTCTGCTCTTCGGTAGCCGCGGCCACCGACTGGTTCATGCCGTCGATTTCGCCGATGCGCTGGGTCACGCTGACCAGGCGCAGACCAGCCTGATTCGCCACTTCAACACTCTCTTCGCTGGACGCCTGACTGGCGTTCATGGTGGTCACCGCTTCACGGGAACCGACCTGCAGCGAGGTGATCATCTTGTGGATTTCTTCCGCCGATTCCTGGGTACGGTGAGCGAGGTTGCGCACCTCGTCCGCCACCACCGCAAAACCGCGTCCGGCTTCACCGGCACGGGCCGCTTCGATGGCCGCGTTGAGCGCCAGCAGGTTGGTCTGTTGGGAGATGCCTTTGATCACGTCGAGAATGTGGCCGATGTTGTCGGTGCTCGCATTCAGGGTTTCGATCTGGGTGCACGACAGGCTGATCTTCTGCGACAGCTCGGTCATCGCCTGAATCGTCTGCTCGACCACCTGACGACCGTCATCGGCCTGCTCGCTCGCGCCGCTGGCGTGTTGCGAAGCGTCGGCGGCGTTGCGGGCGATTTCCTGGGTGGCGGCACCCAACTGATTGATCGCGGCCGCCACGCTGTTGGTGCGTGCACTTTGCTCGTCGGAACCGATGATCGAGGCGTTGGACGATGCCATCACCCGTTGCGACAGGTCGTGTACATGACGAGTCGCGGAAGACACTTCGGAAATGGACGCGTGAATCCGCTCCACGAACTGGTTGAACGAACTGCCCAGCTCGCCGAACTCATCCTTGCTTTCCACTACCAGACGACGGGTCAGGTCACCTTCACCCTGAGCGATGTCCTGCATCGCGCGGCCCATGGTAATCAGCGGACGCATCAGCACGGTGATCAACAGGCTCAGGAAGACTGCAATCGCACCCACTGCAACGAACATTGCGATCAGTGCCGAAGTACGGAACTGGCTGAGCGCAGCGTAGGCCTTGTCGCGGTCGATCGACAGACCGATGTACCACTCGGCATTCGGCAGGCCGGTGACCGGGGTGAACGACAGGATGCGCTCCTGGCCGTTGAGCACCACGTTCTGGTTGCCCTTCTGGATGCGCACATCGGCGTTCGGGTAGATGTCCTTGAGGTTCTTCATCACCTGGTCTTTGTCCGGGCTGACGATCACCTGACCGTCACCGCTGACCAGGAATGCGTGGCCCAGGCCACCGAAGTCCACCGAGTTGATGATCTTCACAAGGGTTTCCAGACTCAGGTCACCGCCCACCACACCAAGCAGCTCGCCGTTCTTTTTCACCGGCATGGCGATGGTCACCACCAGACCGCCAACGGCGGCCATGTATGGCGGGGTCAGCATGGTCTGGTCAGCGGCCACGGCCTGCTTGTACCACGGGCGCTGACGCGGGTCGTAGCCGTCCGGCATCTTCGCGTCAGGGCGCTGGGTGAACACACCGTTGGCCTGGCCGACGTAGGTGAACTGGAAGTTCGAGGTGAAGGCCGGTTGATCGACCAGCCCCGGGAAATCGGCGTTCTTGCCCTGATGAGCGACGTTCTGCGCGAGGTTTTCCAGTACCAGAATCCGTCCGCTCATCCAGTTCTGCACACTGCTGGCGGTCAGATCGCCGGCCTGCTGGACGGAGGACTGCAGGTTCTGACGAATGGTATTTCGCTGCAGATAGTCGTTGTACAAAGTGAACAGCGCGAACGCCAGGACCACGACGCCCGAGGCGGCCAACAGGATTTTATGGCTGAACTTGAGATTCATTTCATGGGACTTCTTATGCCAAAAGTGGGGATGCGTTCCGGATGCAACATTCCATGTACAGCGCAGGCAGCGTTCTGATGGCTGCTCTACTTTGGTGCACGCATGTCTCACCAGTCTGTCGGCACGATTCGGAGAAAACTTAGCGTTTTGTAGGAAATGGACGGCATTTCTGCCAGCTTCCCGCCGAACGGCGTGCCAGAGCGTTCGCCTGGCATTTTTTGATGACTGTTTTGCAGCGTCGGTTGCAAATTCTGTAACCCTTGCTGACAATGCGACTAATTATCATTTGTGACGTCCGGGCTGTCGCGTTCATGTCCTCACCTGAGTTTGCAGTACAGGCGCTTTACAGTCGTCATCACGGCTGGCTCAACGGCTGGTTGCGCGCGCGGCTGGGCAATGCGGCCGATGCGGCGGATCTGGCCCAGGACACTTTCGTTCGCCTGCTGCAACGCACCGAGCGTCTCGAACTCAAGGCGCCCCGCGCGTTCCTGCGCACCATCGCTCGCGGTCTGGTCATCGACCATTGGCGTCGCGAAGAAATCGAACGCGCCTACCTGGAAACCATCGCTCACTTGCCCGAAGCCGAAACACCCAGCGCTGAAGCCCGCGCGCTGGTGATTGAGCTGCTGGAAAGCATTGCCCGCATGCTTGAGGGACTGAAGCCCAAAGTGCGTCAGGCATTTCTGCTGGCGCAGTGCGAAGGTTTGACCCACAAGCAGATCGCCGAGCAGATGGGTCTGTCCTTGCGCTCGGTGGAGCGCTACGTCGCCGATGCGCTGTATCACTGCTACGTGCTGCGGTACGAAAGCTGATGCCGGTGGATAACCTGTCAATCGCCCGAAGCGCCGAGCCACAGCAGAAAGTGGTCAAACAGGCGATCCACTGGCTGCTGCGCCTGCGCAACAATCATGGCAATTCGCGCTTGAGCCACCAATGCGAACAGTGGCGCGCCGAACACCACGATCACGAACTGGCCTGGCAGCGGGTGCAATCGCTGCAAAACGAATTGACCCACAACCTGCGTGCCGTGCCAGGCGCACAAGTGGCATTCAATACATTGGAGAACAGTGCGCAGGGCCTCGGACGCCGCCAGGCGTTGAAACTGCTGTCCGGTGCGTTGTTGATGGGCTCCGCCGCATGGCTGGCCAGAGATACGTCGGCCTGGCAGCAATGGAGCGCCGACTACGCCACCGCCACCGGCGAACGTCGTGGATTCCAGTTGCCTGACGGCACGCGGATCGAACTGAACACGGCCAGCGCCGTGGACCTCGATTACACGGCGCAACAGCGGCTGATCAAACTGACTCGGGGCGAGATCATCGTGACCTGCGGCGCCGGCGGAGGTTCGGTGGTCGATCGACCGCTGCGAGTGCAAAGCCGTCATGGCACCTATGAGCCGTTCGACGCGCGCTTCATCCTGCGTCAGGAAGGTGATTGCACGCGCCTGAGCGTCACCAGTGGCCGGGTCGCGATTCTTTTGCCGCGGACGAGTGCTGGCGCTTCCACCGAGGTGCTTGCCGGTCAGAGTTATTTGATCGACCACCATCAGGCGCGCCCTGCTCCGCCGCTGGACATGGATGCCGGCGCCTGGATCGACGGGCTGATCGTGACGCGCAATATGCGCCTGGGCGACTTCCTCAAAGAGGTTGGTCGCTATCGTCCAGGCTTCTTGGGTTGTGCTCCACAAGTCGCCGATCTGCGTTTGTCTGGCGTGTTCCGCCTCGATGACACCGACAAGCTGCTGGCGATCCTGCCGCAGACACTGCAGGTGCAATTGCGCTATCGCACCCGCTGGTGGGTAACGCTGGAACGAGCAGTCTGAAATTTTTTTGGCGGGTTTTCATGGCAAGGCCGGCTTAGTCAGTAAGCACTTCAACTCAGCCTTCGCGACTTGCCACGGAAACCTACAATGACTGCGCGCGTTACCTGTAAGAACCCTCTGAATTTCACCGTCGAATCGGGCCTTCTGCGCCACGCCGTTCGTGCCGCGTTGTTCTCCACGGCACTGGGCGTCGGCCTGCTGCCGAACCTGAGCGTCGCGGCGAGCGCCAGTGAGGTCAGCAGCCACCGCTACAACATCGCCGCCGGGCCCTTGGGCGAAGCGCTGAATCAGTTTGCGCGCCAGGCCGGCATTACCTTGTCGATGACCCCGCAGCAAACTCAAGGCCGACAATCACCCGGCGTGCAGGGCGAGTATTCGACCGATCAGGCGTTGAGTCATCTGCTGGGCGGCTCGGGTCTGGAGGCGGTCAGCCAGGACGGCAGCAGCTACGTTCTGCGCTCGATTGCGGAAACCGAAGCACTGGCCCTGCCAACCACCGATATCAAAGGCTTCGCCCTCGGCAACGCACTGGGCAGCATGGACGGCTACAACGCGACGCACAGTCAGATCGCCACCAAAACCAGTACCGCACTGCTGGAAACATCGCAAAGCGTGTCCGTGGTCACTCGCGAGCAAATGGACGACCAGGGCTCGCAAACCGTGTCCCAGGCGATGCGGTACACCCCCGGCGTGCTGACCAACCCCTATGGCGCCACGCACCGTTACGACTATGTGGCGATGCGCGGCTTCAACGATGGCTCGGTGGATAACATCTACCTCGACGGCCTCAAGTCCATGGGTGACAGCGGCACCTACAGCACCATGCAGGTCGATCCGTATTTCCTCGAGCGCGTCGATATCCTGAAAGGCCCGTCGTCCGTGCTCTACGGCCGTAGCTCGCCTGGCGGCCTGGTGGCACTGACCAGCAAGAAACCGCTGTACGAGGCCTATCACCAGATCCAGGCCACCGTGGGCACTCAGGGCCAGCGTGGTGTCGGCTTTGACTTCAGCGGCCCGGTCGATGACGACAAGCGCATCGCCTATCGTCTGATCGGTTTGACGGATCAGTCCGACACGCAATTCGACCACAACAAGGAAAAGCGCTTCGCCCTTGCACCGACCGTCAGCATCGACTTCAACGAAGATACTTCGCTGACCCTGCACGCCTATCTGCAGCATGACCCAGATGGCGGCTATCACGGTGGCGTGCCGGCCGATGGCACGATTCATCAGCGCAACGGCAACCGGATCTCGCCGCACTTCTTCGAAGGCGAACCGGGAGTCGATGGCTATTCTCGCGATCAGCAGTCGTTCGGTTATCAATTCGAACATCGTTTCAACGACGTCTTCACCGCGCGGCAGAATTTCCGTTACCTCGACTCCAAAGTGAATATGGATCAGGTGTACGCCTATGGCTGGACGTCGCCGACCAGCAACGAGCTGAATCGCTACTACACCGGCGGTGACGAACGCCTGCATGCGTTCATCGTCGACAACATGCTCCAGGCCGAATTCTTCACCGGTGCGACCAAGCACACGGTGCTGATGGGAGCGGATTACCAGCGACGCAAAACCGTGGTCGACTGGACCAGCGGCGGCCTGGCACCGATCAATGCGTTCAATCCGGTGTACGGCAACGCCGCCATCGATATGTACGGCGAGACCAGTTATCTGCGTCGTCTGGAGCAGACCGGGGTTTACCTGCAAGACCTGATTGAAATGGATAAATGGCGCTTCTCGCTGGGTCTGCGTCAGGACTGGGTAGAGACGTCCGAGGAGAACCGGATTGCCGAGGCGGGCCGCCCGGTCGGCACCGAGATCAGCGACAAGCGCACCAAACTGACGGGCCGTGTCGGAGCGCTATATCTGTTCGATAACGGCCTGGCGCCGTACATCAGCTACTCGGAGTCGTTCAACCCGAACTCCTATGCCGACAGCGCCGGTAATCCACTGGCCCCGACGGATGGCACGCAGTGGGAAGCAGGTCTGAAGTACCAGCCGCCTGGCACCGACAATCTGTTCACGGCCTCGCTGTTTCGCATCGATCAGGAAAACCTGGCGACCAAACTGCCGCAGGAAAACTTCTATCGTGCTGTAGGCGCCGTCCGCTCCCAGGGTCTGGAACTGGAGGCGCACATGCAGCTCACCGACAATCTGAAAGTTCTTGGTAGCTACACCTTTACCGATATCGAGTACTCGAAGTCGATGATCAGCACCCTGAGCACCCCGAGCAATGTGATCGAGAACAAAGGCAACTCGCCAACCCAGGCGCCGCGACACATGGCTTCGCTATGGGCGGACTACAAGTTCGACAGTGCGGCGCTTGATGGCCTGCGATTGGGCGGCGGTGTGCGTTACGTCGGCTATAGCTGGGCGGATGCAGAGAACACCATGAAGGTGCCTTCCTACACATTGTTCGACGCGTCGATCGGTTATGACCTGGGCAAGGTTGGTTTGAAGGGCGTCGATGTACGCCTGAATGCGAACAACCTGACCAACGAATCCTACGTGGCCTCCTGCGCCAGTCTGAACTTCTGCTACATGGGCGAAGAGCGCAACGTCGCCGCCACGGTCAGCTACCAGTTCTAAGCCTTTGTCTTGTGCATAAAAAAGCCAGTCCCTGAGGTTCAGGGACTGGCTTTGTCGTATTCGTGGGGAAGCTTTCATGCGTTCGTTTCTGGTTTTACTGCACCGGTACATCGGCTTGGCCACGGCGGTTTTTCTGTTGTTGGCGGGGATTACAGGGAGCATTCTGGCGTTCAATCATGAGTTGGATGAGTGGCTGAACCCGGGGTTTTACGAGGCTTCGGCCGAAGGGCAGCGCCTACCACCGGGTGATCTGGTCGATGCGGTGCAATCTGCACATCCGAAGCTGCAGGTCTGGTACATGGAGTACCCGAATGAGGCAGGCCACACAGCGTTGCTGGCGGCGGTTCCACGTAATGATCCGGCGACGGGCAAACCGTTCGATGAGCGTAATCAGGTGTTCTACCTGGACCCGGTCAATGGCAAGCAAAAAGGCCAGCGCTATTGGGGCGAGTGCTGTTTTCAGCGAGAGAACTTCATTCCTTTCATTCTTGAGTTCCACTACAACCTGACGCTGCCCGGGAACTGGGGTTTGCTGCTGATGGGATTGGTGGCCATTGCCTGGGTGATCGATTGCTTCATCGCTCTCTGGCTGACCTTGCCGCGAGGCAAACCCTTTTGGAGGAAGTGGTCGAGCGCCTGGAGGATCAAGGGCGGGCATGCCTATCGGCTCAACTTCGATCTGCATCGGGCTGGGGGCTTGTGGCTATGGTTGTTATTGCTACCGATAGCCGCCAGCAGCGTGGCCATGAACTTGCCGAGCCAGGTCTTCAAACCGGCGGTGTCACTGTTTTCTCCGATTGAGCCGAGCGTATATGAGGCCCGAGGTCGAATGCCTGCCGATGAGTTGGGGATCACTCGCTTGAGTTATCAACAGGCCTACGAAAGGGCACAGCAGGAGGGAAAAAGGTTGGGGCTGAGATCGGCGATCGGCGAGTTGTATTACAGCTTTGAGTACAACTTCTACGGCGCAGGGTTTGGACAGCATGACACCGAGGCCCACGGCAAATCCTGGTTGTTTTTCCACGGTACCGACGGACGATTACTGGGGCAGGAGATCGCAGGAGAAGGGACGTTGGGAGAGCGGTTCTATCGGTTGCAGTTGCCAATACATGGGGGACGGATCATAGGTTTTACCGGACAAGTGATGATCGCGGTATTGGGTGTTCTGATTGCGGGGTTGTCCGGGACTGGCGTCTATATCTGGTGGCGCAAATGGCAGGCTCGTCGAAGCAGCAAGGCACGCAGAGCGGCTTGAAGATGGGGCTTTTGCAGGCTCTGAAACGACAAAACCCCAACTGCTTTCGCAATTGGGGTTTCGGAATTTAATCTTGACGATGACCTACTCTCACATGGGGAAACCCCACACTACCATCGGCGATGCATCGTTTCACTTCTGAGTTCGGGATGGGATCAGGTGGTTCCAACGCTCTATGGTCGTCAAGAAATTCTGTGACCAGCCCGTTACCGCAGTAACGCACCGGCAAAAACTGGTGACTTCTACTAAAACAAAACCCCAACTGCTTTCGCAATTGGGGTTTCGGAATTTAATCTTGACGATGACCTACTCTCACATGGGGAA
>NZ_JBWKPF010000005.1:0-20638 GCF_059418105.1 Pseudomonas sp. GW821-FHT09C09
AAGGAGTTTTCCGTTTCGACTGCGCCGGAAGTGGGGCGAATTATAGAGACTCAGAATCTGCCGTCAACCCTTAATTTGATTTTTCTATCAGTCAGAAGCTCAGTACCGTCGAAAGATCCAATCAGCGCGCATTCAGCGCAACGAGCAACTGCCCCCCTCATGCTCCTCTATATAGAGAGAAGAACATTCGGGCTCCATGAAAACGCAAAGCCAAGCAATACAAGACAGGAAGCTGAGGTTCGATTCAGAAGCAATGAGCCACCCACGAGACACAACCAGCCCGCGCCGCTTCAGCAAATCAAAGGAGTATGAAAACAACAGACAGCGGTAATCAACCGTGAGACCGGCGGACATCAACAAAGAAGGTTTTGTATAGATGGTGTCCCAGGGCAGGTTCGAACTGCCAACCTTCCCCTTAGGAGGGATAATTCTGCACCCAGCCCGCTTGGGCAAACCCCACTACTCAAGGGCTTTGCGTCCGGTTGCGTCCGTGAAAACGGCTCCGTATAGTTCTTTTTGCACCCACTCCGCACCCATGAGAGCAAAGTGAAAGAGAAGATAACGGCCAAACTGCTTGCCGGCCTACAGGTCACCGGCCGGGAGTATGAGATCCACGATACCATCATCACTGGGCTATTCGTGCGAGTGACGGCTGCGGGAGCGAAGTCCTATGTGGTGACTTGGGCGCGCGGACGCAAAAAGACCTTGGGCCGAGTAGGCATCCTCACGCTCGACCAAGCTCGCCAAGAGGCAACACAATACCTGGCCGACGCGAGGAAGCACGGCGAGCCGCTGGCCGTCACCCAAGGAAGGAAAGGCTCCGCCCTGCCATCCCTGCGTCAGTTCATCGACGACACCTATATGCCCTGGTTCAAGACGCACCACAAAGGGCACGAGAAAACACTGCATACGCTCGACAACAACTTCGAGGCCATCATGGCTCAACGTCTCGACGCGATCACCGGTCGCGACCTGGACCAAATCCGCACCGGATGGATGCAGTCGGGCAACAAGGCGTCAACGGTCAACCGGAAAATGGGCTCCATCAGCGGCGTATTTAGTAGGGCCGTTGAATGGGAGTACATCAGCGCCCACCCGATGGACAAGCTCAAGGCGCTCAAGGTCGACTCCATGGGCGTGGTCCGCTATCTGGATGCCGACGAGAACAAGCGCCTGCGTGAGGCGCTAGACGCCCGCCAAGACGAAGCAAGGACCGAGCGCGAGACTGCGAACAAGTGGCGGGCAGATCGCGGCAAAGAGCAGATGCAAAGTCTTCTGCAGTTGCCCTTTACTGATCACTTGAAGCCCATGGTACTGGTGTCACTGAATACCGGGATGAGACGCGGCGAGCTGTTCGACGTGAAATGGTCCGCGGTGAACTTCCAAACGAAGACGATCACCGCCGCCGGCGCCACCACCAAAACCAGCGACACACGACATATCCCGATGAACAAGGAGACTGTCAGCGTGCTTGAGGAGTGGAAGAAGCAATCTGGAAAGTCTCAGTACGTTTTCCCGAGCCAATCCGGCGGCCGCTTGGAGGACGTGAAAAGTGCTTGGCTGGGCCTGCTTGAGCGAGCAGGAATCGAGACGTTCCGATGGCACGATATGCGCCACGACTTCGCGTCACGCCTGGTCATGGCTGGCGTGCCCCTAAATACGGTGCGGGACCTGCTGGGGCACGCCGATATCAAAATGACGCTGCGCTATGCTCACCTTGCCCCTGACAGCAAGGCGGCAGCAGTGGAGCTTATTTAGCGGAAGGGCTCAGCCTCCTTGAGCATATCTTCACCGAAGTACTCGACAATATCCGCCTCGGTGACGATGTTGCTTTGATACTCGTTGCTCCATTCAGCAAGCCTGGCCCCGCGAGCCTTCAACAAAGGCCACACCAATTTGATGAAGCTCATCTTCGGCGTATAGCTTTTTGGAACTCCACGCTCATCAATTTCAATCGGGGTCAAAAACAACCCAGACGACTTTATGACAGTCCAGATGCAGCTTTCTTCATGGCTGAGGATGTGCGGCGCAACTATCCCTAACAGCGTCACTCGCTCCGCCTCATCCGGCGACCATGCCCATTCTGTTAGCTGAAACATTGAAATTTCGTCGCCTTTCGGCGTTGTGATCATCTGACTTTTCAGCGCCTGCATAACCGCCCATTCAAGCACGCCGGTGATTGATCGCTTTTGCTCTCTTGAAAGCAGATCGATTGCGAATTTGATCTTCGGGTCAATCCGCAGCGAAACGTTAACGGTTGGCTGTTCGGACTTCTTTGGCCTCGCCATATCTGGACATCTCCTCAATTGCGCGCACTTTGAACGCACAGCTATTTACTGTCAATCCAGTTAAGTGCGGTTATGTACCGCAAAAGATTGCACTTACATAAAAAGCGGCTTAGCCTTCTCAACACTGGCAAACAAACTCAACCGCCAGGGGAGGAGAACCTATGTCACAAATTGCAACCGTCACCCCTCTTTCAGTCAGCGTCGAAGAGGCCGCGCGCCTGGTCGGTCATTCGCGGTCGGGGATCTATGAGGTAATCGCTCAAGGCGAGCTGAAGGCTTTCAAGCTCGGCAAGCGCCGGCTGATTCTGATGACAGAACTGAGGGCATGGATCGAGCAAGCAGCTCAAAAAGGTGCGAGGTGACCGCACAGATTTGGCCTGTAAGCCCTGATCGAATGGGAAAGGTGATCCGATAACCAAGGGCGCTGCTCAAAACCGCCCTTCTGTTCCATTTGTTTCTACAAATCCCGTGTCCAATATGGCATTTTGCTTGTACCCATCCATAGATCAAGGATTAAGAGGGATGAATGAGTAAGGGTAACTTTTTTGCAGTCGGAGCTGCCGAGTTTGACCGAGCGTGTGAGCTGGGCTTACGCCCTGCGGTAGCACTTCTAGTTATGGCTCGAGGGACTCTTAAAGACCAGGCCACTACTTCTTGGAGCGCTCAGGCGGTCTTTGATTACACGGGAATGGCTTGGCGTCGGGCGAAGGAGGCAATACAAGCACTAGTCGATGCAGGACTAGTGACCGTCCTCAAAACCGGGAAAAACCCACGCTACAAGCTTTCAAAACCCAAAGACACAGATGAATTCCTCTGGCTGCCAAATGAACTGATCGACGGGGCTGGCAATGAAGTGCCACCAGTTAGAAAGCTTCGGGAGCGCGGCGATGCATTCTTGTTTCGCAAGTTCATAGAGCTCTATCGAGCCCAGGATCTAACCTCTGATGGAGGCCTGTCTCGCACTATCGCTCGAAGGGAATACAAGCGGGACCGCTTGTGCTCCACCGGTGCTTTTGTCGTGTACGGATTTAAGTGTGATGGGGCCACGGTTACCAACAGCGGTGTGTTTTCCGAATGCCGCGGTATGGAAGACGAAAGTGGTAACAAAGGGGGCTGGGTCGTGCTTCACCCGCTACAGCTCATGGGGCTAGTCGAGGAGGCCACTTACATGTCGGAGTCCTCTGATTACGAATCAGAGCTGCTTTACCCTCTGAACGAAAGGACGAAGGAAGCAACCTACGGCTTGATACCCTTTTTTGATTGCAGCGGCGGAGCTGGATTCGCCAGGAAGGTTGAGCTGTTCTTCCCGTTGGTGGGAATCGCGGTTCGAGAACTGAACGACCCCGTTCTGATAGGGGTTTTCAGACTGGTGTACAGACCAAAGACGGCTAAGACTACCGTATGGTATGCGACCGAGCACGGCCTAACGGATCGGTTTGTTCAGGGCATGAACAAGATGCTCGGACTAGAAGATGTTGATATCAATGGTTTTCAAAGGGTTTCAAAGTAATTCAATGGTCATCAATGAGCAGTAAGTGTTGATATCAATGGTTGTCAAAGAGAAGTAAGAGCAGCTGCACACAACTGCACCAAACAACGAGGTTGGCTATGAAATCATGGGAATACGCCTTCGCTAGGATTGGCATAGCGAAGAGCGAAAAGGATAAGGAAAACAGGCTGACCCACAGTCGACACCTACTGCCTGGAGGCTGTGTGTTGCTCACTCTTCCATCACAAGCGAGCAATCAGAAATGCGTGGCGAACGTGACACCAAACTCTTGATGATCCAGATCTGGACCATCTGGCACAGAAGAAAAATAAAAGGCACCACCCCGTTGCAGGGTAGTGCCTTCGATACTACGAAAGTTTCGTAATTTACGTCTGTTACCAACATGGTCACTCAGCAGAAAGCACTCGCTGAACGAGACCGAAATGAATCACGAAACTGTTTGCGCTCTGCCATGACCTCATCCAAATTTGCGACACCGCTGACGTACGGCATAAGGAACAGGCATTGATTTACTGCCGTCCGACTTTCCGTCCACTGCGTATGATCTGGACCGCTGCCGGCGATCTGTGAGCGCACCCACTCTGGCAACTCGCCACGCGCCCTCATCGTGTGCAGCATTTCCCACCAACACAGCGCGTGCATTCGTTCAGCCTCGATCAGATCTATCGCGACAGCTGTTTCGCCGGGGCGCAACGGCTCAAGTGCCACATCGCCATCGTCTACATTTGCAAAAATTACACTGTTGACCTGGTCCTGAGCGCTCAAGTATCTGTCGAAATCTTCTCGGGTTCCGATACCCTGAGAGGCGATCCACTCGGGCAATTCCTGCTGCAGCAGCATTGAACTCAAGATCCTCCACCAGTGAGCCCCACGCTCACGCTCATCACCGAGATGCTTGATCGCGGTGATGGCTGGAGCCATGACTGCACTCTGTTTGCCTTGGTGTTTCATGTTGCTGCTGCTATTTTGTTGAAGTTGCATGACGGTCACCATCAAGTTGCGTCGTGTGATCGCCTTCCCGGTGTTGACGCACCGGGTTGGCACCTCTTCCCAGGTGGCTCAGAACTGAGCAACCGCTTCACCCATTACTGCTTGACCTTCTCGCTGATCCAGCCAGCCGCCCAGCTCAGTGGGTCTTTCGTACCCATCGGCTTGAGCGGCTTCCCGTCCCGCGCAGCCTGCTTACCCTCTTCCTCTGTCTCGGCGTGAATCCAAAGCGTTTGCTGCTTGAAACCCGCCTCCCGCTGACGTTCCTTGAATGCGCGCTGACGCAGGGTGTTTGGGTTCTCGCTCTTCTCTGTCATTTGAATCTCTCATTACTGGTAACGCAGAGCCATAATGGCACTCTATTACCAGTAACGCAACAGAGGGGTGCAAAATTATTGCAACCCCAAGCCGTGCAGCCGAGATGCCCCCAGTTTTGGAGACATCTCCGATCTCGGAGGTTTACTCCAATGGCGGAAACCTCGATGCGCCACCAGTGGTGGAACACCCAGACTTCCACCACCGGTGGGAGTTACAGCCGCATCTGCTTGGCAATCTGACGCGGACTGACCCTGCTGATACAGACCGATCAAACGGCTGGAGCAGGATTGACGATCTGAGTCTTGCCTCTCTACTGGCCACGCGCCAAGATCGGCAATCTCTCACGGAAGGAAAACCAAATGACGGCATTGCTAGGTAAGCGTTTTATAGAGTTAGGGCAGCAACTGGAGCAGCTTCAATCCTCCATCACCAAGGCCACAGACCAATACAACGGGCGAACTTACGACAAACTCGACCCAGACGCTTTGCTGAACTGGGGGACGAAGGTCAAATCACTTTTGGAACGGATGGGTGTTGAAGCCGCCAGCCATCTACAGGAGTTCATCGCGGCACAAAATGCCAAGGGAATGAATACCGTAGCCGACCGCATGAAGCGAATGAGAGCGGTCTTCTTGGCAGCGAAAGAAGACTTTGAAGGTGGCTATCTGGTGTCTTTCCGGAATCTCGTACAGGCGGAGGTATTTGGAAGCGAACTCGACCAGGCTAGAGAATTGCTTGCTGCTCAGTATGTGCCGGCGGCTGCAGTCATCGCTGGTGTTGTGTTGGAGACGAGCCTTAGAAATATCTGCACGGAACACGGTATCACCCATGGAAGCCTCAACAGAATGAACGATGAGCTAGTCAAGGCTGGTGCCTATAACTCGCTCCAGCACAAACGCATCACCGCGATGGCGGCTATCCGCAATAGCGCCGCACACGGTAAGAAGGGTGAGTTTGAGCCTGAAGATGTGAAGGGGATGCTCGATGATGTGGAGCGTTTCCTCGCCTCGACCTTGCAATGAGGCTCTCTGAAGAGTTGCGCGGAATTTTGCTCACATCTGGATTCCAGATCTGAAAGTGGGAATTCCCGCTTTGCCGTTATCTGCTGGGTTCGCCGACTCTTTCTTGAGAGGGCCGTAAAGGCTGAGAGGTTTACTTCAATAGTGGAACATCCCGACTTCCACCATCGGTGGGAGTTACAGCCGCATCTGCCGGAAGACCTAGTGCGGATCTCCGTCGCGAATATTGTTCATGGCTTGGTGTTCGACGCATCACCCTGTGAGGTAGCTTCTCGCTACCTACCCTGCTAGGTACGCGAGATTTAGCTGCGGAAGCAAGATTAAAAAGGACTTCTACCTAGGATCTATGAGGAAATTCGCTCAAATCCGCGTACATTTCGCGGAAAGGTGCGGTCAGACTGCGGACAATGCTAAAGTGACATCACCATTTTTGAGGGAACAAAATTGATAATTCCGATGGATGTGACAATTGGAACAGGCGAGGCAAACTTTACTGATTTGGACTTCTATTACGGGGCCAAAGCACTGGAGGGAACTTCGGAAGTTGTGGCTTTGGTTGCTCATACTATTTTGAATAGAACGCTCGCAAAGCAGGTTCCCTCGATAGAGGGTATCAGAGCAAATTTTAAAAAATCCTTCGTGGGTTCATTTGGGCAAAAATTTGAGCTGGCGATAACTGGAGCCGAACAAGTTCGCGTGCTCGAATGGATTGGGGAAGATGGGTTCTTCCAAATAATGAAGCACTTCATCGGTCAAGCTGTCGGCGTGGATCATCAAATCGTAAAACCAGTCGCCGTCAGCTGGGCTCGAACATATATTGAAGATGAAGTCGACTTAATCCAGAGAATTCGCGAACCCCTACTTAGAATACACAAGCCTGTAGAAAATCAAGGCTATCGTATAGTTCTCAACAAAAGGCGCTCTCCAATTTCCGTTTTCAATACTGATACCTTTAACTACATATCACACGAAGTTATAGAAGATCAGCGTATTAAAATCAACGCCGTTATCACTAGATTCAATAAATTAACAGGAACTGGCCGACTTATCTTATCGGAGCATGACAACTCGGTTAGCTTCGCCCCGGCTAGGACTTGGCAAATGTTCCCAGATAAACAAAGGAAGGTTTTCTCAAGAAATCTACACCAAAATAATGGTGCCGAAGATTTCTCTCCGCTAACCTTGGAGGTTACACGAGTGATGGGACGGAACGACATAGTCAAGCATTACAAGGTCCATAGTGTGATCCTTGACTGAGCAGGGACAACACTGTGAAAAAAGAAATAGCAATTGGCGCCCTGACGATAGCAGGAGCATTGTTAGTATACTATCTGAACTTTAATAAAGGGCTTGGCCTGTCTGCCGAAAAAGGTGATTGGGGTACATTTGGAGACTTTATAGGTGGATTTTCAAACCCAATAATAACCTTCATAACAATGTGCATGTTAATTAAGTCTATCGACCTTCAAAAAGACGCAAACGAAAGCATTATCGAACAAAACAATCATATAAAAAATTCGGAGGATAGGCAAAAAGAGCTCGAGGACTTGAGATCATTTGAGTCCACTTTTTATAGCCTTGCAGAAGTTGCTAGACAGGAATACAGCCGCCTCAGAATCAAAGAACCAGGAGGCGCAGAACATTTTGAATCGTACGCAGTGAGCTATATCGAAGAGGAAATCCTAAGAATACATCATGACAACGTACAAAAAAACATAGAACCTGATCTCTCATTAATCTTCAACAAGTTAGACGACCAGTCATCTATGGGACTATTCTCTTCAGTTAGAAGCTTTTACATATTATTCAAAATAACAGTCGAAGTCTGCCCAGTTCGACATCAAGAAAAATATTTAGAAATTTGCAACTACACCATGCCTGTTCGCTTTTTAAATTTGGTATGTATCGCACAAGCTTATTCTGGATGGAAAATGTTGAAGCTACTAGAGGATCGGGGCTTCTTTAAAAAAGAGGGGCTTGAAGACTATCTCGCAGCATGGAACGATCTAAAACCAGTCTCCGACCAACCAGCAGAATCGGCCTTACCTCAATGACCATTTTAGATAACAGTGAAATATGCCCAAGATAACAAACACCGGCAGGGACTTCGAAAGCTATGTCCAGTACGTATACAGCACACTGCTCAATCTACGCGGAGAAAAAACACAAGTATCTCGACGCACAACCTTCCAAATGGCTACCGGCGACAGCTATGAAGTTGATGTGTATTATGAGTTCTCCAAAGTAGGCGTGCGTCACAGAGTAGCGATCGAATGCAAAGACTGGAAGCGCCCGGTTGACCAGGGAAAAATTCTCGAATTTCATCAGAAGATCAAAAACATCGGACATGATGTTGTCGGCGTAGTGGTTTCTCGATCTGGTTACCAGGCTGGTGTCGAGAAGGTGGCGGCTAGACATAACATCTCATTACTTACAGGTGACGACCTTCCATCCCTCCCACATCTTGTTGGTATTCAAATTAAAAGCTTAGCACTGCATGAACCCGATTTAACTGGAGAGCCTTTCTGGGTTATTGCCGAAATGGGTGATACTGCCGAAAATCTCAGTACGGGAAGTTATTACGCCCCTCGTATAGAGGGTGAGCCTACAATCCCGTTTTTCATCTCAAAAAAACATGCGGAGACATATCTCAAACACGTAGCAGATCGGGAAAACTGGGCAGTTTTCGGAATGCCTCAATATAAACTGAAGGCACTCCTCAGACTCGCTAAGCTGGGAGGTGTGAAATTCGCTATCGTTCAAGGACGGCCCGAATCGAACGGATGTATTTCTCTAATAGATACACCGCTAGAGGAGCTTGAAACAGACTTTGTCATTTGACGAAAAAGCTGGTAGCAAGCGTAGACGTCAGGGAATGTACTCAAATTTGAGTACATCTCACTCCAGGCAGCAGACTTGCGCCCTTTACTCACAAAGTGAAACACATGGTGTGACCCGATTTGGTCTCACACACGTTTTTGACTTATTACGCGCCCCCTTGATCTGACGTTGCACGAAGATAGCAGGCGCCGATCGCATCCTTACCCTGGGTACGAGCCAGCGTTACAAGACGGGCGAGCGTCCGATTACAGTCAGCCTCGGAGACCTTTTGCTCAGTCATGACCGGCTGACCGCCGATAAACATCACAAAAATCCAATGGGTGAGCATTTGGTTCCCTCCTTCTTAGACCAAAGGGTATAGGCCAAATTAGACAAATGCGGTTATGGTGGCACTCTGCCTGTCCGATTGGATCCACTCGGACCTAATAACGGAGTTTGCCGTATGGAAGTACAGCTTGACCTCATCCCGCGCCGCGTAGATGGAGCCCTCATCCATCAACGGACAGCAGACGGCTACGTAAACGCCACCGCTATGTGTAACGCTTCTGGGAAGTCGTTCTACGACTACTCGAGATTGAAGGTTACCAATGACTTTCTGGACGAGCTCGCAAGGTCAACGGGGATTCCCGCTGACCAGCTTGTACTCACCGTTATGAATGGCCCTAATGAGACCCGAGGAACCTGGGTGCATCCAGATGTGGCGCTCAACCTCGGGCAATGGTGCTCGCCGAAATTTGCTGTGGCCGTTGCAATCTGGGTGCGGGAATGGCTCGCGGATAAAGCGAAGCCACAGAATCTTCCGTATCACATGAAACGATACATGGCCAACCGAGGCGCAGTTCCCTACACGCATTTCTCTATGCTTAACGAGATGATCCTTGCGCTTATTGGCCCCATGGAGGACGCAGGCTATTCGTTACCTGATCGCTTGCTACCTGATATTTCCGAAGGCCGAATGTTCTGCAAATGGCTGAGAGACGTGAAAGGAATCGACACAGATGCTCTCGGGACATACCGGCACGAATTTGAAGATGGAAGGGTGGTCTATCCAAAACTCTATCCAAATGAGGTTTTAGGAGACTTCCGAGCTCACTTTCACCAAGTCTGGCTGCCGCAGAAAGCTGCGACATACTTCAGAGAGCGAGACGTGACAGCCCTTCAGTACCTACCTCGACTACTTGAAAAGCAGTAGCCCTCACTTATCCTGACAGCAGGTTAGAACAGGTAACGGCTTGGGATTTGCCCATCGCCCTGGACGCAGCTTCTGAGGATCTCTGGGAGACTCGGCCCCATCCATCAGATCCAATGCCTACCCCCGCAGGGGGAAGATCGGTCCAAATCTGGACACATCAAGTACGCGACACGTTTTCATAATTCGCAACACGTGTCGCGACACCTGCCATGCCGAAATGGGAGGTCAGGTTCAGCCCCCCCCAACGGGGGTTGGATCGCTCAACTTCCCCCATTGGGGGGTGTTCCTAAAATTGAGGAAGTCCCACTACTCCACGGCAATTTCCCAACCTTCATTGCAGGATGAATGACTGGGCCGAAAGTTCGGCCGTGTATCACTTTGGCTATCGCCCATTTACTGCAACAAAAATCCTCCCTTCTCGATCGGCAAAACCAACTATTTCAGTCCCGTTTAATCCGGTTACGTGTAGCACCTTAGGTGCACCCTAAAAACACTGGATATAAGATCAGATCATGCCTAATGTGGGTTTGAAGCTAACTCAAATCCAATCGAGGCCCCCCTCATGAACACAGCCAAGACCGCTCGAGGTCGACAACACAAACCGACTCGCTCAGAGGTGGCCGCCGCATGGGGTCGCCTGCGCGACGCTGCCAGCGAAGGAAGCATCCAGGCGTCCGCTCTCCTGATCGCGCTTGCTGAAAACAAACCGGTCATTGCCATGGAATCGCCCGCCGCATGACTGAACGCGACAAGAGCGGGAAATGGAAGCCCGGGCAGTCAGGGAATCCAGGTGGGCGCTCCGGGCAAACACAGGAGCTTCGCGCTCGACTTGCCGAGGGTGCCGACGCAGTTACCAAGAAGGTGCTCGCTGCTGCCAAGAAGGGCGATATGCAGGCCTGCCGATTGATCCTTGAGCGCCTTGTCCCGCCAATCAAACCGACCTCTGAGCCGGTGCAATTCGAACTCGACGACACGGACCTGCCGAGCGCAGCCAAATCAATCATGCGTGCTGTTGCCGGCGGACAACTCGCGCCCGACCAGGGCAAGTCGCTCATCGAAGGCTTGGGCGCCGTCGCCCGGGTGATCGAGGTCGCTGAGCTTCAAAAGGCCGTCGAAGAACTCCGCACGCAAATGGAGGGAATGCAGCAATGAGCATCAAGTCATTGAAAGCAGAACTGCAAAGGATCGCCCAGAAGATCGGCGCCGCAGATGAAACGGTGGTGCTGATTGTGCTCGCGGTGATCCGAGCAAATACCAGAGAGACCCAAGCGGAAGAAGACTTTCCGAAAACCGCTGGGCATCAAGTCGACTATCGAATTCAGGGGCGGAATGTATCGCTGTTCTTCCCCTTCGCAGAGATGGATAGCGACCAAGGTGAGCAAATGGCGAAAGCCATCATTCTTCACACTCGACAAATTGAGCGCGCCGGCCGGACAGCTCAAGTCGGCATTCTCGATATGCGCGTCGCACCCGAGGAAGGGGCTTGGATCGTTACCTGGCCTCCTGAAGGTGTCTCGGTTGAGCAGCACGCTGCAGAGCATTACCAGAGGATCGTTGAGGCGCGCAATGAACATCCGTAACCAAATCGCCCGACTGAAGCAGGCGGCCGGCGACTCCCAATTTAGCAGCGACGTTCGGCAGATCAGTCAGCTGATAGACGAGTTGAGCGCAGAAGCCGTCGGCGGTGCCGCCGCCATCGGGGAAGCCTCTCTTCTCGATATTTTCAACGCCTCTGCATCCTCGACCGCCCTATCCCTATCCCAAACAATCCAAAGGTAACGCAATGAAAATCGGAAAACGCTCAGTTCTCAAGGTCGGCCTGGCCAACCTCCACTACTCCGAATACGAGCACTCTCGCATTGAGGCTCACACCTTCTCTATCCAGCGTCCGGACGGGACCAAGGGTGTATGGCAAGCCGGCGGCTTGATGAAGTCAGCTCGTCAGCTTCAGACACTGGCGCTGGAGACCTTCAAAGACTTCGGCGAAGAAATCGTCTCAATCCGGGAAAACAAAGATTTCAACTCGTCCGCGATCGAGCGCTTGAGCAAAGAGAAAATCGCAGGCGTGACAGACGCCCTACTTCCTGCAATGAAGTCGGTCGCGAAGGATATGCTCACCCTGGCCGAAACCGTCACCCAAGGCTTCTCTCCTGTCACTCCGCGCGCGAGTAGCGATATCGCAGGCTTTCTCGCAGACCAAGAACTGAGATCCCTTGTGCGAGGCCTCAGTCCGGAAGAACGCCGCAACCTCATGTCCGAAGCGCGCCAGGGCGGTCACCCCGATATCGTCGAAGCAGTGCTGAGAGCAAATCCGATGCTCTCCGGCCTCAACTCTGAAGCTGCAGCGAGCCTTTCCCGGGCGGGCATCGCCGCCTCTCGCGCAGATGACATTGACGCTCTCCGTCAAATGCTGGCCGTCTACGATGATGTGCTTGCCACAACCTCTCAGGTCGGAGTGGCGCTCAGCGGAATGGTAGCGAACTCTGCCGGTTACGCGGGCCGGTTCGAAAAGTGGCGGTCGGGTTGTGACGGCTCAGAAGCGTTGCGCGCTTGGCTGGAGAAGATCCCAGCGCGAGGCAAGCCGAAGGCTGCAGAGGAAGAATCCGAAGCCGCGTAAGCGGTTCAACTTGCGACCGTCACGGTGCGGCCGCCAACTGGGAGCAATACCTTGACCATTTACCAGGAACGCTTCGCCGAGGCGTGCAAGACAAGCCGCTTTGCACCCTACACGCTGAAACAAGGCCCTGACTCTGGCTACGTCGTGTGGGATGTCCAGCACGTCCGCGACGGCCAGAAGGTGACGATTGACGGGCCGTTCTTCACCGAGGACGAAGCCCGAGTTTCGGCCGACCTTCTACGCGGCACCTTCCGGGGTGCCAGGGCCTACCAAGGGATTTACGACCGGATCTGGAACTACGACCCGCGGCACGAACAGGTAACTGTGGACCAGGCGCATATGTCGCGCTCGCTGCTCGCCATAAGACTGGGCGTTGAAGTACCCAACAACAGCGCCCAGGGCGCTAAGGAGTAAATTATGGCGATGGCCACCAACTACGGTACTAAAACCCGAATCCTGCTCGGAGGATCGGCCGGGAAGCTTTTCGGGCGCGAGCACGTTTACGAGCTTTCCACCGGCGACACTCGGGAGGCAGTGAAGGCTATCGACGTCAACCATCCAGGGTTCGCGAAGTACCTTGCAGAGGCAAAACGGAAGGGCCTCGAATTCGCCGTGTTCCGGAATCGAAAGAACATTAGCGAGAACGAATTGAAGATGGGCGGCGCGAAGGAGATTCGGATCGTTCCGGTGATAGCCGGCAGCAAGCGTGCGGGCCTTTTTCAAACTGTGCTTGGCGTAGTTCTGATCGCTATGAGTTCAGTAACAAATGGTGCGACCCTAGCACCAGGTATCGCACTCGCCGCCGGCGGCGTCATTCAAATGCTCAGCCCACAAGCCACCGGCCTGAAGCAGAGCGCGTCCCCGGAAAACGCACCGTCATATGCCTTTGGAAGCGCAAAAAACACTACAGCAAGCGGCAACCCGGTGCCGATCTGCATTGGCGAGCGCCGGTGGGGCGGAATGATCATCTCGGCATCGATCCTGGCGGAAGACAAGGTTTAGTTCATGACGAATATTTTGCGTCAAGACGCTGGAGCTCAGCTTTAATTGACTTGATTAATGCATCAATCTCGACTGCGTCGTCATGCACTTTTTTGTCAATTTTGCTGGTAAAAAAGCTGAGCACACCGTTCTTCGGATCAAAGGGGGCCTTGTGGACCTCAACCGCAAAGTTGCGGACCAACATGGTGAGTTGCTTAGCTCGCTCTACCCAATCATCGCCTTTTTTCACGACCACCCTATCAAGAATTAAGCACTGCTCACTGAACACCTCTAGTTGCTTTTCTATCGGGTCCTGTTGGAGCTCTTGCTTCACAATTTCTGATGGTTTGACTGCCGGCGAATAGCTCCACTTCTTACAAAGCCTAATAATGCTGGCTTCCAAAGTGCTAAAAGCAAGGTTCGCATCCCAAAGAACAGCAATAGCCTTGCCATGAATAAGCTCTTGCTTCCAGCTCGTCAGCCCCTTATATGCCAACGCAGCGACTACCCCGGCAGCAATAGCCTGGATCAACGCAGAGATGGAGTTAATGAGTGTAAATGCGTCCTGAACGCTGGTGAGCTTGCCACCATTCCCGATGGCCCATACCAAAGCGCTGCAAACGACAAGGAGCATCGCAAGCAACGCATAAAAGCCGCCTGCATAAGGATTTTTCATGTTTTCAATCAATAGGGTGACTAGAGGGGGGATGATAATAATGGTGCACAACGTTTTAAAGGGTATGCCTGAGCTGATACGCGCAAATTCGTCTTTATTTGCGCATTCCGCTTGATAAGTAACACTCATAGTGCAACAGTATTAGTAGAACACCTTAACTGATACGGACAGCACATCATGTTCATTCGCGCATACCTCCGAGCATCGACCGAAGAGCAGGACGCCGGCCGCGCCCGGGCATCGCTCGAGCAATTCGCCACCGACCACAACAAGGTCATCGCGAGCGTGTACCTGGAGAACGCCAGCGGCGCCTCGGCAGATCGGCCTGAGCTGCTGCGCCTGCTGAAAGACGCGCGCAAGGGCGACGTCCTGCTGGTGGAGTCGATAGACCGCCTCTCGCGCCTTCCTGTTGAGGACTGGCACAAACTTAAGGCCGCCATCGACTCCAAGGGCTTGCGCATCGTCGCGCTCGACCTTCCGACCAGCTACCAAGGAATGCAAGACACCAAGGGCGACGAGTTCACCGGCAGGATGCTGGGTGCGATCAACTCCATGCTGGTGGAGATGATGGCCGCGATCGCGCGCAAGGATTACGAGCAGCGCCGCGAACGCCAGGCCCAAGGCATCGAGAAAGCGAAAGCTGCCGGCAAATATCAGGGCCGCCCAGTAGACGAGGATCTTCACAGGCGCGTTTCCGAACTGCTCGGCGCCGGCCTGGGCATTCGCGCAACGGCTCGGCACGCCAACTGCTCCACCACCACTGTATTGAGAATCCGCGACGCCGCCGCGTCTTAGGAGACGACTTGCAACACTTCCCTGAGTTGCATTGATCTGCGTCTGTTGATGATTGCGCCATCAAAGTGCTAGCGTCGAATTGACTGCGCCGGAGTGGTGACGCAGGGACGATGTTTAGGCTGGCGGATGGACGCCAAGCCTTCACTCAAGAGGGCTAGGTCTTGCCCGCGATGGACAACGAAGGGAAGTAATCATGGGTCTTGAGTACAGGGACATGGGTGCGGATGTTCGCGCGAATATGGTCCAGGAAGTCACATTTGATTTGGACAGAGGAAGCCTCTACCCGAGCCAGCGCTTGAATGAGGAGGGATTGCGAGTTTGGCCTGACACGCTTATGGAAGCAGCACAGAATCAGACCGATTCCTGGCTAGAAGGTCAGATTCGAGATCGAAGACTTCTCAAAAGCCACGAGAGTCGCAGGAAGCCCAACGGTGGGTTTACACAAGCCCTAATCCCGCATACAGCGCCACAAACTCTAGCGGAGGGCGAGTTCAATCGCTTTTACATTAGGGGTCTGTGCTTAAAAGCGTTGTCTGAAGATATCCCTTACCTCATTGCCTATCGGGCGCGTCACTCCGAAAATCCCCGGCGAGAGTCGGAAGCAATCATCGGAAAAAAATTCCACCCGCAGCAACTTCTTGACGATCTGCGTGCATCAACAGGGATAGATACAGTCCTCGGTCTACCGCCGGGGCCGAATTCAGGCCTCTCGGTCGCCATTCCTTGATTTAGTACGATACAAAAAAGCCCCACCAGGTTGAGCCTCGGTGGGGCTTTTTATTGCCTGAGCCATTTTTTGCACCCGCCCTGCACCCATGAGAAGCAAGAAAGTAATCAAAAAAACGCTTGAGGCCTTAATCTATATGGCGTCCCAGGGCAGGTTCGAACTGCCAACCTTCCCCTTAGGAGGGGGATGCTCTATCCAATTGAGCTACTGAGACATACACGTTGTCGCTTGCAGACGCTGCGCGACGGACGGCGAGCATGTTAACGGCCGAACCCTGATTTGTCATGTCGTCCGTAGGGCATTTTAAGTGTAGGCAGGCGCCCCGCAATCTCGAAGGGCGATTTACCGTGCAATTTGCATCATCAAAAAATAACCGTCATTGCACATTGCAATGCGCCATTTTTTAACCACCCTCTTAAATCATTGTTTTTTAAGGACTTAACAGCGGTTAAACTGTTGGCATGACGACTGCTTCGCTGCTCTGCAGAAGAACGATCGGAGATCAGCCTCATGAACCGCCCCCTCTTGCTTGCAAACGCGATCGCTTTAACGATTCTGGTGGGCTTTCACTTTGCCCCCGAGAGCACTGAACCGGTTGCACAGCGCATGCCGCATTACTTGCAGGTACAAAAGGCGCCACAGTGGGCAGTGCTGAGTGACCAGCGCAGCCACTCGCAAGAAGTCAGCGACCCTCTCGAGACGTCGCAAGCCAAATCAATCGATCGCCTGGTGTTTTGAATCATCTTCAGGAGTACAGAATGTCCAAGTCAGCGGCAGGATTTTTGATCCTCGCCTTATTGAGCGGCGCCCTGCATTTTTCGCTGTTCGAACAAACCGAAGTCACCCCGCCCCTGATCGGTTGCGCCGTTTTTGCAGTGCTGTTCTTGCTTGCACTGGCAGCCGGCCGCAAGTTCAAATTTGATCCGGTACTACGTTGAGCTTCACCCACTCCACAAAATAATCAGCGGCCACCGCCAACTCGCCAGAATTGTCGAGATGGAACACAGGCCTGCTGATTGACCTCCTTTCCAGGAACAAGGCGTTGCGAGCAAGCCTGGCATTGATTTGCTCAAGCGTCTCTCGTCCACGCTTAAGCAGACGCTCCCGCAACACCTCTTCCCTGACAGTCAACAAAACCGGCAACAGCGTCGGATAACCCTCCAGTGCTTGGCGCAGATTCGCGCGCGATCCGTTTACCAATACGTGGCGCCCTGTTTTCAGCCATTGGTCCATTTCAGCAGGAATACCATAGGAGAGTCCGTTCGCCTGCCATGACAATGAAAATTCACCGGCGCGTCGGCGTCGATCAAACTCCTCAGGAGTGACACTGAGCGCATCCTCCCCCACAGATTCCGCCGACCTAGTAATGACGCGGCGCATGACCTCACAATTCAGCAGATGCAAACGCTCACGCGCAGCCTCGATAAGGCTGTCCTTGCCCGAGCCAGATGGCCCCATCAGATAAATAAGCTTGCCATCCATCCTGAAAACGCCCCCGAGCAGGTGTACGCCCCTAGTAAATCGGCCATTTGCCACTATCCTGTACAAGGTAAGGAACAAGGATTCTAGCCGCATAGCATGCACGGTCTGGCGCCTTCGGGCATCAGTTCCTGCACATCAGGACGCGGTCAGAGATACGGGCCGGCTCATTCTTTTCAAACCAGTCCGCATTTCTGATAATTGGTGCTGGCATTACGCCTTTACCCAGATCAATATTTGTCACAGAATTGACGCCAATGATCTGGCAATTTTGAGGCATGATGCGAGCCTCTTAACAATTCAGGTTGAACCATTTGGCGCGGATGCTTGTCCTACGACTCATCCTGCGGCCAATCCCGAGAACCGCTCCCCTGAACTAACCGGTTAAATATATGCGCCCATTGAAACAGGCAATTTATTCCAGCCGTACGGCTGACAAGTTCGTCGTACGCCTGCCAGACGGAATGCGTGAACGCATTGCCGAGGTGGCTCGCAATCATCATCGCAGCATGAACTCCGAGATCATTGCGCGCCTTGAGCAGAGTCTTATTCAGGAAGGCGCACTGGGCGAAGAGCTGAGCATGCGCCTCGACAGCCCGGAGCTTTCGCTGCACGAACGCGAGTTACTGCAACGCTTCCGTCAACTCTCCCACCGCCAGCAGAACGCACTGGTTTCGCTGATCGCCCACGATGCCGAAATGGCCGCAGACGCATCCTGAGTCAAATCGAATATCTCAAGCCAGCATGAATGCTGGCTTTTTTTTGCCCGCAATCCGGGATTTCAAGGACGAAAAAAAGCCCGCCAATCGGCGGGCTGTTCGATACAGGAGATCAGAGCAGGAAAATCGTCGCCAGCCCCAGGAAGATGAAGAAGCCACCACTATCGGTCATGGCCGTGATCATCACGCTAGCCCCCATTGCCGGGTCGCGCCCCATCTTGGCCAGCGTCATCGGGATCAACACCCCCATCAACGCCGCCAGCAGCAGGTTGAGCGTCATCGCTGCCGTCATCACCACGCCAAGCGACCAACTGCCGTAGAGCATGTAAGCCACTACACCGATCACTCCACCCCAGACCAGGCCGTTGATCAACGCAACGGCGAGCTCCTTGCGCATCAGACGCGAAGTATTACCCGTGCTGACCTGATCAAGTGCCATGGCGCGAACGATCATGGTGATCGTCTGGTTGCCGGAGTTACCGCCGATACCCGCCACAATCGGCATCAGAGCGGCCAGCGCCACCAGCTTCTCGATCGACCCTTCGAACAGGCCGATCACCCGCGACGCGACGAACGCCGTGATCAGGTTGATCGCCAGCCACGCCCAACGGTTGCGCAGGGATTTCCAGACGGAAGCGAAAATATCTTCCTCTTCCCGCAGCCCCGCCATGTTGAGGACTTCGCTTTCGCTCTCCTCACGAATCAGATCGACCATTTCGTCGATGGTCAGACGACCGATCAGCTTGCCGTTCTTGTCGACCACCGGTGCCGAGATCAAGTCGTAACGCTCGAACGCCTGAGCGGCGTCGTAGGCATCTTCGTCCGGGTGGAAACTCACCGGATCGCTGGCCATCACTTCGGAAACCTGTTTCTCCGGATCATTGACCAGCAATCGCTTGATCGGCAGCACGCCCTTGAGCACACCGTCGTAATCGACCACGAACAGCTTGTCGGTATGACCCGGCAGCTCTTTGAGACGGCGCAGGTAACGCAGGACCACTTCGAGGCTGACATCCTCGCGGATAGTCACCATCTCGAAGTCCATCAGCGCACCGACCTGCTCCTCGTCGTAGGAGAGAGCCGAACGCACGCGCTCGCGTTGCTGCTGATCCAGAGTCTCCATCAGCTCATGGACGACGTCTCGCGGCAGCTCGGAGGCCAGGTCAGCAAGTTCGTCGGCATCCATGTCCTTGGCAGCAGCCAGGAGCTCGTGATCGTCCATGTCGGCGATCAGCGTTTCACGGACGGAGTCGGATACTTCGAGAAGAATGTCGCCGTCGCGATCAGCCTTGACCAACTGCCAGAGCGTCAGACGATCGTCCAGCGGCAGGGCTTCAAGAATGTAGGCAACGTCGGCGGAGTGCAGATCATCGAGCTTGCGTTGCAGCTCGACGAGATTTTGCCGGTGGACCAGGTTCTCGACCCGGTCATGATGTGCGCCTTCCTGGCGGTGAGTCAGGTCTTCGACGACCCGCTGGCGCTGCAGCAGCTCAACGACCTGAGCCAGGCGATCCTGCAGGCTTTCCTGTGTTTTCTTTACTTCGATTTCGGACATAGGCGAACTCCACTCCCAGCAGCGGGGCACGCCGGAAGGATCAATCAGTCAATTCATGATTGGTAAAACGGGGTACTGAGTATCTACTGGGTAAGTCCATGGAAGTTTTCCATAAGCCCCGGCGGGGCTGACGGGCGCAATGATACACCGCCTGACGGTTTTAAACGTTAAAAATCTAGGCTGAAACAAGCGCTTGCGAGACAAAGCTGAGCGCCGTCCTGACTCTTCAGACTCCGACGACTCATCCTGAAAAGAAAACACACCGGCGCTGAAAAAACTGCCGGCTACGCTTGAAAGGGATCGTCATGGAGGACGCCGAATGCCATCGAAAACATCCCGACTCATGCTGACCACCCTGCTCTGCCTCCCATCCACAGGGAACACAACGACACTTCACCGCTGCGAAGCTGCTGACGGCAGCCTCACATTCACGACGCTGAGTTGCGCCAACAATGAGCGCCTTTCACTTCAGGAGGTACGCCCCTACTCGCCCGGCTCGACAGTGGCATTGATACCCGAAGCCCGACACGAAGAAATATCCGGCATGAATATCAGAAAGCGGTAAATGGCCGTCGTAGGGCGCACCCAAGACAAATGCGGAGACCTGATCGACGCACGACAGAAGCGCGAAGCAATCATCAATCAACGAATCATCGCCGGCATGAGCCAGCAGGATGTTGAAAGCGCCCTGGGAAAGCCTGACAAGATCAGCATCCGCAATTCGGCAACGACTTATCGTTACGACCTCAAGCGAGGCCGCAGTGCTCAGGTCGATTTTGATGAGAAAGGATGCGTGACAGGAAAACTCAAATCCCGGACAGCAAAAAGCCCGCGTTAAACGCGGGCTTTCTGGTATATGGTGCACTCGACAGGATTCGAACCTGTGACCGCTCGGTTCGTAGCCGAGTACTCTATCCAGCTGAGCTACGAGTGC